>JAJDBF010000011.1 GCA_029261535.1 Nitrospinaceae bacterium | reverse complement strand
AATCGTTCCATTATGACAACTGGTGCAGTTCGCTGTGATCCCCGAATGACTGAAGGTGGTTGAGCTCCAGGTGGTCGGCGTGTGGCAGGAGCCACACTCGTTATTCGTCGGAATGTGGTTCGTGGATTTTCCAGTAGCCACAGTCCCGTTGTGACAGCTCTGGCAGGTACCGGTCACCGCCGAGTGATCAACTCTTGTAACAGGTGACCAGTCATTCGTATTATGACAATCTTCACAGGTGTTGGTCGTATTGATATGAGTCGCGTTTTTACCCGGCTCAATCGTTCCATTATGACAACTGACACAGTTCGCTGTGATCCCCGAATGACTGAAGGTGGTTGAGCTCCAGGTGGTCGGCGTGTGGCAGGAGCCACACTCGTTATTCGTCGGAATGTGGTTCGTGGATTTTCCAGTAGCCACGGTCCCGTTGTGACAGCTCTGGCAGGTACCGGTCACAAAATTATGATCAACCTTAACTACCGTAACCCAGGTTCCTGCTGTGTGACAGGCATTGCAAGACTGGGTGGTCTTTATGTGATTGGGAGATTTTGAAGAAGCACCGATCTGTCCGCCGCGGTCATGGCAAAAGGAGCATTTAGATGAAGTGCCCTTAAATACTCCCCGTATATGACAAACTTCACATTTAACCCTTAAATGTGCGCCCGTTAAAGAAAACCCTGTATTGAAATGATCAAAACTTGAGGAGCTTTTCCAATCCTCTTCTTTGTAAGAATCATCTGACACCGAGATTTTGTTTTGCGGCTGGAGTTCATCTTCTCGATCATTAAAACCCTGATTTTCTGAAACCTTATCTGGCTTATCCTCATCATCTTCACCAAGCAGGAAATCAAATATACCGGCAACCATTATGTTGGACGATGCTTTATTCGATTTCTGTGATATAGCAGGAAGCCCATCATGAGTTTTTGCGGCAACGGTTGGACTTTGAATCAAAAACCAGGAGATGAAAATCATCCCGAAAAAAAAGATAGCCTGTCCAACATTCCTCGAAGAAATCAAAGGAGTTTCGTGGCAGGATAGTGTTTTTACGAGATGGTTAATGAGGGATTTCAATTATCCCTCCAACGCTGAATATTTATTTCTTTGAAAGATTTCGCCACATGACATCTCTCGCATTGCCGCCCAAATTTTCCGCGATGGACATCATCGGCCTGATGGCAGGAAATGCAAAGTTGCGACACCTCGATTTTAGTTTCAACTTCCTGCCGGTGGCATCCCAGACAATCCAACCCTTTATGAGCCCCATTCAATTTAAACCTGGTTTGAGAATTGTGATTAAATTCCCAAAGGCTCCAATGATTGGGTGTGTGACAGGTTTCACAGCGCGGTCCCAGGCGTTTTTTGTGCGTGTCGTCCTGGCGATGACAACTTACACAGGTAGACTCAACTGACTTGAACTGGGAAGAGACATGACAGTTTTCGCAGGCAGTTATGGCGTGAATTCCGATTAGCGGGAAAGATGTTAAATCGTGATCGAAGCGGGTTTCCTCTTCCCAGGTAGTTTCATTGTGGCATTCCTGGCAATACTTTCCTTCTTCCCCTTTATGGATGTCGTCTGCCTTATGGCATCCATAACAGGCTTTTTCCATTTTCAATTCTGTATTTAAGGGTTCCGTATGACACAAAAGGCAGTCAAGCTTTTTATGAACACCTTTTAACTGGAATTCAGTTTGGCGTTGATGTTCAAATTTCCATAAGCTCCATCCTTCCGGGCTGTGACACAGGCCACAACCGGTGCCTAATCTTTTTTTGTGAGGGTCATTATTTTTATGGCAATCAACACACCCGGACTTTATATTTTTAAACTCGGAAGAAAGATGGCAATCCTCGCAAGTAATGATGGTATGCAATCCTATCAGCGGAAACCGTGTCAAATTATGATCAAACTTGACCTCTTTCTCCCAGTTACCTTGATTGTGGCATTTACCGCATTCCTTTCCCTGCTGACTTTTGTGCACATCGTCCTGTTGATGGCAATCAATACATTTTTGAGAAAGCTTGACTTCCTTATTGTATCGCCTGGTATGGCAAAGATGACAATCAGTGGATTTATGGGCTCCTTTTAAGGCAAACTCAGTTTGCTTGCCATGCTGAAACTCGGTAAATTCCCAGCCCTTTGGGCTATGGCATTTATCACATTTGACCGGCATTCGCCCACGGTGATAGTCCTGTTTCAGGTGACAATCGACACACTCTATTGAGGCATTTTTATATTCGGCTCCCAGATGACATCCTTCGCAGGTGGTGCGATTGTGGTTCCCAGTCAAGGGAAACCGGGTCTTGCCATGATCAAATTTAACATCCTCCCGCCAGGCATTTTGATTGTGACACTTGTCACACTTCATCCCTTCCTGCCCTTTATGCACATCATCCATTTTGTGGCAGTCGAAACATTGGGATTTAAGTTTTTCTTTTTCCGGAATTCCCTTGTGACAATCGTGGCACTGGCGACGGGCATGAGAGCCTGACAGTTTAAATTTCGTATCACGGTCGTGATTAAAAACAACCTGACCCCAGGTTCTTGAATTGTGGCAACTCTTGCATTCCTTTCCAAAGCTACCCTTGTGCTCATCATCGTCCTGATGACAGTAGACACATTCCTTTTTTAATTTTTCCTTTTCAGGGTTCCCATGGTGGCAGTTCTTGCACTTTAATTTGGCGTGACTTTCCTTTAGAGGGAACTTGGTATTTCTGCCATGATCGAAGCCAACACTTTTCCATCGTTCTGGTCGGTGGCATTTTCCGCACTTTTCTCCCAATTCTCCATGATGAATATCGTTTAACAGGTGGCAACTAACACAAGTGGTGGGAGTCTTTTTATAATTTTCATTTGGATGACAACTATCGCAATGTAATTTTCTATGGGATCCTTTAAGCGGGAATTTCGTTTTTTTAGAATGATTAAAACTTGCATCACTCCAGGCTTTTTCACTATGACAATCGCTACATGTTGTTCCCAACCTTTTTTGATGACGATCATCCCCCTCATGACAAGAGAAGCAGACAACCCGAGCTTCCTTAAACTTTTTCCCCGAAGCGTGGCACTGTTCACATTTGACGGCCCTATGACCTCCTTTTAAAGCGAAGTCTGTCAACCTATGATCAAATGCTTCCAGATCCAGTTTAATAATATCCGCCTCCCGCCCTTCATGGTCCGTATGACAATAACGGCATTCTTTTTTGGCAAGCCCTGGCTTCAATCCGTGAAATCCACGACTTTGCCTGATGTCTTCAGCAACTGTTTTATGGCAATTGCCGCATTGCCGTGTCTGAGATTTTTTTTCAAATAATGAGTGACATTTAGAGCATTCGTTTTCAATATTCGCGTGCCCTTCAATGACAGGTCCCGGCATTAATAATTGTTCTAAACTTTCCGCATTGGCATTGTCTGGAAGACCAGGCAAAAGCATCCCCAGTAGAATCCCTCCTAAAATTTTTGCCGTCACCGAATATTTCAAAAAATTTAGGTTCAAGCCTTATTCCTTAGTCGTCAAAGATCCAAACTCAATAAGCGTGAACCGCAAGAACGTGAAAAACTCCTGATAGCAGTAGCATCACAAACAAGGGCAGATGCAGAACATGCCATAACGAAAAAACCTGCTCATAAAAACGAAACTCTACCGTCTTGCGTGTACATGCCAGAAAGGCCCAAATTCTTGATTTTGCCTCTAACAATTGTTTCCTCCGGTCCTTTGAATCCCCTTTGCCTCTCTTGAGCTCTTCGCTACATTTTTTGCCTAATTGCCAGTACAAGAGACGGACTTTCATGCCCATTGTGAATGCACGCAGAAAGCTTTTAAAAAAAAACCGCCCCTCATTCATCAGACCATCAGAAAACTGCAACAACCTTCCAGCAATCTGTGGTGTGAAATCGACACCCGTGTCCAACTCACCTTTTTTTGATTCATATAAATCACGCAGTTCGTCTAGTTTGGCTCTCCTGCCGAAAAGGCCGTAATGTATCCTTTTATAGAAAAACCGGCCGATGGCTCCACTTGATGCAACGATGAGCATTGAAAATAACGCCACCCTGCTGTTGGTCGATCCCAATTGAAAATTGGCATGAAATAAGATACACACAGGCCCAACAACTCCAAGAAGCATGTGAAACTGGAACCAGAACTTTACGCTTCCAATGGGCTTCAAAGCCTGAACTCTTTTTCTTAAGGGATAAACCAACAGCAAAACCATCAGTCCAGCTCCAATGATGCCCAACGCATAGCCTACTCCTGATTCTGCGGTGAGGTATTGTCTTTGCCGGAGACCCCACCCCACATACACGACCATCGCTATCCCGGAAAAGAAAAGAAAATTCCCACAATTGGTCAAGATGACTTTAGGCTCCTCCGAGAGAAAAAATTTTTCCAATTTTCCCTTTTCCGGCGAAAGCGATATGTTTGTTACTGAAGATTCCATTTCCGTTGTTTGATTAAAAAGAGACTCATTTATTCCTGCCTCTCCTTTTAGTTGCTACTTGAAAGAATATTTTCCAGCCAGCCCTGGGAGTTTTTGTGATCCTCTAAAAGTTTTTTGATGTCGCTTCTGCCCTCCGGAATAACGCTTTCGACCTGTTCACCATTACCATTCCTGAGATAAGGGTCCGCACCTTTCTTAAGAAGAATGCTTACAGTATCGACGTGCCCGTTTTTTACGGCCATGAACAAGGGGGTATTCCCGCTCACATTTTTTTCATTAATTCTGGAGCCTTTGCGAATTAATTGATCGACTGCTTTGATGTGTCCTCTTTTTGCCAAAAATAACAGGGAGGTATTTCCTGTCTTGCTCAATGCGTGAATATCAGCTCCCGCCAATATCAGTCGGCTTACAACCTTTTCATAGCCCTTCCACGAAGCTTGAAGCAGGGGAGTCCTACCATCACGGTTTCGGGTTTCGGTATTTTCCTTTGCGATCAGCAAGAGTTCAAGACAAGCCATATCATTCTTGTCAGCCGCAAACCACAAAGCGTTCCGACCCTGTGCGTCAACCAGATGCAGGCGTGATTTTTTTTTCACCAGGAGTTTTAAAACTTCAGCTTGTCCCGATTGAACTGCCAACATTGCAGGAGTCATCCCGTCAATCAAAGCCCGATTCACATCGACCCCGGAAGCTAAAAGTAGTCGAATCAGCTTTTTCCTGGAACCTAGGATTGCGTATGTCAGGGGAGTTTTCCCGTCTTTCTGCCGTGCATTAATATTTGCTCCTGCCTTAATTAATTGCCTCGTAATTTCAAGATGCCCGTGTTCAACGGCCCAGTGGAGCGGAGTCTTTTGAAATGACTGACTCATTTCTTTATTCGCCCCGTTGGCTAGCAACATCGCAACAATTTCCCCATGCCCTTTGAAGGCGGCACGGCTCAAAGGCGTATGGCCTTGATTGTCTTGAAAATTTATATTCGCTCCCTTGACCAACAATGCCCTCACAACATCTTTCTGGTCTCGCCAAGCCGCTATCATTAAAGGAGGCCAATTTTTATAGGGAAAATTTCTTTTTGAAGGCCCGGTCACCAAATTGCCCATGGATACATTCGGGTTTGAAACAAATGGAATCAAGTCCTCTTCCTCGTTCTTTAAAATCGCGCCCCTGGAAAGAAGCAGTTGAAGAGTTTCTCGATTGCCGTTGCGCTTCGCCACCTGAGTAGCCGAATTTTTCTTGTTATTCTCAAAATCCAGGTTGACACCTCGGTCCAGAAGAGCCTTCACAACATCTGTATGATTTTTCCGGCTGGCAAGTATTAAGGGGGTATTTCCATTAGCATCCCTTACGTCAGGGTCCGCGCCCGCATTTAATAGGCGCTTGAGGATTTTTCGTTTGCCGTAATTGGATGCAATCAAAACAGGAACATCTCCCACGTCATCAGGCAAATCACTTTCTGCACCTGACTCCAATAAAATCCTGACAACTCCTTCGCTACTACTCTTCACCGCCAGAAAAAGCGGCGTTTGCCCCACCTCGTTTCGCACATTGAGGTCAACCTTAAACTCAATCAGCGAACTTACTTCCTCCAGGTCTCCCCGTTTCGCGGCAAATAAAAGAGCCTTCTCCAGTTCTTCATTCGGGATATTTCTTTTCTTTTTTAATTCAGCCTCCTCCAATACTATTTTTGCTCTTGCAATTTCATGACCCTGTCCCGAAGCACTAGCAAACCATTTGAGCGCGGTGGCGTGGTGTTTCTTCACTCCCAATCCCCGCTCATACATAACTCCAAGGTTGTATTGCGCATTGGCATGACCTTTCGCCGATGCCTCCTGTAAAAATCGGACAGCCTGGTGATTGTTTTTTGGGATGCCCTTGCCTGACTGAGCCAACACAGAAAGCTGATACAAGGCTTCAATATCTCCGTCTTCGGCCAAGAGCTTTAATCCTTTTGCGGCTTCTTCAAACCTGCCTTTGGCCAACAGGGATTTTAGTTTGCTCCATTTTTTAGCGGCAAGAAGGGGCCCCAAAAGTGCGCTTTCGCCGAATTCGATTGCTACGTCAAAGACTGATTCGTTTTTCTTATTCCTTATGCCAAGATTGATATCGTTTTTTAAAAAAATATTTACAAGCGATTTGTCGTTATTTTTTACGGCTAAAATTATGGGAGTATCACCTGCCTGATCTTGGGAATTAGGGTTTGCTCCACCTTCTAACAATCGGACCACCACCCGCGAATGCCCATTTCGAGAGGCTATCAACAAGGCATTGTCACCATTTTTTTGCGTCAAATGAATATTTGCTTTTGATTCCAGGAGAAACCTGACTATGTCAAGAGAGCCGTCACCGGATGCCTGCATCAGAGCCGTTTCTCCTTTTCTTTTTCGAGCATCAATGTTTACCCCGGCCCGAATACTTTCCTTAATTTTTTTCAATTCCCCTTTTTTTACAGCTTCTAAAAAACGAGTTTCCAATTGCAATCTGGAATTGCCTTTAATACTCTTCAGTTCTTCCACACTACGTTTCAATTTCCTTCCAGCCATCAGGTGCCCTTGTCTGAATGCAAGGGCAAACCATTTTTCTGCCTGCTTCATATTTATGGCAACACCCCAACCATTTTTGTACATCACTCCGAGGTTGTACTGTGCATTGGCATTTCCTTGACCAGCAGACTCTTTTAGCCAGCGGACAGCTTCGCTGTGGTCACGAAGAACTCCGTTACCTGATCGATACAAACCCGCCAAGCGATACTGAGCTTCTGCATTTCCCTTAGCGGCGAGGCCTTCAAGCAACCCAGCCGCTTTCTTGAAATCCCCATCTCCGGCGGCATTTTTTGCGCTCCGCATAATTTCTACAGAACGAAAAACTGTGAGTAGTTCTTCTTCACCCAATGTTTTCGCAATAGCCAATGCAGTGAGACTCTCGAAATTCTTCAGTTTAAAATCTGCGCCTCGAATCAAAAGAGCTTCAACGGCTCTTCGATCTTTCTTTCTTGTCGCCAGAATTAACGCAGTATCCCCTGTTATATCCTGAGAATTGAGGTTAGCTCCCGCATGTAGCAAATGATTCATTGCAGGGAGATGACCATTTCTCACCGCCTTCATCAGCGCACTATTTTTATTTTCATCGACAGCGTGGACATCCGCTCCAAACTCAAGTAATGTTTGGACCACCTTCAAATGGCCCTTTTGGGAAGCCAGAATCAGAGGGGTTTGCCCCGCTTCATCCCGAACATTGATATTCACTCCCTTCCCAATCAAGGCCCTTAAATGTTCAGAATTCCCAGAAAACACAAGGCGAAACAATTCTTTTTTTTGGCTTAAAACCTTGCCTCCCGAAAACAACTTTGATTTAGCTTTAAACCGTTTAAGCTTCCTCTTGGCTTTAGAGTGACCATTATTGGAGGCTGTCCGGAACCACTTAAGAGCCTGGAGTCGGTTCTTCTTTACACCCCACCCATTCTCAAACATGATCCCAAGGTTGTATTGGGCGTTGACATGTTGCCTGCCTGATGCCCGCTCCAACCACCTGACCGCTTCAGACAAATCGCGCGAAACCCCTTTTCCGGATCGGTAGAAACCGGCAAGTAAAAACTGCGCCTCTACATCCCCCTTTTCTGCAAGCGGGATTAAAATCTTTACAGCTCGAGTAAAGTTCCGAACACGAGCAGCCGCTTTCACATCTTTAAATTGCTCCGCCAAAACCATTTCCTGACCAAACATCACGGTTGCAATAAAAAAAATGACGAGTCCACTGATGATTCGCGGCATCCCTTTAAAATACTCTGGACCACAAAAATTTAATTTTTGTTGCATAAAAATTTTGCCTCCCAGATATTTGTGTTTTTTCTATTCTGACCCATATTTTGTTTCTACATTGATTCCAATTTTTTTAAGAAATGGCGTTGGAAGAATCCCGCCCGCACAAATAATGACTGCGTCATTTGGGAACAGTTCCACTTTCCCGCCATGCTCAATTTCAACCGCGTTTTCAGAAATAATTTTAATTTTTGACTTCATCACAACTCTTAAATTCCCAGTGGACTCGGCTTTTGCAACACTGTCTCTGTTTTTTTGTTTGGCGCGTGAAAAAGATTCGCTTCGGTAGGAAATGATTACATGTGTTTTGGGTTGTTCTGAAATACTGATAGCAGCTTCAAGTGCGCTGTCCCCACCACCAACCACCAGCACATGTTTTCCTTTGTATTGCTCCGGGTCAATAAGGCGGTAAACAACCTTGGGCATTTCTTCTCCAGACACCTCAAGTCTTCTCGGGGTTCCCCGGCGACCAATAGCCAAAAGCACCGAATTCGCTTTATATAAATTTTGATTTGTTTGAACTTCAAAACTTGATTCAAGTTTAGTTATGCTTTCAACCCGCTCGGAATAATTTATTTTTACACCGGTTTTTTTTTCTACCCCTTGCCAAAATTCAAGCAAGGCTTCTTTGGTTGTTTCCTTAAACCCGACCTTACCGACCAATGGAAGTTTAACCGGTGAAGTCATGACAATTTTTCCCCGCGGATAATGGGAAACTGTTCCTCCCAAGGTTTCCTGTTCCACGGTTACGAAGCGTAACTTGTGCTCCATAGCCGCGAGTGATGCCGCAAACCCTGCCGGACCTGCTCCCACAATGACCAGGTCGAGCACATTCTCACCACCAATTCCTTTCAGTTTCCGAACTGAGTCCACCGCCTGCACCCCTTGATTGACCGCATTCCTTATCAGCCCCATGCCACCTAATTCTCCGGCAATAAAAATGCCGGGCACATTCGTTTCATAGTTGGGATTGAGAAAAGGGATATCGACACCTCTTTTTTCTGTCCCAAACACCAATGAAATTGCACTCAAGGGGCAAGAGGTTTTACAAGCACCATGACCTATGCAATGCGTCGGTCCAATTAATTCCGCTTTTCCTTTGATGATTCCCAGAACATTGTTTTCCGGACAAGCTTTCACACAAGCCGCACAACCAACGCAAAGTGAGGGATTGATTACAGGATGAAGCGAGGATGGCTCTGTAAGCCCCGCCTCAATTTCCTGAACACGAAAAATTTCGCTCTGGCTTTCCACGCTTCTGGTTCGCCTGATGTACCATCCCATTACACCGGCTACGCAGAGTAAATAAATCACCGAACTTTGAGAGATCATATCTTCCATTATTGAGAAATTACCTTGAGGTGATCCCAGAGATGTTGACTTGAAAGGAGAGCTCATCCATAAACTTCACTGTCCGAAGTAAAACTCATGCTCCCAAAGATCACTTCCAAATCCCTGATCAAATTTTACCAGAGCTGGAAGGCCCGGTGGCACAATGGAATTAACTCACCAAAACGACAACTGACTTTAAAAATGTTGGCGCGTCGGGAAACCGTTTATTTTTTTCAATCAAAACGTCTCCGCATTTAAAATGAGCAAAAAAAATTCAGAGGAAGACATTATTTTTTTTAAATGTTTATTCAACGTAAATGCGTAAATCAATTTAACCCTGAAGCAAAAGCCCGTTTACTTGAAAATGGATTGACATATTTTCTGATGATTATGATGAGAACTCCACCACTCACAGAATTTTTCAACTCTAGTAAAGCATTTAAATAGAATGGTTTGGTAGGGTTGTTTGTATGATTTTCGGGTCGTGCATAATTGAGGGGAGGGTAGGGGAAGTAGCATGAATACGTAGTAGGGGTTTGTTCTGTAAGAAAAATTTATTAATGAGCCAGTTAAGTAAAGTTTTGATTATCGCATACTTAGACGGGAGAGTTGGAAAAGAAATAACGCAGTAGATAAAATTTTCTTGTCAATAAATATCAAGGAGAAATTTGAGTAGGAAAGTAGTTCTCAAAATCAAAATACATTTTTCTTTGATCAAGAGTTGTTTTCAAACTCACGCCGAAGTAGTTTTGAAAAAAATTCTATAGACACTGTTGCCTTGAGTCGTTTGAGTCCTGTAAGCTAATCTCAGGTTTTGTCTCAAACTTCTACTTCCCCCCCGGAAGTTTCGAGAGAACCTTTACCAAATGAGCTTTTTCAACCTTGACGCTAAAAGGAAATCTTATGTCACAGGAAGAGCCTCGAAGAAACAACTCCCTCATGGGGACGCTGAAAACCCGGCAAGGAGTTATTGTCTTGACTATTACTCTCGCTATTTTACTGTCTTCGATTATGTATATTTTCCCTTCAAAAAAAATTAAAGACTTTGAGAAGACAAGAAAAGAACACATCAAAAAAGAGAAAGAAGTTGTCTTCACATCCTCCTCCAAACTACGGTCTAAGAAAAATGATACGCTTAAAATATCCAAACCCATGGAAGAACTTGCGGCAGGACTTGCCGAGAAACTGAAAAAAAACCCAGAAGATGTTGCTGGCTGGACATTACTTGGCAAATCCTATGGTTTGATTGGCAAACATAACAAGGCCGTGGAGGCTCTTGAGAAAGCCATTGCACTTTCTCCTAATGATTCCGATTTACTGGCAATCTATGGAGAGGCTTTGGTAACCGCTTCAAGTGGAACCGTCGATGAAAAATCAAAAAAGATTTTTATTGACGTGATTAAATTGAATCCCGATCAACCCGTTGCAAAGCTGAATCTGGCCTTATTGGATTTCCAGGAAGGCAAGATCAAGAAAGCTTACAATACCTGGCACAAACTGGCCAAGGAAGCTCCTCCTAAAGTTTCCTATTTAAAAAGCCTCCAATCGAAATTGAATCTTGCCGCAGAGAAACTCGGTATTGAGGCCCCCTCAGTTCTTCCCATAACTTCTACTCAGAGTGTGAAGCCAAATCTTCCTTCGGCCCTCACAATAAAGGATGTCAACCCTGGAAGTATTATGTCTTCAGAGGACCAGAGTGTTTTTATACAAAGCATGGTTCAGCGTCTGGCAGACAAAATGAAGGAAAACCCGGGCGACTTGGAAGGCTGGATGAAACTCGGCAAATCTTATGCTGTCCTTGGAGAAAATAAAAATGCTTTGAACAGCTATCGCCAAGCTCTCAAACTATCCCCAGAGGACAAGTCAATTCAGGAGTTGATAGAGAACCTCAAATAATAACCAGACATTTATATATAGTTGCCAAAGGCAAATCTGGGCTACTTCCTCTTCGCTGTTTCTTTTTTTCTGTTAATTGGTAAGTTTATATAGAAACGCACTACCGTCCGGGGAAAAATGGAGTGATCTTACAAGGAGTTTACGATAGCTAAAGGGGTGCTTTACACAGAAGAGTTTAAGCGAGATGCAGTTTCTCAGGTTACGGATCGTGGCTACCCGGTCAAAGAGGTGGAGGATCGGCTGGGTGTCAGCGTCAAATCGATGTACGACTGGATCAAGCGTTATTCCGAGTCGGAGTCTGGTCGCTCTGCTGAAACAAGTCAGGCTAAAGAGAATCGCCGATTAAAGGCAGAGCTTGCGCGTGTCACAGAGGAACGCGACATACTAAAAAAGGCCGCCGCGTACTTTGCAAAAGAGTGCAAGTGAAGTACGCCTTCATCAAGGCGCACAGATTTTTATTTTCTATCCGGGCGATGTGTCGTGTTTTGGGGTTCATCACAGCGGTTTTTATGTGTGGCTTAAATCGCCGCTGAGCCGGAAGGGCAAAGACGATCGCAGGGTCACCGGTCTCATCAAACAGTCGTGGTTGGAAAGCGGATGCGTGTATGGGTATCGCAAGATCCATGACGACTTGCGTGGCCTGGGCGAGAGGTGTTCCCCCAACCGCGTGGCCCACCTGGCGCGGTTGTCCGGGATCAAAGCGCAGATCGGCTATAAGAAAAAGCCGGGTTCGTCTGGTGGCAAGCCTTGTGTGACGGTGACCAATCAGTTGCAGCAGGTGTTTGAGGTATCATCGCCCGATCGGGCTTGGGTGACGGATATCACTTATATCAAAACGCATGAAGGCTGGTTGTATCTGGCCGTTATCATCGAAATGGATAGCAAACCATTCCCGTGCGACCACCTCAAAACCGTTTCCTCTACTACTTGCTTCCTCTTGGGCTTTGCGGTTTGCACTCGGGTCAATGCCATTAGCAACCAGTTTACGTGCATCAACCCGTCGGTCCCGCGCCGCTTTCAAAGTCACATCGGGATAGACACCTAAGGACAGGCGTTTCTCTTTGCTATTAAAACGATATTTAAATCGCCACCACTTTCCGCCCTTGGGAGATAACTCCAAATACAAACCGCGCTCGTCAAAAAGCTTCCGCATTTTTGATCCGGGCTTGGCATTTCGTATGGAAGTACTTGTTAAAGACATGGAGGCAACTCCTTTCCAAGAAACTACTGTTGCCCCTAGTTGCCCCCGGATGTCAAGAGACGTTCCAGTTTCTCGCTGAACTTAAATCAAAGAAAAAGCCCATGTTTCCATGGGCTTCTGTACTTCTTTGGGTTTTATTGAATCTCAATTTAATGGAGCTGAGGGGGATCGAACCCCTGACCTCTTGAATGCCATTCCGAAGAAGTGATTTCCTGTTTAGTGGTGTTTAGTTCTGTCTGTTTGGACTTAAAGGACTTTCCCCCTTTTCCACAATTCCCTATTTCCTGTCTATTTCGGCCTGTTCCTGTCTATCTACTTCACAATTAGTTCACAACATTGCTAACTAGACGAATCCGAGGAACAGGCGGTTACCGGTGCTGGAGGGCGGTAATCCAAGGCAGAAACTCTAACTTAATATTAACTTAAAAAATAATTACCGAAGGACTATAAATCAAATGTGTCTCTAGCTAATTTCAAACTCTGGTTCACTTTGCTCTGACGGGGAACAGTTTAAATCAGCTCCACATCCGAAATGATTTCAACAAGACTGGGGCCTGCATGCTCGAGTGCTTTTTTCATGGCGGATCCCAGTTCTTCTTTTTCATTCACCCGAACTCCCAAGGCTCCGCATAAATTCGCGTAATCGGCAAAACTCGGATTATGCAGTGAAGTCTGCCAAACATCCCAGTTGCCTGCTTTCTGTTCCTTACTGATCTTTCCCAGTTCATCGTTTCTCAAAAGGATGTGGGTAATGTTCATTTTATAGTGAACGGCCGTGTTCAACTCGGCCATGTACTGACCGAACCCTCCATCGCCGGAAACTGAAACTACCTGGCGATTTTGGAACGGAGAATCCTTTTCCTGCGTGGCCGCCCAGGCTCCCATTGCCGCCGGGAACGAAAATCCAATTGATCCCAGATATCCCGACATGAGCACCGCCTGCCGGCCACACTCGAAATAACGGCCAAAAGAATACGTATTGTTGCCGACATCCACGGCAATGATCGCATCTTCAGCAACCTGTTTGGTCAAAGCTTCGAAGATAGCTGCGGAGTTGACACCCTTCCCCCGGTTTTCAAGACGGCGTTTCTGTTTTTCCTCCCGCCAGATATTCCAGCGTCGAGCGATCTCTTCCCGCTGATCAACCGAATTGGTTTTTTCTTTAAGGCGATCTTTGAAAATCTCGGCACACACTCCGATCTCACCCCAGACCGGCACCGTGACTGAATGAAATTTCCCTAGGATCATAGGGTCGAAGTCCACTTGGATTGAAGGTTTCCCGAGAGCGATGCCGGTATGGTCGCTGAAGCTGGCGCCGAATACCAACAGGCAGTCGGATTCGTTCATCATCCCGCTGGCTATGGGGGTACCGCTTCGACCTAACACCCCTCCGGCCAGTGGATGGGTATCGGCGATGAGACCTTTCCCCTTAAAGGTGGTGATGACGGCGCAATTTAATATTTCGGCAAGTTCAACGATACCAGACATCTTCGTGCGCGCTCCATGACCCACGATGATCAGGGGACGTTTCGACTGGTAAAGCAACTCGACGGCTCTGTCCACCGACTCCGCGGGCGGCGCGATGCTCACCGGAGTCAGCCTTCCTTGAGGACTTCCAGCTTCAATGTTTTCCGGCGCGATGAGTTTAGGAATTTCATCGGGAAATATCAGGTGCGACACGCCTCGATTGAGAAGTGCACTTTTCAGAGCCAAGTTCATCAGTTCAGAAAATTTGCTGGTATGAAGAACAACCTGGCTCCATTGGGCCACCTTGCCGAAAGCCCCTTGCAAATCGATTTCCTGAAACGCGCCCGGACCCAACACCTGGGTATCGACCTGACCCGTTAGGGCCAGTACTGGAGAACGATCGACATGGGCGTCCCACAATCCGGTAAGAAGATTGGTCGCTCCGGGACCGGCAATAGTAAGGCAGGCAGCGGGACGGCCCGTAAGTTTCCCATAAGCCGAACAGGCAAACGAGGCCGCTCCTTCATGGCGTATGCCGTAGTACAAGATATTGCCTGCTTCCTCTTGGACTCGCACTGCATCGGCTACACCCAGATTGGAATGGCCCACCATACCAAAAACTGAACGGACACCCCAGTTGACCATCGTTTCCATCATTAAATCGCCCACCGTGCGCACATGGGCTTTCTTTTTCTCCAGACCCACATAAACCCCATCGTCACGAATTTCCACGGGAAATGTATCGACCCCCGAATCTTCATGCCCGCCGGGAGCCTTGCCAGTGAGCGGATCATAATCCCAACCATGCCAGGGGCAACGCAACATCCCATTTTCGATGGAACCCTCTCCCAGCGGTCCTCCCTGATGGGGGCATTTGTTATCAAGAGCGGCAAACTGACCTTTATAATGGGTCAGGCAAAGACTCATGTTTTCACAGACCACCGTTTTTATCCGGCCCTCCGGCAATTCCTCCTTGCTCATCACCCGGCACCACACTAACTCCTTATCCTTCGAAGCCATTCCATCCTCCAGCGTCATATCGAACAGATTTTTTATTAAACGCCAATCCAGATTCTTCTACCACAGGTTTGGTTAGAGCTGTGCTTTCCCAATAGGGACGTTGAATTTGTCGCACCATATCAGGATCGTATTATAATCTTTGGCATCCACTCCTGCCGGTATGGCATACTCATGGCTTCCGGTGAAACTCTGGAGAGGTCCCAAACGCACACCTGAGGCTTCGTCAAATTCTTTAGCGAGAATGACACGGGCATCGGGAGCTTCACTTATTTGAACCTCTACCAGCTTGACAACATCTCCTTCGATTTTAATCGTACCCGACGCCGGGTGTGCATCATCGCCCCCGACTAAATTTTCTGACTTCATATTCATATGGAAATTCTCCAACAGAATGTTATTCGAATGAATGATTTAAACACTATACAGGCTCTAACTCCTGCCCCCAATTCCCATTTGGTCGATATAAATGGATGGGCCTTACAAACAAATAAACCAGCCTCAAAAGTCGTACTAAGTTTTAAATTATAGGTACCTCAATCCTGGAATGGAAGCCAGGGCCATTCCTTTATTATTTTTTTCTCTCCCGCCCAAGCTTGGATCTCAAACACGAGTGGTCCGGTATTCGAAGATGTCTTCATAAATCACAAAGAGCAGAAGATAATCTTTCTCGGGCGAGCCGATTTGAAAACCGCGACTGGAGAGACTTTTCGCACCAAGGGATTTCAGCCCTTGCTTCATGTGATACACGCAGTCGGGGGGACTGAACGTAACCCGTTTAATCTCTGGCGTATTGTCATTCTAACCGAGAAAAACGATTGGCGATTTCAGGGACCATTCGAGGAAATGGTCAAGGAGGGCTGACTCCCTGGATTCCTTGATGTATTCCGTCAGCAGAATGTGGACCTTTTTAAAAATCTGGACAATAAATTCAATCAGGCCATCTCATTTAAAACTCATTAAAGTAGTCTTGCGACTAGGCAGGAGACATTAAGGTGAAAGCGGTGGGGGTGAATGAGTGGGTTATTTTTTTTCATTGTGAATAGAATTCAATGGGTTGGAGGAATGAAGTTTAGGTTATAATAATCCGATATTCGACCTTAGTTAGTTTCGCGAGTTGGTTATCTTGGGATAAAAAATTATATTTAATTTCTCAATAGAGACTTTGCAATGAACTTCGAGTCCTATAAACCAGAAAATTTCTATGATGAGTTTTTTGAAAAACCCGGCCTACCTCGGGCTGAGGTTAAAAAGTTAGTTGATCGAATTCATTCCTTTCCCGATACCGAGCTGGCCAATCGACAAAAAGCCGCTGAAGCCGCATTCATGCAGATGGGAATTACCTTTGGGGTTTATGGAGATAAAAAAGGATTAGAAAAAATAATTCCCTTCGACATTATTCCCCGGATCATCAATGCCCGTGACTGGAGCCTGGTTGAGCGGGGGGTGACGCAAAGGGTTTTCGCGCTCAATAAATTCATTCATGATATTTATAACGATCAAAAGATTATTAAAGATGGGGTGATATCCAGGGAACTCATCCTGTCTTCTGTGGCTTACCGCAAAGAGTGCCAGGGGTTGAACCCACCTAAGGGAATCTGGTGTCACATAAGTGGCATTGATTTAGTCCGGGATGAAAAGGGACAATTTTACGTTCTGGAAGATAACCTGCGCTGCCCTTCAGGGGTTTCCTACGTATTGGGGAACCGCAGGGTTATGAAGCAAACTCTCCCGGTTGTTTTCGAGTCCTTGCCGATTCGGCCGATTGATGATTATTCCAGCCGCCTTGCTGACACGCTTCGCCATTTGATCCCCGACACGGTTAGAAACCCCAACATCGTCATCCTCACTCCCGGGATTTACAACTCAGCTTATTTTGAGCACTCGTTCCTGGCTCAGCAAATGGGCGAAGAACTGGTTGAAGGACAGGATCTGGTGGTGATGGATGATTTTGTCTACATGAGGACGACGAAGGGTTTCGAAAAAGTAGATGCCATTTACAGACGGATTGATGATGATTTTCTGGACCCTACCGTATTCAATCCGGATTCGTTGCTTGGGGTGCCAGGGATTATGAAGTCCTACCGCTCTGGAAAAGTTGCATTGGCCAATGCGCCGGGGACGGGCATTGCGGATGACAAAGCGATTTATTCATTTGTTCCGGACATCATCAAATATTACACTGGCGAAGACGCTATTATTCCCAATATCCCAACCTTTCTGTGTGCGAATGAGAAAGACCGCCAGCATGTCATTGACAATATCGCAAACTTTGTTGTCAAAACCACTCACGGCTCCGGAGGATACGGGATGTTAATCGGTCCCTTTTCTTCCAAAGAGCAGCAGAAAAAGATGATAGGAAACATCAAAAAAGATCCACGCAATTATATTGGCCAACCGGTCATTCAGCTTTCGCGTGTCCCGGTAATCGTAAATGATCATTTTGAAGGTCGGCATATCGACCTCCGGCCTTTCGTCTTGTATGGAGAGGATATTCATGTTCTCCCGGGAGGCCTGAGTCGCGTTGCCCTGGAAAAGGATTCTCTTGTGGTGAATTCCTCCCAGGGAGGTGGAAGCAAGGATACCTGGGTTCTGGCAGATGAACCAATTTAGATTCCCGTAATCGGAGGACTATGTTAAGTCGAGTTGCACATTCTATTTTCTGGATGAATCGCTATTTGGAGCGGGCGGAGAATGCGGCCCGACTGATTGAAACTCAGTTGCATATGATTCTGGACTTGCCCCTGTTAAGGGAAGACTCTAATGCATGGAAGCCACTGGTAGATATCACGGGCGATGGTGACTATTTTGCCGAAAACCTGGGTGCTCCCACCAGGGAAAATGTAATGTTCTTTCACACCTTTGACAGTGCTTACCCCCACTCCATCAAATCCTGCCTGACCGCCGCCCGGGAAAATGCCCGGTCTGTCAGAGAGGTGATCCCCTCCGAAATCTGGGAAATGATCAACAAGCTCTATCTTGAAGTTGCGGATATGGGAACAAATGTAAAAGCGTTTACAAACCCACACAAATTTTATTCTGACATCAAAATGGCGAGCCACTTGATTATAGGAATCGCCTATACAACCATGTCGCGTGGCGAGGCTTGGCACTTCGCTCAATTAGGGAGATACCTTGAAAGAGCCGACAAAACGTCGCGCATTCTCGACGTTAAATATTTTGTTATGCTCCCCAGAATCGATTGTGTGGGTTCTTCTATGGACAATGTTCTATGGTCGGCACTTTTAAAATCTACAAGCTCCCTGGAGATGTACAGAAAAAGATTCAACCTGATCAGTCCGCAAAATATTGCCGACTTCCTGATTTTTGACCGCGAGTTTCCCCGGTCGATAATATATTGCATTAGCCATGCAGAACAGTCCTTGTTCAGGATCACAGGCACACCATTGGGTACCTTCAACAACGAGTTGGAAAGGCAATTTGGAAAGCTTTCTGGTAAGCTGAATTATTCCAATGTCAGTGAAGTCATGTCATTTGGGCTACATGGATTTCTGGATGGGGTCCAATCCGACTTGAACAGCCTGGGCGAAGCGGTTCACGAAAACTTTTTTGTGATCAAGCAGCTGACGGACTCAAATCGTTCCGGGTTTCAATTTCAATAAAGCTGGAAAATAGCATATAGAATTTGTTGGGAGAGGTTTTCATTTTGACAGAGTTAAATGCTGGATCTAAATCTTTTTATACTTGGTGCTTGTAACCTATGGCAATTAAGATCGCGTTATATCATTTGACCCGTTATCGATACGACAAGCCCATCCAGCTTGGGGCGCAAACGATCCGCTTACGGCCTGCGCCTCATACGCGGGCTCCCATTCCATCCTATTCTTTAAAAATTTCGCCAAAAAAACATTTCCTCAACTGGCAACAGGATCCTTTTGGGAATTTTCTGGCACGCGTTATTTTTCCTGAAAAAATAAAGGCGTTCCAGATTGAAGTGGATCTCGTCGCTGATATCCGCGCTTTCAATCCGTTTGATTTCTTTTTAGAGGATTATGCGCAGGCGTTTCCTTTTAAGTACGAATCCTGGTTGGCAGATGAGTTGAAACCTTATCTGGAGGTTAAAGAAAATGGACCGTTACTCAACCAGTTTCTTAAAACCCTGCCTGAAAAGGAAAAGACGACCAATGATTTTTTGGTCAACGTCAACCGTGCGGTGAATGAATATTTAAAGTACATCATTCGTATGGAACCGGGAATCCAGACTTGCGAGGAAACTCTTCAACTGAAATCTGGGTCGTGCAGAGATATGGCCTGGCTCTTATGCCAGATATTCCGCCACCGTGGTCTGGCGACTCGTTTTGCCTCGGGTTATCTGGCCCAACTGAAAGCCGATGTCGAGGCTCTTGATGGACCGGCGGGGCCGCAGGAAGACGTGACGGACCTGCACGCCTGGACGGAAGTCTATTTGCCGGGAGCGGGGTGGGTGGGACTCGACCCAACCTCCGGGAATTTTGCCGCCGAAGGGCATATCCCCTTATGTTGCACCCCCAACCCTTCTAGCGCAGCACCCATTACGGGTACTATGGAAGCGTGCGAAGCCAATATGGATTTTGAAATGTCCATCGTTCGCATGGAAGAAGACCGCCGCGTGACGAAGCCTTACACCGAAGAGCAATGGGCCAAAATCAATGCCTTGGGGCAAAAGGTGGATTGTGATCTGGTAGAGCATGATGTGCGTCTTACGATGGGCGGGGAACCAACATTTGTTTCTGTTGACGACCGCGAAGGAGCGGAATGGAAGATTGAGGCCTTGGGCAAGGGGAAAAAAGAACTCGGCAACGACATGCTCTTAAGGTTGAAAGAACGTTTTGCGCCAGGCGGATTGCTGTTTCACGGGCAAGGGAAATGGTATCCGGGAGAAATATTGCCGCGCTGGTCGTTTAATTGTTACTGGCGAAAAGACGGCAATCCTATTTGGAAAGACGATTCTCTATTTGCAGAGCCCGGCAAGGATTGCGGTCACGACATCAAGACCGCGGAACGGTTTATTTCTTGTCTGGCCGAATCCTTAAGTATTCCCAGTCAGGCCATTTTGCCTGCAAGAGAAGACGCTGGGTACTATCTTTGGAAGGAAAACCGTTTGCCTATCGAGGGCGATATCTTCAAAATAAATTTATTTGAAAAAACCGAAAGAAAACGCCTGCAAAAAATGTTGGATAGCCATCTCGCCGATCCAGTGGGTTATGTATTGCCTCTGAGTTATTCCCAGAAAAAAAACCAATGGATCAGCAACCTTTGGAAGTTTCGTTCGGATCGCCTCATTTTAGCAATTGGCGACTCTCCTATAGGGCTGCGCCTCCCATTACACAGTTTGCCATTCGTGCCGGGGGCTGAAGAAGAAACTTTTGCAAAAAGAAATCCTTTTCAGCAAACTGGCGAGCTTCCAGCAATGGGATATCACTTTGCAGACTTAACTCAGGATGAAGCGAAAACTTCCGGGGAAAGCTCCAAGCCCTTCGAGAACGATCCTGCAGGTTTAGTTCGACACGCCATATGTGCAGAAAGCCGGGAAGGCCAGTTGCATTTGTTTTTACCACCTGTCTCGCATATCGAACATTTTTTGGAATTGGCTGGGCACATTGAGAATGTTGCCAAACAACTAAACACTCCGGTTATCCTTGAGGGATACGGTCCGCCTGCTGACCACAGGATTCAAAATTTCAAGGTCACGCCAGATCCCGGGGTTTTAGAAATCAATATGCAACCCGCCGGAAATTGGGACGAGTTGGTTGGTATCATCCAGACCATTTATGAAGAAGCCCGTTTGGCGCGGCTCACTCCTGAAAAATTTCAACCCGATGGGCGACGGATCGGCTCCGGGGGAGGACATCACCTTGTCACGGGGGCGTCAGTTCCAGAAGACAGTCCATTTTTGCGGCGTCCAGATTTGCTTAAAAGTTTAATTATTTTCTGGCAAAACCACCCGTCTTTGTCCTACTTTTTTTCATCTATGTTTATTGGGCCAACGAGTCAGGCACCTCGTATCGACGAAGCGCGACACGAAGCTCTTTATGAGCTTGATATCGCTTTTGACCAGATTTGTGAGAAAGAAAAAGTACCTCATTGGCTGGTTGACCGATTGTTCCGCAACTTGCTTACCGACCTAACGGGCAATACCCATCGAGCGGAGTTTTGCATTGATAAACTCTACAGTCCCGACAGCGATACGGGGCGGTTGGGACTATTAGAAATGCGTGGGTTTGAAATGACTCCTCATCCTCAGATGAGCCTTCTCATGATGCTTTTGGTGCGGGCATGTATAGCCTGTTTCTGGAAAACGCCTTACAGTCATAATCTCATCCGTTGGGGAACCCGTTTGCACGACCAGTTCATGCTTCCTCAACGACTATGGGAGGATTTATCCGACGTGGTCCAGCGGTTGAATTCAAACGGATATTCTTTTCAGTTGGACTGGTTCCGGCCATTTTTAGAGTTTAGATTTCCGAAATATGGAGCGACCCAAATAGGCCCTGTTCAATTGGAATTAAGAATGGCACTTGAGTCGTGGAATGTCATGGGAGAAGAGCTCTACCAGGGAGCCGTGAGCCGAGGAGTGGATGCGGCTGTGGAACGCCTGCAAGTGAAAATAGAAGGGTTTATTGATTCTCATTATGTAGTGACCTGCAATGGTCGCCGCCTTCCCTTGAAACCCACTTCTGAAACTGGGACGTTTATTGCTGGTGTCCGATTTAAAGCATGGTCTTTTCCGTCCGGTCTGCACCCAACTCTCCCTATTAACTCGCCACTTGTTTTTGATGTCATTGATATTCGCTACAACCGTTCCATTGGAGGCTGTACCTATCATGTCGAACATCAGGGCGGACGTAATGAAGAAGACCTTCCCGTAACCGAGCAGGCGGCCGAAGGACGATGCCTTTCCCGATTCCAGGTTATGGGGCATTCGCCTGGTAAATGTGATATCCCTCCCGTCGAGATTAACCCGGATTTTCCCCACACGTTAGACCTTAGAAAAAAAATCAAGTGAGGTAAGAGCCTGCTCTTAAATAAATATTGATCACCGCAAACAACGAAGTTTACACTCCGTAGATTTTTCTCAAAAAAAACACCTTATCGATTCTGGGAAAGTATTTTCGAGAACAATTTTGAGGGAAAACGAGGAAATCCTCGGGAGGATATGACAACGAAGCTGGACGCTCGGTGATCCCAGATGGATCATCTGACCGTTTAAATATCCTGTCAGGGAGTGCCGCCAACTCTGACAGTCATCGACTATAACGTTGAAACTAAACTGCTTACTTTTTATGACCTAAGTTTTTGATAGTTATTTTAAAATAATAATTGTAGAAGTAGAGTAACAGCTGTAAAAGTTTTCAATTACCAACACTATTTTGATACGGAAAATGTCCGGAGAAATTCTAGCACTAAATTTTGATTGCCTGGGCTCTCCTTCCATCAAGCTCAAGGCTGGCGAAGACTCCAGGGACCTTAAAACCCCGGGTTGGGGGTTTGGCTGGTATCCCAACGATGACTATGGAGCCTCCATAATAAAGGACTCCATGGCCAATGACACCCCTACCTTGTTGAATGCACTTCAGGATGGGACCAGTTTTCGTTCCACCATTTTTATGTGCAAGGTTAAGGGCGCAGGCAAACAATATACCCAGCATGACACTCAACCGTTCCGGCGCAGTTTTGGCGGCTACGACTGGCTTTTCCTGCACAACGGCCGACTGGACCGGACCGCGCTCAATGAGCTTCATAACGATCCCGCCGGTCTTCTGGAACCTATCGGAACGACCGATTCAGAGCTAGCGTTCTGCTTCTTGCTGGGCAAACTTCTGGCTTGCTCCGCGAAAGGGTTGACCGACATCCAGGGCAACGAAATTTTAGAGTGGATGGAAAAGCTGGACGAATTGGGGACCTCCGACTTCGTCTTGAGCGACGGCAGGAGCCTTGCCATTTATCACGGAAAAAATTCGGAACGTGATCTTTACTTTCACCGAGTGTTGCCTTCCGAAAAATCGCCGGTTTTAGAAACTGAACTGGTTTCCCTGAATCTGGAAGACCCGCGCGATTCGCTACGCACTGTTTTCCTGGTTTCGTCTTTCCCGTTTGATGAGGCTTCCTCCCAGCCCATGCAGCCTGGACGTCTCATCATCACCCGCAGAGGCGCGATTTACTGGGATAACCTGCCCGCTGAAGCAAACACCCTGAATCAGCACACCGTCGGTGAAAATCCTCCAGCGGCTATAGAAGATACCGCAAAAAAAACGGAACTGTTCGTTTCCCAGCAACAGGAACAATCCCAAACCAGCACGCAAATAGATGATGCGGAGGCCTCCGTAACGAAAAGTTTTTCGAATATAATCAATATTAAGTCTCTCACCCATGCATCAGATGGGAATCCGCTGGAATACCGGTCCTACGACATCGCCCACCTTACGGAATACAACTATTCCGTTCCTGTGGAACACAGTACTCATACCTTTCGTCTGAAACCGGTGGAAGACGAAATCCAGGAAGTGTTGCAGGCCACGCTGGAACTTTCGGTCGACGGCAAACTATTGCAATTTGAAGATGTGTTTGCGAATCATTCGATGCATTACGATATCACTGAAGCCTACACACAACTTTTGATCAAAACCCAAAGCCGTGTAAAGGTTTACTCCTGTCCCCCGGACGACCACACCTCGGCCATGCGGCGCTCTCAGATTCCGCTCATGTGGATGCCCTGGCAGCGCCAGATGATGCTTCCTTATCTGTTGCCTCCCGAGCTCCCGGAAACGCAACTCCGGCAGTTGACTGATTTCGCCATGAGTTTTGTTAAGCGAAATGATTCCCATCTGATCGACAGCCTCATGGATATTAATAAGAAAATCTATGAAGACTTCGCTTACGTTCAGGGGATCACCTTTCTTGAGACCACGGCATTTGATGTTTTCTCAATACGAAAAGGTGTGTGCCAAGATTTCGCCAACCTGTTCATATGCCTCTGTCGCCTGCTGGGTATTCCAGCGAGATACCGGGTCGGCTATATTTACACGGGAGGGGATTATGAAAACAAACTCCAGTCCGATGCCTCCCACGCTTGGGCGGAAGTGTATCTGCCGTATTTAGGCTGGCGCGGATTCGATCCCACCAACGGCTGTATTGTGGAGCGGGATCATATACGCGTAGCCTCTGGAAGAAATTACCGGGACGCCACGCCCGTCAGCGGAACCATTTTTAAAGGTGGCGGTACCGAGCAACTCAAGGTCGAAGTCCAGATCAAGGATGTTTCGGTTTGAACCGGTTTTTTGAATTCCACCCGTCCCTTCTCAAACGACAATAAAGCTGAGACCTTCCAGTACAATCCAGATCTTTTCCCCGGAGGAATATACGGCGGGTTTGGCAACGGATGTCTCGGACTACGGGTTCACTTAATACTTTCTTCCAATAGGAAAGGTTAACAAAAAGTGTCTCTTAACTTATTAACTCATTTGGACCAGATTCGGCTGACGGGATACACTCTCTGGACGCAAAGAAAAGAAAAAGCCCCTGTTTCCATGGGCTTCTGTACTTCTTTGGATTTTATTGAATCTCAATTTAATGGAGCTGAGGGGGATCGAACCCCTGACCTCTTGAATGCCATTCAAGCGCGCTCCCAGCTGCGCCACAGCCCCCACCTGCAAAGGTTTTCCCGGTTCCAAACATCCAAAACCCAGCAAAAAAAAGACTAGTTTTTCAGCTTGGGTGTGGGAAATACCAACAGATTTTTTTTCGAAACTGTCTGAATATTAACGAAATTCCTGATCCTTGGCAACCCCCAATCCACCTCCAAAAAAATGCGGGTACCTTGTTCCGGCCCTCCACCTTCTATACAATGTGCCCAGGCTATATTTTAAAGGGCCGGAATCGAATCGCCAATAAACTCCTGTGTGGGTATTCAGATTGTGTTTAAAAAACTGAAAATCAAGTTGCGAAATTATTTCATCACGGGACTGCTCATCTCACTACCCATTGCGTTCACCATTTTTATCCTGAACTTTCTTTTTCGTCTTTTGGACGATGCGCTTTCGCCGACCTTCACCAAACTCCTCATCACCCTCGGCGCTCCCATCCAGGCAGGTTATCGTATTCCTGGGCTTGGTGTGTTCATGACCTTGGTGGCTATCTTCCTGATCGGTGTCATCACCACCAATGTGATGGGTGCCAAACTTCTTCAACTGGGCGAAAAAATTCTGGAACGTATTCCCATCGTGCGCAATGTTTACACGGGCGCCAAGCAGGTAGTCACCACCATCGCCACCACCGATACCGGTGCTTTCAATGAAGTGGTCGTGGTCGAGTTTCCGCGCAAGGGTATCTGGTCGATGGGGTTCATCACCAGCCAGACTCGCGGTGAGGTTCAGGAAATCACTACAGAGGAAGTGGTCAACGTCTTCGTTCCCACCACGCCGAATCCCACCTCCGGCTTCCTCATTTTCGTGCCGAAGAAAGACACCACCTCGCTTTCAATGACGGTCGAAGAAGGCATCAAAATGGTGATCTCCTGCGGCATTGTCACCCCCAAGCATGACAAGCGCGATGCCCTTCATAAAGGAAGCACCGTTGAAATTGATCCTCAGACAATCAACAAGCAGGACATATCCACTTGAACGAAAAAAAATCCGCTCTGCCTTTTGCTATTCTTTTTGAAGACAAACATTTGATCGCCGTTCTGAAACCCGCAGGGTGGCTGGCGCAGGGGGACAAGTCCGGCGCACCGGCACTCACCGGGGCGATTCGCGATTATTTAAAAAAAACCTCCCACCGTTCAAAACCTTTTATACCAGCAGTTCGCTCCCGCTTGCCTGACAAGAGACGCTCGCGGCCAGATGCGACTTTTAAAGGTGCCCTGAAAAATTCTCGACAGTCCCAGCAGGATGAAACGTTTGTCGGGCTGATCCACCGGCTGGACCGCAACGTTGAAGGGGTGATGGTATTCGCCAAAACCCGCGCCGCCGCCTCCAGCCTGTCCGACCAGATCAGGCAACGTCACATGAGAAAATTCTACCGCTGTCTGGTGGAAGGGATTCCGGAAAAAGAAGAAGCGTGCCTCACGCATTTTATTCGCAAGGGAAAATCTCTCAAAGCAACGGTGTTCCCTCGCCCGGCTCCGGATGCCAAGCGTGCGGTTCTGAGTTACCGGGTATTGAGTAAAATAAAGCAGGTGGCTTTATTGGAGGTGGAATTGCACACCGGGCGGTTCCATCAGATCCGCGCCCAGTTGTCTTTCATCGGGCACCCCATCGTCGGGGATTTAAAATACCGCGCCAAAACACGGCTGGGGGATTATAAAATTGCGCTGTGTGCCAGCAAGCTGATCCTGACCCATCCGCACAACCACAAGGAGCTGGTGATCGAAGCTCCCACTTCAGAATGGGAGCCGCGATAAACTTTCTCAAGAGCATTAGACAATCATAGACAGAATAAATTTTTTTGCTTATTTAACATCAAAATCGATCACATAAGTTTCGTCGCCATCTTTGATCCCAACCTCTCCCTGGCTATTAATGGTTAAGCCCGATTCAGAACCTTCATATACGGCCTCGGCATGGAAGGTCTCTCGCGTGCCCGATCCCGTGACCTTGACCTTGGGGTTATCTGAATAGGAGGGTCGGCTGTCTCCAGCTTTTTCTTTCGTGCATACCTGTTCGTCTCCATTTTTTTTCCAGTAATCTTCGCACGCGGCAAAATAACTTCCCAATTGGAGTCCTTCTGCAAAGGATTCTGTGAACGTATTTTCAGAATCAAATTCCTCGAACGCCACTCTTGCGCTATAGCTGATCAACGCCACCGGCGCGATGAACAAAAATAAAATAGCGAAGAACCAGGCCAGACCATCGCCATTTAATCGAATTTCCCCTTCCTCTTCACGTTGATACCAGGCATGAATTCCGTTTATTTTATATTGAAGAAAAATAATGCCGAGGAACAGAGTCAATCCCCCGGAGATGACTTTTAAACCCGAAAAATTTGCATCGAAATGGTCCAGAAGAATGCGGCGGACCTTAAACGCCTGAGCAATTACCAGACCGAACACAATAAGCGAAACCAAAAACAGAATCAGGTCAATGCCAAAATTTATGTCAAAGAATACGTCGAGAATACGAAACACCAGGAGGGTCCCAGAGGAAATGAGCAAAACCTGGAATATACCGGGAGATAATTTGCTTTTGGAATCCAGGTTGTTCAACGCTTCCATGCGATTTAAAAACCAGAAGATACCGTAAAACCCAAGGGTAATGACCAGAAAAAACACGACCAACAGCACAGGTGTCCGTTTAATTTCCAGCAAACGGCGGTCCTGGTTTAGTTCGGCCTCCTCCGGTGATTCATCGAGCAGACAGATAACACCGGGAACTTCAAAATCTTTTGCACTGATGGTATTGGAGGGTGCTGGTGATGAGGAAGCCGCATGAGCCAAGGCGGTGGCTTGTACGACGGACACTGACGGGGCTACAGGAATCAGCTCCAGTTTAAATCCCAGTTTTTGAAAAAAAACTTTGGCTTGACCGGCTTTAGCCTCCGCAACAGGAGTTCCATATTTCCAGGTCCGGCCCTGAGTCAGTAAATCCATTACTGTTTCAGACTGTTTCCCCTTTAACTTGAAAACTTTCGACAATTGTATAATGGCCACAGTCGCATCTTTTCCGGACCAACTTTTAAACTGAATGAATACGGACATCGTCTCGCCTGATTAAAAGCAAACTAGTATTATATTGAAGAATCCTAAAGCCTTACTGACTGGCAACGGGAGTTATCTCCGGATCAGCCAGCGATTCTTTTACCAGATCTTCGCGCCTCGTATGAAATCCAAGATCCGTCATAAAAGATATTAAAACGGGTATCAGAAATAAAGTAAACAAAGAAGAAAACGCCAGCCCTCCGATCAGCGCGGTCCCCATCCCCCGATACAATTCAGTGCCGGAGCCTTCTCCAAAGGCCAGAGGGATCATCCCGGAAATACTGGATATGACCGTCATCATGATCGGTCGCAATCGCGTCTCGCAGGATTCCAACAGAGCTTTTCTTTCGTCCATTCCCTCGCGAATATTATTGAGCATCTGATGCACGATCAGGATGGCATTGTTGACCACGATCCCTGCAAGAATGATTATGCCCAATTGGGTCAAAATATCAAATGTGACCCAGTTCCAACCGTCCAGCATCTGCTCCGGATTGGGCACGTTAAACTCTTCGAGATAGCCGCGGATATTCCCCTTCTGCCAGGCGTTGTTACCGGCGATACCAAAAAACGATCCGCTCACCGCAAGCGCCACCGTCAGCATCACAATGAAAGGCCTGACAAAGGATTTAAACAAAGCCACCAGTAGCAGGTAAATAAATCCGATGGCGTACCAGAAACTGTCGAGCAGGGATTGCGTGGTCGATGCCAGATCGTCCGCCGAGCCACCGACCCTCAATCCGTACTCCGGCCCCAGAGACAAACGCTGTTGAGCGAGGATTTTCTTTTCGACATGATCGATAACCTTTTGCATGGGAAATTCTTTTCTCACCTGCACCAGCAATTTAATCGACCGTTCCTTTTCGATGTGATCGATTCTTGCCGGACCCGCCGCCGTTTCAATATCCACCAGATGACCGAGGTGCGTCATGCGCCCCCCCGCCGACCACACAGGCAGGTCGCGGTAATCCTGAAGCTCCATTTTTTTATTGTCCTTTTTTTGCACCAGAACAAAATCGATCGGTTCGCCTTGATCGTTGAATTCGCCGAGATAGGTTCCTGCATTGAGGGCTTCCACCACGCGCCCCACCTCGGGCACTCCCATGTTTAAACGCGCGCTCAACTCACGTTTAGGAAGAAAACGTAATTCCGGGTTACCAAACTTGAACTCGGGGCGCACCGAATGAATTCCCTTGCTCTGAGATATCTGACCGATCAGTGAAATCGCCGTATCCTTCAGCAGTAGCATGTCCGGCCCAACGATTTCGACATCAAAGGTTTTGTTGGCGGAAGAAAAAATAGGCCGCTGGGAGGCGAAGGCAAACCGGTAGCCGGGGATGGCAAAAATTTCTTTTCCCATTTCGCCGGACTTGACCGCCATTTTCACTTCACCCTTCTGCCCGCTCGCCAATTCGGGGTAAAGGATGGCCCCGCCGCCGTTGAACCTGCTGGAGAATACCAAAAAATTGTGCTGCACGTCCTCCATCTCGGTGATCTTTTTTTCATAAGAGGCCATGAACTGCATGTTCTTGTCCACCGGCATACCCGCCACAGGTTCAATGAACATGAACACCATGTTGCTGTTTCCAAACGGCAGGTAATCGCGATCCGGTAAAATAGTTGTGCTCAATAACAACAACGATCCAATGCCTGCGATGATGCCGCCCTTCAACAATGTTTTCGCCGTTCCGGTTCCTAGTAAAAATCGAAGGATACGATCGTATCCATTTTTAGTCGTTTCGCCGATCCACATGAAGGGGCGAAACCAGGCTTTCTTGAAAAACCCGGCATTATACTCTTCGCCCGGTTTCAGCTTGATCAACAAACAGGCCAGCGTCGGGATGACGGTGATCGAAACCAAAAGAGACAAAGCGATACTGGCACTGATGGTGATCGCAATGTCGCGAAATAATTGCCCGGCTTCTTCCTGCACAAAGACGATGGGCAGGAATACGGCAAGCGTTGTCAGAGTCGAGGACAACACCGCGCCCCACACTTCAACGGTGCCATCGTACGCCGCGCGAAGTACACCCTTGCGCAGAGTGAGGTGACGATAAATATTTTCGAGGACCACGATGGAATTATCCACCACCATGCCAACGGCAAACGCCATGCCTGCGAGGGAAATGATATTGATCGAGCGGTCCAGCAATTTAAGAACGATGAACACGCTGACGAGGCTGACCGGAATGCTGATGCTGATGATGAGCACCGAGCGAAACGATCCCAGGAAAAACAACAACACGGCAATGGCGAGAATGGCTCCGAGCCCGAGGTTGTCTTTCACCAAGTCCATCGCTTCGTTGATGTAATCCACGTCCTGATAAACAATTTTGAGTCGCATCGGGATACCACGATTGACCAGTTCCTGATTGAGTTCTTCAATCGTTTCCCGTGTGAGGTTGCAGGTCTTCACTACATTGGCACCGGCCTCGCGGATAATGCCGAAGGCATTCGACATCTGACCATTGATGCGCACAATCGAGGTCGTACGTTGATAGCCATCGACTACCGTTGCAAAATCACGCACACGAATGGTTTTTTCGCCATCGCGTTTGATCACCGCGTTCAGAATATCTTCCGGGCTGGTAAATTCACCCAGGGTGCGGACCGTGTACTCGCGACTACTTTCATCGTGGAACCCGGCGCGCGTGTTCTGGTTTTCATTGGAAAGACGGGAGATCACCTCGGAATAGGTAAGGTGCAGACGTGCCATAGCGTAGGGGTCAAACTCCACCCGCATCTCGCGCTCTTCGCCGCCAAAATGCCAGACATCCCCCACTCCCTCGACCCGGTTGAGCACCGGCTTGATGAGGTCTTCGCCGATCTCGAACATTTTGTTCTTGCCGAGTTCCTGCATTTTCTCGTTCGGTTTTTCAACGATGACCCACATGATCGGCTGGGAATTGTCCGATGACACCGATTTCATCGTTGGCTTGTCGGCCAGTACAGGCAGGTCTTTCACCTGTTGCAGTTTATTATTCACATCGATCATGGTGGTTTTTTTGTCAACACCCCAGTCAAACTCAAGCGTGATGGAACTTTGCCCGTGCTGGGAACGCGAGGTCATTTTTTTCAGGCTCTCGACATTTTCCAACTGGTCTTCAAGACGGCGAGTGATGTTGCGCTCGACTTCATTGGGGGACAACCCGCGATAGGTGGTGGTCACCTCGACGAGCGGTTTGTCGACAGTCGGTGTGAGCTGACGCGGCAAGATTCCGTAACACAACACGCCGAGAGTCGTTGCCATGACAATGGCCACTGTCACCGTGTGATAGTTACGAATGGAATAATCGACCAGCTTCACGAGGCTTTTCCGGCAGACATTGGTTTCGGTTTAGCTTCAGCTTTGGCAGGTGGCCCGGCTTTATTGTGCGGAGGTTTTCCCGAAGGTTTTCCCGGTGATCCTCCCGGACCCGGCCCCCCGATTGTTGCCATCACACCGGCACCGGGGAACACCGCGCCGGAACCGCGCACGATCAATTTGGTTTGTTTGGTGAGTTGATGCGTGAAGTCGGTGATCTCCACCCAGCCATCGTGCTCCAATCCGGCTTTAACCGGCACCAGCACAGCCTTGCCATCCCGCGCAACATAGACAATGGTTCCCTGTTCACCGATGACCAGAGAAATCGAAGGCACATGTTTCACATTTTTGCGAACATTGAAACGAAGCCTTGCCTCCAGCGTGACACCGGGGAACAACTGTGAATCCGGTTTCGACAATTCGACCTGCGCCTGAATGTTGCCGGAGAAAATGTTGGCATCGGGAATGATCCGCACGCGCGATTTCAACCGCGACGTTTCCTTGAAACGAATACCGAGCTCCGGCACGGAAAATTCAATCTCCCTCAATTCCTTGAGCCTTGGGCGGTAAGACTGCGGCAGTTCCAGCATGGCTTTCAGCGAAGACGCGCCAATCATTTCCGCGACCCCATCGCCGTCTTTCAAATACGCTCCCACTTCCACCTGTCGCGACAGGATCACTCCATCAAAAGGAGCGGTCACAGATGTTTTCTCCAGATTCAACTCGGCCATTTCCAACTGCTTGGTCACCGACTCCAACCGGGCCCGCATTTTCAGGATGTCTTCTTCACGGCCCTTGTTTCCGGCGGCAAGTTCCGCCTGACTTGCACGAAATTGTTCTTTGGCCTGCATCACCCGGTCAGACGCTGTGTCATACTGCGACTGCGAAATCACACCGTCTTTCACCAGACTGCGAAAACGTTCTTCTTCCTTCTCAGCAAGTTTCAGGGCACTGGCACTGGCTTGTTCCTTAGCTTTCAATCGCGCCCGGTCTTCCGGCCTTGCCCCCTGCTGGGCCTTTTCGAAATCTTTTTGCGCACCGATCAAATCTGCCTGCAAACGTTCGACCTGCAAACGGTATTCACGCGGATCGATCTGCGCTATGAAGGACCCGGCTTGCACAGGCTGGCCTTCCTTGACAGGAAAATCAACTAACTTGCCCTTCACTTCCGAGGTGAGGGTCACCCGCTGGTCAGCCACAATATTTCCGACCGCACGCACCTCGTCCACAATGGAACGGAATTCAACTTTGCCCAGCTCCACCGGGAACATCATGCCGCCTCGCTTGGGAGCTCCGCCCTCTTCCGGCTCGCCGGAGCAACCAGGTAAATATAAAATTGCCAATAATATTAGTACTAATCCAATAAAAAAATTCCGGGAGACCCCGGCCAGAAATGGCTTCACAATTCGCCGAACCTCTTTTAAGTATTTGATTTTATTATCTTATAATTCAAGCGAAAATACAATTCCAAATATCATCCGGTGGTGAAAGGGTGTGGCAACAGGAGGTGACAGGAAGCCCTGCGGTGACCTCCTGTTTAAGGTTATAATCAGCAAAACTTTTTGGGAGGCCGTATGGCTCTGGAATTTTACAAGGAACTGCAAGCACACGCACACAATCAACCGGACCACCCGGCCATTATTGAAGCGCAAGGGACGATCACCTACCGGCAATTACTGGAACGGATAGAAGGGTTCGCAGGAAACCTGGACACGCTGGGTCTGGGCCCTCAAAGCAAACTTGCGATCATGGGCCTGAACCAGAGTGAAACGCTGGTGGCCCTGCTCGGTGCATTTTTGAAGGGCGTTCCGGTCATTCCTTACAACTACCTGCTGACTGCCCAAGACCTGGTTTATATCACGCAGGATGCCGGCATCGATTTGCTCATGCTCAATCCGGCGTTTATTAAAGAAGAGACGCGTCCATTTTTCGCACAGTTCCGACATCGAATCCTCACTGGCCCGGAACAGGATCTTGGACTTCCTGAAGAAACTACACAATGGTTCGATGCTTTTGTTAAGCAAGGGGATCGCGACAAAGCAACCCTCCGCGTCCAGCGCGATGAAGGCGTACCGGATGTGATCCTCTACACCTCCGGCACCACCGCCCGGCCTAAAGGTGTCGGGCTCAACGAGTCCCAGTTTTTCGACAACACGAGTGGCGTCATCGAACACCTGCCGTTTGTTCCGGAAGATCGCGCCATCATGGCCCTGCCCTTGTTTCATTCTTTCGGCAACATCATCGCGCTGGTATTTTTACGGGCAGGAGGCACACTCATCCTGATCCCCCAGTTCCAGCCAAAATCTATTTTGCAGGGGATCACCGAGCACAAGGCCACGGTTCTGCCGCTGGTACCAACCATCTACTCTTTTCTGGTGCAGTTGTATCAGCGCGGGGAATACGATGCTGACTCGCTGAAATATTGCATCTCTGGCGGGGCGGCCCTGCCGCACGCGTTGCTGGCTACGGTGGAGAAAACTCTGGAGTGCACCGTGCTGGAAGGATACGGCCTGACGGAAACCTCGCCGGTGATCGCCGTCAACACGATGCAACACGGCAGTGTGGTGGGCTCCGTTGGCCCGGTGCTACCCAACGTCAAGGTGAAAATTGTCAACGACGACGGAGAGGAAATGCCTCAGGGAGAGGTCGGCGAAATTCTGGTGAAAGCCGAAACAGTTATGCGCGGTTACTGGAAAAAACCGGAGGAGACGCGGAAGGTCCTGACTGAAGACGGCTGGCTGAAAACAGGGGACCTGGGGCACCTCGATGAACAAGGACGCTTGTACATTTCCGCCGGACGCAAGAAAGACCTCATCATCCGTGCCGGAGAAAATATTTCGCCGCTCGCCATCGAAAATGTATTGATGAACCATCCGGCGGTGGCAGAGGTGGCGGCAATCGGGGTACCGCATGAACGCCTGGGCGAGCAGGTAAAGGTCTGCCTGGTTTTGCGCGAAGGGGCGGAAGCTACCGTCACCGACTTGCGCAGTTATTGTCGAGAAAAATTACCCGCCTTCATGACACCGGACAGTTTTCAGTTTTATGATACCCTGCCCAAAACCGCGACCGGCAAAGTCTTGAAGAAACAACTCCGGGAAGAAGCCGCTAATAAATGAAATCGTGACCCGCCAGCTTCAATTTTGACAAACTGTTTTCCTATTTGGATGCACAACGGAAACCGAGCCCGTCACTCCGGAAATCGGGCCAGAACCCGGCGCGGTTGGAAGTGCGGACGAACCCTGCAGTATTGTTCCAGCCGCCACCGCGAATGATTTTATGGTCGAGCGGACGCGGTCCTTGCGGATTGTCTTTCGGGCTGTAACGATAATAGTTCGGGTCCCACCAGTCGCTCACCCATTCTGAAACATTGCCCGCCATATCATGCAGTCCGAATGGATTGGCAGGAAATTTGCCGACAGGTGACGTGGTGGTGTATCCATCGTCGATGCTGGCAACGCGGATGTTGAGCGTACAATTTTTATCGCAGAAATTGGCTTCCTTGCCTTTGACCGTATTGCCCCAGTAAAAATGTGTGGTGGTGTTGCCTCTGGCGGCGTACTCCCACTCGGCTTCCGTGGGCAGACGGCGACCCACCTTGCTACAGTATCGGTCCGCTTCATACCAGGTCATATGCTCGACCGGTCTGTCGGCTCCAATTCTCTGGGACGGGTTATCATCCATCACAACCTGATACTGCGCTTGTGTGACTTCAAATTTATCCATGTCAAAATCCTTGAGGCACACCTCGTGCACCGGTTTTTCAAGGGGCGTGCCTTCCTTGTTGCCCATCTGAAAACAACCGCCTTTTATTTTGACCACTTCGCTCGTACCGGCTGACCCACCTTTGGCCACCAGAGCGCGATCAACCTGGAGGGAAAATACCTGAACTTCTTCGTACGCTCTCCTAAGAACACCATCGTATTCGATCCGCACAACACTTTGCGGCACCAGTTCCATTTTCCCGGACTTCTTGAAGTACAGACGGTAATGCGGAATGGGCACGTTGCTTTTGATGTCGAGGTAATTGCGCATATTATTTTTGGTGCGTTGCGGCGGCAGAACAATTTCATCGACCAGTTCCGCCGGTTCGCCCGTACTGGAATCCGGGTAATACACATTCACATTGCGACCATTCGCCACTGGCATCGCTAATATCTTGGTGACCAGTTGGCGCGATGCTTCGTATTGCTGAGTATCAAACTTGATCCCCGCCAGAGAAAACATCACCCGCCAGTTTTGCGGGTCCTGCTCCAGCACACTGGTGTACAGTTTCTGCGCCTTTTCATATTCTTTTTTTTCAAGAGCGTCGTCCGCTGAACGAATCAATTGATCCAGCTTGACGGCATCACCTGCAAAACCGGGTGTCGCGAAGACCCCCATCAGAGCCAACACAAGCAGGGCTCCACTAGTTAAACATGTACATTTTCTCATCCAGAGCATCAGGTCCCCCAGGATGTTTAGGTTTGAAGTACGGAATCGGAGCAGTATATAACACTGCCCGCTTGCCCGACAATGCAAAAGCCGAGAAGGCCTCAGTTTAAAAATTTCATGTGGTATCAGGATTCCGGTTTCTCGACAGGACCCGCTTCAGACTTCCCGGGTTCCTTATTTTTGGCAGGATTCGTCTGCTTCAGTTTGAGTTCTTTCAACTCATTCCAATCGTCGCCCTTTTTCTGTTTCTTCTGAAAATTGGCCCGGCGATCAAAAAAATCGATCTCATCAATCATGGTTCTGCCTCACAAAGTTTCTCTCACGTTTCGCCTCCAGTTTACAACAGAGCAACGGTATTATTCCCGACAATTTTTTAAGGACAGGAAGGCAGACAGTGCGTTTTCTGGAAGGGTGCTGAAAGCCATGGAGAACCTGCTCGACACCCTTGAAAATAAAGGTGTTTTCCCCGATAATACCGAAAGGTAATCCCGCCTTGAACCACAGGCCTTCAGTCCGGCCCCCAACTACCGTGGACCTTTCCTTTATTATCGTCAATTACCGGAGCAGTCGCGAACTGTTGCGCTGTCTTGAATCTATCCGTGCGTCAGAGTTTAAAGGGGGTACCGAGGTTCTGGTGATCGACAACAGTGATGTCGATTCCGGCATTCCAATTGTGCGCGAAACATTTCCTGAAATCCGGTTAGTCCGGAATTCGACCAACATTGGATTTGCCTCCGCTTGCAACCAGGCCGCGCGCCTCGCCACCGGTCGGCATTTGTTATTCGTAAACCCGGATGTCGAACTGAACCCGCATACGGTGTCCCGCCTGTCGGCCTATCTCGATGAACATCCAAAGACAGGAGCGGTGGGACCCAAAGTTTTGAATCCGGATGGTACCTTGCAGTTTTCCTGTAGAAGATTCCCCACAGTATGGTCGGGCCTGTTCAATCGTTATTCATGGCTCACCCGCCTGTTCCCCAACAACCGGTTCAGCCGCCGCTATCTGATGACGGACATGGACCACGATGCAACGCAAATTGTGGACTGGCTTTCCGGCTGTTGCCTGATGGTCCCGCGTGTTGTATTTCAAAAGGTGGGGATGTTTGACGAAAACTATTTCCTCTTCATCGAAGATGTCGACCTGTGCCGAACGATTGGAGATCAGGGACTGGACGTGGTGTACCATCCCGCTACCACCATCACTCATATTTCATCGAAAAACCAGTGGACACAATTCAGCACCATCATCAAGCGGCATCAAGGTATGAGCCATTACCACCGAAAGTATATAAAGGGAAACTTTTTCACAAGGATGGCACTTGATGGATTGATCTCCCTGCGTTGTTGCCTTCAAATAATTGCAAACGTCTTTCGCTGAGATGACAGCCCCTCTGGGGCGAACAACTATGATCGCCAACCACCCCATTTCCGGTCCCACTTTCCTGACCGCCTACCCGATGGCCCTGTTGCTATCGGCGGGAATCACCTACGCCACCATCCGGCTGTTAAAGGGAGACAACCGTTTGGCTGAGGTCATCCGCAAACAAGTCGACATCGGCAAGCCCGGCGTCGTTTCTTTTGGCGGAGTGGCGGTGATGATTTCATTTTTCATCACCCTCTGGGTCGTGCCCCTGATTTTTGACCTGCACCCGGATCATCGCACTTTGTTTGCCGGTATGACCATCGGCGGAGCCCTCATGTTTTGTCTTGGAATTTACGACGACCTCGTCGTGGCCCGTCCATGGACCAAGTTGATCGCGCAGGTCGTCATCGCCCTCGGTCTTTATTATTTCGGATTCCGCATCGAGCGCATCGGCGACTGGTGGGAACTCGGTGCCCTGTCCCCGGTGGTGACCGTTCTCTGGATTGTGGGCATATCCAATTCACTCAATCTCATCGATGGCAAAGACGGGCTGGCAGGCGGCCTCATTTTTTTGTCCTGTCTGACGCTGACTCTGGTTTATCTCGAGCGAAAAATTTTTAGTGCTTCCTTTTTCTCTGTGATTCTTTCAGGAAGTGTTTTCGGGTTTCTTTTATTCAACTACCCACCGGCGAAAATTATTCTGGGTGATACCGGCAGTCTGCCTCTGGGACTGATCATTTCGCTGGTGACTCTGCTTCCGCTTGCGCAAGGGTTCACCGACGAAATTTATTACCTGATACCGGTGGTGACGCTACTCGTGCCCATCACCGACACCGTCTGGGCCTTTGTGCGCCGGGTCCGGAAAGGGGTCAGTCCGTTCCGCCGGGATGCGGAACACTTCCACCATCGGCTGGAACACCTGGGGTTGTCGCCCACCCGGACTATTTTCATCCTGCTCGGTCTCGCGTTTTATTTCGATCTGTGGTCACTGATCCCGGTATTCCACATCAACCTGATTCCAAAATTCACTCCAATATTCTTTATCTTCATACTCGTCCATTTAATATTCCTGATCGCATGGTTGCGCAGAAAAGAGCGCGACCTCAACCTGTGACTTAATGAACACCGATTTCAAGTCCATTAATATTCGCCACCTTGTAGCTGTCATGATTTTGTTGGCGGCGGTCGTCTTCGTAAATCAAAATGGTTTCAACGGTTCGTTTCATTCCGATGACTACACCACCATTCAATCGCATCCTGAAATCGAACACCCCGAATCGTTCTGGAATTTTCCGCCTCACTACAGACAATGGCTGACCGCATCGTTCGCAATCAACTTTGCCTATGGAGGGCTTGATTCGTGGGGATACCATGCGGTCAACCTCGCCCTGCATTTGATCTCAACCTGTCTGTTAATGGCCCTGATCCGCCTGACGCTTTTCGAGGGTTACGGATGGAAAGCTCCATCGGCAAACCGGGTCGCTTTCATTGCCGGAGCCTTGTTCGCCCTGCATCCGGTCCACACCGAAACGATCACTTATATTTCGGGACGCAGTAGCGGCTTGTCTTCCCTGTTTTATCTTTCCTCCCTGTATTTTTTTGCAATATCCCAATTGAAAAAAACCGGCTCCGGAAAAAAAATCATCGCCTTCCCGCTGTTATTTCTTGCAGGAATCGGCGCGGCCCTGAGCAAAGAAACCAGCCTCACCCTGCCCCTCGGCCTCCTGCTCTTCGATCTATGTTTCATGCGTGGTTTTTCCTGGGCACCGCCCTCTCTTCGCTGGAAAATAATTTACGGACCTCTTGTCGCGGGAGCCGTTCTATTATTTTTAATCTCGCCCACATTTTCGATTCAGGCCCAACATTGGCTGAACCGCATCCAATGGAACCTGACTCTCGATCAATTGCCGGTTTTGGCTCACGCTTTAAAGTTGATTTTTCTACCGTTCAACCTGACTTTTGATTACGATTTCCCGCGAGCCTCTTTTTTAAGCGGCCCGTTTCAAATCGTTTCCATCCTGTTCTGGATAATTCTTTTAGTCACCGCGTGGAAATTCCGCCGACAAAGCCCACCCGTGTTCACCTTTGCCGTCTTCTGGTTTTTGATCATCCTCTCGCCCACCAACAGCATTTTGCCGCGAATGGATTTACTCAGTGAACGCAACCTGTATCTTCCCTCTATCGGGATTTGCTGGTGGGGCGGCCTGCTGTTGAACTCTCTGCTGGAAAAAAAATCCGCCTTTCGTTCGACACCTTTAATGACAGCCTCTGCGCTTATAATTTGTGTGTGCTTCGGATCTTTAACCCACCACCGCAACCATGTTTACTTAAACGACGTCACCCTGTGGCAGGACACGTTAGAAAAATCGCCGAACAAAAGTGAAGTCCATTATTATTTAGCGATGGCACATTTTCTTGCAGGAGATTCCGCCGAGGCCAGACGTGAAATGGCGCGTTTGTCTAAAAAATATCCTGCTCTGGCCAGAAAAGTCACTGCCAGCGACGAAGCTTCCCGCAAACAATGGAAAAGTCATCTTCAACTTCTGGAAAACCTCAAACAGATCGTGCAATCTGATCCCGGTCAGTACAAAATGTACGGGCAGGTTTACCGCGAGTTGGCCGGATTGCATCGAAACCAGACTCCTTTGTATTTCACCCGACTGCTATCAGGCGTGCAGTTGGCCACTCAGGGGAAATTAAAACAAGCGGAAGCGGAATTTAGACAAGCCCGGACAGCCCGGCCGCATCTGCCGCACGCGTATCTTGATCTGGCGGCTCTGTTTGTGCGAAAGGGTCTGCTCCCTCAAGCCTTCAAGGAAACCGAGCTGGCGAAAAATAAAATGCATCTTGCCCCGAATCTTAAGCCGCGCTTTCACCTCACCCGCGCCCGCATCCTGTTGCGTCAAAATCAATTTAAGGAAGCGAAACAGGAAGCCACACAATTATTAAATTCTGCATCAGAAAAGAGCGACGGTTATTTGTTGCTGGGCAATATTGAACTGGCGTTGGGGCATGCGAACGAGGCCATTGCTCACTGGCAGAAGGTGCTCACCTCTCCAAAAATTAAAGCTGAAGTGCTTTTTAAAATCGCCATGGCCCAGGTCAGCCAAAACAGGATTGATGAAGCGCAGGCAACACTCACGCAAACCCTTCAATTGGCTCCAGAAAATCTGTCCGCCCGTTTCAACCTAGCCAAATTAATTCTGGAACATGGAGGCGACCAGAATCTGGCGCGCCATCATCTTGAAATCCTGCTGAACCAAACAAAGGATGCCAACAAGCGGCAGATGGTTGAGCAGTTGCTATCCCGCATCCCACCAGACCATGATCTCAATTGACACCGGCAACCGGCAACGGTTGATTTGTATTTTAGTCGGGCTGACCATCGGCCTGGGCGTGGCCTTTGGCTATTCCTCCGTCCTCAACTCACCCTTTAATTTTGACGATGGGGTGGTGATCCTCAACAATCATACCATTCAAACTCTCGATCATTATTTGCAAGCTCAGGTCCTGCACTACCGCCATATTTTTTACCTGACGTTTGCCTTCAATTATCATCTGGGGCAAAATGATCCGTTTGGTTACCATCTGCTCAACATCGGGATACACCTTCTCGCCTGTCTGCTCGTTTTTTCAGTAACGCGCATCACGATTGAAAAGGGATTGGACTGGGGCCGCGAATCCGCACTTCGAATGGCCTCACTCACCGCCCTGTTGTTTGCGTTCAACCCCATCCAGACCGAATCTGTGTCTTACATTGCCGGACGCACCAGTTCGTTGATGGCTCTGTTTTACCTGCTCTCACTTTTCGGATTCATCCATGCGGAAATTCGCCAGACCACATGGGTGAAGCGCATTGCCAGCTACAGCCTGTGTTTCTTTTCCGGTGCACTGGCTCTATTGTCCAAGGAAACGGCGATCACCCTGCCCGCCGCGTTTTTGCTTTACGATGCCTGCTTCATGCGGAATCAAAATTTTCGTTTCTTCAAACCGCGTATCGCCTGGGTGTACGCACCGATCCTCCTCACCCTCGCCACACTGTTCATGGTCTCTCCATTTCTGTGGGAACATGTGGTGACCTGGTCACAAAAAATCAATCCAGGTTACGCCCTGCAACAATTGCTCGTGATTCCCTTCGGCGCCAAGATGGTTCTGCTTCCCATCAATCAGGTGTTCGATTACGAATGGCCCTATTCCAGCCTGTCCACCGACACACTGCGAATCGTCACCTCCCTGTTCGCCATCGGTGTTCTTTCCTGGTTATGGCTGAAGCTCTATCGAGCCTACCCGCTGGTAGCCTTCGGGGTGGGCTGGTATCTGATCATCCTGTCGCCCACCAACAGTTTTCTGCCACGCATGGATTTGCTCAGCGAACGCAATTTATATCTGGCATCGTTCGGACTGCTTTTTCTGGGAGCCGGTTTTGCGGAGCGATTGGGCTTCGGGCCGCACAGTAGCAAGCAGGCCCGGCGATTGATCACCCTCTGCGCCGGGATCACGGTTCTTTGTTTTATGACTCTGCTGGTACATCGCAACGCGGTGTACGAATCGAATGTTTCACTTTGGGAAGACGCGCTGAAAAAAAATCCGGGCAAACCGCGCATCTACCACAACCTCAGTTATTTTTATACTGAGATGAATCAGTTCGACAACGCCTTTGTCATGCTCAAGAAACTCGCCGCCTCCAACGCCACGCCGTATTACCGATCTTACGCTCACACCAACCTGGGAAATATTTATGCGTTGTGGGGAGACATGGCAAACGCCGAACGCGAGTTTGTTCAGGCGGTGCAAATTTACCCGCGCCTGCCCTCGGGACATTTCAATCTCGGTGTGCTGTTTGCAACGCGCGGCATGGATGAGGAAGCCAATTCAGCTTTCGACCGGGCCCGCGCCGTCCGGAAATACCATCCTGAAAAACACCTTCTGCCTGCCACAGCCGGCCTGTACAAGGGCCGTGTGCTCCTCAATTTAAAACGATTTGAAGAAGCTGAAAAAGAAGTGCGGGAATTCCTCAGGCAAAAACCGGGACACGCGGAGGGGTATTTACTGCTCGGGGAAATTTTACAGGCAAGGGAAAAAATAAATGCCGCGATAAAATATTACCAGTCGCTCCGCACCCTCCTTAAAAATCCGCCCGCACTGGCCAGAGTGGAGGCATCCCTGGCTCTCCTTTTTTATAACGAGCAGAAATGGGAACAAGCCATCACCGCGCTTGAACGCTCGCTGATCCACGATCCAAAGAATGGACCCGGACATTATTTTCTCGGCAAACTGTTATGGGAACACGGTGACCTGTCTCGCTCGGCAGAACACCTTCAGCAAGCACTTCGATTCCATCTGGAACCTTCCCAGACTCTCGAAGCCGAAGCACTGTTAACTGAAATAGAATCGCGTTAAAAAAACCAGCCTCATTGCGCGAGTGCTTGCAGGAGGAAAAAAAATCAGATGCTGTTTTTGCGAAAACGCTGGGCGATAGGAATCCGGCGACCACTGCCAAAAGCTTTGCCGGAAATCTTAAGACCCGGTGCAGACTGATTGCGCTTGTATTCGTTGTTGTCAACTTTAGCCGTGATCGCGTGCACCAGTTCGGTATCGAATCCCAGACTGACAATCTCATCCTGACTCAGGTCCTGCTCAACATAACCTTCAAGAATCGCATCCAGCACATCATAAGGAGGCAGGCTGTCCTGATCGGTTTGATCCGGGCGCAGTTCCGCGGTCGGAGGCCTATCCAGAACACGCTGGGGGATCACTTCAGTATCGCGATTGATCCAGCGCGCCAGTTGGTAGACACGGGTTTTGAGCACATCGGCCAAAACGGAAAGTCCGCCCGCCATGTCGCCATACAACGTACAATAGCCCACCGACATTTCACTTTTATTTCCGGTCGACAACACCATACTGCCGCGTTTATTCGACACGGCCATGAGCAAATTGCCGCGAATCCGCGCCTGAATATTTTCCTCGGTCACGTCTTCCGGTTCATTGCCAAACAAAGGCCTGAGCGTTTCCTTATATTGATCGAATAAGGGCAGGATAGGAATCGTCTCGAACTTGATCCTCAAATTATGGGCAAGCGTTGAGGCATCCTGCTTACTCGCATCTGCGGTGTAACCGGAAGGCATACTGATCCCGAAAACATTTTCTGCGCCAAGGGCGTGAGCCGCCAGCACAGCAACCACAGAAGAATCGATGCCACCGGAAAGACCGATCACCGCCCCCTTGTAGCCACACTTGTGCAAATAGTCGCGCACCCCGAGTGTCAAGGCCTTAAAAATTTCTTCGTTGGAGTCATCAGCCCAGTGCGCGATTTCACCCGACGGTTGCGCCGTGTCGACCAGCAATAAGTCTTCTTTAAACCCCGGAGACTGCGCCAGCACGGTGCCATCAGAGTCCAGCGCAAAACTATGACCATCGAACAGCAGATCATCGTTGCCCCCCACCTGATTGACCAGCAGAAACGGTGTCCCGGTTTCTTTTACAATCGAGCGACCCAACTCCAACCGCCTTTTTCCGCGCCCTTTCCTGTAAGGGGATGCCGACAAGTTGACCAGACAATCGATTCCGGCAGTTGTCAATTCCTTTACCGGGTGACGCGCATAACAATCGCGGTCATAAAATCCAGGGACGTTCCAGATGTCTTCACAAATCGTGATCCCAATCCGCAACCCGTTCAGCGTGACCACGGCAGGCGCATCGCCCGGCTGGAAATAGCGCAACTCATCGAACACATCATAAGCCGGTAGCAATATTTTTTCGTGGCGAGCCAGCACCTTGCCATTTTCAAACAACGTCGCACAATTCACCAGACGCTTGCCTGCCCCGCGCGAACTTTCGTCAAAATGACCGAGCAGGACAGCCGGGCCGCGCGTCTGTTCGATCACCTCCTGCACCATGCTGGAATTCGCTTTGATAAATTCCGGTTTATCCAGCAAATCCCGGCAAGGGTAACCCGACACCGCCATCTCGGGAAACAGGACGCAATCGGCCCGCGCCTGCTCCGCATTCACAATGGCACGGCGGATTTTCTCAACGTTACCTTCGAGATCACCTACCGTCGGATTGATCTGTGCCAGTGCAAATTTCAAGTGGACCTCTTGCGTTGTTGACTATTCAGTTTGCGACTTCGAAACTGCCGGACCGGAGCCAGTGCATCGCGATTAATGACGGGTAGTAATTGATCGGGAGTCACCCTGATTTTCGATTGGATATCTCGCCGTTTTCTCAAAGCAGGACCCAACCCCAGCAAAGCATCCCATTTTGCTTTCCATATAGCCCCGGCCTGGCCTCGCAATGTAAACACAACTAAAAAGATAAAATTCCACAGGAGGTGCTGTGGTAAAAATTTCCAAAATAACGGACCCGGCATATTTTTAAAATAGGCCCAGACGAGGTTGCGGTGACCATGGTAAATCGAAAAGTCACTGCTTTTTTCCGTGGTGCCCCAACCCACATGTTCAACCACCGCTGTCGGAATAGTGCGTCCGTGATAACCCAGCAAACGCAGACGAAACCCCAAATCCACATCCTCAAAATAGCAAAAGTAATCCTCATCAAATCCGCCAGCGTCGAGGATCGCCTGCCTTTTATAAAGAGCCGCCGCCGCGCAGGGCGAAAAAATTTCACCGACCGGTGAGCCATCGGAAACTTTGAAACCATGGTCGCGCCGCCAGGCTAAACCACTCGCATGATACACGTCACCCGTCCCGTCCAGTCGATCCCGCGCACCGTAGCACAACATTTTGCACCCGAAAAACGACTCGTCAGGATACGCCTCGGTCGCCTCCAACAAACGCTCCAGCCAATCGGGATCGGCAAAGGCATCCGGGTTGAGCAGGGCCACCCATTGGCAATCGTGGGCTTTCGCAATTCCCAGATTGTTGGCAACAGCAAAGCCGGTATTTTTTTCCTGAGGGAAAATTTCCACTGCGGGCCACCTGGCTTCGATACCCTCCATTGATGCATCGGTACTGGCGTTATCGATCAGGAGAATTCTATCCGGCTGGCGCGTTTGCAGGTGCAGTGCCTCAAGGCACCGCGCCAGATGTTCCCCTGCATTGAAGTTTACGATGATGACCGCGACGGTATCCGTTTGCATTATCTCTGCAATGTAACAAAACTGAAGGAAGGTGACAATTGATACCGGGCAGGGACCATCGGGCAGGAAAGACGGGGGAAGAGAATCAAGGCAGAAAACGGCGACAGGTTTCAAACACCGTTTCCGGGGGTATGGCGGACAAGCCCAGCTCCGGATGCGCCATGTCTTTGGCTTGCACAACCTCATATTGAGTGGGCGGAACAAAGGGCCCGCAATCGAGTGGTGACTTGCCGGAGAATAAGGCCACCAGCGGTGTTCCCAGCCCAGCGGCCATGTGCATCGGGCCGGTGTCCGGCGCGATGAATAAATTCATCCGCGCGATGATCGCCTTGTAGCGTTCAAAATCCGGCGGCTCCGACAAAGCAATCAACGTATCGCGGTTGTTCTCGATCAACTCTTCCAGCAAAAGTCTTTCTTCCGGCAGGATGTCGACCACCACCTTGAGATCGTGCCCGGATTCTTTCCCATATTCGTTGAGCCGTTGCGCCAGCCGTGCAAAATATGCTTGCGGCCAGGTGCGATGTTTTTTCCTGCCACCCCATTGCCGGTAAAACGGCAAGGTCATGCCGCTATACGTCGGGTGCAGGCCGACCAGAAATGTCGATTCGGTCACCCCGTGCCGCGCCAGCAAATCCACCGCCTGGCTCCGCCCACTGTCGGTCACGGGCAAAGTGAGCCAGCCTCTTTTTGGCGCATGCGGTAGAACATTTTCCACCGCCTCAAGGCAACGGACGCAATAATGCACATCCGGCTCAAGGTTGGTGATGCCGGTAAGGTTGGAGCACACGCCGTCCAGCAATTTCGTGTAATGCGGATTGGTCTCGAACAGGAAGATTCGCTCGTAACCCTCCTGCCGGAGTGCCTTCACCAGTTGACGACTGATCCACCAGGTTTGCGGTATCCGGCGCGTGTAAATGAAAAAACGGGTCAACCTCGGATGAAAGTTTTTGAGCACGCGGCGACCATCGGTGCTGGTCACGAGATGCACCTCGGCCTTCGGAAAGGCTTTTAAAATCTGGGTGAGCGCAGGGGTGATCATGACCATATCCCCGGCCCGGCCCGGCCGCACCACCAGAATTTTCTGCACACCTGCCATGTTGCCCCTTGAAAAACTCACCGGAAATCAAGCCTTACGACATCCCCTCCACTCTAGCAAATGTTGAGGAAGGGAACAATTTTTACAAGCTCTAAAAGACAAAGGGGAAATTGAGTTGGCACTTGTTATTTGCTAAACTCTCTCAAACCTAGTCGGCGCACCATTTTTCGACAATGGACAAGCAACCTTTTCCTTGGAATGCCCGCGCAACGTATGCTCATCGACCTGATAAAAAATCAAAAGGCCAACATCGGTGTTATCGGCCTCGGCTATGTAGGACTTCCCCTTGTCATCGAATTTGGCAGGGCAGGTTTTTCCGTCACCGGTTTTGACATCGACAAAAATAAGGTTGAACAACTTACCGCCGGAAAAAGTTATATTCGTCATCTGTCGGGAGAGATCATCAGCGAACTGGTCTCATCAGGAAAATTTTTGGCGACCACCGAATTTGCCAAAGTGAGCCAGATGGACTGCCTGTTGATCTGCGTCCCCACCCCATTGACCAAAAACCGCGAACCGGAAATGCGCTATGTGGCGAACACCGCCCGGTCCATCGCCCCGCATCTTAAAAAAGGACAACTGATACTTCTGGAATCGACCACTTATCCAGGAACCACCCGCGACGTGTTGATTCCTCTCATGGAAAAAGGATCCGACCTGAAAGCCAACGAAGATTACCATGTTGCCTATTCGCCGGAACGCGAAGACCCGAACAATCCAAATTTCAGTACCCGCACGATCCCGAAAGTGGTCGGGGCCGATACTGAGTTCGGGCTCGAAGCGGCCATTGCGCTGTACAGCCAGATTGTCGAAGAGATCGTGCCGGTATCGAGCACGTCAACGGCTGAAGCCACCAAGTTGATGGAGAATATTTTTCGCGCAGTCAACATCGCGCTGGTCAACGAACTGAAAATTATTTTTGACCGTATGGACATCGACGTGTGGGAAGTGATCCGCGCCGCCAGCACCAAACCGTTCGGCTTCATGCCGTTTTATCCGGGACCGGGTCTCGGCGGACACTGCATCCCCATCGACCCTTTTTATCTGACCTGGAAGGCGCGGGAATACGGCATCACCACCCGTTTCATTGAATTGGCCGGTGAGATCAACCTGCAAATGCCCACTTACGTTGTGCAACGCCTCATGTGGGTGCTCAATAAAAAAGGCATCGCTTTTGGAAAAAGTCGGTTGCTCATCCTCGGCGTGGCCTACAAAAAAAATGTCGACGACTACCGGGAATCGCCGAGCTTGAAAATCATGCAATTGCTGAAGGACGCGGGAGCACAAGTCGAGTACCACGATCCTTATGTTCCCCGCATCGGCCCGTCACGCGAATACGCACAGTTTACTGGAAAGGAATCCGTTGCGCTGTCCACCATCCCACAATTCGATGCCGTGCTGATCCTCACCGATCACACCGTGTTCGACTACGAGTCGATTGTCAATTCAGCGAAGATGGTGCTCGACACGCGCAACGCCTGCGGTGATATCCAGTCCGACAAAATCATCAAAGCCTGATTTTTTTCTTCTCAAATTTTAAAGAGGTTTTTCTTGAAACTGTTAATCCATACTGATGTCCTGGTCGATCTTGCGATCCATCCTAATGACGAGCTACTCGAACAATTGAGCAGTGATCGGGTGCAGGCTTGGGTGCTGTCTGCCAGCGTGCCCGATGCCCATCGGCAAATCCGAAATTCTCTCGACGATAAACTGGCTCGCGAACGATTGGGCCAGATAGTGTCCCGTTTTCCGACCACACCTCAAGCCGGACCAGAGGTGACAGACACCCTCCCCGATACCCGTGCCGGGTTTTGCGAAACCCTGTCAGCCCAAGCGGTGCAGATTCTTGGGCTGGATGCGGTGCTCACATTAAATACCGAATCATTTTCTGCGCTGGAAGTTTCGACACTCACCCCGGCGCAATTTATAACACGTCTCGATCAATCCACAGCACCGTTGACTGGCGTGCCCCTGCTCGATATACCGGGTTCGTATCACGAATGGTTAAATTCTGCCGAGCGGGAGATGTATGAAGTCGTCCGATCCGGCAAATTCATTCTGGGTCCACAGGTGACAGACCTGGAGGACAAGGTCGCGCAATATTGCCAGTCTCGGTTTGCCGTGGGCGTGTCTTCCGGCACCGATGCGCTGGTGATCGCCCTGATGGCTGGGGACATTGGCCCCGGCGATGAAGTCATCACCACTCCGTTCACTTTTTTTGCGACCGTAGGCTCCATCGTGCGAGTCGGAGCCAAACCGGTATTCGTTGATATCGATCCGGTGACGTTCAACATCGATGCCGATCTGGTTGCCAAAGCCGTAACAAAAAAAACCAAAGCCATTATGCCGGTTCACTTGTACGGTCAGTGCGCGGATATGGAACCGATCCATACCATCGCCAAAGAGCACAACCTCGTGGTGATTGAAGACGCGGCACAGGCGATCGGCTCTGAATACAAGGACCAACGCGCAGGATCACTCGGCGACATGGGGTGCTTCTCCTTTTTCCCGACAAAAAATCTCGGAGGCATCGGCGATGGCGGCCTGGTCACCACCGATTCTGAAAGTCTTTATGAACGCCTGCGTATCCTGCGGGTGCATGGTTCGCATCCGAAGTATTACCACAAGTGGGTTGGCGGGAATTTTCGCCTCGACACTCTGCAAGCGGCGGTGGTGGCGGCCAAACTCCCGTATCTGGACGGATGGACCCAAAAACGACAGGCGAATGCCGACCGCTACCGCGGACTCATCGCAGAGGCAGGATTGGAAAACCATGTCCAGACTCCGGCGGATGTCACCTCGCGCCACATCTACAATCAGTTCGTCATCCGGGTCGCTAACGGCAAGCGTGATGCCCTGCGCGAACATTTCCAGAAACGCAGTATCGGTTGCGAAGTGTATTATCCGCTGTGCCTGCACCAGCAGGAATGTTTTAAGGACCTCGGTTACAAGACAGGTGATTTCAAAGTTTCTGAAACTGCCGCAGACGAAACGCTGGCACTACCCAACTCGTTCGAAGTGGTTCCGGAACAGCAGGAGTTTGTCGTCTCCGCAATTCAGGACTTTTTTTCCTAATCCTTCCATGAGATGATCCGTCCATGAAAACATATCTGGTAACAGGCGGTGCCGGTTTTATTGGCGGCAACTTTGTTCTACTGACCTTGCAGAAGCCCGGTGTCAAGGTGATCAATCTGGATGCCCTGACCTACGCGGGCAACCTCGATACTTTGCAATCGCTGAGCGGCAACCCCAATCACATTTTCGTAGAAGGGGATATCCGCGACCACGATCTGGTCCGTTCCCTTTTTAAAGATCATTCACCGGACTATGTGGTGAATTTTGCCGCCGAGTCGCACGTCGACCGGTCCATTGAATCGCCCGGAGATTTCATCCTGACCAATGTCGTCGGCACGTTTGAAATGCTGGAGTCAGCCCGGGGTCACTGGCTGTCGCTTGCAGGGCAGGCGAAAGAGGACTTCCGTTTTCTTCACGTTTCCACTGATGAAGTTTATGGCTCGCTCGGGAAAACCGGGTTGTTCACCGAGACCACCCCCTACGCGCCGAACTCGCCCTACTCCGCATCCAAAGCCGGGGCCGATCATCTTGCGCGGGCATACAACCGGACGTTTGGCCTGCCCGTGCTCACCACCAATTGTTCCAACAATTACGGTCCGTTTCAGTTTCCGGAGAAACTCATCCCGCTGGTGACGGGCAAAGCGTTGGCGGGAGAACCGTTACCGATTTACGGCGACGGTCAGCAGGTGCGCGACTGGTTGTTCGTCGAGGATCATTGCCGGGCGATTCAGCGCGTACTGGAAGCCGGAACTCCTGGAGAGGTCTATAACATTGGCGGCGACAGCGAGAAACCAAATATTGAAGTGGTCAAGACCATCTGCCGCCTGCTGGATGAAATGGCACCGGAGCGCGGACCTGTACCGCATGAAGAGTTGATCACTTTTGTGAAGGACCGACCGGGACACGATCGCCGTTATGCAATCGACGCTTCCAAAATAAAAAAGGAGCTGAGCTGGAAACCGGAAAATGATTTTGAATCGGGCTTGCGCAAAACCCTTCGCTGGTACCTCGACAACAGCCAATGGCTGGAGCGGGTGATGTCCGGTGCCTACCGCGGCGAGCGGTTGGGTTTAACGGATTAACTAATCTTTAGAACGCAGAGAAAAAATCACATGGTAAAAAAAGGAATCATTCTCGCAGGTGGCTCGGGGACGCGGCTGTATCCACTCACTCAAGTCGTGAGCAAACAACTCATGCCTCTGTACGACAAGCCGATGGTCTACTATCCGCTAAGTGTGCTGATGCTGGCAGGGATCAATGAAGTTCTGGTGATCACCACACCGCAGGACCGCCCGTTGTATGAGGCCCTGCTCAAGGATGGTACCCAGTGGGGAATAAGCATCCAGTATGCCGAGCAACCCAGCCCGGATGGACTGGCGCAGGCATTCATTATTGGTGCGGATTTTGTCGGCAATGACAGTTGCAGTCTGATTTTGGGCGACAATATTTTCTACGGACACGGACTGACCGACCTGTTGAACAACGCCCGCAAACGCACCGAGGGTGCTACCGTTTTCGGCTACTGGGTGAACGATCCGGAAATTTATGGTGTCGTCGAATTCGATGACAACGGAAGTGCCATCAGCCTGGAAGAAAAACCCGCGAATCCAAAATCAAATTACGCTGTTACCGGATTGTACTTTTACGACAATCAAGTGATCGACATCGCCGCCAACCTGAAACCTTCTGCCAGGGGCGAACTGGAAATCACGGATTTAAACCGGGTCTATCTGGAACGCGGACAGTTGACGGTAGAGATCATGCAACGCGGTTACGCCTGGCTCGACACCGGGTCGCACGATGCCTTGCTCTCTGCATCCAACTTCATCGAAACCATCGAAAAGCGGCAGGGACTGAAAATCTGCTGTCCGGAAGAAGTCGCTTTCAACATGGGGACCATCTCTGCCGATCAACTGGCAATACTGGCGGAGCCTCTGGCCAAAAATAATTACGGACAATATCTTCTCAAGCTCGCCAAGAGCGGAAGGCCGCACCAACGATGAGTCAGGATCGAATCCGTGCATTCCTCAACAACAGTGCCGATCTCAAACGCACCATCGCCGACACCATGGCGGAGGACATCGACCGGGCCATCGGCATGGTTCGGCACAGTCTTAAAAGTGGCGGCAAACTGCTCCTCATGGGCAACGGCGGGAGCGCGGCGGATGCCCAGCACATCGCGGCGGAACTGGTGGGGCGATACAAAAAGGAGCGGCAATCGATTCCAGCACTGGCACTGACTGTCGACACTTCCGCCCTCACTGCCATTGGCAACGACTATGGTTTTGAAGAAATCTTTTCGCGACAGATCGAAGGGCTGGGACAAAAAAATGATGTCGTGCTTGCCATCAGCACCAGTGGGCAATCGGAAAATGTCATCCGGGCAGTGCAACAAGCACAGGCGATGGGGATCCAGACGATCGGTCTGCTGGGAAAAGATGGCGGTGCACTAAAAGATATTGTGGATCTCGCTCTGGTGGTCCCCTCTTCGGAAACCGCCCGCATTCAGGAAGCGCATATCACGATGGGTCATATCATCTGTGAAATCCTGGACGACGAGTTTTAACGAAGTCTTTTTTCTGTTCCCAAAATTAATTATATCAAAGGATCGGCGCGACCATAGCGGTCTTCATAGCGGGTGATGTCGTCTTCGCTCAGGTGATGCCCGATCTGAATCTCGACCAGAACCAGTGGCGTGGTACCGGGATTGGACAGACGATGCTTCGCCCCCTGTGGGATGAAAGTTGACTCATTCACATTGAGCTGTCGCCGCGAATCATCGCATTCCACTTCCGCCTGCCCCGACACCACCACCCAGTGTTCCGAGCGATGTTCGTGCGCCTGCAGGCTGAGCTGATGCCCCGGCATCACCGTGATTCGTTTGATCAGGTAATCCTGTTGACGCACAAGATCGGTGTAACTGCCCCAGGGCTTGGCCACGGTGGAATCACTTTTCACCTCTTGGCGATCGTGCGACTTTAATTTCTCAACCAGCTTGCGAATGTCCTGCGCCCGGTCACGGCGACACACGAGCAAGGCATCTGGCGTGTCGACCACGATGAGATTGTCCACACCGAGGGCGGCGATGAGTCGGCCATCGGCATGAATGAGGTTGTTGGTACAATCGAGCAGTTCCACGTTTTCAGGCGATACGTTGCCATCGTCATCGGCATCGAACAAATCGCGAAGAACTTCCCACGAGCCCACATCGCACCAGCCCATCTCGCACGGCACCACCGCGACATTTTCGGACCGCTCCAACACGCCGTAATCGATGGACAAGGACGGCAGTGTTTGATAGAGACGGCAACCTGCATCATTGAACACTTGAAACGGAAAAAATCCGGGATCGGGTTTTAGATACGTTTTAATTTCTTGAAGAGACTCATTCAGCTCTGGCATCCAGTGGTGAATCTCTTGCAACAACTGACGGGCGGTGCCGAACAATATGCCCGAGTTCCAGAAAAAACCTTCCTGCTCAAGATACCCTTTCGCAGTTTCAGAATCGGGTTTTTCTCGAAAGGCCTTCACCTTGAAACCGGTTGAATCAGACAACGATTCACCGCGTTCAATATAGCCGTATCCCGTCTCAGGGCGAAGAGGAGGTATGCCGAGCGTCACCAGAAACCCGCGCCGGGCCAACGCTTCCGCCGCTTTGACCCCTTCTTCAAAGGCTGGCAGATTGTCTACCAGATGATCGGCCGGGAAAAACCCGACCACTTCATCCGCATCACCTTCCAGCAAATGACAGACCAGAGCCACGGCGGCAGAGGTGTTACGACCGATCGGTTCTGCCACCAGGTTTTGCGGATGAAATCCAAAACCCTGTAATTGACGGCAGGTTTCCTCGGCCTGTTTACGGTGGGTGACAGCGTAGATATTTTCTATCGGGACCAGCGGTAACAAACGCGCCAGGGTACCTTGCAGAAGGGAACGATCCCCTTCAAATTTCAGGAACTGTTTGGGGTGCATTTCCCGGCTGAGCGGCCAGAATCGGGTACCGCTTCCCCCGGCAAGCAGGACGGCTTTCATCAATTTGGAATGGGAAAAAGTGGAGAAGGATTAACTTCTGCGCCGTGGTTCATCGCGGTGCAGTTGTCAAAATTCTAACACAAGCCCACGCCCCTTGAAAGTTTCGCCTGCCTTTATTTCCTGTTAACACAAACTTTATTTAGCTATACTCGAAGCCAGTCGTTGCCTTCCCCGAATTACCCGTACCTTCCTTAAACTTAATCCCCACCTGCCCATGAGCGGCTTCCTCTTCTCTCTTTTTCTGATCGCCCTCCACACGATTGGGGTGGGTGAAACCCACGTCCCCTTCGACCCGATAGAAATCTCCTGCCTGTTTCTATTTCTGGCACTGTCCTGCCTGATGTTTTCCCTTCTGCACAGGAAGCAAGGGAATGAGGAGGTCCGCCCTGACACTATCGGATCGATCTGGCTCGGGTTGTTATTCTTATGGGGAGTGATCGGGTTCTTCTATTCGGTATGGCCGGATTTAAGCCTACAGTTTTTTGTAAAATACATCACCGGGATGGTGCTCCTGTTATTTCTCCATCGAACCTTCAGAACTGTGGAGCAGGTGCGAAGATTATTCTGGTTACTGACCCTTATCGCCGCTCTGCAAGGGGTGATGAGCTGGATCTTTCAAGTTTACTTTCCGACAGTCAACACCACCATCAGTTTTGTATTCATCAACTCTAATTTCCGGGCGGGTTATCTGCTGTTTCCGCTCGCCATGTCTTCAGCATTGTTTCTTTACGAACCTGAAAAATCGCGCAAAGGAATCGCCTGGCTTCTGTTTGTATTGATCTGGGTTCAATTGGGATTCACCAATTCACGCGGGGCGCATGTCGCCGCTGGCGTGATGATGATCCTCTTCATCTGGGCCCTTTTTAAAAATGACAACAAAAAAAACGCTGGGCTACTTGTTCTGGGGTTTGGAGTGGGCCGCCTGATATTTCACCTACTATTCATGAACTTTGATGGCGGACAGGAGGACTCAGCCTTCGGTGAACTTTCAGCCGCGACATCTGCATTTTTTTATCGCCAATTGTTTTGGGACGGTGCCTTTGAAATTTTCAAACAATACCCCCTCATCGGATCAGGCCCGTGGACCTTCTCCCTGCTGTTTCCATACCAGATTCCCTTTCCTCTTACGGATGCCATTCCTCCCATCGTGTTGCCGCCACCTCATGCGCACAGTCTCTACCTGCAAACCCTGTCCGATATGGGTTTGATCGGGCTGGGCCTGCTACTCACTGCATTCTTTTATTTTTTCAAAGGGCTCTTTCCCTTTTACCAGAAAAATCGAGGCCCCGAGGCCTTGCTCGCCCTCGGACTTCTGGCCGGCATGGCAGGCTTTCTGACGCACAACCTGGTCGATACAATATGGCCTTCGCCTTATTTCCTGTTCACTCTGGTGATGTGTTTTGGCGCGGCGCAAGCGTTGATCACAGCCGGTTCTCCGCCTGAAACAACAACCGCCGGTTCTCCAGCAAGATGGACCGTCCTTGCGACTGTAATATTATTGATCGGGGCAGGAGTCTTATGGACCACCTTCAGCTACTCGCAAAAACTTCATGCGGCCAACTCCAGGAACCTCGGCGCGGAAGAAAGAATCCAAATGACCGAAGAGGCCAGAGCCCTGTGCCCCCTCTGCGATTTTCCTTTTCTCTATCGCGCCACAGTTTTCGCCAATCTCTACGAGACAACGCATGACCCGGTGTTCCGGGACAAGGCAAAACTTGCTTTGGAAAAAATCCGGGGGAGCGTGGTTCCCCTGCCGCAAGTGATTTATCTCCGCGGGATTCTTTCCGAAATCGAGGGAAATAATATTCAGGCGATGAAAAATTATCTGCATTATTACCGGGTGGGCAATCAGCCGTATCGACTGTTTCAGGCTTTCAGGCGTATCCGAATAAAAAAACAACGGGAAGCCTCTCGCCAACAATAATTGGCAAAGCTTCCCCTTTTGATCGGCGCATGAATTCAGTACAATGTTTAGAGTCGCCCTGTCCGTGCAGGCTGACTGTGAACGCCTTCTACCCGAAACTCACCATTCACTTTTATTTCCCTGAATGGTCAAAAAAAACCTGAATGGCATTAAGTCTGGCTCTATCGATTTCGATACGCTTATTAGCATCCACTCCCAACCTCGAACCTGACTCATGAACATTGGCATCACCGGAGCAAGCGGTCAAATTGGCTGGCATTTACAGTGCTATCTGGCCTCACAAAATGTAGAAGATGTTTTGCTGGCGGATCGTGCAACATTTTCCAGCCCGGATTCCCTCGATAGCTTTGTCTGCGATCTGGATATTTTGATTCATCTTGCGGGCGTTAATCGAGGTGAGCCAGAGGAAATCGAATCGGTCAATACACAGCTTGCCGGGTTGTTGATCGATGCCCTTAACCGGACGGGCGCAAAACCAAATCTCGTGTTTTCATCCTCCATTCATCAGGACCGTCACACCACTTACGGCAAGGCCAAGCGCCTGTGTGCCGACCATTTTTCACAATGGGCCAATGAATCGGGTGGAACCTTTGTCAATGTGATTCTGCCTCATGTCTTTGGCGAACACGGCAAACCTTTTTACAACTCCGTGGTCCATACTTTCTGCCACCAACTGGCAAGCGGCGACAAACCCAAAATCATTAACGACGAACCACTGGCTCTGGTACACGCCCAAAAGGTTGCGGAGTGCCTGTTCAATGCAGGGCGTTCCGCATCGAAAAATCAACTGACCCTGGACGGCGAAGAAATCCTGGTGTCGCAGTTGCTCTCCCGCTTGACAGAGCTTGCGCAAACTTACCAGCAGAATATCGTGCCGGACCTGCGCGACCCCCTGACCTTGTCTCTGTTCAATACCTACCGGTCTTATCTGTATCCCCAGCGTTTTCCACTTGACCTGATACGGCACAGCGATTCCCGGGGCGATCTTGTTGAAATGGTCAAGGAGCTCAACGGCGGGCAGGTCTTTGTTTCCACCACAAAACCGGGGGTGACGCGCGGCAACCATTTTCATTCGCGCAAGTTCGAGCGGTTTGTCGTGCTTAAAGGTTCAGTAACCATTAACATCCGTCGCATGTTCAGCGATGAAGTCAAACATTTTGAGATCAGCGGCGAGGCACCGCAAGTGCTGGACATTCCCACCCTGCATGCGCATAATCTGACCAACACGGGTCGGGATGAACTGATGATGTTGTTCTGGGCCCACGAAATTTTTGATGCTTCCCTTCCAGATACCGTCCGTGCGGATGTCTGATGATCTAACGAGGTTCCTGAAATGCCACTTCCCACTATCATGCTCATTGGATGCCGAGGCCAGGTAGGGTTTGAACTGGAACAGTCACTCGCCTCCCGTTCAGAGTTAAAGACATTCGATCTGCACAACCTGGATCTGCGCCAGTTTGAAAACGTACGCAGTACCATCCGCGAGATTCAACCAGCCATCATCATCAATGCCGCGGCTTACACTCAGGTCGACAAGGCCGAAGAACAGCCGGAAGCGGCTCAACTGTTAAACGCCGGAGTTCCGGCACTGCTGGCAGAAGAGGCGGGGCGGGCAGGCGCGGCACTGATCCACTATTCCACCGACTACGTTTACTCTGGTGAGAAAGACACCCCTTATGTGGAAGACGATGAGGCCGAACCGTTGAGTGTTTACGGGGCTACGAAACTTGAAGGGGATCAGGCGATACAGAAAAGTGGAGCACCACATCTTATCTTCCGAACCAGTTGGGTGTATGGCTTGCGCGGCAAAAATTTTCTTTTGACCATGATGCGCCTCGCCAAGGAACGTCCGGAACTTAAAGTCATCGACGACCAACACGGCGCGCCCACCTGGTGCAGAACCATCGCCCGGACAACGGTGACCGCTCTTGAAAAAATACTGGGGGCACAACTCAAAGAAAATCCGGAAAATTTAAAAAACGTTTCGGGAGTCTATCATCTAACCTCGGCGGGTCAGACCACATGGTTTGGTTTTACCAGGGCGATTGTCGATGCGCTGGGGCTTGAGTGTCCTCCCACTCTTTCACCCATCCCGACAAGTGAATACCCGACGCTTGCGGTCCGGCCCAGGCATTCTGTGCTGGACAACTCAAAACTCGCGCGTACCTTTGATGTCGCCCCGCCAACCTGGGAGCAGGCCCTCAACCACTGTATGACAGAGGGGCCGGACATTTAATCCGAAAAAACATCAAGGAATCACTCAGGATTCTCGATAGGCATGTTAAGCGTCCAACATCAAAATAAACCAGCGCAGGAGGGTCTGCATGTTTGACGGTAAAACAATACTGATCACCGGAGGGACCGGCTCCTTTGGCAACCAGATGGTGCATTATCTGCTGAAAAAAGATTGCCGGGAGATCCGCATATTCAGTCGGGATGAGACCAAGCAGGATGCCATGCGGGTCAACCTCAACAATCCGCGCCTGAAATTTTTTCTGGGAGACATTCGCGAGCGTCAAAGTCTCGATGAGGCCATGCGGGATGTCGACCTCGTGTTCCATGCGGCGGCGTTGAAGCAGGTACCGTCCTGCGAATTTTTTCCGATGGAAGCGGTCAAGACCAACGTGATTGGAAGCCGCAACGTGATTGCCTCGGCGGTGGCGCATGGTGTTCGGTCGCTGGTGTGCCTGAGCACGGACAAAGCAGTGTACCCGGTCAACACCATGGGCATGAGCAAAGCGTTGATGGAAAAAGTTGCGCAAGCGGCTTCGCGCGAACTCAAACCCGATGACACGGTGATCACCTGCGTGCGCTACGGCAACGTGATTCACTCGCGCGGATCGGTGGTGCCGCTGTTCGTCAAACAAATCCGCGCGGGCAAGCCCCTCACTGTAACCGAACCCAGCATGACCCGGTTTTTGATGACCCTTGAAGATGCCATTGAACTGGTCGAGTTTGCCTTCGCCCATGGGCGGCAGGGTGATCTCTTTATTCGCAAGGCTTCAGCATCAGATTTGAATACGCTGGTGGAAGCGGTCAAGCGGGTATTCAAGGCGACCAACCCGGTAGAGGTCATTGGTATGCGCCATAGTGAAAAGATGCACGAGACTCTGGCGAATCAGGATGAACTGAGCCGCTCGGAAGACATGGGAAGTTTTTATCGTATCACCATGGACACCCGCGATCTGAATTACGAAAAATACCTCACGCAAGGGGAGCCCGCCCGATCCGATCTCAATGATTATTCATCGCAAATTGCAGAGCAGTTATCGATTGAAGAAATCGAAAAATTACTGCTGACCCAACCGGAAATCCAGGCCAGTCTGAAAGAGATGGGACTGGGATAACGGCCCCCGCAACCTATCTTAATTCCAAGTCAACCCTGAAGGAGAAACGGTTGTGTCCTTTTACTAATTTCGCTATATTGATCGAGAGGCCTCAAAACAACAAACAAACCAGGTCACGCAAGGTTATCCAGGTATTTTTAAATAACTCCCGGCAAGTTTTATTTTTTTGAATCCAGGTTTCATTTGCGCCCGTCTCAATCGAACACCCTTAACTTCCACCTTTCCCTATGAATTCATCCATAAATGTTGCGCTGGTGGGTGCCGGTTACTGGGGGAAAAATCTTGCCCGCGTGTTTAATGAGTTGGGTGTCCTCAGCGTTATCTGTGATCCATCGGAAGAGATTTGCGCACGTAAAAGAAAAAAATATCCCCACGTCACCATCACGACCTCCTTCGCAGAAGTGCTCAATCAGCAAAACATTGACTCGGTCGTCATTGCGACACCCGCCGTCCATCACTATTCGATGACGCGAGACGCGCTACTTGCTGGCAAACATGTGTTCGTTGAAAAACCTCTGGCACTCACGGCAGAAGAAGGTCTGGAATTAACAGCACTTGCCAAAACCCAACAGCGAATATTGTTTGTAGGGCACATCCTGCATTACCATTCGGCAATTATAAAAATCAAGGAAATGCTGGCGCAAGGGGAACTCGGGCGCCTGCAATACATTTATTCCAACCGCCTGGCCCTTGGTAAATTCCGGCGGGAGGAAAATATTTTGTGGTCATTCGCGCCGCACGATATCTCGGTAATTCTGTCGCTTGTCCACGAAGAACCGGATTCCGTCTGGGCTGTCGGCAGTAATATTTTACATCCTGATATTGCAGACACGACCATCACTCACATGAAATTCCCGAGCGGCGTATCGGCCCACATTTTTGTTTCCTGGTTGCACCCGTTCAAAGAGCAAAAACTGGTCATCGTTGGCGATCGCAAAATGGTGACCTTCGACGACACGGCACCAGTGGATCAGAAGATCATGGTGTACCCGCATAATATCCTGTGGCGCGAGGGCATTCCGGTTCCGGAGACAAAAGAAGGCACGGCGGTGGACCTGACCGACACCTGGGAAGAGCCTCTGAAAAATGAATGCCAGGCATTTCTCAATTCAATGCAAGGTGAATCATTTCACACCACGGGAGAAGAAGCTGTGCGAGTGCTTTCCGTGCTTCAAAGATGTCAGCAAAGTCTTGACCTGGAGAACCTTAATAATGACTCCGACACCGAATTTTTCGTTCATGAAACCAGTGTGGTGGATGAAGGGTGTGAGATCGGTCGAGGAACAAAAATCTGGCACTTCTCTCACATTTTAAAAAATTCAGTCGTCGGAGAAAACTGTTCGATTGGACAGAATGTTGTTATCGGTCCCAATGCAAGGATCGGGAAAAGAGTAAAAATCCAGAACAATGTTTCCGTGTATGAAGGAGTCACTCTTGAAGATGAAGTATTTTGCGGCCCCTCCCTGGTCTTCACCAATGTCATCAACCCACGCAGTGCCATCTCCCGCAAACATGAGTTCAAAAAAACGCTGGTGAAAAAGGGGGCGACTCTTGGTGCGAACGCAACTCTGCTCTGTGGAATCACCATCGGCGAAAATGCCTTCATCGGTGCGGGCGCTGTGGTCACCCGGGATGTTCCTGACCATGGCCTGGTTTACGGCAATCCTGCCACGCTTCATGGCTATGTGGACCATGCTGGAAACCGTCAGGAGAGCCCCCCTGAATGATTCTTTTTTCCGTTCAAAAATTTAATTTCAGGGACGTTAAAATATTTTATATTTTGAGAAGGGCAACGCAACCCGCAGGTGGGAATATTTAACCGAGGGGATTGTTGGATGTGGGTCCCGATGGTGGATCATCCTTGAGCAAAACCGGGTCGATTTCCATGATTCTGGACCCACTGCTTTTCACCAGACTCTTTAAATTAGATTCCAGCGTCTCCAGTGTAGCTGTTCCAACATCGCCGCACAGTTGATTCATCTGCTCAATAAATTTCTGATCTGCCCGACAAGGCGGGATGACGCGCTTGATTTTTTTATGGCGGGTCGGGCGTTCCTCTTCGCCATCGGCAACCAGTTCCTCGTAAAGTTTTTCCCCTGGGCGTAAACCCACATACTGGATTTCCATATCCTTTCCGGGAATGAAGCCCGACAATCGGATCATTCGTTTCGCCAGGTCAACAATCTTGACCGGTTTTCCCATGTCGAGCAGAAAAATCTCCCCGCCCTCGCCCAGCGATGCCGCTTGCAGAATCAATTGCGCCGCCTCTGGAATTAGCATGAAGAACCGTTCCATATCGGGATGAGTGATGGTCACGGGTCCGCCACTTTCGATCTGGCTTTTGAACAGGCGCACCACGCTACCGTTACTCCCCAGAACATTTCCGAACCGGACGGTGATGAAACGGGTTTCCTCGCTGGAGGATTTGAATTGCAGGATTTTCTCGCAGATATTTTTGGTCATCCCCATGATGCTGGTAGGGTTGACCACCTTGTCGGTCGACACCAGAACAAACCGTTCGACCCCAAACCGCTCGGAAAGCTCGGAACAGGTATGGGTTCCAAAAATATTATTGTGGATGGCTTCGTCGACATTGTCTTCCATTAGCGGCACATGTTTGTGCGCGGCCGCATGAAATACCATGTCCGGGCGGTACTCGCGAAACACACTTTCCATTTTCTTTTGATTGGTCACCGAGGCAAACACGCAATGGGTTTCCGTGCCCTGAGTCTCAAGTTTTACTTTCAGGTTGAGATCGTATAAATAATTTTCTCCCTTATCAACCATGATGAGCCGGTCAGGATTGTATTCCAGAATCTGCGAACAAAGTTCTGAACCGATCGACCCTCCGGCCCCGGTCACGAGAACAGTTTTGCCATTGAACATTTCCTGAATGGCCTGCAGATCCAGCGATACCGCCTCGCGCCCCAGCAGATCGCTGATTTCAATATTGCGAATATGGTTGATGTGAATATCCTGGGAAGAAACGTCTTTCACCGAAGTGGCCAGCTTGCATTGCACCCCCAGTGTCTGACAGCGACCGACAATTTTACTCAGATCATCCGAGTCTATCTGGCTGATCGCCACCAGCACTTCCTTGATTTCAAATTCCTGAATGATGTCCGGTAATTTTTCCATTCCCCCCAAAACCTTGAGCCCCATCAACCGGCTGTTCCATTTGGACGGATCGCGATCGATAAAACAGCAAACGCGATAATGCGAAGAAAACCTTTTCAGGTATTTGAGCAGATACGCTCCGGTATCTCCCGCACCAATGACCAGCGTGTTGCACCCGGTTGATGATTGACTGATTTTCTTTTTGCGTTCTGTCCAGAATCGCCAAAGCAATCGGGAGCCACCAAGAAGGGTGACTGCTATAATAGATTCGATCACCAAAATGGAACGCGGGGTTTGGAAAGCACGGTTGTAGAAAAATAATACTGCTACGGCGATCAGGGAGCTTAACAATACACCCTTTACGATCTGCAACAGGTCTTCGATGCTGTAGTACTCCCAGAATCGGTTGTAGAAACCAAGATAGATCAGGCATACGGCTCTTGATGCCAGGAGAAAGGGCAGGACGGTGTTGAACACAAGTAATTCATGGGCAGGAATCTGTCCATCGAAGCGCAGAAAAAATGCCAGATAAAGAGCCGCCGCCGAAAACCCTAAATCCAAAAAAAGTAACCAGGCACGGTGGGGTTTTAACAAAAAAATTCTCAAGGGATTTTGACGCATGTAAACATTATTCCTGTTGTTCCGGTTTTAATACCGACAAGGTGAGCGAAAATCAAGAACTGGCTGAATAGCGGTGGTCGTGGTCACATCTTTCTTCAGATGAACTTCAGGGGTGATTCGGGCATCCCGCTACCGGAACCTGATCTGGCCCCCCATCCCCACCCCTCATTTTCCATGATTATTATGCCTTAAATTTGATATAATTCCAGTGATTTCAACTGTCTTTTCCCTTCCTCGCCAGGTTTCCACATGACGTTGAAAACCTTGCAGTTATCCCCACTTTAATTCGACCATGAAACTACTCGTAACAGGAACAGCAGGGTTCATCGGTTTTCATACCACCCGACGACTTCTGGAGGACGGTCATGAAGTGGTCGGGCTCGACAACCTGAACGCCTATTACGATGTTCAGCTAAAAAAGGATCGGCTCGCCCTGCTTAGAAATTATTCCAGTTTCGCGTTCGAACAGGAGCATCTGGAAGACCGCTCTGCGATAACAACGATATTTAAAAATGCCGCCTTTGAACGCGTGATCCATCTGGGAGCGCAGGCCGGGGTGCGGCACTCACTGACTCATCCGCACGACTACATCGACAGCAATGTGACCGGCTTCCTGAATATTCTGGAAGGATGCCGGCATCACGAAGTACCGCATCTTGTTTACGCCTCATCGAGTTCGGTTTACGGGCTCAACAGCCAGATGCCCTTTGCGGCGAGTGATCCTGCCAACCATCCGCTGGCCTTGTACGGTGCCACCAAAAAAGCCAACGAACTGATGGCGCACAGCTACGCCCATCTGTTCCGCACGCCCGTTTCAGGTTTGCGTTTTTTCACGGCTTACGGCCCCTGGGGAAGGCCGGACATGGCCCTGTTCATCTTCACCAAAAATATTCTGGAAGGAAAGCCCATAGATGTTTACAACCGGGGGGAGATGACCCGCGACTTCACCTACATCGACGATATCGTGGAAGGCATCATACGGGTGATGCAAACCCCGGCCACGCCTACCCCCGACTGGGATGCGTCGCACCCGGATCCCTCCACCTCCAGCGCACCCTACCGGGTCTACAACATCGGCTGTAGCCATCCGGTTCCCTTGATGACTTTTATAGGAGAGCTTGAGAAAAACCTCGGTCGCAAAGCCACCATCAACCACTTGCCCATGCAACCGGGAGACATTCCGAAAAACCACGCGGATATCTCGGACCTCAAGGAACAGTTTGGCTACCGTCCAAAATATGACGTGCCTTATGGCATCAAACAATTCGTCGCCTGGTACCTAGACTATTATAAAACCCGTGCCTGAGGCATCTGCTATTTTAAATACCCGACCCCAAACTTCAACTGCCTCGGTCTTTCGCCTGCCATGACACCCACACAAAAACTGGGTCGGACCTCTTTCGTTTACACCGCTGCCAACCTTCTGCAAAGAGGCATTTCGTTTTTCCTCCTGCCTGTCTACACCCACTACCTGACACCAGACGACTATGGCATCCTGGCGGTGGTCACCACGTTGAGCGGATTCCTGTCGATAATTTTCACCTGGTCAATGCCCCCATCCTCTATCAACCGGTTTTATTTTGATTACCGGGAAGACCCTGAAACCTTGCGTGAATTCTGGGGAACCATGGTTTGTGCGATGCTGTTTTTTTCTCTGGCAGGATGTTTTTTCTTGCTGGTAGCGGGGCCCTTTATCTTAAAACCAGTCATGGGGGATATTCCTTTTTGGCCCTTTTTTACTATTGGAATTGTCACCCTTTTTTTTCAACCTTTTTTCCAGGTTTTTCTTTCCACCCTTCAAGCCCGGGGCAAGTCCAGGAATTACGCCATATTTTCGATATCCCAACTCATTATCCAATTGACGCTGATGCTGACCCTCGTGGTATTCCTGGGCTGGAAAGCGGAAGGACCTTTATTTGCCACCCTGGTCACCTCGATTCTTTTTTTCCTGATAACCCTGACGAATTTCAAAAAAGATTTCACGTGGGTGTTCCGGTGGAATCTGTTTAAAAAAGCCCTCCGATACAGCCTACCTTTGCTACCCCACAATCTGTCAGCACAAATTATGGTAGTAACCGATAAATTTTTTCTAAACTCGATGATAAGTGCAAGCTCTGCTGGCATTTACCATATTGGTTTTCTCCTCGGAACCACCATCACCATTGTGACAGACAGCATCAACCGTGCCTACGTTCCAGTAGCCATGGAAACGCTTGAAGAAAATAAGGCACATTCACTTGATGAGCTGAAATCCAATGGCATGACTCTCATCGGTGGATATTGTTTATTTGGAACTCTGGTTTCTCTTTTTTCCCAAGAAGTTTTACAACTGTTCACTGCGGAACCATTCCATTCAGCTTACCTTATAGTCCCGTTTGTCGCTTTTGGTTTTGTCCTGCGAGGTATCTATTATGTACTGGTCAATATATTAATGTTCAATAAGGAAGCTACTAAATGGGTCTCAGCGGGAACCATCTCAGGTGCTCTGGCCAACGTCGGGCTTAATTATTTTCTGATACCTGTATATGGCATGATAGGAGCCGCCATCGCCACTCTACTCTCGCAATTAATCCTGACCATAATCATTGGCAAACTCGGTCAGCCACACGAACCGTTTCAATGGGATTACGGTAAAATCAGCCTGGCGTTTTTCTTCTGCCTGACGTTTTCTGTTTTTATATCCCGATTAACCTGGACCCAACCGTTGACACATTTTTTAATCAAACTGACTGTTTCCCTATTCACAGTTCTGGCACTGGGCTATATTGTCAAAAAAGACTTCACTTTTTATTTTCGCCTCACCATGAGTATCCCGCAACTGCTCGCCAAGCCGACATCCGCCCAACAAAAAGATTAATAATCTTAAACGACATCAATCTTCCTCCCCTCATGCGCAGTTGTTTGTGGCAGAGGCGTACCAAGACCTCCCGTGCTTTTTCTTTTTGAGCGTATCCTGCTTTCCAATACGCATGAATCTGTTATGGTTATTACAGGAAAGCTGGAGGCGAGGCCCCTCCAAGCCGATTTATTTTTACCAAATCGATAAAGAAACAATTGGAACTTCGCGCCTGTTTATCTCATCAAACACTTTAAAATGAATACAACCCATTGAATACGCGAATTACTATTTTCTCTCAAAAAATAATTATTCTTTTTTCAATTATTTGCACTGGACTTACTATTAGCTGGGTATGGGAATACAGCCGATACGGGATCGATTTTACAGATGAAGGTTTTTACCTCGCATGGATGTCGAACCCTTTCATTTACCCCGTTTCCGCCACTCAGTTTGGTTTCATTTACCATCCCTTGTATCAACTATTTGGCGGCGATGTTGCCGCTATAAGACAAACAAACTTTCTAATTACCTTTTGCCTGTCCTGGGCTCTGGGAGATATATTTTTAAAAACTGTTTTTGCGGGTCAACCTCTGACTCGAATTTATCGAATAGTAATTTCTTCAGCCATTGCGGCGACTGCCGCGGCTTCGCTAGTTCATCAGGATTTATGGCTGGCGACTCCAAGTTACAATCGACTGGCTTTACAATCCCTCCTGATTGTCGCCATCGGCCTTTTCCTGTTTGAAAAAAGTTTTTCAGGTTTGTTTTTGATCGGAGCAGGGGGTTGGTTGGCCTTTATGGCAAAACCGACGACCGCCGCCGCTATTGCAGTGGTCATGATATTTTATTTATGGTTTGCCAGAAAACTTAAAACAAGTTCATTGGTGACCCCCATTCTGATCGCCTTGAGTTTTATAATTCTTTCTGCCTTGATCATAGATGGTTCAATTTTCACCTTTGTCAATCGGCTAAAAGCTGGAGCAGAAATGTATAAAATACTCCAGGCAGGGGGACATGGAAGTTTGTTTCGTTTAGATTTTTTTTATTTCAGCCTTGGCTCGCTTTTTTTTATTTTCGGATGCACGGTTGCCTTTTTCCTTTCGGCTTACTATTCCCAGTCGATCAAAACCCATTGGGTGATTTTCGCCGCCTCTCTTTCAATTCTCATTGAGTTGTCCTGCCTTTCCATTTTGATTGAGACCACCCAGGAAACAATTTTCCCGGATAGATTTCAGGGCCTCTATATTGGTTCTATCCCCATCGCTACGTTGATTGTTGGCTACATTTTTTACCGCAAGAAAGGACCTTTCAAGATGTCACAGCCCCATTGGGCGTTGGCCTTGACCTTCTTTATTTTTCCATTTGTTTATGCTTTCGGGACAGGAAATAATTACTGGGCTTCGGCGGCTTCGGCCGGAATTTTCTGGGTATTTTCAGGCCTTGTTTTTTTGGTTCCCCTGGCTCCTCATCTAAAACTTTCTCCATTACTTTTATCACTAGGTCTTTCGGTTCAGTTGATATCGGTCGTGCAAGTCCATAACGGATTTCAAAAACCCTACCGGCAGACGCAACCCCTCCATTTAAATGACCAACGAGTTACATTTGGAAAACCTGGCTCTACATTGGTTCTTTCCAAAGACTTTGCAAATTATATTCAGGCGGCAGTAAAAGTTTCGCGCCAAGCCGGGTTCATTCAGGCAACCCCCATGATCGATTTGACAGGCAAATCGCCAGGAATTCTTTATGCAATAGGAGCAAAAAATATTGGACAACCGTGGACGGTCGGCGGTTACCCCGGAAGTGAAGCATTGGCAATTATGATGTTAAAAAAATTATCGTGTAAGGAGCTTGCAACCGCATGGTTATTAATCGAGCCTGAAGGCCCCAGAAAAGTTTCACCAAATATCCTCCAGAGTTTTGGCGCAAATCTGAGTACAGACTTTGAAATCGTTGGTATAATAAATACTGCTAAAGGCGCGGGTGGGTTCAAGGAAGTTTATGTCCAAAAATTTTTCAAACCCATTCGCTCAACTCAAAATGCCTCGGAAGCCTGCTCGGCTAAAAGGACATCCAGGACCTAAAAAAAATCAGCACGATGTCAACTGGTCAAATGAATAAAAACTTTGATGCATTACTAAAATCATCCAAATCCAGGCTTTTGCAAATGCATCATGATGCAAATTCCGGTCATTTGGGCGGTAACTTTTCCTGCATCGACGCTTTGATGACCCTGCATCATTTGGTCATGAAACCTGAAGATCGTTTTATTTTATCCAAAGGCCATTCTGCCGGGGCTTTGTATATTACCCTTTGGAGCCTTGGAAAATTATCGGACTCGGAATTAAAAACTTTTAGCAAAGACAATACATTTCTTCCGGCACATCCCAGTGGGAAAGGGATCCCTGGCCTGCTTTTCCCTACTGGCTCATTGGGGCATGGCCCTTCTCTTGCTGTGGGTCTGGCTTTGGCCTCGAAACATAAAGGTTCGGGTCGTCACATCTATTGTTTATGCTCAGATGGTGAATGGCAGGAAGGAAGCTGTTGGGAAGCACTCGCTTTTTCAATTCATCGCCAACTGGATAATTTGACCATCATTATTGATCAGAATGGTTGGCAAGGGTTCGGCAAAACGAGCGATGTAATATCTTGCGACGATTTAACTCCCAGAATTTCATCTTTCGGCGCGCATGTTCAGAAATTAAATGGTCATGACTGTTCAGAAATTTATGCCTCTTTAAAAAATAAATCGGCTGAAAAACCCAATATTTTGATTTTAGATACTGTCAAGGGGAAGGATTTACATTTTGAAGGCCAACTGGAGTCCCACTATCTTCCTCTTTCTGAAGAACAATATTTCACAGCGCGTTCAAAGATCTCTGAGAAAAATTAATCATGAGAAATATTTTTGCCAAGACTATTGTTTCGCAGTGGAATAATAATGATTGTTTTTTCCTCACTGGAGACTTGGGGTTTATGGCACTTGAGGAAGTTCAGGCAACTTTTGGGGACCGCTTTATTAATGCCGGTGTTGCAGAACAAAATATGATTGGATTGGCTTCCGGCCTTGCACGCGAAGGATTAAAAGTTTTTATTTATAGCATTGCGCCATTTTGCTTTGCCCGTCCCTATGAACAAATTCGGAATGATATTTGTTTTTCAAACCTCCCTGTTTGTTTAGTCGGGAATGGTGGCGGCTTTGCCTATGGATGTATGGGGCCTACTCATCACGCCCTTGAGGATTGTGCGGCAATGAATGCGCTGGGGGTCCGGGTTCTGATCCCAGCTTTTGATGAAGATATTTCTGCCATGCTGATGGAGATTTCCTCCCCCACTTACCTTAGACTGGGATATGACGTTCGTCCTGAAAATACGGTCATCCCTCAATACTCTCCCTGGAGGCAGGTACTTAATGGGGAGCAGGGGGCCATTGCGGCCTTGGGGCCCCTTGCTGGCGTTGCGTGGCAGGCCTTGCAAGAAACACCTATTGAGAGCAGGCCATCGGTCTGGGCTGTAACGGAATTTGTTGACGAAGAAATTCCAGAAACTTTCTGGAAACAGATTGAGAATCAAAATCTGTTTATACTTGAAGAGCATGTTGCCGCGGGTGGTCTTGGAATGCACTTGTCGCTCTCCATGGTTCACAAAGGAATCCAGACCTCAGGGTTTGTTCACCGCCACGCCTTGCGCTATCCATCAGGTCGATATGGCTCTCAGGAATTTCACAGGGCGGAATGTGGATTGGATGCGCCGGGGATTCGCGATATGGTTTCAGGGGGGAATTCATGAATCTTGATAACAAAATTAAAAGCCTGGCGGGCCCTATTCTTGTGATCGGTGCAAGTGGCTTTGTGGGGGCTAATTTGCTTCGCCGTTGCCTGGAAAGTCGGGAGGATATTGTCGGTACCGTTTTCTCGGGAGACTCCTGGCGTCTCGAAGGTATTCCGGCAGGTCATGTTTCATTTTTAAATCTTCAGGATCCTATAAGCGTTCTATCTCTTTTCCATCGTGTAAAACCCAAGACAATATTTGATTGCTCGTCTTTTGGTGCTTATTCCTTCGAAAAGGATATTGCACGCGTGCATTCCACAAATTACTCGAGCTTTATTAGTCTTATGGAAGAAATTCAGGAGCTTGATTTATCTGCATATATCCACGCAGGCAGTTCATCTGAATATGGGATCAATGCATCAGGCCCAGAGGAAGCAGAGTGTTTGATTCCGAACAGTCACTATGCAGTCAGTAAAGCGGCGGCGAGCCACGCGATTTCTTACTATGGAAAAGTTCGAGGCGTGCCCATTGTCAACCTGCGTTTATATTCTATATATGGCCCTTATGAAGACAGTTCGCGCCTGATACCGACACTTTGCTCAGAGAGTATCAAGGGCAAACTTCCCACATTTGCGCATTCAGAAATATCCAGAGATTTCTTACATATCGATGATGCCATTGAAGCCTTTATTGATGCCGCCTCTCGCATGTCCCCGGAGATTGCAGGAGAATCTTTTAATATAGGAACCGGTATTCAGACCTCGCTTGCTTCCCTCGCCAGCCTTACAAAAGAGTTGTTTGATATTCAGGAAGAGCCCCGATTCAATCCGGAAATGGGGCGTGCATGGGATGTCAATAACTGGTTTGCCAATCCAAAAAAGGCAAAAGAAGCATTAGGGTGGACTGCAAAAATTAGATTGAAAGAGGGGTTGGCGGAAACTCGCGAATGGTGGAAAAATTATCTCGTGGAAGTTGATTTCTCAAAACTCACCAAGAAACATCATCACCAGGAAAAAAATTCGGTCTCTGCGGTTATCGCTTGCTATAAAGATGAGCAGGCCATTCCGATCATGCATGAGCGATTGGTCACCGTCTTCAATCGGCTTGGACTGGATTATGAAATAATATTCGTCAACGATTGCTCGCCGGACAATTCCACTGAAATCATCAGGGAAATTAGCGCGAAAGACCCTCACGTGATCGGGATCACCCACTCAAGAAATTTTGGCTCGCAGTCTGCTTTTAGAAGCGGAATGGAACTTGCCAGTAAAGAGGCCTGCGTTCTTCTGGACGGAGATCTTCAAGACCCACCGGAACTGATTGAGAGTTTTGTCCAGGAGTGGAAGGCGGGTGCTGATGTTGTTTTTGGACGACGGGTCAAACGTAAGATGTCGGTTTTACTTGAAACCTGTTACCGCGGTTTTTATCGATTGTTTTCGGCAATGAGCGAAATTGCTGTCCCTAAAGATGCCGGAGATTTTTCCCTGATGGATCGTTCTGTGGTCTATTGGTTATTGCAATGTCAGGAGCGCGACGCCTTCCTCCGTGGATTGCGTGCTTATGTAGGCTTTAATCAGGTTGGGGTTGACTATGAACGCCCTGAACGTATGTTTGGTAAAAGCACCAATAACTGGATAAAAAATATTGGCTGGGCCAAGAAGGGTATTTTTTCTTTCACACGCATTCCCCTCCACATGCTGACAGCACTTGGCGGAATGACCACCCTGGGCACAATAGGCTTGGCTATATACAGTATCGTTGTGCGCCTGCTGTTCCCGGAATCGGTCCCTAAAGGATTAACTTATATCTCACTTATTGTCATGTTCTTTGGTTCCTTTACCATTTTAGGAATAGGGCTCCTTGGCGAATACATTGGAAAAATATTTGAAGAAGCTAAAGCTCGGCCCCATTTTATTCGACGCAACCTGATTATGCGCGGTGAAATACGCCCGGCCCGCCACCGGGTTCGAGTTTAAGCATGCCGCATGCCAATCCGGACAGCTTGGAAAGGCCCTGCCCGGTTTGTGGTAACAGAACTCATGAGCACTTTGCCGATGAGCGAATAAATGCAAGCCAGATTAACAACTTCACTTATTCATCACGCAAGGAACCAGAGTTCATGTGCCTGCGTCTGGTGCGTTGCCGGAGATGTGATCTCGTTTATGCTCCCGCACCCCCGCCTGTAGAGTTCTTATCGACAGCTTATTCGGATGCGGCTTTCGACTCCGAGCAGGAAGCCCTGGCCGCCGCCCGCAACTATTCAAATTTATTATCACATCATGTCGACCACCTTGCGGGACGAAATGGCGCGGTAGACGTTGGGGCGGGTAGTGGGCCGCTTCTGCCCTGGCTGTCCAAATGTGGCTTTGACCCGGTGATAGGCATCGAACCTTCGCGTGCCGCTATTGATGCGGCATCTTCTGATATCCGCCCCATGCTGAAGGAAGGTATGTTTTCACCTGCCTTGCTTGAAGATATCAGGTTTTCACTGGTGTGTTCCTTTATGACGCTGGAACATTTACCTGACCCCGGAGAATTTATTGGGCTGGCCTACGATTCATTAGAGCCTGGCGGTATGCTCGCAGTTGTTGTTCACAACTGGCGTGCGCCACTGAATCGTATACTGGGTTCACGTTCACCCATTATGGATGTGGAACACTTGCAACTTTTCAACACACGGTCAATGCGTTGCCTCCTTGAAACAAAAGGATTCACATCAATCAATATCCAATCGATTGGAAATACTTACCCTGCAAGATACTGGTTACGCCTTACGCCTTTGCCATCTGGATTAAAAAAATTTATTTTTCAACTCCTGAAATGCACAGGCCTATCACACACGCCATTGTCTCTAAATGTTGGGAACATGCTTGCTGTCGCGATCAAACCCAAAGAGGACAATAATGACTGAAGACCAGGGCAAAACTCTCAAGAAGAATGTCAGCCAGTTTGATGAAGATGTCAGACAGACAGGCTCTTATGCATACACTACAGATCGCTTGTCTGCTTCTATTGCCAACTCGCGGTTCACCGATTGTATTGCCGAGTCCTATCCTTTTAAAGAAAAGACCGTTCTTGATCTGGGTTGTGGTGATGGTACATACACATTGGAATATCCCCGGATGGGTGTCAGGGAAATTCTGGGGGTGGACCCGGCAGAATCTGCAGTGGATTCAGCCAATGCCAAATCGCGAAAACTCGGGCTGGAGGCGGTCGTAAAATTCGAAGTGGGCAATATCTATGCACTTGAAAACTATTTCACAGACCAACGCTTCGACTGCATCGTTCTACGTGGTGTTCTACATCATCTTCCTGATCCACCGGGCGCAATTGCCAGCCTGGCATCATTCAACGGCACCATTATCGTTCTTGAGCCAAATGGCAATAACCCTGTACTCAAACTGTTGGAAAAATTTTCGCGGTACCATATTGAACACGAGGAACGTTCATTTTCTCCTTCGACAATCGCATCCTGGCTCACGGATTCCGGATTTAGTGTCCGCTCCAACAGGGTGTTTAATCTTGTTCCCATGTTCTGTCCCAACTGGATGGCAAGGGTTTTGCGTGCCGCCGGACCGATTGTTGAACAAATTCCCTTTCTGCGAAATATCGCCTGCGGACAATGCATCATTGTTGCAGAAAAGACCAATTGAAAATAATTTTTAAGCAGAAGTGCAGGGGGAAAGTTTTAAAACCTGAACCGGGCACTGGAACTGCTACACAATTAAATCCGTAGTCTGATCCCGCCCACCTGATACTGATTATTTTTTTCAGTGCAGGCGATGGATGACACGATAAGGAGACTCGGTGCGTATTGCATACATTAACCTGGCCCCTTCCAATTTCAAGCAACGGTCGCATAGCATTCTGTCAAAGATCAATATGCAAGCCAAAGTGGCGAAGGAGTTAGGCTTGCCTTTTGATTTTTACTGGCTACCCAAGCAAACTTATCCGGGCGATGACCGCTACACGCATCTTCACATCAAACCGGTTGGAGGTGGCAACCCGATCAGCGTTCGGCTCAGACAATGCCGCGCCATAAAAGAGTTGATCGAGCAATACGACCTCCTGCTCCTACGGTATCCACTCATCGACCCGGTGATGTTTCTATTCTTGCAGGACACGCATAAAATAATCCTCGAACACCACACCAAGGAAGTGCCGGAGCTCAAGGTCAATGGCGATATCCGCCTGATCTTTGAAAAATGGATGGGAGGCTCCTGGATCAAAAATTTCCGGGCGATCACGGCGGTCACTCCCGAAATTCTCGACTACGAAGTGGCGCGTTCGGGATTTAAAGGCCCTGCCGGTTTTTTTCCAAACGGGATTGACCTCGACACCTATCCCGCAACCCCGGTAGATTCCTCCGCACTTGACCCATCCGAGCCGTTACAGCTGGTAATGGTTTCCACAACCTTTTCTCCCTGGCACGGTCTCGATGCCCTGCTCGAACAAATCAAATCCTCATCGAATTTACCGCCTTTTGAATTGCATCTCGTCGGGCGCTTGAAGCCTGAAATGGAAAAAAAATATCATGACGTGCCAGAGTTTACCCTCCATGGCACCCTTGAACGTGAACAGGTTCTCAATTTATACCGGCGCATGCATCTTGGGGTTGGCAGTCTGATGTTTTCGACTATCGGGTTAACGCAAGCCACACCGCTCAAGGTCAGAGAGTATCTGGCGGCAGGACTTCCCATCGTACTGGGTTACAATGATCCCGCGATTCCGGAAGGATTTCCTTTCGCCTTGAAACAAACCGGATTCAACCTGATGCAGGCTCTTGAATTTGCCGAAAGTCATCGGCAGACCTCTCGTGCCAAAATTCGCTCTGCGGCCACACCGTTTATCGATTCCAAAGTCATCACCAAAAACCTTTACGATTTTTGTATCAACACTTAACGTCAGGACACCTCTAATCATTCAAAAATTTCAGGTCCGACAACTCGCGTTTCCTTAATTTAACAGAGGAAATCTTTGTTAGCCGTGCGCGAACACCTCGCAACCTGAAACATTTTTTAGAGGCCCTGCAAAATTTAAAATCCATGTGCGGCATCGTTGGCTTCATCAGTCAAAATTCAAACTTAAACGATCCGGCGAAGACGCTGGAGTCGATGTGCGAGGCCTTGCATCACCGGGGACCGAACGACCGGGGGCAATGGATGGATCGCACTGCCGGGGTCTACTTCGGGCACACCCGATTGTCCATTATTGATTTGTCACCGATGGGCCATCAACCCATGTTGTCCCCGACGGGCCGCTACGTCATCAGCTACAACGGTGAAATCTACAATTTTGCGGCGTTGAGGGAAGAGCTGGACAACAGTTCAGGCAGGACAGAATCTTTCGATGGATGGAAGGGACACTCGGACACCGAGGTCATCCTCGCCTGCATTGAACAATGGGGTCTGGCCCAGGCACTTGAGCGTTTCATCGGCATGTTCGCCTTTGCTTTGTGGGATCGAAAGGAGCGCACATTGCATCTGGCGCGCGACCGTATGGGCATCAAGCCTCTTTATTACGGCTGGCAAAACGATACGTTTTTCTTTGGCTCCGAGTTGAAACCTCTGCGGCACCATCCCGTTTTTTCCGGTGAGATCGACCGCACCGCGTTACAACTGTATATGCTGTACGCATACATCCCGCCGCCGCATTCGATCTATCAGAATATTTTCAAACTGCCTCCGGGAAATTTAATTTCCATTCCGGCACCTTTCTCTCATCAGCTTCCTGAACCAACACCTTACTGGACCGTCGAACAAGTGGCGCATGACGGACTAGCCAATCCATTTTCTGGAAACGATCAGGAAGCCATTGACCAACTCGATCACCTGCTACGCGACTCGGTTCGTCTGCGCATGATTGCGGATGTCCCGTTCGGCGCATTTTTATCCGGCGGTATCGACTCCTCGACAGTGACCGCTTTGATGCAGGCGGAAAGCGTTTCTCCAGTCAAAACATTTTCTATCGGATTCGCTGAGAAAGATTATAACGAGGCCGAGTACGCCAAGGCGGTCGCCCGGCACCTCAACACCGACCACACCGAACTGTATGTCACACCCAAGCAAGCGCGCGATGTGATCCCAAAAATGCCAACACTATATGACGAACCGTTTTCGGACTCTTCCCAGATTCCCACGTTTCTCGTCTCCGAGCTGACGCAACGCCATGTGAAGGTGAGTCTTTCCGGTGACGGCGGCGATGAAGTGTTTGGCGGCTACAATCGTTATATGATGTCTCCCAACTTATGGCGACGCATGAATCTGTTTCCGCCACCCTTGCGCCGCGCCGGTAGTAAACTTTGCACAGCACTCTCGCCAGCCAGTTGGGACGCGTTGTTCCACCTGCTTGACCCGATATTGCCCGCCAGTTTAAGACACAGCAACATCGGCGACAAAATTCATAAACTGGCAGAGGTTCTGCCAGCGCGATCCCGTCGCGATTTATTTTTCCGGATGATCACTCATTGGGGCCTCGGCGAAAAACTTGTGCAGGGTCAGTCAGGTTTTTCCAGCATCACACCCGGGTTACCTGCAATCGCGCCGCTTGAAAATTATTCGCAGGATATGATGCTGATGGACCTGACCGGTTATCTGCCGGGAGACATCCTGACCAAAGTGGATCGCGCCAGCATGGGGGTGAGTCTGGAAACGCGGGTCCCCCTGCTGGATCACCGTGTCGTCGAATTTGCCTGGCGTTTACCGCTGTCCATGAAAATCAGAAATGGGAAAAGTAAGTGGTTACTTCGGCAGGTTCTCAGTCGCTACATTCCCGATGCGCTCATCGAACGACCCAAGATGGGGTTCTCCATTCCCCTGCACCAATGGCTACGCGGACCTCTGCGCGACTGGGCGGAGGACCTGCTAGATGAAAAACGCATGCGTGACGAAGGATATCTAAACCCAGAGCCTATACAAAAAAAATGGCGCGAGCACCTGTCCGGAAAATTTTCATGGCCGCATCATTTATGGGCTGTTCTGATGTTCCAGAGCTGGCTTCGCCAACAAGATTGATGAGCGACACTGGGATTTTTTATTCTGGCCTATTGCCCCCTGTCAGGCTACAGTCTGACAATATCCCCTGCCGTGAATCACACGGCTCAAATAAATTCTTACGATCTGACATCACATCATGCAGACCATTCTGACAGTCGTTGGAGCACGGCCTCAATTTATTAAAACTGCGGTCGTTCATCGTGCTTTTCAAAACAGTAAAAATATTTCCCAGACTCGCCATATCCTGGTGCACACCGGTCAGCACTACGATAACAACATGTCGCAATGTTTCTTCGATGAACTGGAGATTCCGCAACCCGACCATCACCTCGGCATTGGAGATCTCGGTCACGGTGCCATGACGGGAAACATGCTGATGGCTCTGGAACCGCTGATGATAAAGGAACGTCCGGATGTCGTGCTGGTTTACGGAGACACCAACTCCACGCTGGCGGGGGCACTCACAGCCGTCAAACTGCATATTCCAGTCGCCCATGTCGAGGCCGGACTCCGATCATTCAACCTGCAAATGCCGGAGGAGATCAACCGCATTCTGACAGACCGGATGTCCTCGTTTTTATTTTGCCCGACCGAGACGGCAGTTGAAAATCTGAAGAATGAAGGATGCCAGTCGGGTGTCCACTTCACCGGAGACGTGATGCAGGACGTGTCTCTTTTTTACGGAGAAAAAGCGCGCTCGGAAATCCCGCTCTCACGCTGGAACCTTGCAGAAAAAAAATATGTGTTGACCACCGTCCACCGTGCAGAAAACACTGACGACCCGGACCGCTTGAAAAATATATTCGAAGCATTGGGGGAGATCGCCCGGGAATGCCCGGTCATTCTGCCGCTTCACCCGCGCACCCGCAACCGATTAGAGACTTTCGGATTGATGACTTTAACAAAGCCTCTTCAAATTGTATCGCCTTTGGGTTATCTGGAAATGGCGCGGCTGGAGATGTCTGCCAAAGCCATTTTGACGGACTCCGGTGGCATTCAGAAAGAAGCCTATTTTTACCGCGTCCCCTGCCTCACCCTGCGCGAGGAAACTGAATGGGTGGAAACTGTTTCCATTGGATGGAACCATCTTTGCGGCTATCAGCGTGACTCCATTCTGAAACAATGGAAAAACCTCGACAATGGACAACAAACAGACAGTAGCCCCTATGGACAAAATGCGGCAGAAAAAATTGTGGCTCTCTTGCAATCCCTTTAAAAATAATATGGGATTCAGCCCACCCGAATCCGCCGCACATTCGTCTGTCAAAACATGATAAAGTGTCTCTCCTGAATCAATTTACCAAGAGTGCACAAAAATGAAAAACTGGTTCATGTTGACACTGATCGGTCAGGACCGCCCCGGCATCGTTGCCGGATTGACCAGGGCTCTGTTTGAAAACGGTTGCAACCTCGGCGAAGCATCGATGGTGCGCCTCGGCGGAATGTTCACCATCATGATGATGGTCGAAACTGAAAGCGACCGGACCGAACTGATAACCCTCACCCGCCCGATGGAAGCATCTACCGGCATACGGGTTCACATCGATGAGATTGAGGGTGCTCTGCACAGCCACATCGAGCCCAATTACCGGTTCACCGTGTACGGTGCCGATCAGGCAGGCATCGTCGCCGAAACCACCGAAACCCTGGCGCGTCTGCGGCTCAATATCATTAACCTTGAAACTGATGTTGGCGGCACCGACGAAAACCCTATCTACATTATGCACATTGAAGGGGAAACCAAAGCCAAACAGGAAAAAATTGAAAGAGCACTGGTCGAGCTTGCCAAACGAAAAAATATCGAAATCCGTGTCATCCCGATCAATACCCTCATAGGCTGACCATGGCTCAGCTTGAAATCCTCACCTTTCCAGATGATCGATTGAAGCAGGTTTCCACTGAGGTCGAAATATTTGACGACAGCCTGCACGCCTTCTTAAAAGACCTGGAAGAAACGATGGACGAGGGACCACCCTCGGTGGGTATCGCCGCGCCACAGGTGGGTCGCTTCGAGCGCATCGTGCTGGTGGACGTATCGATCAAACCCAAAATACCTAATCACGGGCGCTTGATTCTTATCAATCCAAAAATTGTGGCGGAACAAGGACAGGTGGTGGGTCGCGAAGGTTGCCTGTCCGTGCCAGATTTCACCGGCAACGTCGCTCGCGCCGAGTCGATTGAGCTGGAAGCAAAAGACGCGCATGGAAACACCATAAGTTTTTCCATGGAAGGTTACGAAGCCCGCGCTGTTCAGCATGAGATGGATCATCTCGATGGATTACTGTTCCTCGACCACCTGGTCAGCCGCAGGGACCTCTTCCGCCGCAAAAAATACAAATGAAGTAAGTCCCAGTGTTATTACTGCCAGTTGCTCGTCGGCCCCACCGCCAGGTGGTGGGTGGTTGAAAAATTTGTCCGGTTCCGTTAATCTCGTTTCTTTTTAATCCGAGGCCTTATCCCATGATGCAGACGACTCTTATCGGCCATGCCTGCCTGTTGATTCAGTCGCGTGACACGACCATCCTGACCGACCCCGTCTGGTTCGATTACCTGTGGGAAGAGATCAACGTCTTGTGCCCCAGCATCGTGCTGGAGAAAAATAAAATCCCGCCAGTGGATGTGCTCAACCTTTCGCATCGCCATCAGGACCATTTCGACGTGCGCACCCTGGCCTATCTTCTTCAGGATAACGGAGTCCTTAAGCCCGATGTCACCATCCTCGCGCCCGACGACGACTTACTTTTGGAAGTGATACGCGAGCTGGGATTTAAAAACATCAAAGTGGTCGCCAACTTTGAAACCATCAAGATCCGGGATGTAGAAATCACCCCGACACCCTCGGGCAATCAGGAAAGTACGGCGCAGGACACGTTTCCAGAACATGGTCTGCTGGTCAATGATGGTGAGGTGACTCTTTGGAACCAAGTGGATTCGCTGGTCAATCCGGATACGATCGAGCGCATCAACCAGATGTATGGCGGAGTTGATCTGGCGCACGGTCGATTTGTGCCTCTGCTGGAAGGCAACTTTTCGTACAACAAACCGTTCAACCTGCCGTTCAACGAGTACTGCACCTTTCTGAATATGGTGAAGGCACTCAAGCCGCGATTTATTGTCCCAGGTTCAGCGGCCTTTCGTTACCGTGATGAGTTTTCGTTTCTTAACCGCTACTCCTTCCCCACAACTCAAGACCAGTATTTGCGTGATTTGCAGGCATTCTGCCCGGAAGTCCCCGCTGGTAAATTTAATCCGGGCGATGTCGCGCACATTTCAAAAAATGAAGTGCGGATTGAAAATCAAAGTTCCCCGTTTGTCCGCGTGTTGGAAGATGACAGCGACAAGGTGATTTTCAAACCCGTCATGGAAGTGGCTCCGCTTAGAACGCGCACGGATGACCCGAAAAAGCACGAAGAAGAAATGGTGCGAGTGCGCGACTTCATCGAAAACCGCCTGCTTGAAATTATTCTTAAGAGCGAATTACTCGAAGCCTGGCAACATTGGAAGGTGGTTTATCAATTGGAAGTTTTCGGGCAGGAAGGCTCGGAAATCTGGAGCATAGATTTTGAGGAAACCCCGCCGCGCGTTCAAAATTCTTGCCTCGGCAAGATCAATCTATACGAGGGCATTTCCGCATCGGAACTGGATGCGCTGACACAGGGCAAAACATCGTGGGACTTTGTCGCGCTGTGCGGCAATTACCGGACCTTCAATAATATCTACCGGGTCACCGATGGTAACTTCGAATACTTTCCCAGCGAAAAACTGGATGTCGCGCTGGAACCACTGATGGTGGCGTTCCCCTGGAACCTGGAAATGGATCGGGAAAAATTCATGCGCGATGTGCGCCGCTGGAAAGACAAACCGCAGACCTAGGTCCTCCGCAGACGGCGCACGGAAACCTTGCAGTCAACTGGAAACATTGCGATGCGCTCAGAAATTCCTGTTTGCTCAGTATTGACCAGCCCACTGGCCTCTCCGCCAGAAGTGCGCTCTTGAAACTTTACCCACTCAAAAAAGTTGAGCCAGTTGCCTGTGCGGCGAGCACCCGCCAGGCGGTCCCCGAACTTATTCCAAAGCAATCGTCACAGCAATCCCTCCCATCACATCATTTATTTTAAAATCCCGTTTGGGGCTTGCCGGGTGATCATTATGACAGGTCACGCAAGAGTTGGTCACCGCCCGATCAGGATAAACGGATTGAAAAAATGGCTTTCTATCCGTCCAAAGGCGTTCATAAGGTCGGACCGGATGAATCTTCACCCGTTCCAATGCCATCTTCTCAAATGTATTGGTCGGTCCGTTACGAGGATTGATCGGCCACAGGCTGATGAGGTCGAAATGCAACCCTACTTTTCGCCGGTTGGCAATCTGACCAACTTTCATCAAAAATTGCGCGGGTAGCATCAGTGCTTTTTGTTCCTTCCAATCTCCCCTTGACTGAATAATGTTCTGTTCTTCCATACGCTGAACAATGTATTTTGAATACACCTTTCGATCAGCTTGCAATACCGCATGGACGTAATCTGTAACCACTTCGGGTGAAACCTGAAAGGCCCCCGTGGGAGCCTTCTGGGAATGGGTGCCCAGGGGGAAGTCGATCACAATCCCTCCCATAACGTCTCCAATCTTGAAATCTGCTTTGGAACTTTTTGGATGACTGTTGTGGCAAGAGACGCAGGACTCCGTCACAGCCTTGTCCGGGTAGATGGCTTCGTAAAACCACATGTCTCCCTTTTGAACCACCCAGGTGAAGGGTTTGTCCGGGTTGCGTGTCACTTCTTCCAAACCCGTTTTTTCTGTTTCCGACCGGGGCAGGTTTTCCTGGTTGATCGGCCACAGGCTGGTCAACCGATACCGCAAGCCCACGCCCCGGGAGTTTGAAATTTCTGATGATATTTTCAGGAACTGAGCAGGGAGTAGCAGACCGCCATCCTCTCGCCACCGCTCTGTCGCTACCAATAGTTTTTTCTCGTGCAATCGATTGACGATATATTTTGAATACGCTGTCCGCCCGGCTTCGATCACAGCGTGGATCATGTTTGCCGCCTTGTGTGCGGAAATTCCTTTCTTACCAGAAGTCAAATCGGCAAAACCCGGTTCAACCAGAATCAAGGCTAAAACAAAAGTGCACGCAAGAATATTCCTGAAAAAGCGAATTCGATTTTTCATTAGAGAACCTCCTTGGGAAAAAGCAAGTTCCAATCAAAGTGACTCAAAAAAAACAGACCTCATGCTTCAGGCCGTCTTTTTTTTAACCAGGCCATGGGTCCCCATTTTGAGAACCGCTCAATTGTCTCAGGCTCGATAACAATTAATTACGATCCTCGGCCGGACCTAACAGGTTGCTGAAAAACTATTTTCGAAGGCAAAAGTGTATCACATGAATCTATTAAGGTCCGCTGACAGCCTTTATTATCAAGGGCACACTTCGACAGGCTCAGTGTGACAATCAGAGGAATACTCGAAAAAAAGACTTTTTCAGCAACCTGCTAATGCTCTTCTCAAAAATATTGGGCGGTTGCAATGAGGGTAAAGAGACGCTTCCAGTATGCCCTTTACCCAAACGCTTTTAATATGGGCATTCAGGGAAATATTAGCCAGTAAATGTAGGGATTTAAATGAAAAGAAGCTGTAGGGGATAAACGCAAAAATCGTCAACGCAATCGCAAGGAAACTGAAAACATATTTGTAGGCCACAACCACACCTTTTTTATTTAACGCGAAACTCTGAAAATATATCGCACCAAACTATTTTTAAGGGAACCTCGAAAAACCCAATATTTTCTGTTCCGGCAACTCGCAGACCCTCTAAAATCATGGTCTGCTCGCGGCCAAAAGCAATTTTTAGAGGTGCCCTTAAATCAAACAATTTTCAGTGCAGACGCGGGACAGCGCACCATTACGATTCATACCGCCGGCGCAGGTGGGTTGCGAGTGTGTCGATACCTGTGAGGAACTGGTCTTCCGGCAAAAGGCGGATGCGGTACGAGACGGCGTTGGGATGACCGCCCCCGCCGAGCACACTGCCATCTTCAAACGATGCGCGGATGTCGCTTTCAGTTTCCCGCAAATCGATCAGCGATTCCTGCGCCCGTCTCAGTTTGATGAAATAGCATTCCTCGCCTTCGGCGGTTTTGTCTTCAAAAAATACTATCCCGACAGCACCGGCAACTTCCGGAATGGCATTGGCCATGGTCTCCAGGATTTGCGCCCAGCCTGCCGGGTTCAATTGCAAAGAGGCCACAAGCTCGGTGCGGATGGATTCCAGCAGATTCAAAACTCCGACTCCGCCCTCGTGAACAATTCTTTCCTGCAACTGCTCCACCCCCAGTTTTTCCGCGTCCGACAATTTGGCAAGAAATGTTTTAATTTCCAACGGACTGGCAAAGTATGGCGAGTCCGGAAACTCTTCTTCTTCAGTCGCTCTTGTAAATTGATTGAGGCGATCCCCCAACCGTTTCACCCAGAAATCGTAGTCCTGCCTTCGGATGGACGCGTTGCCGCCGCCGGTGTCGGCGATCAGACCGGTCAGCAAGCTGACCAGAATATTGCGTTGCTCGAACGGGTCGGGTGCGTCTGCATCCGTTTCAAAATAGGCTGAGAGAATTTCTGCGGTGATCTCGGTGGTCGAGTTGGCCTGCCGGAATAAATGCAGACCGTTGGGGCAGATCGGTGCGCTGTCCGTGCCGAAATGATGATCGATTTCCAGCACCGGAAATTCCCGATCCAGAAAATATTGCCTGAGCTCGCTGAACAAGGGAACCAGTTTACGATTGGCGGTATCGCAAACCACCAGCGCATCGATCTTGCCAGAGCATTCGCGTACCCGTTCCGCCGTGTCCAAAAGAGGCACCCGATTGTGCATCAGGATATCCTCCAGAAAATCGGTCTTGCCGATGAGAGGTCCCGGCCAAACGATGTAGACCCGCTTGCCCAGGTCCTTGAGATACAAGGCAAGCGACAGCATTGAGCCAAGGGCATCGGCATCCGGGTATCCACAAAACACAAATCCGGAATGGCGGCGCAAAAAAACCGCGCCTTGATGGAGGGCAGGCTTCCAGTTTTCGCTGGAAACCGCGTGTTTTTTCTTCATGGGAAAAACCTCAAGGTGAGGCGATCCGGCGGGATAGTCGGGAGTCAGTTGTGCCCCGGGTCCTGGTCAAACAATTCATTGAAATCGGACCTACCAGGATCAGCTTCCGGCTCCGAGCGGAACCAGTCGAAACCGGGGTCAATATCCGACGGGTTGGGTTCTTCCAGATGGGTCGCTCCAGCGGCTTCGGCCTCTTGAGCGATAGTCGATGGACTTACTTTGGAAATCTTCAACTTGCCGCAACGGCAAGGTGTGCTGGCCACATCCATCTTGGTCGATTGTTTGAGGCAAATCGAAATCCCGCAATCCTGACAACAATACTCGTGATGAGTTTCGTCGAAATTGGGCCAAATCTGCCGCTCCCGGCACTGATTGCAGACAGCAGGCATCGCCGCTGTGTAATCGGTGAACATGTTCTCGATGCCACAGCCGCCGCATTCAATGAGTAAATCTCTTGGTTCGCGAAATGCCATAGTCTCTCTTCCATCTTGCGAAGGACGGCGTGTTGGTCGCCTATAAATATTTATTACACTTATTGCGCTCTACCTAACTACGCGGAGAGGCTGAAATCCCCCTCGCTTTGCGTTTCCCTTTTACAATGAGGGAGAAAAACACAACCTTGAAATCAAAAGCAAAGGCGAGATTCTTCTTCGCCTATAGGCTCATCAGAATGACAGGTTGAATTTTATACTGGCCAACGACATAAGGGGATCCGTTCGCCGTGCGCGGAGCACCCGCAGGATCTGTTTTCTGTTGCCCGTCCGGCGAGGACTATTCGTGACCGGGCATGCCTTCGGGCTTGCCGCCCATTTTGGTGATGTCGATTCCCATTTCAGCCAACTGCCCGGTGAAGGGGCATTTGCCAGCAGGTTTGGACTCGGCAACTTCTTCAGCCGTCATCTCTTCCGGCTTGATTTCACCCGACTCCGCCATGACCATCCAGGACAGGGTGTCGATTTTTTGCTCTTTGTCTTCTGCGTATTTTGTTAAAACAGATTTGGTTTGATCGTGCTTGGCGGATGCAATCGCGGTGCGGACCTTTTCCAGGGCCGTTTTTTCGAGTTCAACCGCTTCCTTCAGGGCTTCGACGGAAGTCGACATGTTGTGTTCTCCTAACGGGTTTAAAATTCAGGGTATTTATGAAAAATCACTTCGTTCCTCGAGCCCTCCCAGGATTTTACCAGAGAGAGCGAACTGCCGGAATTGAAGTTGACGAATTATCCAGATGTCCTCATTAAAGTCTTGAATGTTAACGATACTATCAAAACCCCTGTGGCAAAACAAGCTGGCGCAGGGGATTGGCCTCAGCAAATCCAGGGAATTGCATAACGGTGGTTGTTCCTGCGGGTAAAATCTTACTATAATGCGTCCATGCGTCATTTGATCATCATAGGCGGGGGCATTGCCGGTCTGGCATCTGCCCACCGCGTACAGGAAGCCATCGGGCAAGGAGTCCCGGTAAAATGTACCGTTTTGGAAGCCTCCAGCCGCTTCGGCGGCAAGATTCATACCCGCAGGGAAAACGACTGCATCATTGAAAGCGGTCCGGATTCCTTCATCACCCAAAAACCGCAGGCCCTTGCCCTGTGCAAAAAACTGGGGTTGGGGGATCGCATTGTCGGCACTCGCAAGAACAACAAAACATTCATTTACCTCAACCGCCGCATGTTGACCCTGCCGGACGGGCTCAGCCTGATGGTGCCGACCAAATTTTTGCCGTTCATCACGACATCGCTGTTCACCTGGCCGGGGAAAATCCGCATGGGGCTGGATTTGATTCTGCCGCGTCGGCGCAGTGGGCGCGATGAAAGCCTGGCAAGTTTTGTGCGGCGCAGGTTTGGGCAGGAAGCGGTTGACCGATTGGCGCAACCCCTCCTGTCAGGAATTTATTCTTCCGATCCGGAAAAAATGAGCATGCAGGCCACCTTTCCGCGCTTCATTGAAACCGAAAAAAAATACGGCTCGCTCATCGTCGGCATGCTGGCTGGGAAAAAAGCCATGCTGTTGCGCAAACCGGAACCCTCAAAAAACTATCAGCCGTACTCCCTGTTTGTGACTCTTAAAAATGGCATGAGTGAACTGGTTGAAACCCTCATGCAGAAATGCCCGGATATCGAATTTAAAAGTGATTCGCCCATCACCGGATTAACCCAAAATGGAAGCGGGGTGACCGTCACCCTCGACTCCGGTGAAACAATAGAGGCCGATGCGGTGCTGGTCGCAACACCTGCCAACGTCACCGCCCGATTGACCCAGACAATCGCGCCGGAGGTTTCAGAAAAACTGAACCACATTCCTTTTGTTTCCACAGCGGCGGTGGTATTGGGATTCAAGCGGGAAGGATTCAAACATCCGCTGAAAGGGTTCGGCTTTGTCGTCCCGGCAACAGAGAACCGGAAAATCACCGCCTGCACCTGGGTGTCTTCAAAGTTTCCGTGCCGCGCACCGGAAGACAAAGTTCTGATACGTGCCTTCGTCGGCGGTGCCTTGAAGCAGGAACTGGCGGAACAAATACCCGAGCAAATCCTGCGCGATGTAAAAGATGAACTGCGCGACATCATGGGCGTGACAGAAGCCCCCGAGTTTGAGCATGTCTTTCAGTATAAAAAAGGCAACGTGCAATACCCGGTTCACCATCAGGAAATGGTGGCTTCTATTGAAGAGGGTCTGAAAAACCATCCGGGGCTTTTCATGGCGGGCAGTGCCTTCAAAGGGGTCGGGATTCCCGATTGTATCGCCCACGGAACCCAGGTGACCGAAGACATTCTTTCTTACTTTGATCAACAAGACCCAACAACGAAACCCTGACAGCCTCCGGGTTGCCAGTCAGGAGAACAACATGAAATGGTCCTCAAGTATTTCAACTGAGACCACGATCGATAAAGCGGTAGCCGAAGCGACCTCTGCCATTCGGAAGGACATGGGCGACCTGCCCATCCACCTGACGATCCTGTTCGTTTCGCCACATTTTAAAACGCAGTATGATCTGATCCCCAATTTGATCCGCGAACAATTGTCACCGGGCATCCTGCTCGGGTGCAGTGGTGGCGGCATCATCGGCGGCGGCAATGAAGTCGAACAAAAACACGGCTTCAGCCTCACCTGCGCTCACCTCCCTGATGTAGAAATACAGGAGATACAATCCGACACCACCACACTGCCCGGCGGTGACACGGCACCAAGCGTCTGGCGGGAATGGATCGGTGTTCCCATCGAAAAAAATCCGCAGTTTATTTTCCTTGCCGACCCGTTCACCTTTCGCGGCGAAGAGTTTTTAAATGGCATCGATTTCGCCTACCCGCAATCGGCGAAGGTCGGCGGGCTCGCTTCCGGTGCGCATTTTCAGGGAGGCAACGCGCTCTACCTCGGAGAAAAAATCCACAATGCCGGATTGATCGGCGTGGCTCTTTCAGGAAACATCGAACTCGATACCATAGTGGCTCAAGGGTGCCGACCGATTGGCGAACCCATGTCGATCACGGAGTGCGACCAAACTCAACTGATCGCCATCGGCGGCAAATCGCCATTGACTCTTCTCGAAGAAATGATCGAGACCATGAGCGAGTACGATCGTAAACTGATGCAGACCTCTCTATTCCTCGGCATCGAAATGAATCCGCTCAAGGACGACCCTGGTCAGGGCGATTTTCTGATCCGCAACCTGATGGGTGTGGACCGCGACTCCGGCACGTTGTCGATCGGTGCAATTCTGCGCGAGGGACAACTGGTGCAGTTTCACCTGCGCGACAAGGTCATGTCTGCCGAAGACCTGAGCATGTTGCTGACCCGCTACTCCGGTCAATCGCGCGGCACCGAACCTGCGGGTGCGCTTTTATTTTCCTGCCTCGGTCGCGGCGAATACCTGTATGGAAAACCTAATCACGACTCAGACGTGTTCAAGGAAAAACTCGGCACCGTGCCGCTCGGCGGTTTTTTCTGCAATGGGGAAATCGGACCGGTAGGCGACACAACTTTTTTACACGGTTACACCAGTTCATTCGGCATCTTCCGGCCTTCCCACTAGCCGTGAGATGGTGGTCGTATTTGAGAGCGCGAAAAACCGTTCTTATGGGAAAGTGGAATATTGTATGCAACCGAAATCAAAATCCAAGGCGAGATTCTTCGGCACCCTTCGGGTTTCTCAGAATGACATGACTACGGTTTTCTTTTCTATCCGCCGTCTATGACCGCAAGGTTCGCAGAGGACCTGCTAGTCTTGGAGAAAACACATCAAAATTCAAAAAATATTAGAGGAGGTGATCAGCATGACTGTAGAAATTATCGTAGATACAAGCCCCAATGAAAACGCACTCAAGTACACGGTCGTTGGCAAACAGGTCATCGACAAAGGTCATAAAACCTACAACAATGCTGAAGAAGCAGGCGATTGCCCGGTTGCCCAGGCCCTGTTCGGCATCGAAGGGGTCACCAGCGTTTTTCTGATGGCAGATTTTGTGACAGTGGTCAAGCAACCGGAAGCTCAATGGGACGGCATCAAGGACGCGGCAAAGGACGCCATCGCCTCAGCCTATGCCTGATCAAATGGTGCGAGCCCCCGCGCTCGATGCCGCTGACCTGCCGTGGTTCAATGTCCCGCGACCTTTGGACCTGGATGATCTTGCTGGCAAAATTGTTATCCTTGATTTCTGGACCTACTGTTGCATCAACTGCATTCACATCATCCCGACCCTGAAACGGATCGAAGCCAAATTCCCGGATGAGCTGGTGGTGATCGGTGTGCATTCACCCAAGTTCAGTGGCGAGAAAGAAACCGATAATCTGGAACAGGCGATCCTGCGTTATGAGATCGAGCACCCCATCGTGCACGATGTCGATTTTGGAATCTGGAAACGCTATGCGGTCAATGCCTGGCCGACTTTGATGTTCCTCTCGCCGGACGGCTATATCCTCGGGCAACTTCCGGGTGAGCCCGACCCGAAGTTACTGGAAGAAAGTCTTGACCACCTCGTCGCTGAAATGAAAAAAACCGGCACCCTCACAGGCGGTGCTGAGGAATTGATCGCCCCGATGCAGGCCACTGTTACCGGCACCCTCAGCTTTCCGGGAAAAATTGCTTACAGCAAAAGCGACCGCGAGTTTGCCATCGCCGACAGCAATCACAACCAGATCGTTACCACCGATCACGAAGGCCGTATCACACGCCGAATCGGCACGGGCAGAATCGGCAAGCGCGATGGCAGTTTTGAAGACGCCGAGTTCTTCCGCCCTCAAGGGTTGTGTTATGAAGATGGCAACATCTGGGTGGCGGACACGGAAAATCATCTGCTCCGAAAAATCGATTTAACCAACGATACGGTCGAGACAGTCGTCGGCACGGGAGCACAGGGCGGTTTCCTGAAAGGCTCCGGACCTGCTCTGAAAGTTTCGATTTCCTCTCCGTGGGATGTGTCGATGAAAGACGGCTGGCTGTACTTCGCCAACGCCGGCACTCACCAGATCGGCGTGTATTATGTTCAGGAAAAAGAAGCCGCCCTGTTTGCCGGTTCCGGGCAAGAGTCGCTGACCGATGCGCCGCGTCTGGTCGCCACCTTCGCCCAACCCAGCGGGTTGTCCGTCAACGATGACAAGCTGTACCTCGCCGACAGTGAAACCAGTGCCATCCGTTCCATCCGCCTCGATAAAATCGGGTTGACCGCCACCTACGTTGGCACCGGGCTCTTCGATTTTGGCGACAAGGATGGCACCGGGAAAAAAGCGAATCTGCAACATCCGCTGGGAGTCCACTATGCAGACGGCGCACTGTTCATCGCCGATTCCTATAATCATAAAATCAAGGTGCTCGATTTAAAAACGCAAGAGGTTCATACTGTGGAAGCTTCCGCTGATATCATCTGCGATGATAAGTCCTGCACCCGGCTGTGGGAACCTGCAGGGGTGCTGTGTCTGGACAAAGACCTGTACGTATCCGACACCAACAATCACCGTATCCTCAAGATCAATCTCGATACGGAAAAAACCGTTATATTTTTACAATAACCAGGAGACATCCCACCGTGTTTGAAGCCATTCAGAGTTTTGTCGGAGCCCTGCCGCCTCTTTTGCAAATTGTCCTCGGTGGCATCGTTTCCCTTGGCATTCTATTCGTCGCCACCAAAATTGCCGATTGGAATGACGATCGAGAAAAGAAAAACTAGAGCCTGAGTTCCCCCCTTCCATTCGGCGCACATTCGGCGGTACAATAAAAGGAACGAACACCTTCTCAGGAACGCGCCATGAAAAATTTAATCACGGCTCTGATATTTTTTGGCCTGCTGATCCCCTCCATAAACTTCGCGCAAGACCTCGGTGGTCTCGGCGAACTTGACGATGGCGGGGATCTCGAAATGGAGATCACCGGCAAGGTGGTCGATGTCACCATGGACTCGCTCAAAGTAAAGCCGGAAGGCCAGTGGCGGCCTCAGGTTGGCGATCCGGTGCGCATCGTCATCGGTTCAGGAGTGGTGCGTGAAGTCACGGAAGACGGCATCCTCGTTGATCTGAAAAATGGTGGTGCTGAGGTCAACATGGTCGCCCGCATTCGTTCGCCCAATGCTGAGCTGGGCAAGAGCCTGGCAAAGATTGAAACACCAACCGCTCCCGCCGCATCTCCTGTTATTCCGGCACCCCCGCCTGCCTCGCCGAAACAAACAATACCGGCACCGCCAAAATGGGCCTCCCTGTCTGCCGATGAGACCTACAACATGGGCGCAAAATATTATCAGGGGAAAAAAGTCGCGCAAGATTATGGCAAAGCACTGGAATGGTTCCAGCATGCGGTGGACAAAGGACATATCGGAGCCCTCAACGACATCGGCGTGATGCATGAACTGGGGCAAGGGGTTGCCAAAAATCCAACCACAGCGGTCGACTGGTACCGGAAAGCCGTTGCCAAAAATTATGCGCTCGGACATTACAATCTGGGCCGGGCTTACGAAACGGGCAATGGCATCGTCAAAGATTATTCTGAGGCGCTCAAATCCTTTCGACGTGCGGCGCGGATGGGTGAAAAAAATGCGCAAAAAAAACTGCGCTCACGCCGACAAAGCTGGTAAGAATTTGCGCGTCTACTATTAGATTTTTTTTGAGCCTGAAGGAGACCACCTTGCAATCGGAAAACCGGGGACAACTCAAACAAAAAATAAGGGATGAGATTGAAGCGCAAAAACACCTCATAAAAAGTTTGCAGGAAACGTCCAAACCGGTTGCGCCGGACAATGCGATCGGGCGTCTGACCCGGATGGAGGCAATCGTCAGCCGGGGGGTGAGCGAAGCATCTCTGAACTCTGCGCAGGTCAAACTATCCAAACTGGAGACGGCGCTGAGCAAGATTGATGATCCGGAATTTGGCCTGTGCCTGAGGTGCGGTGAACCCATCCCGCATGGCAGGATCATGCTCATGCCGGAAAGCACCCTGTGCGTTCCTTGCGTCGAGAAAAATCAGCGTATTTGAAGAAACCATCCAGCTATCTGGAAAAAGAATGTCTTCGCGGAGCAGGGGCTGGTTTGCGTAACCCGCCTGCCGCCAGTATTCTGATGATCGGGATTCCGTGCGCAAGACTGGCGCGGGTCATCTCTCGATCAATGTCATCCGTGATCACGGTGCTGTAGGCACTGCCAGCGTGATAGTGCGAATAATAATCGCCGTCCTCGTTTACCTTGACCCATATCCCGGTAACCTCAACCTGCTTGCCATTTGGCGAGGTCCCAATGCAAACGATTTCATTATATTGCCGATTCATTTCATCACGGGTGGTGACTGCGGCTATTCGGTTGATGCAGAGTTGCAGGATTTCATTGGGTGTCATCATATCGCGCGATCTGTCATCGACTCCGTAACTGGCAAATTCTGCCAGCATATCTGTTGATCGATTCTTGATATTGAGATCCCGGTTGCCGGTCAACATCACACACTCCTTGGGCACCTTCAGGATCAGGCCAAAGTCCGTGTAAGTGTCTGGCACCTGATGGCTGATCACACTGCAACTGATCACGTCCGTATGCAGAAGGTTGGGACGCCGGAGGTATTCGCGGTAAGGCAAAAACCGGATCGATCCATCGCCGCCGATCGCGTTGACCATCCGGGTTCCAAACGGGACCTGCACACCGGCGTAGTCCGCTTGCAAACGCTGGAAAACTGAATCGAGCGTGGAGGCATCGTTATAAATTTTGACCGAATTGCCCTGCAATCCGTGGATGATGTATTTGTAGCTTGATGAATCGTGGTGGCTGGGCCGGGTAAAATTGCTCGGTGCCCAGGAATCGCGTTTGGCAAGATCGATGGCGAGTGGCAACAAACCTTTTAACTCTCGTTGAAGTTCGGCGAAGGGTTTGTTGATCCTTGGAGTCACGTGAACCGGAACATCGGTGAGAGCCAACCCCTTGTCTAATATCCTGACCAGCAGAATGCCGCGAAGGTATTTTCGCCTCAGCGTTTTTTCATCTCGATGCCGAATGCCCTTGCTGTGTGCGCTTAACGACAATGCAGAATCAATCTGCTGTCGCTTCAATGCCATGCACTGGTTCAATTTGCGCGCGTAGTGGTCGCGCCTGCCTTCGGCAAGCTCAATTCCCTGCAAGGCTTTTTCCGTGCTGGTTGGCATTTTTTTTTACCCTTGGATTGTGAGTGGTCCGGCTACGCCTTATAATCCGGTTCGACGAACTGCCATTTGACTTCCGGGAACTGGTTGCGCACCTCGGCTTCGACCTTATTGATATCTTCGATCAGGCTGTTGACATCATTTTCTTCGCCGGGATGAATCTTGTAGCTCAACATCACTTCACGATCGCCAATCGACAACGCCAGGAACCGCAATAGTTTTGCCGAGGGCATACGTTCCCCTAAAATTTTTTCAACATCCGGTCGGTAGTCCTTTGAAGGTGCCTCGCCAATGATGAGCGATTTGATTTCGACTGCTAAAAAACCGGCCAGCACCACCAGCAGAACACCGATCGCAATCGAACCGTAGGCATCCCATACTGGATTGTCCAGCACCTTCGCCATGGTCACGCAAAAGGCCGCGATGGTCAAACCAATGAGCGCGCCGGCATCTTCCGTGAATATCACCAACAATCCGGCAGAAGTGGTTTTGCGGAACCAGGTACTGAGCTTTCCAAATCTATTCTGCACCCGGATTTCTTTCAGGGCCATCAGAAACGAATAGCCTTCCAGTAAAACCCCGGCGAGAAGAATGCCGATGACGATATTGTAATTCTTCAGCGGTTCAGGATCGGATAATTTATGCACACCTTCATAGATGGCAAACAATCCGCCGAGAGAGAACAGCAAAACCGTAACAACAAATGACCAGAAAAAAGATTCGCGTCCGTAGCCTAGAGGATGCTGATCGGACGGTTTTTTTCTTGCCGACTTCTCCCCCACCAGCAGTAATACCTGATTGGTGGTATCGACAAGGCTGTGGATGCCTTCCGCCAGCATGGACGAACTGCCGGAAACAAATGCGCCGAAAAATTTGCCTATGGCAATTCCCAGATTCGCCATCATGGCGATGACAATGACTTTGGTGGAACCTCCGGCACTCATATTATTTCTTTGGTCTCCTGTGGTGATTTATTAATCGTGGTGGCGAGGGCTAACGAACACCCGGTCCTCCGGCACGGCGGGAAGCACCGTAGCTTGGACTGTAAATAAACGTGGCGAGAATGGAAATCTTCTTTTTTTCGATGGTCACCGGAAACGGATAAAACGGTGCCGCACTTTTGATGGCACGCAGGGCGGCAAAATCCAGCAGTTCCGATCCCGACCCTTCAATCAAACGCACATCCATCAAATCTCCGTCGCGCTGAATCTGAAAGCGGAGCGTGAGCTCGCCTGAAATACCGCGCCGTGCCGCCTCCTCCGGATAAGCCCACACCCGCTCGATCTGATGCTTGATGCGGGCAAAGTAGGACGCGTATTTTGTCTCTTTCGTGTCGAGAGAAATCGGCTCATCATCATCTTCATCAACAGACGAATCCGTATCCAGAGCAGCGTACTTTGAAGGATCAAACCCATCCAGAAGTGCCATGGTACTGCCCGATTTCGTCTGCTGGTTAGGCGTGGAGGGTGCCGGTACAGATTTATTTTCTTCCCGGGTGATGAACCCCCGGTCCGCCAAGGGATAGTTCGGCGTTTTTTCCATCTGTTTTTTCTGCGGCTTTGGTCTGGCTATCGGCTTGGACACCGGCGTTTTTACCGGATTGCGTTTGACGGTACGCTGACCGTCAAATTTTGGCACCACCGTTTTCTTCGCCCGATACTTTTTGGCTTTTTTGGTCCGGTTGTTGGAATGGGCGCGACTGTCGTGGCTTGCCAGCAATTCGGTGGATCGCGGTGCCTCCACCTTTGCCGGTTCCGGCGCATCAATGAGGGTACTGCGCTTTTTCGCAGGCTCCGGTTTTTTTTCCGGCTGAATGTATTTCACCTTGATCGGCGGCTTGACCTCTGGGTCCGAAAGTTTCGCCGGCATGATGCCATGCATGATAATTACCAGGGCATGAAGAACAACCGAGATGACGATGAAACGAGTCAAATCGTTCCTGCGCTGAAAATCCTCCTGCAACATGAATGGACTGGCAGTTTGGGCCATCTTCGGACTTTACCTGCTTAACCGTTAAAGGGAAATTAATGAAGAACCACAAAAGTTCAAGCTTGCTACCCGGGCAACCTTTTCACAAAAATAATTGCAGGATTCCCTTTTAAATTCAAGAGAATCGACCCTTCATGGTACCGCTGGAACTGCACTCGGGCAAGACTTTTCAATCCAGAGTCCTCACCGAACGAGAGACAACATCCTTTTATTGGAAAAACTCGAAAATTTAATATCGCTAGCTGAATAAAGAATCCATGTCGCGCGAACTATGTAAAACACGTTCGATCACTATAGAGCCTGGAGTGACCGTATAAAATACACAGTAACTTTGAACGACCAGCCGTCTCAAATTTTCACCCAGTTCCGGGCAGGCATGACCCAGGTGCGACTGTTCCTGCAAAAATGTAAAACGGTCGGTGAATGTGTCGATCATGGTATCGGCTGAACCGGGACTGTCATCCGCAATATAAAGCCAGATATCTTCGATATCCTGAATGGCCAGGGGGCGAATAACCAGCCGCATTATTTAGGGGAGGTTTTCAGGCGTTTGCGGGCACTCTTTTTAATTTTCGCCGAATTATATAAGACCGGCTTTCCACTTGCTTTGCCGCGATCAATCTCGTTTCGCAGAGCTACCAGACGGGTTTCGCGCTCCTCTAAAAGTCTGAGACCTTCACGAACCACCTCACTCGACGATTTGTATCGGCCCGATTTGACCGCCTCGCCTACAAACTCATCAAAATGTCTGTTGAGGGAAATATTCATACAAAAAAACCTCTCCTTCAAAATAATAAGGACCTTTCCAAGTATAACAAAAAATAATCCATTTTTGTTATAGGCGAATGCGCGGAGAACTGAAAAGGGCTACAAGAAGAATTGCTAACACCTCTGCTTCATTATCTCCGTTCAAACCTGGCGGCGCGGGTGCGATACCAGCTATAGGCCTGCTCTATCATTGGAGTGTGGAGGTTGGGGGTGTCGTAGCGGCCTTCCTTGTCGAACGGCATGTAGCCCATTTCTTGTGTCCGGTAAACTTCGTTGAGGTAGCCCTCGAAATCGGCGTACATGGGAAGTTTTAATTTCAAGCGCGGCATGGCTTGCTGGCGAAACGCCAGCAGTTCCTTGCCAAAGGGATGAATCTTCAGCAATCCCTCCGCCCCGTGTTTCAACTCCGCGACCTGCACCAGCGATTCGTAATCTTCCCAATCTTCCAGCGCATCGACATCGGCAACGAACGCCGGGTCGTCGTGAAATTTTGACGTGGCTTGTGTATTGAGCAAGGTCGACATTCCCCGGTTAAAATTCTTGAGGTGCATGCCAAATTTAAACTCGTCTTCCTGACGAAATTTTTTGAGTTCCTTGTCGAACTTACGAAAATGCGTTGCCACCACTGGCAACATTTTCAGCATCCGTTTCGGCTCGCGCAGGGCCTTGCTCAGAAACGCGTTTAATATTCTGCCGTCCTTGCGCGTTTCGTGGAGCAGTTCAATGATGTCCCCCTCAATCGCCGTCAGGTTGATCGGGTACACGTTGGGTTCCTTCACATCGTGCAGTCGGCCTTCCTTTTCGTCGATGCAACGGTAGTGGTAGTTGCGCTGGACAAATTCTGTTTCCGGGTGGCGTTCATAGTCGTTGAACATTGCAGAGCGCGAATTGAGCCACATGATGAGATTGTTCGAGCGGATGTCGCGATCCTGCACCACTTTTTCCAGCTCGTAGAGAAACGGCAGGTCCCCCGGCTGGAACAACACCAGTTCATTTTTCTCGAGGGTCAACGCGTCCCTTCCGCGCAAAAGGGTGCTGATCAACATCAGGTTGTCCGGGTCCTCGGGAACAAAATGAATGGTCTTGCCGCGACAGTCGAGGGTTTCCTTAAAAAGATCGAGCACCGCTTTCACTTCCGGCGAGCCCACCACCGCGATCTCCCGCACACTGGACAACAATACATTGCCGAGGGCATAGCACATCAGCGGGATGCCATTGATCAGGAACAGAAATTTGAGGCGGTCGATGCGATCATCTTCCGCTCGCAGGATCAGGTGACTGATGCCGCGTTTGCCTTGGGCAATTTCGCGCCGCGCCTTGCCGAGCCCAACACGGTCGGCCTCGTTCCGGGATTGATACCGGTTGTGGCTGAAACTGAGAATGCACTTTTCGATAGCAGGGCGGTTGCGCAATGGAGTGGACCTTCTCAATGAAAAATCGTGAGATTTTGTAAAACTTTCTGGAAACGTATAGAATATTATAGACTTATCGCACTAAAGGGCAAGGCTTGCGGATGAGATGTAAAGGCAAAAAAACCATTGTTTTAGCCCCAGTCCTCCGAAAGTGCGAAAAGGGTTGAAATACTCAGTTTTTCCAACATAATAAAATAACAGGCATTCAATAGAGAGAGCCACCTCCGCACGCAACAGCCTGTGGAGGTCGAGGCCACGCATTCAGTCCTGACGGAGCCAAAATGGGAGACCCCAGTCACATCACAGAACTGATCGATCAGATTCTGGAAGAAACAACCGATCAGCCGGACCTGCAACAAAAAGTGTTCGACCTGCGCGATGCTCTTATGCAGGCCCAACAGACGGCTCAGCAATATGCGTTGAAGGCCCGCACGCTGGAAGAGACCATCCAGAAACTGAAGCAACCGGCGCACCGCATTGGCACGATCATGGGCGAGGGTCTTGACGACCTGTACCGCCTCAATGTCGGTGGCACCGAATACCAGGCGGCGGCATCTCCAGAAATTCTCGAAGAAGGTCCTCTTAAAGTGGGCGACATTGTCGCCGTCAACGAAGCCTTTGTTGCCATTCAAAAATTGCCGAAGCCCGATATGGGTCCGGTCGGTCGTATTGCCTCGCGCCTCGCAGACGGACAATGGATGATCGCCAGCGGCACCGGCACCGCCGAGAACATGGTAAAGCCTGCCGATGATTTTGACACGGAAGGTTTGCGCGAAGGCGATGAAGTCATCCTCGACCCCACGCAAAAAGTGATGGTCGCGCGGCTTCCCAAACGCAAATCCAAAAATGCCATCGATGATGATTTCGTCCCCGTCACCTGGAATCAGGTCGGCGGACAGCAACACGTGGTCGAAGAAGTGCGCAAGGTCATCGAGTATCCCATCCTGCATTCTGAAATCCTGCAAAAGATGGAATACAAGATGCCCAAAGGGTTTCTGTTTTACGGGCCGCCCGGTTGCGGTAAAACCCTCATTGGCAAAGCCATTCTTTCGGACATCATCGAAAAATTAAAAAGTGAACAGAGTCTGGAAGAAAACGGTCAGGAACTCGAAGGCCGCTTCATTCACGTCAAGGGTCCGGAAATCCTCAACATGTGGCTCGGTGAATCCGAACGCAAAGTCCGCGAAATTTTTCAGAAGGCACGCGACTATAAAGAGAAAGGGCATTTCCCTTTCATCTTTATTGACGAGGCGGAATCGGTTCTCGGCACGCGGCAAGCCTGGCGCGGACACAACATCTCCAACACGCTGGTGCCCATGTTCTGTGCGGAGATGGACGGCATCCAGTCGGTGCGCGACATGGTGGTGATCCTCGCCACCAATCGACCCGACCTCATCGACCCGGCAATTTTGCGGCCCGGTCGCATTGATAAAAAAATAAAAGTGGGTCGACCCAGCCGCGATGACTGCTCCGCCATCCTCAAGGTTTATCTGAAACCCAACCTGCCGCTGGAAGGCAGTCTGGAAAAAACCACCGAGCCGTTCCTCGATAAACTGTTCGCTCGAACCCAGGAACAGGTTGCGCTGGTGCTAACGCTCAAAAGTGGTGATTTCAAAAAACTGTACTGGAAAGATTTCATCTCCGGTGCCATCCTCGAAGGAATCGTCAGCCGCGCCAAGGAAACCGCCATCGAACGCGCCATCAACGGTGAAGATCTGGTGATGAAAGTCGATGATCTTGTCGACGCCCTGCGGGTTGAGTTCACCGACAACAGCGTCCTCCCCGCCGATTCCAACATGGAAGACTGGTTGCAACTGCTCGACTTTGATCCGAAGCAGGTGGCGCGCGTCCGACGGCCCGATGACTCCGACAATGCCGCCCAGCATACGATGCGCCGGTCCATTATATGAACCAGCAAGTCCCATTGCTTGGCATCGAAACCGAGTACGGCATCATCCGCGAAGATATCGAGAGCTCCGACCCGGTCGAGGAATCGATGGAACTGTTGCGCGTCTGCCAGCAGACCAGCGTGTTTCAAAAATGGAATTATCGCAAGGAACGCACGCACCTCGACATGCGCGGCTTCACGGTCACTCATCTGGCACAGGATGAAGAAGAAGACGAGTTTTGCGCGGAAGACCGCAAACGTTCTTACTCCTACCTCGATATGAAAAGTGATCGGGTGCTGACCAACGGTGCCCGTTTCTATAACGATCACACCCATCCCGAATACGGCACGCCGGAATGCGCCAGCCTGTTTGATCTGGTCGCGCATGACATGGCGGGCGAAGACATCGTGCGCGAGTGCGTCCGTCTGCGTAATGAAGCCATCGGCACCGATGGCTTGCAGGTGTTCAAGAACAACACCGATTACAGCGGTCACAGTTACGGCACGCACGACAATTACCTTATTCCCCGCGCGCTTCCTTTCGAGACCTGGGCCAACGGCCTGCTGGCTTTTCTGGTGACGCGGCAGTTGTACGCCGGTGCCGGGAAAGTGGGAGCGGAAGGTGCACATGCCGATGGGTTCACCGGCCTGCAACTGGCCCAGCGTTCCGATTTCATGGAAGCACTCATGAATATCGAAACGATGACCAAACGGCCCCTCGTCAACACGCGCGATGAACCGCACGCTGACACCTCAAAATACCGCCGACTTCATCTGATTCTTGGTGATGCAAATATGTCGTCTTACGCCACCGCACTCAAGGTCGGAACCACGCGGCAGGTGTTACGCCTGATCGGTGAAGAAAAGCTGATCGCTTTCCCGGAGCTTCAAGACCCGGTCAGTGACTGCCGGACTGTGTCGCGCGATCTTTCCGGAAAAGTTTCTCTCAATCGAAAACAATCAGGAAAAATCACTCCCCTGGAAATCCAACGTGCCTATCTCGAACAGGTTGCCAAGCATCCGCCGGCGGACGAAGAAAACCAGCGCGAAGAATACGACTGGGTCCTGCGCGAATGGGGTCGCACTCTGGACGATCTCGATCAGGACCCGAGCCAACTGGACGACCGCATCGACTGGGCCATCAAGCGCAGTCTGTACAAGGAATTCATGGCATCGGAAAACATCGGGTGGGATGATCCTGTCCTGCAAAGTCTGGACCTGGAATACCACAACCTGAACCCGGAGCGCGGCCTGTACACAGCGTTGCAAGCGCAGGAGGGAATCACCAATCTGATCCCCCGGGACCGGGTGAACAACGCTATCCACTGCCCACCGCAGGATACCCGTGCGGTAATTCGTGGACAAATGGTACAATTACACAAAGACCGGATAAGCAAAATACACTGGACCGGCGTCGAATTTGACGATGGGGAAGTGCTGGACTTGACGGACGTCATCACGCAAAATGACGTGGAACTTACACTGCAATCACGCAAGGAGCAGTTCGCATGACGACACAGCCTATTGAAATGAACGATCCCCTGCGCCGGGAGGAAAAAAATAACCCTGCGCCGGATCGCAAGGATGCCGGACCGAGCCGTCCGGATGTTTCCCGCCCAGGTCGGGATGATCTTCTCAAACGCATGAAGAAGGTCGACCCGAAACAATCAGAAAAATACAAACAGCGCACGGGTCAATGAGTCATCCGATTTTGGACAATCAACAGCAGGGTGATTTCATCGACCTCCTCCACCGTTCGGGTTATGCCTGGCCGGATGCCTCCAGTATGCCCGGTATTGACAAGACGCAGTTGACCCAGGGCACCACGGTGCTGGCGTTCCATTATAAAGATGGCGTGCTGATCGCTGGCGACCGACGTGCCACCGCGGGCAACGCCATCATGTACGAGCGTTGCGACAAGGTCATCCCCATCGACGACTACTCGCTGATGGCGATCGCCGGGGTTCCCGCCACCGCTTTTGAAATGGCCCGCGTGCTATCGCACAACTTTGAATACTACCGACGGTCGCAGTTGCAATCGCTTTCGACCGAAGGCAAAGTCCGCGCCTTGTCGCGCCTGCTGAAAGACAATATGGGCCTTGCCCTGCAAGGTGTCGGTGCCGTCAGTCCGATTTTTGCCACCTACAATTTAAAGAGCGACACCCCGATGATTTATTTTTACGACATGCTCGGGGCGCAGTTTGAAATCCGGACACACACGGCAACCGGATCGGGCTCGCCGGTCATCCGCGGCGTTCTGGAATACGAAGACCTGTGGGGGCAAAGCCCTCTCAACCAACGCTCCAAAGAAGAAGCATCACAGTTGGCTATCCGCCTGCTCCAGACAGCGGGCCGGTTCGATTCTGCCACCGGGCAAGCAAGGCCGGATGACAACATTTTCCCCATCATCGCCTGCATCACGACCAAGGGTTATCACTTTCTTCCAGAAGAAGAAGTGGCATCGCTTTTCCAACAGGCCATTCAACGCACTTGATATAAGAGACCATCATGTTTGAAGAACCATTTCGCTGGCTGGAAGCCATCTCCACCCGGCACAGTTACGTTCAGGAAAAACTGAAAAAAGGACAACCGGTGATTGCCGTGCCCTATAAGGACGGCACCCTCATGCTGGGGTTTTCACCGCAACCGGGGAAAATTTTTGAACTGTACGACCGCATCGCCTTAGGCGGACTGGGTCACCCGGCAGATGTCGAACGGCTTCGCATGACTCTGCTCGACATGGCGCATCTGGAAGGCTTCAACCGCTCAGAAAAAGATGTGACCATTGCGCGGCTCCTGCAATTTGGCATCGCCCCGTCTCTCAAACAAAATTTTGAAGAAATTGTGCGCGCGCCTTATCTGATCCAGCTCCTGCTGATGGAAATCGATTTCGACAACCGCCCCTCGTTTTACCGGGTCAATTACGACGGTCACTGGGAAACCTTCAAAAAAGGTGTTGTCATTTCTGGGGACTCAAAACTTTCCGATGCCGTTCAAGAAAAAATCGAGGCCACCGACTTCGCCTCCATGCCCCTTGAAGACGCACTCAAAAAGGCGTGCAACATCTGGGAAGAAGGCAAACGCGATGTCGCTGATAAAGAGTCCAATGAAGAGTCGGACGACCCGGCCCCAACTTTAAAAGAAGCCTTCGATAAATGGACACTGGAAGTCGGTGTTCTTTCCACCGACACCGAGCGCAAGGCCTTGTACCGCGCCCTCGCACCCGATGAAATCGAAAAATTAAAATCGGCCTGCCTTTCATGAAAAGACGCATCTACGGGATTGAGACTGAATACGGTCTTTTAATAAATGGTGACGACTTTAAATACGGCTCAGTTGATGTAGCGGTGCGCCTCAAGAATCACATCTTCGATAAAAAAACCGGCGTGCTCGATTTGCATTACCGGGCCAACGACGAGCCGCCGGGCAACGGCGGGTTTCTGGTCAACGGTGGTCGCGTCTACCTTGATATGGGTCACCTCGAATACGCGTCGCCGGAATGCTCCAACCTGACGGACCTTGTCACCTACGATCGCGCCGGCGACATGGTGGTGCAGGATGCGGTCGAGGAAATGGGTTGGGGCGATCAGGTGTCCATCATCAAGAACAACGTCGATCTGGAAACCAACGCGACTTTTGGTTGCCATGAAAATTACCTGGTCAGTCGCGCCTTCCAGTTTGATAATCGCGAGAACCTGCGCATGCTGGCCTCCTTCCTGGTCACGCGGCAAATCTATGCCGGTGCCGGGCGAACCGGTGCCTGCAACCCGCAACCTTTCCGCGACTGGGATGAAGTGAACCACACGCGCAAAGAGCAGGAACAAGTCGATTTTCAGATTTCCCAGCGCGCCGATCACATCCCCAACGAATTTTATCGCTGGGTGCAGTACAACCGCGCCATCGTCAACACGCGCGATGAACCGCTGTCCGACCCGAGCAAGTACCGCCGCATCCATCTGCTGGTAGGCGATTCCAATATGAGCGAATTCGCCACCGCCCTGAAGATGGGGTCCACGGCGGTGCTGATGGAACTGATCGAGCTGGGTGTCTCCGACCCAGACTGGATTTTAGCCGATTCGGTTTCCACCATGCGCGACATCTCGCGCGATCCGGATTTTAAATGGGAAGTCACTTTGCGTGACGGCAAACGCTCGACGGCTCTGGAGTTGCAATGGGAAATGGTGAATTGCGCGAAAGAACATCTCAAAGGAAGCTCGACCGACACGGACTGGGTGATTGAGGCCTGGGAATCGGTATTGACCGATATCCCGAAAGGCCCGGAAGCCTTGCTCGGCAGAGTCGACTGGGCCAGTAAATACTGGATGCTGACCGAGTTCATGAAGGCGCAGGATTTGTCCTGGCAGGATCCTTGGATCAAAAGTCTCGACCTCGAATACCATAATCTCAACCGGCAAAAAGGTTTATACTGGGGATTGGAGGAAACAGGTGATGCTTGGCGACGGACAACGGATTCGGCAGTCGAACACGCCAAGGGCACGGCACCGAAAGGCACGCGCGCCGATGGTCGTGGCGAGTTGGTAAAAACGCTGGCGCAAAGCCAAACGGGTTACCTGATCGACTGGATCGGTTTTCGCCTCAATAAAGAAGAACCTTTTTTAATGCTGGATCCGTTTATTTCGTACAAGAAGGAAATCCGCGATTACCTGAACAATCTCGACCTGCAACAACCTTACGATCGCGACTCCTTCTTCCGCTAATGCTAGCCGCTCCTTGCGGAGGGCCGACAGAAAACTTTTTCGGCAGGATTTTTATTCCCTTTCAAGAACGCTACTCGCTCTCTTGAATGTGACACATAAAATCAACGAACTGTCATTCAGACTCCTTGCTGGACCTAGCGGTCGGCGGAGTGGCAACAAAAACCACCGCATGTCATTCTGAGCGAAACGTAGTGAAGTGAAGAATCTCGCCTTTGCTTTTGGTTTTTGGGTTATGCAGAGGTCTCCTTAATTTTAAAAACTTTACCCGGCTACCAAAATGTCAGACTGTATTTTCTGCAAAATAGACCAGGGCGAAATCCCTGCGGAAAAAGTTTTTGAAGACGAGGGATTGTTTGTCATCAAGGATGTCAACCCGCAGGCGCCAACGCATCTGCTCATCATCCCCAAACGTCACATCCCCACCCTGCTGGAACTGGAGGAGCAAGACCGGTCGGTGATGAGTCGGGTTCACGAGGTGGCGGGCAAACTTGCGTGCGATGGTGGGTTTGATCAATCGGGCTTCCGCGTAGTGGTCAATTGCGGTGCCGGGGCGGGTCAATCCGTGTTTCACATTCATTTTCATTTACTGGCGGGACGGGCCATGCAATGGCCTCCCGGATGAACCATGACAATCACTGCGCAATCACTTTACGAAAAACTTCGGCACTACCGCGTCGGCAGTCCTCTTTGTGAATTCACCGAAGAGCATTGCGCCCGCATGCTCCCCTACATAGAAAAAATCGAACAGCTCAAACAGGAAAAGAACGCGATCATCCTCGCACACAATTATGTCGCTCCGGAAGTTCTGTTCAGCGTTGCTGATTACACTGGCGACTCTTACGGGCTGTCAAAAAAAGCGCGGCAATCCGATGCGGATGTGATCGTGTTCGTTGCGGTTCGTTTCATGGCGGAGACGGCTAAAATTCTTAATCCGGAAAAAACCGTTCTGGACCCCAATCCCAACGGCGGTTGTTCACTGGCGGACAGCATCAACGCCGGAATCGTCAAGCAACTGCGCCGCGAATACCCTGACCACACCTTCGTCTGCTACATCAACACGACGGCAGATGTTAAAGCCGAGTGCGACGTGTGCGTGACTTCGTCCAACGTCTACAAGATCATCGAAGCCATTGAGAACGACAAAATCTATTTCCTGCCGGACAAACTCATGGCGCAAAATGTCATCGACTTTCTAAAGGAAAAAGGTTCGAGCAAGCAGATCGATTTTTACGATGGCACCTGTTATGTCCACGAGGAGTATGAGGCGGGATCGATTGATTTTATCCGGAAAAATAATGAGGGCGTTGAAATTCTGGTGCATCCGGAATGCTCACCACCCGTGGTGGGAAAGGCCGATTATGTTGGTAGCACCACCGGCATGCTGGAGCATGTGCGCGAATCAAAAAGCGATTCGTTTTTTCTTTTGACCGAGTGCGGACTCACTGGAATTTTGCAGACTGAGTACCCTGAAAAACAATTCGTCGGGTCCTGCACCATGTGCCGCTATATGAAATCGAATTGTCTGACCCATATTGCCAGCACCCTCGAGCAACCGCTACCGGAGAACATCGTTAACATTGCCCCCGAAGTCCAGCAACGCGCTCTCGCCTGCGTCGACCGCATGTTTCACTATGCCGGGCGATGATCGCATTTTACTTTCAGGGCATCCCTCCAAATTTTTCCAATCTTAATTTAATTTTTTGAAGAGCGGGCGCATCGCACACCCTGCCAGACTTTGAACGTCTCGGGTGGATCGTTGAAGCGATAGGTCGTGCGCATGTAGTACGCTTTGTAATACCAGTTGCCGCCGCGCAGGACCTTATGGTCGCCGGTGTCGGGGCCTTGCGGATTGTTTTTCGGCGAGTATTCATAATAAATATCTTCATACCAGTCGCTCACCCACTCCCACACGTTACCAGCCATGTGATGCGCGCCATAGGGGGAAGCCCCCTGCGGCATGGAGTCGACCGGCTCCATCGCCTCAAACCCATGTTTATCAAACGGACGACGAAAGGTAACGATAGAGTTGTCCGGATATTGATTACCCCAGGGAAAAGTTCTCTCGTCCGTACCGCGTGCGGCTTTTTCCCACTCCGCTTCTGTTGGAAGCCGCTTGCCTTTCCATTGGCAATAGAGATCGGCCCCGAACCAGGAAATCCGGTTGGCAGGATAGGTTGCAAGACCCTGGCGCGGCTGATAGACACCCTCTTTCAATTCAACGGTCACTGCCGTTCCTGTTTCGAGAAACGCCTGGGCATAGTGAAAGTTATCGTTTAAAAATTCTGCGAACTCTTCCGCCGTAGCCTCGTATTTATCGATATAAAAAGTATCCAGATAAACCTGATGGACCGGCTCTTCATCGGTATCGCCCCATTCATTGGGGTTGTCGATCACCACTCCCATGGAAAAAGAACCCGCAGGAACTTCGACCATAAGGTCGCGGACAATTTCTTTTTCTTTCCAGAAGGCGCAAGCGGACAGAAAGGGGATCAGCAGGAGAACAATGAAGATTGAACGGAAATAATTTTTCATGGGTGCACGGTGAGGGGAAAGGGGTTACGTTCGGTTATGGGAGCCATCGCAATAGGGCGGGTTGTTCGTTCGATGACACTGGCACAACAGATAGGTTTTTTCTTTATCCAGGGAGATGATCTCCGGCCCCTCGCCCCCCAGTGTGTGGTGCGAGGCATCGCAGAGGGGCCAATGCCCACTTTGACCACAAATGCAAATGGCCAGTTCCTCTTCTCCCTTAATGACCATGGGTTCATTTTTTGGTTTCATACTATTCCTGTCCTCTCAGGATGCGGCTGTTTGTCGCTGTTCCTTATCGGCCTGGGTGGTGTCGAGGAGGGTACGGTCCTGCGGCAAAAACACGTCAAATACCGTGCCCTGTCCTTGACGACTGGTGAGTCCGATATGCCCCCCCAGTTGATCGACAATTTTCTTGACCGTGGCCAGGCCCAGCCCCACGCCTTCTTCCCGCGTTGTAAAAAACGGATCAAAAATGAGATCAATTTTTTCTTCGGAAATTCCACGGCCTTCGTCCTGTATCCGAAGCACCAGACCTTTCCGCGCCGTGGTGAACATTGGATGCTGAAACCCTTTGACTGGATTCAAAGAAATGGTGAGGGAGCCTTCCTTGTCCATAGCCTGAATTCCATTGATGCACAGGTTCCAGATCATCTGTTTCAATTGCTCCTCGTCACTTTCAATCAGCACCCGGTCCGGCGGCAAATTCAATTCCAGCTTGATAGAGGAATGATATTCGTTACTGTTTTTCATCAGCAGAACAAGGTCTTCCAGTAGCCGGGTCAGGTCCACTTCCTGTAGGTTTTTTTTCCTGGGCAAGGAAAAGTTTAAAAATCCGCTGACAATCTCATTCAGTCGTTCGGTTTCATTGAGAACGATTTCCATCAGGCGCTGGTGAGTCCCATTCAGTTGAAGGCCTTCCTTGAGGAACTGAATGGACCCACTGAGCGAGGCGAGGGGATTGCGTATTTCGTGCGCCAGACCAGCAGAGAAGCGACCGACGGCGGCCAGTTGTTCGCTCTGCAACACCTTTTCTTCCATCTTCCTCATCTCGGTGAGATCCTCGAACACACAGATGTAACCTTGATACCCGGATTCTGTACGGCTGAGTCCGCTGATTTTCGCACTCAACCTGAGAGGTTCGCCATTGCGGTCCCGACACTCACCTTCAATATGGTGGGGCAGTGTTTGTTGATCAACCGTTCGGAAAAACTCCCGAAGTAAATTGATGTCGAGGACATCATAACAAAACCGGTTTTTCAATTCAGCTTCCTTGCTTCCACATATTTTTTCGAAAGCGGTATTGGCGGATGTGATCCTGCCTTGAGAATCGGTAGTCATCAAGCCGTTTCCCATTTGCTGAACCACCCGATGATGGAAGGCTTCGAGAATTCCCATCTCAATATTTTTGGCTTCCAGCTCTTCCTTTATCAAACGCAAACGGTGAGTGAGGATACTACTCAGGTAGGCTACGCCAAAATACGAGGCCAGATTCATCACCACTGTGTAAAACAGGTAGGCCCCTTGAAAGGGTGCTGTTGGCTTGGGAAAAAAATAAACGGGTTGAATAAAATTGAAGTATTCCAGATCGACCAGCAATCCATAAATAATGCTGGCACCTGCCGCGGCTTTGTAGCACGCAGACCGGGGAAGAATAACGCTGGTTTCAATGACGACAAAGAGGAACATGAAGGAGAGCGGACTGTCGATTCCTCCGGTGGTGAAAATAAGTCCACCGACGATAATCAAATCGCCCACCACTTGCATCCAGCCCAAAATGCTGAGGCGCATCCCGATGCGAAAAAACAAGGCATAGCTGAGTGCCATTAAATAGGCGGTGCACAGTACAAAACTTAAGGGGAGAACAGGGATGGACCGAACCGCATTCTGCTCAAAGGTGAAGAGCAGAACCACAAACCCGGTGAGGAAAATCAACCGCAACACCATCAGTGTTTTGAAGCGGAGAAAGAGCTCGGTATCTTGTTTTTTATCAACCTGCGGCATGGTCAAGGGCCGCTCTCCGGGCAGGCGCCCGGTTCAATGTTGGGGGAAATGGCAGAACCCGCATTAATATCGGATGCGCCCTGATCCGGAATAATAATCCAGCTCTTTTAGATGGTCTCTCCCATTTTGAAAATGGGCAGATACATAGCGACAACAATGAAACCTACGATCACTCCCAGAAACACCATCAACATGGGTTCGAGCAGAGCGGTCAACGCATCCACCGCCGTGTCCACTTCTTCGTCATAAAAATCGGCGATTTTCATCAGCATGTTGTCCAGGGAACCGGAAGATTCACCCACGTCGATCATCTGAATCACCATGGGGGGGAACACGGATTCCCGACCCAGCGGTGCCGCGATCGTTTCACCTTCCTTGATCGACTCAATGGTATTCAGGATGGCAAACTCCATAATTTTATTACCGGAGGTGCGTGCGCAAATATCCATTCCTTCGATCAGGGGCACACCACTTGAAAGCAGGGTGCCGAGCGTCCGGGTGAACTTGGCAACAGAAACTTTTCGAATCAAAATACCCACAACCGGAATCTTCAAGGCAAACCGGTCAACCTCAACGCGTCCTTTTTCAGTAGCGTAAACCTTTTTAAACAGGAAGAAAAAGGCAATGGGACCGCCAATGATGAAATACCATTGCTCTCGGAAAAAATTACTGACTCCCATAACAATAGCCGTTGGCAAGGGCAGTTCCATCCCGGGACCGCTGAACATTTCTGCAAACGTGGGAATAACAAACACCATCAAAAACGCCACCACCAGGAAGGCAATGGAAACGATGGCCCCTGGGTAAACCATGGCCGACTTGACCTTCTTTTTCAGGGCAAGGGCTTTTTCAATGTAGGCCGCAAGACGCTGGAGAATGATGTCAAGAATACCGCCGACTTCCCCCGCCTCCACCAGGTTGCAATAAAGGGAATCGAACACCTTGGGATGCTTGCGCATGGAGTCAGACAAATTTCCGCCCACTTCAATATTACTCTTGACGTCCAGAATTATGATGGAGAATGATTTTTTATCCGACTGCTTGCCCAGAATATCCAGGCATTGGACCAGGGGCAGACCTGCGTCAATCATGGTGGAAAACTGCCGGGTGAAAATAACAATATCGCGCTCGTCAATTTTCTCTTTTCCCTCACTACTGAAGGGGCGCGGTTGTTTCTTCTTCAAAGAATCAACATTGATTTTCTTTTGTTTCAGCTTGGCAAGAGCGCCTTCTTCTGTTTCTGCATCAATTTCGCCCTTGGTGGTCCTGCCGTTGACTGTGGTTTTATAAGTATAGGTTGTCATGACTCATTTCCCAATGTGAGGGGTGCCTTTAAAGTTTGTCTTCCCGCCCCATATTTCGCGGTTGCTGGGGGTCAAAATTTTTGGAACATTCCAGAAATTTTGAGACCTCAAGTTGTTACCATAACCCGAAGGCATGATGAAGTGCTTTGCATTAAAGAGTCCGAATCACCGCTTCAACAAACTCCTGTTTCCATAAAAAAACAATAAAACTCTTGTGTCGCTATCCTATGTCGATCGAAAAGGAGGAAAGCACTGCCCGGGTTTTATCCAACTCCGTTCCAATCCGTGAAAGCTGTTCTGTTGTGAACCGTAAACGGCTCACCAGTGCCAGAACTACCGTCTGCAAGTCCTCCGGTAGAGTATCGATCAGCGCACCAAATTTTTCCTTGTCAATAACTCCGATGGTGACGTTGCCCACGGCGGTACAGTTTGCACTCCGGACCTTGCCGGAGATCAACCCCATCTCGCCAAACACATCCCCCTCTTTGAGCTGAGCCACGAGCACATTTTTTTTATCCATCTTTTTGGTGATGGCCACCTCGCCCTCGATAATGATAAAAACATTATTGCTGACAATGCCTTCGGATATGACCACATCCCCATCTGAGTACCGCTGAATAATTGGCGTTTCACTGAATTTCATAAGGACCCTTTAGTATTGTTTAAACCTTCCCGTGAGCGGCAAGGGATTCGCGGAATACTTTATAAAAATGTTCGTTGTCGGTCATCGATTTCTTCAGAATGACCTTGGCCTTTTCAAAATCTTTTTCATTGACCAACACATTCGCACTGAGCGAAAACGCTTCCATATTGTTCATCGATTTAAACTCTGCCCCGACCAGAACAAAAAAGATGTGGCGTCTGATCATCATGGGGATGCTGGTCAGGTATTTGTAAACCGAGCTGTCACGAAAAGGCGTTGACTGGAAATTTTCGTGCAGGATGACCAGGTCAAACTCCGTGAATTTGATTTTATGAATCGCATGATCTTCGGAGGTGGCGGTCTGAATTTTAAAACCCATCTCGTTGAGAGTGTCGACCCAGAAATCCCCGTTGTCCTGGTCTAATACCAGCGCGACCTTATCGTCTTCATCGTATATTTCAAGGACTTCATCATCATTGAAATCATCCGACGTGGCAAAATTAAAAGCATCGATGGTCTCTTCCGGCTCTTCCTGTTTCAAATGCTGGTCGACCCGCATTTTTTCCTTACAATTCGGGCAAGTCAGATTAAAGACCTGCCCCGCCGGAACCTTGTCGTCGGGTATGTTGACTTCATGTTGGCACGCACTACAATTGACTTTCATAAACAGTTCCTGGTATCAGGTGAAGGTGTAGCTAGCCGCGCTTCTTGCGCCGGGCAAAAGGCGACCCGACATCCTTAAATGATTCGTCCATTCCCAAATCATCAATGTCGGTGGTCTTTTCTCCACGTCCCGACTTAATGGTATCGATGCCCCGGCCCACAACCGCTTTGCGTGATGCGTACATCATGGCAGTTTCTTCCGTGATTTTCCCCTCTCTGAATAGCTTCATGATGTGCTGGTCAAAGGTCCACATGCCGTAGGCATCGCCATCGGTGATGATTTCATAGAATGTTTTGCCTTCTTCTTCCCCGTTGATGATGGCGTCCTTGACTCGCATGTTGTTGTTCATGATTTCGAGCAGGGCAATGCGCCCTCCCCCCTTTTTTGGCACCAGCCGCTGACTGATGATCCAACGCAGGGTGTCGGCCAAACGCAGTCGTATCTGCATTTCCTCGTCCTTGGGAAACATGCCAAGAATACGGTTGATGGTCTGACCGGCATCGACGGTATGCAGGGTGCTCAGCACCAGATGACCGGTTTCGGAGGCGGACATGCCAATTTCCACAGTTTCCTGATCGCGCATTTCCCCGACCAGAATGACTTTGGGTGCCTGACGCAGTGCCGCCCGCAGGCCGGTAGAAAAACGATCAAAGTCCTGCCCGAGTTCACGCTGGTTGAATGTGGCTTTGCGGTGCGGGTGAACGAATTCTACCGGGTCTTCCAGGGTGATAATGTGTATGGACTTTTCATCATTGATCTTGCTGAGCAAGGCGGCGAGCGTGGTGGTTTTACCACTGCCGGTGGCCCCGGTGACCAGCACCAGTCCGTTTTTCTCTTCAGCCGCTTTGGCAAATGAAGGTGGTAATTTAAGCTCCGCAATGGTTGGGATGCGGGTTTCCAGTTTCCTGAGGACAACACTGTAATTAGAGCGCTGGGAAAAAATATTCACACGAAAGCGGGCTTTGCCCGGCACAAAATACGAGCAGTCACAAGACCCCTGGGTGATGAGCATATCCGTCAGGCGACGATCCATATTGATCAGATTCATCGCAAAAATTTCAGACTGGAACGGGGTGATCTCTTTCATGGGAGGAACCATCTCCACGCCGCCCAACGTCCCTGAAGTTTCCACCTGAAAAGGCCGACCCACGGTGATGTTCAGATCGGATATATTGCCGTGCGCTTCCAGCATGCTGGTCAGGATGTAGTCAATCTCAGCTTTTCGCATTCTTACCTTGCCCTGTCGTCATTCAACGTGTTGAGGAAAATATTTCCCCAGTTTCCCTTTACATAATGGCTAACAGATGTAACCCGCCTTTTGCAAAGGATATTTCAAAATCAAATAAATTCCGGCGGTGTTTTCAAGTACTGCACAAAGCGTTCTTTCACAATGCACTTGTCATAAGCGTCTTCCGGGCTGATTTTCTTCGCCTGCATGGCTTCCAGAATGGCATCGTCCAGAGATTGCATGCCGTATTTTTTCCCGGTCTGGATCACGGACGGAATCTGGAAAGTTTTGCCTTCGCGAATCAGGTTGGAGGTTGCCGGGGTCACCACCAGCACTTCCAGTACGGCCATCCGTCCTTTTTTATCGATGCGCTTGAAGAGGTTCTGCGCAATCACCCCTTTCAAACTTTCAGAAAGGGTGGTGCGAATCTGCGCCTGTTGGTTGGCGGGAAACACGTCGATCACACGATCCACTGTTTTGGCCGCGCTCTGGGTGTGCAGGGTACCGAACACGAGATGCCCGGTGGATGCCGCTTCCAGTGCAAGCTCAATGGTTTCCAGATCACGCATTTCGCCGACCAGAATAATGTCCGGGTCTTCGCGCAGAGCCCCGCGCAATGCCGCTTTAAAACTTTTGGTGTGGATACCCACCTCGCGGTGGTTGACCACACAACTGGCACTTTTATGAACAAACTCGACCGGGTCTTCAACGGTTATGATGTGGCTCTTCTTGTTCTTGTTCACAAAATCCATCATCGCCGCAAGCGTGGTGGATTTACCGGAACCTGTTGGCCCCGTAACCAACACCATACCCTTATGCAACATGGACAGCTTGGTCAATACCGGTGGCAAACCCAACTGCTCTGCGGTCAAAATGACACTTGGAATTTCGCGAAAAACGGCACCAACGCCCCATTTCTGCTGAAAATAATTGGCACGGTAACGGGCCAAACCGGGAATCTCATAAGCAAAATCGATGTCACCGCATTCTTCAAAAACCTTGATTTTGTCTTCCGGCGCAATTTCATACAACATGGCCTTGAGTTCATCGTTTTCAAGGACCTTGAATTTAACCCGCTCTATATCACCATGAACCCGGAGGACCGGTTGGGAGCCTGCCACCAGATGAAGATCTGACGCTCCCTGTTCGTTCATTAATTTGAAAAATGCATCAATTTTCGCCATGAGGTCACTCGATCAGTTTTAAGTTAACCTTAAAGTTCCGCACCACATTATCAGGTGTTGAGGGGAGCGATAACTTTTTGCCATTGAGTTTCAATTCTGTCCCGCGCCGGTTACCAATGGTCACCAGCAACATATTTTGGGCCTTGAATTCCTTTGTCTCACCTGCCGGTAAAATGAAATCCCGGTTGGGGGCTCCATCGACTGACAGGTTAAACCATGCGTTTTCCGAAACCCGGATGACCAGCTTGAGTTTGGCTTCGACTTGTTGAGGTGCCGATGATTCTGAGCTATCCTCCTGAACTTGTTGGGCTTTTTGGTTTTCCATTATAGCACTATTTTCTTTTTCGGCTACCGCTATTTGCGGGAGGGGCAATGCCGGGTCTGAATTGGCATTTTCAGATTCCGAATCGGAGCCTGTTTCATCTCCTGTTTTTTCGTCGTTTCCCGGTTGGATTTCGTCAGCATTTTCCTCGGTTTGCATTTCCGCCAAAGTCCCAGAGGAATCACTTTCACCGGAAAAGTCAGGATGTTCAATTTCATCCAGGGTGCCTGCCGGAGTAGATGACATTGATGCAGTCTGTTGATTGCCCAGGGTCTTATTTGGCTCATCATTTTTTGGTGGATTCTGTAATAAATACCAGATGGCAAACAGGATAAAAAGACCGAGGAATCCGCCAACGATGGCATTGACCAGAAAAACCTGCTTCTGGGTTTCGCTGTTGTCCTCTCTTTGGGCCTGCTCGCGGGTCTCCAGCCTCTCATTGCCTACGGTTTCATCATAAGCACTGATCAGTTCCTGAAGATTAGCCCCAATCGCCCGACCATAGGACCGGATAAATCCTTTAATGAACACTTCCCCTGGAAGCTCATCAAAGGAATTGCTTTCAAGAGCTTCTAGATAACGGAGATGAATCTTGGTGATAGAAGATATTTCATCCAGGGATATACCACGCAATTCGCGCTGGTGCTTGAGATGGGAACCGAAATCATCTGCCATTTTTTTGATCCGGCGGCATCAATTCCAGATATTTTCGCGAGGACTTGGACATCTCACTTAAAGGGTCGAGGCGAATCACCTGATTGAACGATTGCCTGGCTTGGGGGAAGTCCCGCTTTTTCAGATAGAGCTGGGCCAGTTCATAATGAGCGCGGGCTGATTTTGGTTTGAGCTCCAGTGCCGCTTCCAGAGACTCCCGCGCCCGGTCAAACAGTTCATTATCACGATAGGCACGCGCCAGATTGAGCCGAATGTCATGATTGTCCTTGATCTTCAAGGCATCCTTCCACTTCTTTTCCGCGTCACTGAATTTCCCTTGCGCGTAATAGGTCACCGCCAACCAATTATACAATTCATGGGGCTGAACCAATCCGGGGCGTGCAATTGCGTCTTCCAGATAAATTTCGGCATTTTTCCAGTCGCCGCGGTGCATGTAAAGTCGCCCAAGTTGACGATAGCCCTTGACCATTTGCGGATTGAGTTTGACCGCCCTTTTGTAGTGCCGCTCGGCCTCATCCAGCTTTTCCTGAAAAAATAATGCATCCGCCAGAGTCAACTGGTACAGCGGCTCATCCGGGTCAAACCGGGTCGCTTCCCGCAATTTTTCCGTCATCTCCTTAAAAAGCTTGAGGGATTGCAGACTGATCGCTTCTTCGTAGCTTTTCCGGGCCAGGTTTTGGCTCTCCTCCTTACCAGGTGTTGTCGAGCAACCTGTAGCAAGAAGCCCGAACAACAGAACCCCTGTCAGGCCCCATCGGTAAAGGCACCGGTGAATGTTGAGGATTTTGCCCATGTGAGTCCTTATCGGGAGTGACTGAAATAAAATTAGTGCAATTATATCAAAAGGTTAAATTAATACAAGGGAGACGGACGATGGGCCCTCTGCAATCTTTGGAAAATTTGAAAATTTTCCTTACTTTTCGCTAAAGGTTTAAGGCCAACCAGCCGATAAAAGAGGTGCCGATAGTTTTATCCAGACCTTCAGGCAGTGATTTCAGAACTCCTGGATGGGGCGGCAGGACACCTTCATTATCCCGAAGCACTGTCATCTTTCAGACGATGCGAGGGCATGTTGGTGTTTATTTAATGAGTGTTTTTGGAACGGAATATCTTTCTCTTTATGCGGTTTGACAGATATTTTTTGTTCCCTTAGAATAAAAGTTAATTCACATAAATCTGAGTCTTTTTTTGAGAGGAGGTTGCCTGGACAACTTTTCTTGTTTCATCAATTGCGAATAATCTCCCCGGTTTGATTGGGGGAAAAGGTATATATAAAGGAGAGTACACCAATGAATAAACAACGGGTCTTCCGATACATTGCGGTGTTGGCCGTTCTGACCTCCCTTGTCATGGGAGCAGGACCCGCTTTCGCCCAAAGCATCAATACCCCGTCTTCCGAGGTGAATAACGTCAACGGCGTTGTCGTACCGTTTTGGCAGGCACAGCCCGGAGCGGCTGGAGTCACCTATACGTTTGTCGCAATAACCCACCCTTCGCTGTCGGGTATGCACTCGCAGATCGGGGTGACGGCGACAGCTTATCTCGGAACCGGGTCGAGCACCAACACCTACGGGACATCGACTGATTTTACGATCAGTGCCGGTCAAACTCACCGGCTCTTTATCATCGGTACCCCGCAGACCGGTGGTGCTTTTCCGGCCATCAACACTTTAATAGGCAGTGACGCCACTGTGTCCGGTATCGTCGGTACCGACAATCCGGGAACCGGCTACCTGCGTTTTAATCCCATCGCCACCGCTCCTAAAACGAATTCGGGCAACGGCTTTCAGGATATCACCATGCTCTCCTTCTGGGGTGCTGTGGTATTTGAGGGAAGTAATACCGGTTTCGCCATGGAATTCATCGGCGATGCAACGGACTCCTCTTCTCACCCTGGTATGGCGGCAGGTCGCCTTCCATCAGGTGTTAACTAAAGGTGTCCAATGCAGCTGAACAATCCATGTTTAGGAAACGATAAGGAGAACAACTCATGAAAAAGATAGTATTGACATGGTTGGTCGGCCTGGTGGCGTGGGTAGCGTTCGTTCCAGCTTCCATGGCTCAGACCATTGACCGAAGCCGTGTTGCGGTCTCCCCGTTCGCACAGATTGTGCCCGGCGGCCCTGCATCCGGCTCGTTTTACACATTTCTAGCTTTTACCCACCCGTCGCTGTCGACTGCGGTCTCCCAAATTGAAATCACCGTTTCAATGGAAGGCCCTGCAGACAGTTCGTTTGTACCTGCCACCACGGCAGGGCGTTCGGAAACTTTCACTATCCACGCGGGTGAAACCCATAAACTGTTCATCGTGGCCACAAACCACGTGGCGATAAATCCAACCACCCAGAGCGCAAGCTTTGGTACGCGGGATCATTTCATCACCACGTCCACTTCTGTGGCACCGGCAGGTAATGTGCGGGTGTTGAGCACCAACACAACACCTACGGTGGCAGTTTCAGGCAAGTTCAACAACCTCAACCAGATCGCGATGTGGGGTGTTATTTTCCACGAAGCCAATGGTGCCGGGTTTGCCATGGAATTCATCGGCGATATGCATGACTCAACGGTGCTTCCGACTGGCAATGGCGGTAATGTTGTTAACCTGACCACCGGTCGGGGCATCAACTGATTGCCAACATCAAGCTTTTCCAGGGCCGGTCCTTCGGGACCGGCCTTTTTTTTTGCCCCGCAGACTGCTACCTTATGCAGGAGAGCTTTGCCTAAGTGCTTTTTGAGAGACTGAAAAGAGGAAGTCGCACTTCGCAAGGTAAGGACAGGCCCTCCTGTTCAAGAACCACTAGTCACCTCTGTTCAAGAACGCTAGTCGCGTTCTTGAATGTGACACATAAAATCGACGAGCTGTCATTCTGAACGAAGTGAAGAATCTCGCCTTTGCTTTTGATTTTAGAGTTATGCAAAGCTCTCGTTTCACAAGAAGGCTGTTTGTTGGCCCCTTCGACAGGCTCAGGACAGATTGTCTCCCGTTCGCCGTGCGCGGAGCACCCGCAAGGTCCGCTGGCACCTCGCGACCATAAGAAATTTTTAGCGGCTCCCTTTTAAAATTTCACTAAAGAGGTTTTTCAATTTTTCCGAAAAAGAAGATATGACACTGCATCCCCGACCCCTTATTCTCCTGCTATCCGTGCTGACGCTTTTTTTTCCTGCGTGTTCATCACAGGAACGAACGGTCGATGTCAACGCATCGAAGGAACACTATCGCCTCGGCATTGAGTTTGCCCAGTACCGGCTCTACCAGAACTCGCTCGAAGAATTTGATCTCGCCATCAAAACCAATCCCGACAATATCGAAGCGTATAACAAAAAGGGGCTGGTGCTGTTCGGCATGAAAGAATATGGCAAGGCCGGAAGCCTGTTTGAGGAAGTCATCAACCGGTCGCCAAAACATCTGCAAGCGCACATCAACCTCGGCATGGTGCACTTTTCCAGCGGCGACCAGAACCGCGCCAAAACCCTCTGGGAGCAGGCTATCGCCCTGAACCCGGCGGACAACGATTCCAAAGCGCACAATAACCTGGCCAACCTGTACAAACATCAGGACCGTCTGGATAAAGCCATCGAGGCGTATCAAATCGCGCTGAAACTGGAACCGCAAAACACGCTGTACCTGAACAACCTCGCCGACACCTATCGCAAAAACGGGAACCTCAAGGAAGCCGGGAACCTGCTCAACCAGAGTAACGAACTGAACGGCAAAGGCATGCTCACCCATTTTTATCTGGGACTGCTCTACCGCGATCAAAACAAGTGGGAGGAGGCCGTCTCAGCGTTTAAAACTTCCGGGCAGGTGAACCCGTTTCAGGGCGAAACATTTTTTCAGCTTGCCGAGGCACAGCTTCAAGTGAAAGACAAAACATCGGCACTCCAGTCACTGGAGCAAGCCGTCAAGATCAGCCCCACCAACCAAAAATATCAGACCCGCCTCACCACCCTCCGCACTTCCTGATCTTAATATTATATTGGAACTGCTCTCTGGCTGTAGCCAAAACTAAACCCATACTTTCTTATTTTTCAGACGACTCTTTTTTAAGGTTACGAACCCCGCGTAACAACAGGGTTTCCGAAACATGTTCTACTGGCAGTTCGCTCAATAAACTTTCCTTGTAAGATTCAAAGTCAAAATTCGAATCCTTCGTCACCCAGTCCACATAAAACAGGTTCTCTTTTTTATTCTTCGCTATAACCATAACAGTATGATCTGAAGACACTAAACTTTGAAAACCTCTGCTCGGGCTATACGAATCCACATCATGAAATCCAGAAAAATTTCTGTAAAAAAATACACAGACCACGTGAACATGAGCCTCCACCGGGGTTTCTTTCAGCCAGATATCGAGCATCAAATGTTTTGAGACAGATCTCGCGTCTCCCTCTTGAAGGTCGTCTGAAACTTTCTGCATCAATTTTTTTGTGTTTTTTCGCTCTTCCAATTCTTCAAGGTACGCACTGCCGATCAACCCGGCTGGCAAAGCAAACAAGCCGATCCCAAGAATCGCAATGACCGCGCCCAGTATTTTCCCCATAAAAGTAATTGGATAGACATCACCGTATCCAACGGTGGTGAGAGTCACAATGCCCCACCACATGGTTGCGGGAATGCTGGAAAATGTTTCAGGCTGAACCTCATGCTCCAGAAAAAACATGGACGACGAGGCAATCACCAGCAACAGGGTTAGCAAAAAACCCACACAGACCAACTCCTCCTTTTTCCTTTGAAGAACTTTTTTTAATCCGGACAAGGCAAATGTATAGCGCGCAAGTTTTAATACCCGGAACAACCGGAATAACCGGACGGCACGGAGAAACCGGAAATCTCCTCCGATGAAAGGTAAGTAAAAAGGAAGAATCGCCATTAGATCAATCAGCCCGTAAAACGAAATCATGTATTGAAATCTGGTTTTAACCGCACCCTCATGGTCCGGGCTTTCAACCGAACACCAAATCCTCAATATATATTCAGCTGAAAAAATGATCATGGATATCCATTCAAAAGTTTTAAAAAATGAAGGACTAGCCTTATAAACCGGCTCTACAGTTTCCAGAACCAAAGCAACAATATTGAGGACAATCAGACTAATAATAAAAATATCGAATCCCCGACTCAATCGATCCCCTTCAGAAACTTCAAGGATTTCATACACTCGTTTTCTCAACATCGCTTTCCCTTTTTTAAGTTTGATCAACAGGCTTTTCCAAGATTAATCATCACCCCAAACTCATTTCATTATTAGCACGATTATTTATCAAGCTATTGCTTAATCATTTTAAATTCATTAAAATATCCGAAAACCAAAATATTTTCCCCGATGATGGAGGTACCCTGGTATGACTGGCGGACTAGAATTCACTATTTTAATCCTAATTTTTATTCTGCTTTTTATATTTTTTTCCGGTCGAAAAACCATCGCCCGATTGAGGCGCGAATTAAGAGACGCTTCCATAGCCTTTAAGAAAAAATCGAAAATCGCCACTCATCTCCAAATCAAATACAAAGACATAATTAAAATTGATGTCGAGGTTCTGAAAAGAAAAAAACTGGCCATTCAATACAATAAAAAGATTTTGGCGTTGAAAGACGATTATCAGAAAAAAAGGGGGATACTCGACAAACTACAAAATAAAATATCTGCCCTTGAAGAGGATCTGGAAATCAACTCTTTTGGTTTGTACCAACCTCATTACGATTTTGATACCTCCGAAGCCTACAAAATGGAAATGTCAAAAGTCCGGACCACGCAAAAAACCTTAATTAAAGATGCAAAAGCTATAACATGTAGCACCGAATGGACGCTGGAGGGTAGCAAGAAAGAAGGGGCGAAAATGACCAAGAGGAATATGAAATTGATGATGCGTGCCTTTAACAATGAATGCGATTCCGCAGTTTTGAAAGTAAAGTGGAATAACGCCGCTCAACTTGAAAACAGGATTATCAAATCATTTGAAATCATTAATGACCTTGGGGAACCCAATAAAATCATTATTCAAAACACGTACCTAAAATTAAAGCTAGCCGAGCTAAGACTGACGCGAGAATATCAGGAAAAGCTATATGAAGAGAAAGAAGAACAAAAGCAAATCAAAGCCCAAATGAGGGAAGAAGAAAAAGCCCGACGCGAAATTGAAACTGCCCGAAATAAAGCAGAAAAGGAAGAAGATCAATATCAACTGGCCCTCAACAAAGCTCGCGCCGATATGGAAGAAGCTCATGGTGAAGAAGCCAATAAATTCGAGGAAAAAATCAGGCTTCTACAAGAACAGCTCAATGAGGCGCATGCCAATAAAGAACGGGCAATTTCAAGAGCCCAGCAAACAAAATGTGGTCACGTATATGTGATTTCCAACGTTGGTTCTTTTGGTGACCAGGTCTATAAAATTGGCATGACAAGAAGACTCGACCCGCTGGACCGGGTAAAAGAACTTGGCGATGCGTCTGTTCCTTTTTCCTTCGATATTCATGCACTGATTTTCTCAGAGAACGCCCCGAAACTTGAGGCAGACCTGCACCGTGAGTTCGACCACCTAAGAGTGAATAAAATAAATTCTAGAAAGGAGTTCTTTGAAATCTCCTTAAAAGAAATTGAGCTTAAAGTAACCAACCTGCACGGAAAAATAGAGTTTACCCAACTCGCTGAAGCGAAAGAATATCGTGAAACAATAAGTCTGAAACAGCCGTCAGACAGCCCTTCTGAGCATTCCATTCAAGACTTATCCGAATTGCCGTAGGCTATATAGTCGTCCCTGAAAAAGTCTTCATCGCCTATAACTAAAGGGTGAAGGGAGTTTTTGAGTGTTGTAGAATTGCAAGGAAGTTGTTTGCAATGCTCAAAAGCTGGAGGATTTATGCAGGCAAAACCTCGCGATACTCAGGGTGAACTGTATTCAGTGCGGCTGGAATTTTTGTGCAAGGAAAGTCATCCGTTGACTCGTTTGTCGAAGGTGATCGACTGGTGGCAGTTTGATGAAACGTTTGGTGCGCTTTATGCGGAAGGTCAAGGTCGCCCGGCGAAACCAACGCGCTTGATGGTGGGTTTGCATTATTTGAAACACGCGTTTGATTTGAGCGACGAGGAAGTCGTTGTGCAATGGGCGGAAAATCCTTACTGGCAATTGTTTTGCGGCGAAGAGTTTTTTCAACACGAGCTTCCGATTGATCCGAGTTCGATGACGCGCTGGCGCAAGCGTGTGGAAAGTGAGGGTCTGGAGACGTTGCTTGCGGAGACGATTGCGGCGGGTTTGAAGACGAAAGTTTTGAAGCGAACAAGTTTGAATCGTTTGAACGTGGATACAACTGTTCAAGAAAAAGCCATCACGTTTCCGACCGATGCAAAATTGTATCACCGTCTGAGAGTAAATCTGGTAGCTGATGCGAAGGCTTTTGGAGTTGAGCTTCGTCAATCGTACACGCGCAAATCGAAACAGGCGTTGGTGATGCAGGGCCGTTATCGTCATGCGCGTCAGATGAAGCGTGCAAGAAAATCATTGAAGAAATTGAAGGTGTATCTGGGTCGTGTGACGCGGGATATCGAGCGAAAAGTTTCCGGGAATGTCGAGCTTGAAAAACGTTTTGCGTCTCGGTTGGAGATGGCGAATCGTTTGCTGAAACAACAACGGACGGACAAAAACAAATTATACAGTTTGCACGCATCGGAAGTGGAGTGCATTGCTAAAGGCAAAGCACACAAGCCGTATGAGTTTGGTTGCAAGGTGAGCATTGCGACCACGTCGAAAGATAATTTTGTTGTGGGAGCGCAGGCGTTCCACGGCAACCCGTATGATGGACACACGTTGAAGCAGGCGGTAGAACAGGCCGAGTGGCTGGGCGACTTTGCAACGCAAGCCATCTTCGTGGACCGGGGCTATCGCGGTCACAACTATAACGGCGCGGCAAAAGTGCATGTTGCCCGAAGCGGATTGAGAAAAGTTAAGGTGTCACTCAGGCGATGGTTGAAAAGACGGTCGGCGATAGAGCCTGTGATCGGGCACATGAAAAACGACGGACGGCTGGATAGAAACTACCTGCTTGGTCAGGAAGGCGACCGGATGGATCCTGTGCGGTGCCGGGCACAATATCAGGAAGCTCTTACGAGCTTTCTTATTGTTTCTTTTTTCGTGGCTGTTCAAAAACCGTTATCGACCCATCGCCGCATGAAAAAATAGACTCACATATCACCCAAGACCCGAAAAACCACCCTTTTTCAGGGACGACTATATAAAAACAACCTGGCTATTGGACCCGAAAAATTTATAGTCCCCCACCCTGCGGGTGAGCGATCAATATTCTTTAAATTTTATCAGGAGGTCAAAAGGAGGAGGAGGGGCTCTGCCAAGCCGCTTTCCTTAAACTCCAGCATGTATATTTTTAGGTTTATATGTTTTGACTTTAATTTTTCCAGCTTTCTTTTTGGCCTGGGCAATATCATAAGCAGATTGCATTCTGTACCATGCGTCCGGGGTTCCGCCAAAAGCCTTGGCAACCCTAATGGCCATTTCTGGAGAAACAGCACTTTTTTCATTGACGATATTATTTAAGTTCTGACGGGTCACGCCAAGAATCTTTGCGCCTTCTGTAACGGTCAGGTTATTTGGTTCCAAACAAGAAATGCGGATTGCTTTTCCTGGGTGCTGTGGTTTTTTCATAGGCATTTTAAATTTTCCTTACTTAATTCCTTTTAATGGGGACCTCTATTAATTCGATATGTTCTGTTCCGGCAACTCGCAGACCCCCTAAGATCAAGGTCTGCTCGCGGCCAAAAGTAATTTTTAGAGGTGCCCTAATGATAGTCAGTCATTTCAACGTCAGAAGCTTTTCCATTTTCAAAGCGGAAAATAATCCGCCAATTGGCTCTGACCGTCACGCTCCAAATTCCTTTTTTATCTCCTTTGAGCGGATGCAAATGAAGGCTATGAACATTTATATCCTCCAGAGTTTCCGCTATATCTAAAAGAGAAAGAATAAATTCTACTCGGTCGATAAGCTTGGGCTGTATTTTCCCCCGCTCCCCTGTTTCGTAGAAACGCTTAAGCCTTCGATCCTTAAAACTCGTTATCATTCATCAAATGTAAAGTGTAAATTGTCACTTGTCAAGCCTTGGCTTCTTGGTGTGACTTACCCCCATGTTCCAGGCCAGATGTTAAACGCAGGGAACCAAAAACCCTATTGGCAGGGAGAGCTTTGCATAATTCAAAAAAGCAAAAGTAAAAGCGAGATTCGGAGTTTATCCTGGGCCTGTCGAAACAAATAGGGAATTTTATCTTGTGTCACTGCCGCCCTTCGACATAGCTCAGGGTGACAGTGAAAAAGCAAAAATAAAATTCCAAGGCGAGATTCTTCCTCACCCTTCGGGTTCATCAGAATGACATGCGATGATTTTCGTTAGCTGACGGCAAAGTCCGTTAGTGCCTACGTAAGTGGGTCAGAATGACATGCGGTGGTTTTCTTTTCACTGTCTGCTGACTGGAAAGGAAAGGGGAAAGGGGGAAAGGGAAAGGACTAGAAAGGGGTCGAGTCCTTTATTGACTATAGGTTGAGAATCACCCTGCTCTCTGCTGGCTGTGCGCCAGCACCCACCTTGCGGTGGAGTCAATGGGCTGGCCCTGCAAGAGCAGACAATAATTTCTGAGCGCAGGACAAAATATTTGGCGATAGCCGACCGCAAGGTCCGCGTCCCTCTTCCCTTCGGCCTTGCTCAGGACAGGCTCCGCGCAAGCACCCGCAGGTTCCCGTTACCGCCTTTCGACTGGGCTCAAGGTGACAACGATAAAGCTAAAATCCAAAGCTCCGACACTCTAGGTCTACAACGTTTGAAATTTCGGAAATATCAGGGAGTAAAAAAGGAGGAGGGGGGAGGGGCTCTGCCAAGCCGCTCCCCCCTTTTGGGAGGTAAAGGAAGGAAAATGAGGGGGGTGCTTCCTTCCTTGAGGTAAAGCGTAAATCTAATGCCAATACTTGAATCGTCCTACGATCAAACCGAAGCCGCCCGTTGGCTTCGGAATTCCTTGGCCTCTTCATGCGAGGTCTTGTTATCTGTCACCTGATCCATCCGATTCAGGATCATCTCTTCGTATTCTGTTTCTACTTCATGCAGAGCTGAATCTGTTTTTGCCTGCAGGAAGGACAACTCGTCGTTCTGCATCGTGGTCACGCTATCCAGCACCCGACCGTAGGGGAAAAACCGGTTCATCATCCAGGCGGTAAATCCCCAAAGAAGGAGAACAGTGAGCCCGAATACCAGCAAGTCGCCCTGCGTTGGAACTTGGAACACGGTGAACGCTCCACCCGCACCGGCTGAATGGACGCACTGGGCTTTCGCCGTGCCGGAAAACATCCAGCTGAAAAGTCCGATCCAGAACATTTTATTTATCATCGATTGCGGGGTCATCGTGTTTCAAGCTCCTCAGTGAAGTTCAACCTGTATAAAGCAATACCCGTTCCAAAATCAGCCTCACCCCTACAACCTTTCGATCAAGCTCTGCTTTTAAAAAATTAACATATTGTTTTTAAAGCATTTTTCGGCACAGCGACTGTCAAAAAAAATATTAATTTATTTTTTCAGGGGCTAAATTCAAGCTTTAACGGAAAACTGAACTGTCCATTTTTTTATAAATTGGATAACTTTTATGTAAATCTAACGACCGCCAGGGGAGTAAGCAGAAGCAGGGAGCGGAACAAAAAAAGCCCCCGAAGCCTATAAGGCCTCGGGGGCAATTCCAAAATTTAGATGAATTTGAGGGGGAGGGGGAAATCGTTGCTCAGTGTAATTTACCCCTTCTTTTCAAAAAAGCACTCCCTTAGTAATAGATAACGAGATCGGACGTCATTCTCCAGCCAAACAGGTCCACCCTGTCTGAGACCGGGATTTCATAGGCGGCTCCGAAGATGATGTGATCCATGATTTTATAGCGTCCACCAAAAGCCATCGTGGTCACGGTTCCGCCACCTGCCTGAGATGTGCCGGGGGTGGTGGGTCCGCTACCAAAGTTGACGATGTCCAGCCCTTCAAACCCAACCGGGGTCCGCGCGCCGTCATCCACAACAGACAGCAAATTGAACTCCACCATCGGATACAGACCTGGCATGACTTCATAATCCACATGCGCAGATGCATGGATCAGCGAGGAATTGCGGTCCGGGTCCATAGCCAGGTTGAGCCCGACATTGCCTTCCAGCCCAATCTTTCCCCAGGTTTCTGCCGCGGCGAGAAACATATCCAAGAAGCCGGAGGCTGTGCCCTGCATGCGAATTCCGCTGGTGATGAGGTTTCCTGAAGGCGGCTCGTACTCAAGCCCAACAGTAACAACCCGGTTTTCAGCCGGATTGCTGATGAGGGCGTATTTAACACCCAGGGAAATATTGGCGAAGCCGTCTTCGTCCTGCAAACCATTATTGAATTCAAAATTGAAGTAGCCGTCCTTGGTCGCAATGATCCCAATTCGGTCATTCAGTGCCACTCGAACTTCAGCGGCAACTGCGGTGATTGTCCCGCCGCCGGTGAGAAAGGAGTCGGCAATATCATGATGGATAAATATCGGCCTCAGCTCCGTGGTGATATAAGGGGTCTCGTTAAACAGTGGATTGGAAATAGGGGGCGAATAATGACCCGGCCCGCCCTCCTTCAATGACCCATGCAGATCGAAATCAAATGCGCTGGCGGAGCCTGCACCCATAAACAACATTAACAATGTGGCTCCCGCCGCTAAAAATCTCCTCCTCATATGCCTTCCCCCTGAAAAAACTCGTAAACTATTAAAAAAAATCGCCTTATGATGGAACATCCGGGCATCCCTACCCCATCCCATAGTTAGCCTTACATTTATAGATCAATTATAGCAGGAAAAATTCCATTAAATCGTCAGCCAGCACCAGATTTCCCTTAAATTGAGCATAAATGAGGGGCTTGGGGTCGATTTTTTCCATAGGCGGATAAAAATGGGTGAGACAGAGGGTCTTGCAGTCCGCTTCTTTGGCGATACGAGCACACAGGGTCGGGGTCAGATGGCCGACGATCTTGCTGTCATCCGGGGTACTGCATTCCAGAATCAGGAGATCCGCATGGCGGCCCAGCTCCACGATGCCGTCACAGTAGTCAGTGTCACCGGAAATGACCAGCGAATGGCCCTGTTCACCTTCAAAACGAAAGGCTCGGCTGAGCTCGATATGATTGACCCGGCGCGAGGTCACCTTTAATCCATCGTATTGGCGGGTCTCTTCATCCTGCTCGATAATTTTGATATTGTACGTTTTTGGCACCAGCCAGGTGCCGAAGGCCTTCATCAGGCCGTCAAAGAAAGTGCGGAAACCGGGTGCTGACACAATCTCAAGGTCCTTCGTCCGTGCATCGGGCGGATAACGTGTACTGAACAGGAAATAGATCAGATCGCATATATGATCCGGGTGATTGTGTGTGAAAAAGATACGGTCCACATCGTGATAGGTCAGGCCCAGCCGCAACAACTGGTGCACATTGCCGTAACCAAAATCGACCACAGAGTTGACCCCCTCATGTTGAATGAGGACACCCGCCGAATTACGTTCAAGGTTTGGGTAGGCCGTGCCGGAGCCCAAAATCACCACACGCATACAAAATACTCCTTAAAAAAAGAGGACAAAAAGCGGTTGGAACGCTGTTTCCGCTTTTAGTATACTAAGGTACAAGCTAAGTGAAATGGGGGCACCTTTAAACATTGTATCTGGTCGCGAGCACCCCTTGTGAAACAAGGAAAAGCGAGTTACCGGAACAGAAGTTTTTGAATCTTCAGAGGCCTCATTAGAACATTCCCTACACTATAAGTTGAACACCATGCGCTCACCCAGCATCTTGATCCTGCTCCTCATAACACTCATCGGAACGCCTGTCACTTTGGCTGTCTCAGCCACGTCATCAGACCGTTTCACAGTTGCAGGCGAAACTGTTATCGATCAGCAAACACATTTAATGTGGCAGAAAGCCGACTCCTTCCATGAACTCAAAAAGGGGATGACCTGGTACGATGCTCTCGAATACGTCGACAAAAAAAATACCGGGAAATTTGGCGGTCATTCCGATTGGCGACTGCCCCAGATGCAGGAACTCTCCACTCTCTGGGATAAGCGGCGACCCGGCCTGAGCAAGGACGGCGAACCTATCGGCCTACCGCAAGCCTTCACCTCCGGCGGCAGTTACTACCTTTGGTCTGGCGACGAACGCAACCTCGACAATGTCTGGTACTTCGGCCTCGGTCAGCGAGAGGATTACTTCAATCTTAAAGAACTGGGCGACCTCGACCAGGGTGTGAAAATGGTTCGAGATATCAAAAAATAATGTTCGGGGGATTTCATACACTCCGGCATCTACCATAGGAAGCTGAAATGATCACCCTGCCGCACAACCTCTCTACAAAAGGACACTTCGGGCTGGTTCTTCTCGCCATGCTTTTTCTCCTTCTCTTCCTCTTGCCCATCAGCGTTTTCGCGCATGGTGAAGGCGGCGGCAAACACGATCTTAAAAAACTCGAGGCCAAGCCCGAGGGCATGATTGATTTTCAAGATAAAGCCCCCGGCTCCGAGTACAGCGCCGACCAGAAAGAAGACACCGGCCCCGACCTGTCGCAGGGATTGCACCTGGACGACGCGTTCTTCACTCGTGGTGCCCATGAACAGGGCGTGAAAATCAAACCCATGACCAAGGGACAGGCCCTGCTCGCACGCGGACGTAATATCTTTCTCCACATGTGCGTTTACTGTCACGGCAAAGATGGCAACGGCGGCGGCTCGGCAACCGATTACCTCTACCCGTGGCCGCGTGATTTTCGTAAAGGCATTTTCAAGTTCCGCTCAACACCCACCGGCACCCTGCCACGCGATGAGGACATCTATCGCACTATCGTTCAGGGCGTTCCCGGCACCTCGATGCCCGCTTGGAAAGACGCATTGTCACCGCAGGACACCTGGGCACTGGTCAATCTGGTCAAAAGTTTTTCGACCCGCTTCCGCAACGAGGCGGCAGGTAAAGCAGTGGAAGTTGCGCCCGTCCCCTCCAGTCCAAAGTTGATCGAACGCGGCAAGGCCCTGTTCACCAAACACAAATGCGTCGACTGCCACGGCGAGTCGCTCACCGGCGATGGCAAACACGCCGCATCCTTGATGGACGCGTGGAAACACGCCGTGTTCGTGCACGATCTGACGCAACCCAACACCATCAAATCCGGACACTCGGCGGAAGCATTGTTCCGCACCCTGAGCACCGGCCTCGATGGCACTCCGATGGAATCCTTCTCTCATATACCGGTTGAAGACCGCTGGGCACTGGTGCATTACGTGCGTTCAAAATTCCAGAAAAACTATCAGACTGCCGGCTACGAAACCGATCTGTTCAGTCATTATGTCGACCAACAAATTGTACCGGAGCCGGGTAGCAAAATATGGGATGGGGTCAAGAGTACCGACCTGCACTTGAGGCCGCTATCGGCCAGGCGCGGTGCGGTGGAGATCATCAACGTCTCTTCGATCAACAACGGCGACACCATCGCCTTCCGTCTGAAATGGAAAGACCCGACCAAAGACGGCTTCGTCGAAAACCGGGGCGACGTGTTTCGCGATGGCGTGGCCGTGCAAGTCGCGTTGGGCGCGGTGACCCTGCACACGCACGGACACAACGAACCATTTTTCGGGATGGGCAATCGCGGCAAGCCGGTCAACATCTGGCACTGGAAAGCGGGACTCGAAGAAACGCTGGAAGCATCGGAGGATTCAGAATACTCCACCGGCGGAGTCGATATGGACGCGCTCATTTTCGGCGGTGTCATGTCGAATCCGGTCTACCGGCTCAACAGCACCTCCGAAACACAGGTGGAAGAACTCAACTCCGAAGGCTTCGGCACCATCACGCCACAACGTCCTGAACTACAAAACGTCGAAGGTTTTGGCGAATGGAAAGATGGCGAATGGACAGTGGTCTTCACCCGTCAAATGGAAACCACCAGCCGGTGGGATGCCAATTTCGTCGACCGCACCGACCCGGCATTGATCGCCTTCGCCGTGTGGGATGGGGCCCAGGAAGACCGGAACGGACGCAAGGTCATCAGCGTGTGGCAAAGACTGCGCGTGTTAAAGGAAGGCATGACCGAAGCCGAAGCCCTCGCCAAAAAACCACCCGCAGGCGGGCACGGCGAGCATGGAGGCCATGGCGGTCATGATGACCACGGCGCTATGGACCACAGTAGCCACTGACTAAGGTTAGCAATAACCCAAACGAATATGAAAAACGAACTAATTTCAGTAATAGACGTTGCTAAAACTCTTGGCAAACATAAAGCTTATATTTTTAAAGTATTAAGTCGGTTGGGCATCGAAACAAGGAAGGAGAAAAATAGCAACTCAAGAGGCCAGAAGATTGCCTACATAACGTCTGATGAATTATCTCGAGTCAAAGAACATCTTGCCGAAATCGTAAACGACTCCGAACCCTCAACAATCCAAGCCGATATAGGTGGTCTTTTTTATTTAATCCAGTTAGAACCTAGCCATGATTCTGGCAGATTCAAATTAGGATTTACTATCAACATTGAAGAAAGATTACGATCACATAAAACAGCGGCACCATTTTCTGAAATTATAAAAACGTGGCCATGCAAACAACTCTGGGAGAAAACCGTCATCGACTGTGTTTCTTATGGTTGCGAGCGTCTTCACACAGAGGTATTTCGAGCGGAATCAATCGATGAAGTGCGATTACGTTGCGCTCAATTTTTCAAAATGATGCCAGACATTTCGCCTCGAGAATAAACACCTTAATTTAGTCTGGAGGGACGACATTTTACCCTTTATGAACAGAGACACCCTCAAGAAAACAGACAGCAATATAGCCATGTCATTCTGAGGAACCGTCAGGTGACGAAGAATCTCGCCTTGGATTTAAAAAAGGTTATTCGACTTAAAACCAGTCTTCACTCAAATCACGCCAATCAGGGTTCACCGATTCAATCAATTCTATCTTTCTCTTCCGCAACCATCCCTTGATCTGTTTTTCACGGGCAATCGCCGACTCCACCTCACCGCCCTTTTCAAAATAAACCAGTCGGGCCAGGCGAAAGCGTCGGGCGAATCCTGGCACCTCACCAAATTTGTGCTCGCGCATACGCCTTTCGAGATTATTAGTCATTCCGGTGTACAACGTGCCAGAAGCATTGGTCAGGATATAAACGAAGTATTCTTTCATAACAATTTCACGGGACCTCTAATAATTCAATATTTCCTGTTCCGGCAACTCCCTTCCTCTTGTTTCACAAGAGACGCTCGCGGCCAGATGTAATTTTTAGAGATGCCCTTTAAATCCAAGGCTAGATTCTTCACTTCGTTCAGAATGACAATTTATAATTTTTGTTTTTCTAAAAACCCACATGATCGTCGCATGATATTCAGAGAAACCCCATGACCTTCATATAATATCCTGAGAAACCCGAAGGAGGCAGAAGGGCAACCCGTTGCTTTTTTAAAAAACCTTCAAAACTATCGAATGTCATTCTGAGGAGCCGATAGGCGACGAAGAATCTCGCCTTGGACTTCATCACCCTGAGCGTGGTCGAAGGAGGCAGAAGGGCAACCCGTTGCTTTTTTAAAAATCCGAAAACCATCGCATGTCATTCTGAGAAGCCGATAGGTGACGAAGAATCTCGCCTTGGATTTTAAATAAGGTTATTCGATTTAAAACCAGTCTTCACTCAAATCTCGCCAATCAGGATTCACCGATTCGATCAATTCTATCTTTCTCTTCCGCAACCATCCCTTGATTTGCTTTTCACGGGCAATCGTCGGCTTCACCTCTCCCGTCTTTTCAAAATAAACCAGTCGGGCCAGACGAAAGCGTCGAGCGAATCCTGGCACCTCACCAAGTTTGTGCTCGCGCATACGTCTTTCGAGGTTATTGGTCATTCCGGTGTACAGCGTACCGGAAGCGTTGGTCAGGATATAAACAAAATATTCTTTCATAACAATTTTAGAGGACCTCAAATAAATTAATATTTTCTATTCCAGCAACTCACTTCCCCTTGTTTCACAAGGATCGCTCGCGGCAAGATACAATTCTTAAAGATGCCCTTAAAGTCCAAGGCGAGATTCTTCGCCTGCGGCTCAGAATGACGTGGCAGTGGTTTCCATTGTTGTTAACTAATCGCTTTTGTATTTTGTTTGCTGACCGCAAGGCCCGGTAGGACTTACTGGCTTATTTTTTTGCGCGGGCACCCTTTTTAAAGTGCACGTTGATGTGTTTCCAGTCGCCCGTGCGGCTAGCACCCGTCCGCTAGCACCGGCCGAGGGAGATGCCGATGGCTTCGGCGCAGCGCACGAGTTGATGATCGGCGGGAACGGTGCGGACTTTACCGGCGATGTCTTCTAGTGGAATCAGACTGATATTCAGGCAATTGAGCACGACCAGTTTACCGAAGTCGCCGTTGGCGGCGGCTTCCACCGCATGGTGTCCCAGGCGGGTGCCGAGCAGGCGATCGAAGGAGGTCGGTGTGCCGCCACGTTGAACGTGACCGAGCACGGTGCAACGCACTTCAAGGTCGGTGTTTTGTCCGAGACGACTTGCGAGGTAGTTGCCCACTCCGCCCAATTGGGCGACTCCTTGCAAACGTGTAGCGGCGGCCTCGGAAACGATTTGTTCACCGCCTTTTTCCCGCGCACCCTCCCCCACCACAACGATGGAAAACGAACTGCCGCCTTCAGCACGCAAGCGGATTTTCTTTTCTACTTCGGCAAGGTCGTAGGGGATTTCCGGTATGAGTATGATGTGAGCTCCGCCAGAGATACCCGCCTCCAGCGCGATCCACCCCGCATTGCGCCCCATGACTTCGAGGATCATCACACGCTGATGACTTTTGCCGGTGGTGGTCAATCGGTCGAGCGCGTCTACCGCCACCTGCACGGCGGTCTGGAATCCGAAGGTGTAATCCGTTCCTTCGAGATCGTTGTCGATGGTTTTGGGGATGCCGATGATGGGGCATCCTTTCTCATGCAATTTGTAGCCGATTTCCTGACTGCCTTCACCGCCGACAACGAACAGGCAATCGAGCCCCAGTGTATGAAAATTTTCGATGGCTTCGGCGGAACGGTCGAGAATTTCTATCGTGCCATCGTCCCGCACCTGCCGGTAGGCGAAGGGATCGCCCTTGTTGGTGGTGCCGAGCAGGGTGCCACCCAAAGGCAGGATGTCGCGGGTGGCGCGAATAGTGAGGCGCTGGGTATTGTTTTCTATGAGGCCTTCGAAACCGCCTTCAATACCGACCACTTCACAGTTATATTCGATAATAGCGGCCCGCGTAACAGCGCGGATGACCGCGTTGAGTCCGCAACAATCACCGCCACCAGTCAGAATGCCAACACGTTTAAGAGACATATTTAATCCTTACTTAAAAATCAAAAGCGAGATTTTTTTTGTTCTTCGTAATAGATGACTGTTACGCTCTGTCAGCGTCAAAACTGTTTTAAGAATCCAACGCCTGAGAACTCTACACTTTATAAATCCCCCCATCCCCCTTTACAAGGGGGAGCTTTGCATAACTCAATAAACAAAAGCAAAGGCGAGATTCTTCACCTTCGGTTCAGAATGACATGCGGTGGTTTTCTTTCAAGAATCGCTATTCGCGTTCTTGAATATTCGCCGTGCGCGGAGCACCCGCAAGGTGGTGCAAGTTGAGGGCATATATAAATACCCGTGCTATCGCCTGTCAAGTTGCTCATCGGCCCCACCGCAAGGTGGAGGTGAGGAAATGAAATCGTAGTCCAGAGTGCCGGTGATTTTTAGCGGAACGATGCTTCCCGGTTCCGCGTCACAGTTTTCGACAATCACCTGCCCATCGATATCCGGTCCCTGCGTTGGCAGACGACCGGTGAGGAGGCTGTCGCCATCGAGACCTTGGATCAGGACCGGCTCGACCGTCCCGATTTTTTTGGCGTTTAGTTTTTTGATCGAGGACAATTGCGTTGCCATCAGAATGTCGCGTCTCTCCTCGGCAATTTCTTTGGGGACGCGATCAGCGTAATCAAACGCCGTGGTGCCTTCTTCATCCGAGTAAACAAACACTCCGAGGTGATCGAAAAAGTATTCCTGGATAAATTCGTGCATGTGCTGGAAATGCTCTTCGGTCTCGCCGGGGAACCCGGTGATGAAGGTGGTGCGGAGTGCGACTCCGGGAATACGCTTGCGCAATTGCTCGAGCATTTGGCGCACACCGGCTTCGCGTTCCTGCCGCTTCATGTGCTTCAGCATGAAGTCGTGTGTGTGTTGCAGGGGGATGTCCATATAAGGGACAACTTTTTCAATGCCAGCCACTGCGTCCATCAAGCGTTCGGTCACCATGGTCGGGTAGCAATAAAACAGGCGAATCCAATCCACACCCTCAACCTCATTGATTTGCTCCAGCAGATCGATCAACCCTTCCTTGAGTCTCAGGTCGTAGCCATACAGGGTGGTGTCCTGCGAAACCAGATTGATCTCGCGCACTCCCCCTTCAGCCAATTGCCCGACTTCTTTGAGGATAGATTCCGGCGTACGGCTTTGTATGGGTCCGCGCAATTGCGGGATGATGCAGAAGGCGCACAGGTTAGAGCACCCTTCCGCAATTTTGACATAGGCCGTGTAATCTGGGGTGGTCAGGACCCTTTGCCCGTAATTTTCAAAATATTCTGCCGGTTCGTGGGTCAGATTGCGCTGACCGCCAGCACCGTTGAGCAGATTTTTGAGCAAAGGATATTGTTTGGTGCCGAGCAGGTGGTCGATTTCGGGGATTTCCTTGAGCAGTTCTTCCGGATGGCGTTCCGCCAGACAGCCGGTGACGATGAGTTTTTGGCAAGAACCGTTCTCCTTATAATCCGCCATCTCCAGAATGGTTTCGATGGATTCCTTGACCGAAGCCTGTAAAAATCCGCAAGTATTGATTATCAGGACTTCGGCCTCGGCCTGCTCCGGCGTCAGTTCATATCCGTTCAGTGCCAGGTCTCCCAGAAGTGATTCGGTGTCCACCAGGTTTTTAGGGCAACCGAGGCTGACCATTCCGATTTTTTTCATGAATTCCGCACCCAATCCATTTCGTTGAAAATTTTCGCACTCAGAGGCTCAATCATACACCAAAGACTCCTAAAGCTGAAACTGGCGAGTCCTTTTTAAACAAAGAGAAAAAGGCTATTTCGCCTAATCGAAAAATCGCCTGAATTGTCAGAATTCCCTTGACTTATCGTCTTATATTTGGACAATAGGAGCACTTTAATATTATGGATGAAGAGGATTAAACTAAGCTATGCGCAAAAAGAAGCTCACCTCCGGCCCGTATTACCTTTTAGTTCTAGCAATTGCTTTTCTTCTCCTGCCGTCTCAGGTTTTGGGACAGGTTTCTGTCAACAAGGGAGGAAAAACCTGGAAGCTTCAGTTGAAATCCCAATTTCTCCACGATGATAACGTAGCGCAGAACCCGGACACACCGCCGGTTCTGGCTTCACCTGACTCCGACAGTGGTTGGAACGGCAGTGCGGGGTTTAACTACACGCACAAATTTAACAACAAAATCAGTCTCGCGGGAGATGTTGATGTCGATGCCACCATTTATTCTGATTTGGGACAGTTTGACTTGATTTCCTTTATGGGGGGAATCAAGCCCAAGTACAAGTTTAGTGAAAGCATGTTTGTTGACATGCAGTATTTCTATATTCGAAATATTGCCGGGGGCAATGATTTCAGCGGTATTAACTACCTCAATCCCAGCTTCAACCACTTGCACAAGAAATTCGGCCTGACCCGTGTTCATTATTTCTACAAGAACACCGACAATTTTGTGAATCAGGCGCGTGACGGCGACCAGCATGGCGGTGGGATCACCCACATTTACCTGATTCCCGACAGCAGAAACTATATTGGCGCGGGCTATCAGATTTCAGACGAAGACACTACCGGGCGTTTTGACCGGACAGTTCATGACTTCAAGGTATTGGGACGTTTGATGCTCCCCATGGATATCGAGGTCAACGGCGAATATAAGTTCTCTTTCCGCACGTACGACACGTTTGCCGCAACCACCGTAGGTTCGATTCGTGACGATGAACAACACAACTTCCGTTTCCGCTTCCGCAAGGTACTGTGGGACACTCTAGGTATGCTGAACAAGGTGACCGCTAGAATTGATTTTCACCACCAGAACAATGAATCGAATTTCCTGGTGCGTGACTACCACAGCAATCGGTTCATGGGTGGTGTCGAAGCCCGATTCTAATCGTCTCTCACAAAAAAACCTGAAAGTCGGATAATGAAATCATTGAATAAAAAATCAACTGTAGTTCGCGTTTTATTCGCTTTGGTATTAGCTCTTGCCCTGATTATTCCAGCGCAACTTCCGGCTGTTGACATTGACGATGCGATCGGCGGCCTCGAACAGGATTTCAGTTTCGGCGGTAAAGAAGAAATCAAACGGGGCAATCTGGACACGGCCAACGAGCAAAACCGGGAAGACATCAAGATTGAGGAAGGTGTAGCCGCTGGCCAACTCCTTACGATAACTTATTCGGCTATGGTAACGAGTCATATCCGCACTAACTTTATCTCTGTTCTGGGCCAGCAAATCAATATCAATGAAGCAGAAGTGGTCACTGGTATGGGAACGGAGACAGCAACTTTTCTGTTTCCTTCAGCCAATCTTCAAGCTGGGCTAACCTTCCCACTCTTTGTCAGTGTGACCTGCCTGACGGGCAATTGTGAAGTCTCTGCATCCCTGAGCGGTGTAATCAATGGCGTTAACATCAATTGCACCACCATCTCCACCGGGATGTTTATGGCACCTAACACTGTGTTAGCAGGACCAAGCACTTGTACAACTTCCTAAACTGGATGGTCCAGGGGAAATGTATTTGAAGGTTTGAATGCCCGGATCTCTCACTTTAGCCTCCCCAATTTATTAAAATAATTTCTCACCCAATTGAAAAATAATTCTATGAAGTTTTCAAACACGAAGCTGTCTCTTGTTAGTTGTCTGCTGATCGCCCTGTGGGCTGTCCTCACCGTTCTTCCTTCTCAACTGCCCGCCCAGGATATCGATGATGCCATCGACGGCCTTGAGCAGGATTTTAGCTTCGGCGGTAAACAGGAAATCAAACGGAACAATATTGCAGCCGCTAATGAACAAAACCGTGAAGACATCAAGATTGAGGAAAAGGCCATGTTGGACGCAGCGGCCCCGACTGCTAATGTTATTATTACCTACAATGCGATCATTAATCCCAGTAATATTACGCTCGACTCTATTTCGGATGGAATAGTTACCATTCCCGTTGGTGAAATCATAAATGTAATGGGTGCTGGAGTTGTTGGCGGAACCATCGTGACAGCGATTAACCCCGGATTGACCAATACTCCGTTATTTCTGAGCCTGACTTGTAACACCAGCCCGAACTGCAATGTGAGTTTCTCGGTAGGAGGTGGCGTCACTTGTCCTCTCGTCACTACCGGACCCTTTGCGTTTGGTTCCACCCAGAATTTTATGGCCACCTGTTCAACCTAGGCATCCCCTGAATAAAAAAATTATTTTTCTTTTTTCTCAGGTTGATAGCTGAACCAAAACAAATGTTACAAAAAAAGATGCGCGCTTTCCCGCCTTCATGGCAAACTCCTCCCCGCCGTTTTAAATGGGTTGGGCTCATTCAATTCCTGACATTAACTTTCCTCACAGGATTGCTCCTGTTTGTCGTTCCTGCTTATGCTCAGGACATTGACGATGTCATTGGTGGGCTCGATCGGGATTTTGTATTTGGTGGCAAGGAAGACATCAAACAAAAAAACCTTTCCAATACCAACGAAGCCCTGCGCGAAGACAATTCCATTACCCGGTCCACCACACCGGGGCTCGTGGATGTCGAGTTTTTTATCAAAGAATACGACATTGATACCGAAAGTATCCTCGTGGAAGTTGTTGGCCAAGGCACTATCGCCTCCATGGTCAATGGGACAACGACTACAGGATCCATACAGTTGGAGCCCAATTCCACCCACACGCTTAAAGTCACATGCCAGGGTGTTATGTTTGGGGGATGTGAGTTTTATATTTTTATTATCAAGGGGGCTATCTTCATTCCATCTCAACTGGCAGATACAGGAAACGTGCCACCATTCCTCGGGGTTGGTAATATGGCAACCTTCCAGTTTAAAGTCAGCGCAGACAACTCTGCGCCTGCCAGACCGATCCCAACACCCCCTCCAAGTAACGCGATGTAAGAAAAGGTGAATAATGAAAACACGGACATTTAAACGCAAACTGATTACCGGCCTGCTGGCCCTTTCCATGACCTTCGGCATGGCGGGGACCTTACCCTACCGCGAAGCTCTGGCCGATTGGGGTGACGATATCGATTCGGTCATGGAGGAGTTGGATTCTGATTTCCAGTTTGGTGGCAAGGAAGATTTCAAACGAAGCCAGATGCGGTCTGTTAATGAACAATTGCGCGAAGACATTCAAATCCTGAACTCCGCCAGCGGCAATATTTCTTTTACCATAGCGGAGCTTGGTGCCCCCGCAGGCAATAACCTCCAGGTCATTTTTCCGGCAGATATCGGTGCCGGAATTTCCGGCCCTGTTCTGGTCAGTGGACTGGATGGTGCCAGCGTCACCCGGAATATCAATATTTTTCGAGGCGTGATCTTTAAGCTAGTGGTTAAGTGCCTTTCTGTAATTGCCTGCGACTTTAACGTTACCATCAACTCAGGCGGAGCCTTTACCTCGCTGGGAACCACAACAGGCAACCAGATGTTAGCCGCGAGTAGCGGCATTGCCGTGTTCGATGTCATCGGACTTTAAGCCCTCCCCAACCTGTCGTTATCCTCAACAAAATTGATCTCACTGGAAAAAGAAAAAGGCCCGTGCCCTCCTTGGAGGGCGACGGGCCTTTTCATTGCTTTGAAATTCAACCGGTTTCGATCTAGTGCATGTCCATGCCCATATCGCTTTCAATGGCGTCCTGGATGATGTCTTCCTTGATCGATTCCATCACCTCTTCCTTGATATCCGTTTTGATCGACTCCCGAAGGTCATCGAGGATATCAAACATCGCGATTTCTTCAGGTGATAAATCCTGCGGCGCGCCCGGAGCCTGGCCTCCCTGCACCGTGCTCTTTTTCAAGTCAGCGACCAGCACCTTTTTCTGCGCGGCATCGACTTCCACAGTACCTTCTTTAACCATAAACGTGTCGCTCCGGGCACTGGTCTCTGCCGACCAGGTGGTGCCCTTGACACCCGCCGTGGCGGTCCGCGTCTGCACTTCATAGACCGACCCCTCGGTGAGCTTGTTCACCACGTTGAAAATTTTCCCGGCGGCCAGTTTTATCTTCGTCACGCTCTTCTTTTCCTCAAGAAGAGTATCCCCCAACGTGACATCGGAATCCGGCATGACACGCACCACGTCGCCTCTGATATAAATGATATCCGCTCTGGAATTGGCACCTATGGCCTGAATTCTGGACTGAACAAAAAGAGCCATGCCATCGCGGCCTTTTTTGCCCCGATTGGAACCCGATTCAAAAATACGCACATTCCCCTGAACTTTACTCAGGGTAGCGACCTTCTGCGCGAACGCGGCTCCTTCCTGAATCAGGAAAAAACTCAGCACGAGAAAAGGAAATACAGCGAGTGACCAAAACCGGTTGCGGATTGCTTTAGAATAGGGTCTCATAATTTCAACGGTTGAATGGTTAATCAATTTGAGCTAATAATCTCTACAGTGCCCTTCGAGTTATTCGCGCCGCAGGGTGCGGATGTTCCACACTCAATTTACTGAACGGCAATTTCCAGCAGGCCCTTGAATACAATTTTTTCGGCCTCTGAATTCCAACTCTCTTTACTAGACTATGCAAATTCCCGAACGATTGCAAAGTTTTTTGGAACTGACTCCCGCCAAAGTGGGACTGCTCATCACCCTGCTGATGTGCTCACTGGTCTACACCAAACCATACGCATTGGAAATCCTTGAGTTACAGATGATCGACCTGCGTTTCAAAACGCGCGGCCCCTTGAAACCCGGACCGGAAGTTGTTATCGCGGTGGTCGATGAAAAAAGTCAGGACACTCTCGGTCGATGGCCGTGGCCTCGCTCCACCATAGCCAAGCTGATCAACAAGCTCACCGAGTACAACGCCTTCACCATCGGGTTTGATATGGTGTTCTCTGAGAGTGGAGACGATATTTATAACCAGGCGGTCCGCCTGATTGATCAGCAAGTGAAGGAAGGTGGACTGAGCCTCGAAGCCTCAGCCGATCTGCGAAAAAACTTTGAGAACCAGAAAACCGGTGACGAACTGTTTGCCGAATCAATCAAGAACCATGGCAACGTCGTGCTGGGTATGCTCTTCCACGACCCTGTAGACATCCAGCATCTCTCAAAGGAACAGATTGAAGAGGGACTAAAGAATGTTGAGCGTTTCAGTTACAAGGATTATGAAGTCAACAATCCCCAGGGCCTGGAAAAAATTAACACGGAGATGTCTCGCCCGGCAGTGGAAGGTAACCTCCCCATGTTTGCCAAGGCGGCCTATCAGGCAGGCTATTTCAACTTGAGTCCAGATGACGATGGCATCATGCGCCACTATCCGCTGATCCTGAAATCGGGCGACCACTATTACGCGCCGTTCTGGTTGCACATGATCGCCAATTATCTCGAAAAACCCAATCCAAAATTTTTCGACGATGAGAACGGGGTCCTGAAAATTACTGCGGGGGACCTCAAAATCCCAGTAGACAGTCGTGGAAGATTTCTCGTCAATTATTATGGTGGGGCGCAGACTTTTAAGCATTACCCCATTTCAGATTTTCTGGAAGGCAAGGTTTCGCCGGATGACATCGACAGCAAGATCGTACTCATCGGTGCCACCGGCAAGGGCATTTTTGATTTGCGCGCCACGCCCTTTGAGCGCGTGTATCCGGGGGTCGAGATCAATGCCACCATCATCGACAACATCATCCAGAGAAACTTTCTGGAGCCACCTCCCTGGGGCAAAACTTTTACCTTTGCCGTCATTCTATTGCTTGGCATCCTCCTCACCCCCCTGCTGGCCCGGCTCCGGGCGGTGGGCGGATTCTTCCTGATGCTGGGGTTCCTTGCTGGTTACTACTTTATCAACCTGCAGTTCTTCATGGGCTCACCGCTCATCAACCAGGTCGCCGGACATTTTGTTGAATACCAGTTCATCGACAGAGGTTATCTGCTGAACCTGGTTTACCCCTCGTTTGAAATTGTCATGGTGTATCTCTCCATGACTGCGGTCAATTATTTTCGCGAAAGTAAACAGAAACAATTCATCCGCGGAGCGTTTGGTCAGTACCTGTCACCCACCGTGGTCAAGCGACTGGTGGACGATCCGAATCTGCTCAAGCTGGGCGGCGACCAGAGGCGCATGACGGCGTTTTTTTCCGATGTCGCGGGCTTTTCCGGTATCTCCGAACACCTCACGCCGCAACAACTGGTCGAACTACTCAACGAATACCTGTCAGCCATGGAAGGCATCATCGAACGTTATGAAGGCATCATCGACAAATATGAAGGCGATGCCATCATCGCGTTCTGGGGCGCACCGATCACAAGGCCGGACCACGCGCTACTGGCCTGCCGCGCTTCCCTCGATATGCAATCGACACTTGCAGACATGCGCATAAAATGGCGCGAAGAAAATCGCGATGAACTCACCGTGCGCATCGGCCTCAACACCGGACGCATGGTCGTCGGCAACATGGGCTCCTCCAATCGCATGGATTACACCATCATGGGGGATTCGGTGAATCTCGCGTCAAGGCTGGAAGGCGTCAACAAGGTGTACGGCACCGACATCATGGTCAGCCAATTCACCTACGAAGACATCAAGGATCATCTCGTATGCCGCGAGCTTGATCTCATCCGCGTGGTGGGCAAAGCCGAGCCTGTCGCCATCTATGAAGTGCTGGGTGAAAAGGGTTCGCTCGATTCAAATTTTATGAAGGGGATTTCTCTATTCAGCGAAGGACTCGCCAATTACAGAAAAATGGAATGGGAGAGGGCACTCGACAATTTTCAACAGGTGATCGACCTCATTCCGGGGGATCGACCGGCCCAGACATTCATCGACCGTTGCAGTGAATTCAACTCGACACCCAAAATCGCACGGCGGGCTGAAGACAAATCCCGCGCCCTGCCAGAGGACTGGGACGGCGTATTCCAGATGACTTCTAAATAATGGGAAAAACGAAATTTATCCCTTGGCGGCTGTGAGTTTTTTCAGCATACGCCGCACCAGATCCGGAAAGTTTTTCTTTTTAATGACCTTGTAAAACTGCGAACGCAGATTGCTTCGCATGGAAACCCCGTCGAGCACCACGTCCACCACACGCCAATGCTCACTGTTTTGTTTCAGGATGAAATCGATCAGGACCTCGCCCTCTTCCTTGTGAACCACTTTTAGCGGAACCGTCGCAAGACCTTTTTTACTTTTTGTCTTGCCATACTCCAGGTTCAGTTCGTTAAAGAATTTGGCAGAGTTTGGAAATGCCACCCACTCGAACAGTTCTCCGAACATGGTGATAAATTTCCCTTGCTCCTGCTCGGTCCTTTTTTCCCAGTATTTGCCAAGAGTTTTCTGACTCACCAGTTCCACATCAAGAAAGGTCACCGCCTTCCCGGAATATTTCCGGTTGGTCGTCTGTTGCAACTTCGTCAGTTGCTCGCCATTTTCAATCTTCTTGATTGCGTTGAGGAGTGTCTTGACCGTTTCCAGTGGAGAAAGAACATCGCTCTTCGCCCATCCCACAGCAGGCACGGTTGAAAGGATCAGCAAAAGGAGAGCGGGGAGCAAAAATCGGATCAGTGTCATAGCTTGGGGTGTGTTAGATTAAAGGTGACTTTCCGGTTTACGAAGCGATGTTTTTTCAGGTAACATCAAACTCATGTAGTTATTATAACCCAGTTTACTTTTGATTTGGACCGGGGGTCAACCCAGTTTAAATCCCTCAAAAATAACCGTTTCCAGCAATCACACTTATTTATGCGACTGTCCTTCCACACAAACTTACTCCTGTTGGTCGGTTTCGGGACCCTTTTCCTGACAACTCCCGCAACTGCCGAGGCCATGTTATGCAATCTTTATCAGGGTAAATCCAGCCTGGTCGCTTTGCAAGACCACAAAAACCAGTTTTTGCAGGTGATCAAACAATCTCCAGAAGACATAAAATCTTACTGCCAGCTCTCGCATATCCACTACAAAATTGCCGGAAAAGTTAACGAGAAATTTCAGGATACCGAGTACGTAAAATGCATCGACTACGCCGATGCGGCGATTCGCCGTAACCCCAAGGCAGGCGCGGCCTATTTTATGAAAGCTCTTTGTCTCGGCAAGCGCGGTGAATTGAATGGCATTTGGTCCAGCCTCAGGATGCTGGATGATTTTGAATCCAACATGAAGCGCGCCGTGGAACTGTACCCCAGTCTCGACGGCGGCGGACCCTATCGCGCCCTCGGACGATTTTATTTCGAACTCCCCGGCCTGCTGGGAGGCAGTCTGAAAGATGCCATCAAGAACCTGGAAAAAGCCATGACTTATGATCCGGAAAACTGGGAGAACCTGCTGTTCCTCAGCGAAGCGTATATGGAAGACGACCGCTACCTGAAAGCCCGTCCCCTGCTGTTCCGGTTAATGCGAGTCACCCGTTCACGTACCGACGAGCCAAAAATTATGGCTGACCGCGAACAAGCACAAAAACTCATCCAGGAAATCCAGGAAGAAACCAGCTCCCCCTGACCCCGATGCTCGAAGAAATCCGCATCCAACATTTTGCCATTATCGACAAACTCGAAGTCCGGTTTCACCCTGGCCTCAATGTGCTGACGGGTGAAACCGGAGCCGGCAAATCGATCATCATCGGTGCGCTCAATCTGGTCGTCGGGGGTCGCGCCGATACAGACAGCATCCGCACCGGCAAGGACTCCGCCACGGTGGAAGCGGTGTTCAAAATTGACGATCCGGAAATAACGGCGTGGGCACAGGCCCTCGGCATTGAAGCCGAGGAAGGCAGATGGATCGTCCGGCGCGTGCTGTCGCAAAAAGACAAGAACCGCGTGTTCCTGAATGGCATCTCCATCACCGTTTCGCAACTGGCGGAACTGGGTCGGCGACTGGTCGACATCCATGGTCAACACGATCACCAATCGCTGTTTCATTCCGAAACCCACGTTGAATTGCTCGACCGCTTTGGTGGCCTCGATAAAACCCGCAGTCAGTTTGATCAGGCCTATCATGCCCACCAGGAACTGGCACGCAAACTGCGTCAGATCGAAAAAAACCAAAGCGACCGCCTGCAACGGCAGGACCTGCTGGCGTTTCAGATCAAGGAAATTGATTCCGCCGGGCTCCTCCCCGATGAAGAAGAGACTCAGCAAGTCGAGAAAAACAAACTGCGCCACGCCGAAACTCTCCACCGCGCGATGGAGCAGGCCCTGAACGCCTTGTCCGACACTCCCGGTTCCGTTCTGGAGACTCTGGGGCAGGTGCGCCGCGATCTCGAACCCCTGCCGGAAATTGATCCGCAACTGTCCAGCCTGGAAGAGCGTAGCAACAACGCCTTCTTCGAAACGGAAGCCCTCGCCGAAGAGGTGCGGGACTATTTGAAAAACATCGAGTTCAATCCCGAGCACCTGGAAGAAATTGAAGACCGGCTGGCGGAGATCAATGGACTCAAACGCAAATACGGTAGCGACATTCCGACTATCCTAGAATACCGCACCACCATTGGTGAAGAACTCGACGGCTTGTGCCTGTCGGAAGAACAGGTCGGCGATCTCAAAAAAGAATTGGAGCAGGCGGAAACTGTGCTGGCCAACATCGCCTGCAAGCTAGCCGAAGAACGGGAGCACGCCAGCGTCAAACTCAAAAAGGGCGCGGAAAAAGAACTCAAGGATCTGGAAATGAAAAATGTCGTGTTTGAGGTTCGCTTCGATTACCCGAGCGACGCTGGCAGTTTCGTTGAGTTCAGAAAAAAACCGGTACGCCTGACCCCGACCGGGCTGGGCACGCTCGAGTTCATGTTCTCGCCCAACCCTGGAGAGTCGCCCAAGCCGCTGGCGAAAATTGCCTCGGGCGGAGAAATCAGCCGGGTCATGCTCGCTCTGAAGTCTATCCTACAAAAGCAGAGTCGGGTACCGGTGATGGTGTTCGATGAAGTGGACGCGGGTATCAGCGGCAAGGTGGCGGAAAAAGTCGGAGCCAAACTTAAAAAAATCTCGCAGGACCGGCAAGTGTTCTGCATCACCCATCTGCCGCAAATAGCCGGGTTGGGTAAAACTCATTTTCGCGTCCACAAAGCAGTCGAAGGCAAAAGAACGCATTCGACCATACAGGAATTGAGCTACGATCAACGCGTTGAAGAAATCGCCCGCATGTCCGGCGGAGAAAAAATCACCAAAGCCACGTTGGAACACGCCAAAGAGATGATAAAATGACCTTGTCGTTTGAAGACGGCACCAAGTTTTTAAAAGGACCTCTAATAATTCGAATTTTTCTGTTCTGGCAACTCGCTCCCCCTTTAAAACCGAGGGAGGCTCGCGACCAAACGCGATTTTTAGAGGTGCCCTTAAGTTGCCCTGCCCTTAACATCTGCACGATCTGACTGGTTCCGAAATTTGTGAGCCACCCCATCTTGATCTGATTTCAAAACCCCCTCCTCCAAGGAGAAACTCCCTCATGACTCCTCGAACCTTGCTCACTGCATTGTGCCTGGCCCTCCTGCTCCCACCGGCCTTAGCGATAGCAGAATCCTCAGAAAAAAAAGCGCGGCTATTGGTAGACAAAGGGGCTCAGTTTATTGCGCAAGGAAAAAACAGACAGGCACTGGATGAATTCAATCGGGCACTCAGTGCCGACCCCTACAACGTTTCTGCACGTGTGCACATGAGCACGGCCTACAAAGCACTCAACGCCAACGGGGATGCGGTCAGCGTTTTGAAGGAAGCCCTCAGTATTGAACCGGATAACCCCATCGCCCACCTCAAGCTCGGTGAACTGCTGAACGGACTCAATCGTTTCGAGGAAGCAGTCAATGAATTTGAACAGGCCACACGACTGCTCCCGACCTCTTCCGAAGCCTGGCAGGGCCAGGGAGAAAGCTATGTCCATTCGGGCAATATAATAGCCGGGCTCATCGCCTTGGAAAAAGCCTCCGCGCTGGAACCGGAACGACCGGGATTGCAGGAGGCTCTCGGGCAAGCCTATGGCAAATCCGGAGACCACGAAAAAGCCGCCTCTGCCTTTAAACGCGCCGTCATCCAGACACCTGACTCCGCCGCGGCCCACTACAATCTTAGCGTCGCCAACGTCATGCTCAAACGCTATGAAGAAGCGGTGCACCACGCCCAACGCGCGGTCAGTATCAACCCCGAATACGATCTGGCGTTCAACAACCTCGGTCTTGCCCATCGTCAACTGAATCATAAAGGTGCCGCAGTGGAAGCCTTCTCCAAAGCTGTGAGGCTCAACCCCAAAAATCTGCTGGCACGCTACAACCTCGGCAGTCTTCTGCTGGATCAAAAACAACTGGTGCGAGCGGCGAAGGAATTTCAGGCGATCATTGAAATGGAACCCGCGTTGCCGGAAGCGCATAGCAAACTGGGCGAAACTTTTCTTCAAGGAAAGAACCCGCAACTTGCGACCGACGCTTTTGAAAAAGCCCTGCAATTGAACCCGAGCCTGCCGGACGCAAAAAAGGGGCTGGCAACCGCACAAGGTTTGCTGACAAGCGGAGCGCAAAAAACGCTGACAGTGCAGAAAAAAATTCCGGCAGATGCTGTAAATACCAAAGACAAATCGCAAGTATCAGAGGTCACATCGTTCAACCCACCCAGCCCGGTAAAATCTAAACTCATAACAAAAGCACCGAAAAAACCTATTGCCAGCGGGCATCCGCAGGTTGCCACCTTAGCCGAAAAAAGCAAGACGTCTCCGACTTCCCCACAGCGCGACTGGTTGGCGGAAGGGAAGCAACTGGAGTCTGCCGGAAAACTGGAAGAAGCGGGCAAGGCGTATTCAGCGGCGGTTAAAGCCGAGCCGAAAAATGCCGAAGCGCACATGAATCTGGGTGTCCTGCTTGAAATGCTGGGTCGGCCCGAAAAAGCCCTCGAAGCATTTGAACGGGTGGTCGAGTTGTCGCCTCTCGCCGCCGGCGCCTGGTACAACCTCGGGCGCACGCAAGCCTCACTCGGGAAAGCCAGCGACGCGGTTCAGAGTTTTTCGAGAGCCGTGGAAATCAATCCGGACTACGCCGAAGCGCACCTTGGGCTCGGCCTGATGTACGATCAGATTGAAGAGGGGACAAAAGCGATCTCGCACACGCGGGGGGCGCATCGCCTGTTTCAGGCGGCAAGCAGGAAAGACCTCGCGCGTATGGCGCAAAAAAGCCTGAGCAACCTTGAGATAAAATATGGGGATGGAGGGGAGTAAAGAAAACTTACAATAGGCTATTATCCAAAAAAATCATATCAACTTTCGGTCAGGTAAGACTCGTCCTCCTTCCCTGCGTATAATAGATTGATTCAATTTACAACCGATACGAATCCTTTTACTTTCTTTACTCAAAAAAATCTTCATCCACTTTTTTCAGGTGTAATACTTCTTCGTCTCGGCAACCAATGTTATAGCGAATCATCAACTCAGCAAGACGAAGTCCATCTATTAAAACGATCCTCATCCCCAAGTCTCTTGCTGTCTCTATTGCCGGCTGGCTAAATGCTGAAGTTGTGAAGAAAATACCTTTTTGAGCCTTTTTCAGATTAAGAGCACCAAAGAAATCGCGGATTGCACCAGCACCAATATTATTTCCTTCAGCATACCGTTTTGCTTGGACGTGTATGTCGTCAGACGAATGTGTACCGGATGTGGATTTAAGTTAGAGACACGTTGATTCTATCTTCTTGCTGATAAAAGTTCAACAATGCGTTACGCGACCCTGAATTTGAGGTAGAGTTTTCTCCTCATGGCCAGGGTTT
>JAJDBF010000010.1 GCA_029261535.1 Nitrospinaceae bacterium | reverse complement strand
GAATGGGTGCAGGGCAATCCCGGTAGTGTCGAGAGTAACCTGGGCAAGGTGATTTTAATCGAAGTGTTTCAGGTGAATTGCCCTGGTTGTTTTGTCGGTGGCTTGCCAGAGGCCATCAATATTTTTTTAAAGAACAAGGATCAGCCGCTGGAGGTGTGGGGCCTGGCGACGGCATTTGAAGATTACCGGTTGAATAGCATAGACAACCTTCGCATGTTACTGGACACCGGGGAAGTGGTGGGTGAAACCCATCGAAACCTGGCCGAACTGAATATGCTGAGTATGGATCGCCTCCAGTATTTTATTCCCTTTCCGGTGGCTTGGGATCACATCACGCCTTGTGATGGTGAGGTGTCTGAGGAAGTCATGTTGCAGGTTATTTATCGGGATTTTCCGCAATACGACGACATGCCCGAGGTGAATCAAATCTGGATCAAGGAGCAGGTTGCGGTTTACCTCAAACAAAAGGAATTCAACGCCGCGACATTTGAGACGTATCAGTTGAAGGGAACGCCATCGGCAATTCTGATTGATAAGAAGGGGATTTTGCGGCACACCCTGTTCGGTTCAGGGCAAGGCCTCGAAACCATTGTGCAGTCACTTTTAGACGAGTAAACAATGATGCTCACTTACGAACAGTTTGTTCAAAAGATCGACCAACTGGAAGAAGCACAGTTGCTGATCTCAGCACTCGACCTTGAAATCTTCACCCTTGTCGGGAAAAAGAAAGTCACAGCAAAATCTTTGGCTCGGCAGTCGGGCTATTCTGAAGAGGGACTGGAAGCCATTTTGAATTGTCTGGTGACCCTCAAGGCGATGCATCTCAGGCACGGTCGTTATTCCAATACTGCTGAAATGTTCAAGCACTTTTGTAAAACCAGTCCGCATTATAAAAAAGGTACGGTGATGCTTCGTTCGGAAGATAACGAGGAGTATGGTCGTTTGATGCACGTAATTCGAAAGGGTCGTCAGTTTACCGGCAAGCATGAAGCCGATGATCCGAAACGGCGAAAATTATTCACTCATGCCATGCACGAAAGAAGTCAAACGCGCGCCAAAAAAGTGGCCGAGTATATTGCGAGTGAAACTGTTGGGCGCGTGCTGGACCTTGGGTCCGGGCCGGGATCTTACACCGCTGAGATATTAAAAAAGGATAAAAAAGCAAGGGGAGCCCTGCTGGATCGGAAATCGGCCCTTGGAGTTGCTAAAGATATCTGGGGGAACACTCCCATGTGGAAACGAATCGAGACAATGACGGGCGATCTGTTTGATACCAATTATGGTGAAGGATTCGATACCATCCTGTTTTCAAATATCCTGCACATCTACAGTCCAGAAGAAAATACCCTCCTGCTTAAAAAAATGCAGAAGGCCCTCAATCCGGGAGGGCGCGTTGTTCTTCTGGATTATTTTTTGAACGATTCGCGAACAGGTCCACAGCAGGCCTCAATGTTTTCCCTCACCATGTTGCTGTTTACCGAGACAGGAAAAACTTATACTTGGAAAGAAACAGAGTCATTGTTGAAAAAAGCAGGGTTTAATAAGTTGAAAAGAATTCTACTTGAGGACGATTCGGGTTTGCTGGTGGGTGTGAAAAAATAAATATTATGTGGTTTTTCGTAAATTATTGAACTCCGTGCTAAACCATTGCATCGCTTTTTCCATCGCTGAAAAGAGAGCGACGTTGCGCTGTAATTTTTTCTCCAACTGACCCTCGTCCTTTTTCATTAAAGCGATTTGATATGTTTCCCGGTTCCAGTCCAGGAATTCTGAGTACAGGAATTCCTGTAGTAGCTGAACGGTGTCATTGTCTTTAATTATATCGTTCAACAGGGTTTCTCCGGCCCTAACTTGAGATGAGAGAGTATTCCTCGTTGTCTTTAATTCCGAATCTGTTTCGCTCGTGGCAGGGGCATTTTCTGCGAGCCAGTTTTGAATCATTTTAGTAAAAGTTTTGAATTTCACGCTTTGCTCTTCAATACGACTCGTGAATTCGACCATTGATTCAAGTGGGCTGTCCAGGTTCATTTCAGGGGATTTAATGCCAGGAATATTTTGCTCTGTTTCCAGGGGTAATTCTGAAAGTATTTCCTTTAGCGTTGAATTTTCAATCCCGGATAAACTAACACCGCCTTCTGTGGCATTGATCACACGCGTCCCCGTCTGCTTGATTTTCTCAAAGGGGAAACGAAAGCTGTCGAGTGCCTGGCTGGTAGTGATGGCATTCCCAAAAATATCATGTGATATCTGGACTGCGGAGGTGGTTCCCCGTCGCTTGCGGTGGTTCAAACCGCGTGCCGTTTGATTGGTTCCAATATTTTGTTGAAGGGATTCCCCATGATAAGCCCCGGAACAATGCGAGCGGTCGCTCTGAAAAGACAAATCCTGCCCAACCAGAATAACGGGGTCACATCCAAGATGCAGGGCAAGGTTGAAAGCGGTATGAGCAACCGAAGTGTTATTGCCAAGTTGCCCTTTTGGTTGGAAACCTCGCGTTAAAAATTTCCAGAGATACAGTTCGGCATCCACTGAAAAAGAACATTTGGGGAACAAGTTAGTGACGTTTTCAGGAATACAGGGATGAAATATCAATCTTGTCTTTTTCAAACTGCCGGGATCATCAAACGCGGTTGCTGAAACCGGCTTTGGGTCAATCGCTACGACGAAATCGGGTTCAATGCCCGCCTCGCGCAAAGGTTTTAATGCAGTTGACACAGCTAAAATGTGACACCTTTCCTGGGCTCCCCGGATTAACGGGATATTTTTGTCCAGCGAAGGACCAGCGGCGATTACCATAACTGCCTCACCTTGCAAGGTGCTCTTCAACACTTCGATTCCAGGCGACATCCTGGCCTGCTTGAAATTCTTGAAACAATTTTGACAAAGAAATTTTGATAAAACTCGTCGAGTGTTGTGTTCCACCTGAGATGTGCTGATGGTGTTTGTTAGCTGTAGCTCCTGCTCCGCATAAAAATCCGGATCAACCTGGGTCAGTGATTGATTATAAACTGGAGTGAATCCATTTAAGGTGAAATCATCGCGCCAGTCGGATAAGGCTTCATTCAGATTGCCCACATTTCGGCCCACCAGCCATCGGATGTGGGGAGTATTTAGAACTTGTGAAAAATGGTCACCTTCAAGAGCCAGTTTTAAAATTTCTGGTCGGCTCTCAACAATAAAAAACTTTGAGTGCGAAGGTGCTTTTTTAATAAGCTCGATGAGGTGATAGCCCAGGCCCAGGCCAAAGACAATAAAATTGGATGCTCCCTTTACATCAAGAGTATCAATAAACCTTTCAGCTTCCTGAGCCGGGTTGTAGCGACTGTGTAGAAAAAGAGACCTGCCACTAGCAGAGTTCCATTTTAAGGTTGGGCACCCACCTTTGGAAGAATCAATTGAATATTCGGATGATGATTCCAGCGTCGCAAGGTTTTCAGCCAGAGAAGGAGAAATTTCACGAAGGCGGTTCAGGTTTGAATTGAAGACATTCATTGATTTGAGTGCAGAGGGGCTCATCTCTTTATTAACGGAAAAATCCACGCTGGACTTTATTGAATAAGGGGTGTTATTGAGGCCTTCACTGCTTTCTCTGGCTTAAATCCGTGTGGCCGAAAAATATAGAAGTTCCCATTGGGTGTATACACCCTGGGAGGTTTGAAAATTAGCGTCGTAATCGCGGATCAGTTTTTTCAGTTCAGAGGGTTTGAGCAAGCGAATCGGAGCCGCCCCGATTTGCTGGAGATTTTTCAATAATTCGCGGGTACTCTTGAAAAACACATGACGCTCCTCCGTTTCTTTTCGCGTAATTTTGTACCCGGCACAGTTTATGGACTCTTCCCACTGTCCGGCTGTCAGCAGAAAATTTGGACTTTCCAGCGAACCCACATTACGAAATTCTTCAAGTGTCCTGGAGCCGAAGGTGTTGAACAGAATAACGCCATCTTTTTTAAGAAACCCTGTGAATTTTTTCAGGGTCTCTTGTGGTGTCTGGAACCATTGAAAAACTGCATTGCCAGTAATCATCCGGACCTTGGGGAATTTAAAAACTTCTGCGTTCCCAAGGATCAATTCAGCTTTGGAAGGAAGGGTTAATTGACTTTTGATGGATTCCACCATGCCGGGCGCAAGATCATTCAATAAAAGATGAGTCGCTCCTTTTCCTAAAAGGTGGCGAGTGAATAAACCGGTGCCGCAACCAATTTCCAGGATGGGCTCAGGTAGGGGGGAAGGCAACATTGAGGCCAACCTCTCCGCCATGGCTCGTTGCAACTGGGCGTGTCGGTCGTAGGATTGCGCGTGCTTGGAAAAACTTTCGATCAGTTTCTTTTCGTAATCGGGAGTAGGAATTGGAGTTTGCATTGATTGGGTCAGCGGGGTTTGGTCCCGGAAATCATAAACACCCGTGTGTAGATTCCACTGGAAACGGCACCTTCAATTGTATTGAATATTTTGCAGACCAGCGTTATGGATTCCCAGATTAGTTTTCGTGTAGAAGAAAGAAAGTCAATGGGCGGTGGTCCACAGGGTCGGGTTTTTATCGATTCAAACCCGGCTTGACGCAAAACTTTTTCCAGCAGGTGAGGCGTGTAGCACACCTCATGAGTGAAGTCGCCGTAAAATACCGAGCCCACCCAGGGGCTTTCCCCATTGGGCGTTTGTAAAATCAAGCGGCCTCCTGGTTCCAGTCGTTGGTAGGCAGATTCAAGGAACGTCAAGGCTTCGTCTTTGTAAAGGTGTTCGATAAAATCAAGAGCTGCAATGACGTGATACATTTGCTCGGTTTCTTTGAGATAGTCCAGAGCATTGACTTGAGTAACGTCAAAACCCTGTTGCTTTGTCAGTTCAATTTGTTGTGGACTACTGTCCACGCCATGAAACTTTTCGTGGCCGCTATCCCTGAGCATATTGAGGAACAGGCCGGAACCGCACGCCACCTCTAAAATGGGCAGTTCTTTATTTTTTGGAAGCCAGTTCCTCAGATAATAGGAATAGACATTTTTGTATCGCTTGATTTCTTCCTGGGACGGTGCCGTTAAATTGTTCTGTTGAATCTGACTGTATTTAGAATTCCAGATATCGCGGTAATTCATGATGTTCAACCTAAAGGATAGTCGAAATAAACTATCATTATCGATCCGAAGCCCGCCGTTGCGGATGTTTTGAAAATGGGATCACTTTTTCCGGGAGGTGAATGGTGAAGGTCGAACCCTTACCATGTTCGCTTGTTACTGTAATATCTCCACCCATCATCTGGCAAAAACGCTTGCAGATGGAAAGACCCAGGCCGGTTCCTCCGTATTTACGGGTGGTGGAGGAGTCGGCCTGTTTGAATTCCTGAAAAATATTTACTATCTGATCTTCTTTCAATCCGATTCCGGTGTCGGTGATGGAAAATAAAATCCATTCCGTGTCGCCCCGTTCTTCTCGCTTGCAGGACAGAGTCACCGTGCCTCCCTCGGTAAACTTGCAAGCGTTACCCAGGAGGTTGATCACTGTTTGTCGTACCCGTGTGATATCGGCAGTCATGGTGCCAAGGTTAGCCGGGATGCTGGTTTTCAGGGTATTTTTATTTTTATCCAAAAGAGGTTGAATGTCCTGTGTGATTTCCTGGAGCAGAGGATGAATTTCAAACGTCACCAGATAAATTTCCATTTTTCCGGCTTCGATTTTTGACAAATCAAGTATTTCGTTTATCAGTTCCAGTAGAAAACGGGCGGACGAAATAATTTTTGTCAGGTCATCACTGAGGACTGGTAGAGCGAGTTCTTCAGTTTCCTCAAGTAACATTTCACTGTAACCGATAATCGCATTCATCGGGGTTCTGAGTTCATGACTCATGTTGGCCAGAAACTGACTTTTGGCGCGGCTACTTTCAAGAGCTTTGTCCCTGGCCAGGGCGAGATCGGCATAACCTTTTTTTACATTTTCCAGCAAAGCCACGTGGGTGATGGCGACTGCCGCCTGAGAGGCCAGCGATTCGATCAAACCAACGTAGTCCTCCGCAAAGTGTATTACCCGTTCTTTGTTTTCAGGGTTTCGGGCGTTGAGGAGTTGCAAAACGCCGATGACTTTGCTCTCGTGATTTTTCATCGGGACCACCAGCATGGATTTGGTGCGGTATCCTGTTTTTTCATCGAATTTTCTGGGTCCTGTGAAATCAAAAGGCTTATAGCCGTAAACATCGGCAATGTTGACCGGTTTCTGAGTCATGGCGACATAGGCCGAGACATTAGCCTGGTTCATGTCAACAGGAGGGAAGGTGATGGGCTCGCCTGTAATTCCGCCCATGCGTATCCCCAGCGATTCATTTTGTACTATCTTGAAATGGAGCTGGTCGTTTTCGATAATATATAATGTTCCGCCATCGGCTTTGGTGAAATTGCGGGCCTCATCAATAATCATTTCAAGAAGTGCGTTTAAATCTTTCTCGCCTGAAAGGGCGCGACCAATATCCGATAGATTTTTTATTTGAGAAAGTAATTTTTTGATTTGAATAGAACTGGATAATGCCTCAACGGGCGCATTTTTATTAGATGACTCGTTACGAGTTTTCTTTTTATTAATTTTTCCTTGTATCAGGCAGGGGTCCATTATCCACCCCTCGGATCGTATTAGGGCATGCTCCGGGTTGGGGATGCCAAAAAATGGTTTTCCATTGCGCCAGGCCCATGCGGCTTGCAGGGCGCAAAGTAATGCGTCCAACTGATCTCCCGACGGATCTGCTATCAGACTGTGCCGTTGAACAGAGTCAATTTCAAGGGTCAGATGAAATTCGGCTTGAAATCCTGAAGATAATATTTTGTTGAGGATAGATTCACGACCGGCTTCAAGCTCTTGGGTGTCTCCATTTTTTTTATCCGTCTTGTAGGGGCCTGCAAATCGTCTGGCGATCAAAGCGGGGTAGGCTTCCACTGCATAGCGATTTTCTTTTGGCCTGATTTTGCAAGGAACAACGGAAATTCCCGAGGCAAGCAGGCGGGAGGCTCCTTCCAGAAACATTTTGACAAGTGGGGCTTTCACCATCTTTAGTGGACTTTGCGCGCTCGCCAGTGCATCCGTAATTCGAAGAGGTTCTTTCTGGCCTTTTTTCTTTTTATCCTTAAATTGTTGTACGCGATTTTCAAACTGGCCTGGTTTCCATTTTTGAATTGCTTTTACATATTGAGGCCAGTCCGTTGGCAGTTTTAGATGCTCTATCAGCACCTGTGGCTGTCCAAATGGGAAGTCGAATCCAGCCATCCAGGGGCCCTTTTGCTGGAGAAAAATTTCAAACTCTTCAAAACAGGTGAACAGTTGCATCTCTTTGAAGAGTAAAACACCTCCTTTTTGCAAGGAGCAAACGGCCACTGTAAGGGGTTTTGATTTTTTAGGACGGCTGGTAAAATCGATTCCAAAAATTTTCATAATGAGTTTTTCATATTATCAAACAAATGATTTTGCGAGAGCTTTCAGTAAAGGCAGAGGGTGGTGCCCGGTACCCGGTACGATCACTAAATCTGGAATCTCCCGCTTGAGGGATTTACAGTCAATGAGGTGGTCCTGTTCTCCTACTGCAGAAAAATATGGGTTCCTGATTTCGGAGTTAAAAGAGTGATCGCGAAGAAAACACAATCCCCTTACTAAAACTTCCGGAGAAATACTCAGTTCAAATTCCGCATGTTGTGGGTCGATTCCAGTTTCTTTGAGGAATTCAAGCACCGATTGCAGGTCATCGGGTTTTCTCTGAAGATTCCTTATAATATAGTTTAATTGAACCGTGCGAATTTTACCACCTCGTCTCATTTCCTGTGTGAATCCAAAAACTGGAGACAACAATGCCAGTGAGCTTGCAGGGGAAATCAGGTGAGCGTATCGAAGGAGCCAAAGACTGCCAAGTGAATATCCGATCCAGAGATTAGCAGGGTGGGTGGAGATAAATTGCCTGGCTTCGTCTAAGCTGTCAGGATACTGAGGATAAAATGTTTGAACCTTGGCATCTGGAACCACAGAAGTGATTTGAGCTTGAAACCAGTCGGCAGAAATAGCCCAGCCACAAATGCCATTTATCGTTAGAGGACTCCGCATTGATTGACCACATCGAGGAATTCATCAAGGTTGGTGGCATCGACTCCGGTGTGCAACGACAAACGAAGGCGTGATGCGCCCTGAGGCACGGTGGGCGGGCGTACGGCGGCAACGGCGATACCCACCTCAAGCAATTGTTCCTGGATTTTTAATACCTGATCCGGTTCCTCTAATATTACAGGGATGATGGGCGAATCGCCTGCGATTGTTTTATGCCCGGTTTCACTCAATTGATTGCGAAAGTTTTTTGACAACAGGCGCAGGTCTTCTGCGGATTGTCTTGAAGCTTGTACCTGATCCAACGCGGCCAGTGCGGCCCCGGCGACCGTGGGTGGAATGAAGGTGGAGTAGATCAATTCGCCGGCGAAATTGGTCAGGTAGTCGGTCACCTCGCGTGAATCTGTCATGATGAAAGCACCCATGCTGGCTAGCGTTTTTCCGAGGGTTCCTATAAAAATATCGACATGCTCCAACACGCCGGTTTCTTTGGCCAGGCCTTCTCCATTAGGCCCGTAGACACCGAGGGCATGGGCTTCATCCAGTATCCAGAAAAATCCGTAGCGTTTTTTTAATTCGGCAAGTCGGACAAGGTCAGGCGAATCTCCCTCCATGCTGTAAAGACTCTCTGTTATGACAAAGACGGTATCGAAATCTTTTTTATTTTTTTCAAGAAGTGACTCAAGATGATCGAGATCGTTGTGTTGAAATCGATGGAACAATCTGTCTTTATGTCCCAGAGCCTGCGCCAGAGAGTGATGGATCAGGCGGTCCGTCAGGATCAGGTCCTTTGGCCCCGGCAGGTGGTGGATCAAGGCTTGGTTCGCCATGAAGCCGGAGTTAAACAGAAGCCCGCTATTTTTTCCGATCCAACGTTGCAGGCTTTTCAGTAGTTGCTGGTGGAGTGGCCCGAAACCAGTGAGGAGAGGGGAGGCACCGCTTCCTGTTCCGTAAATTTCTGCGGCGATCTGCGAGGCACGGATTACCTCCGGATGTGTCCGCAGGTTGAGGTAGTCGTTGCTGGAAAGGTTCAGCCGAATTCCCTGTGACGGATTTATGCTCCGAAACAGATCATTCTGCTTTCTCTGGTCCAGTGTTTTCTGCAGTCGAATTGTCAGATTATTTTTCAAAAATTTTTTAATTGTAAGGAAAGTGAATAAGATCGCCGGTCATCCGGTCGGATGAAAATTATGTTATAAATCCGGGATCAAGTCAAAGAGGGAGATCGAATGAGCGAAATTGAAGATAGGGGAAAAGTCTGGCTACGCGGAAAAGTGAAGCCTGTTCTGGCTGTCCGGTTTGGTGGTTGCATCATTATCCCGGAACTGGAGCAGGGGGACCTTGCCGAGGCCTGGGGTTCAGCGAAGGGGCTTTGTGTGGATATTCATGACAAGCCTAAAGGAATCCGCATCGCCCGTTGGTTTTCAAAGGAGGTCAAAGGTGACGTTCCAGGAACTCTGTTCAGCGGATTTGACGACACCAAGCACGCGGACATTCTTGCGGTTCTTCCAGACAACCCTGCTGTGTTGGAAAAAATATTTCAAGATGAGGCTTACCGGGAGGTGGAAACAATGGCTCCCAAAATTTTCTGGGAAATGGCGAGTCTCGTTGAAACGTGATCAGGTGATGTCGCGAATGCCGCGCCCGACATGAAAGTCGCGGGTCTGCTTGTCTACAAACTCAGCCTTGCCTTGACGAAGGTCTACGCGTAAGGCCTGCCCCTCCTCATTGACTTCGCTGGTCCAAAGGTATTGCCCTCCCTTGGCAACAAACACCGGCGCAATGTGCAGGACTTCACCTTCATGATCGAGGCAGGTAAATTCCGGCACAAATAACGACAAGGCCTCTTCTTTTGTCGGCAACCGCCAGTCCGAAAAACCGCCAGCGTAAACATGACACATGGTGGTCATGTAGCCTCGGGCTTCCTCCCAGTTGGCCCATTTCCCTAAGTCACCCCGGGAATCTTTGGGCAACCAGAATTTTTTAGTTAACTCATCACTGATCAGGCCAGTGGAGTTGTCTTTAAAACGTTCGTCAGGTTTCATAAGTTTTCATACCCTTTTTCAAAGGCCGAAGGTTAGCATGATCCCAATTCGGTATCAAATAATTTGAGGAACAATCGAGATAACTGACCTGTGACACCCCCTGGTTTGCCACTGCCAACGGGCTTTCCGTTTAATTGTGAGACCGGCAGAACTCCGATTCCTGTATTGGTCAGAAATAGTTCGTCTGCATCCCTAGCCGCCTGCATCGAGAGATCATGCTCCCGGAAGTCTATTTTTTCTCTTTTACAAATTTCTTGAACTACGCGGCGGGTGATCCCATCAAGGACGTATTTCCCAATAGGAGGAGTGGTCACTGCATTTTCTTTTACCAGCATTATGTTGCTGACGGTTCCTTCGGTTAAATGCCCTTTGCTGTCCAGCGCGACAGCCTCAAAACATTTCATCTCCTCGGCTTTTTTCTTCAGCATGATATTGACAAGATAGTTGGTGGTTTTTAAACGTCTCTCACCAAGGCTGGTTGCGGAGGCACTATCGGGGAATGTGCAAATGTAAACGCCATCTGAGTAAAATTTTTCTGAAACAGGTGTGAAGGGCCGCACCACAATAACAAAAGTTGGTGTCTCGGTTGAAGCAGGTAAGAGGCCCGGTTCGCTTTCGCCACGGGTCAACTGCAACCGGATGACAGACTCGTTTAAATTATTTTTCTCCAGGGTTTGATGGATGAGTTTTTCTATTTCAGTAAGGGAGCAGGGCAAGGCAATCCCCAGTTCCTCTGCTGAAGATTGAAGCCGTTGCAAATGAGGACGAAGGCGGAACACCTGGTTGTGTCTGGCTCGGAGGGTTTCAAATATTCCATCGCCATAAAGGAATCCGCGATCAAGAATGGGCACCTGGGCCTTGCGGAGTTCGATGAATTCTCCGTTTACACAGGCGATGAGACTCATGAGGTTTTTAAATTCAAGGCTTGAAACAGGGCGAGGGCTTTGGACAGCGTCTCTTCATATTCCGCGTCTGCGACCGAGTCGGCTACAATTCCGGCACCTGCATGAAAAATGGCCAGACCGTCTTTTAGTAAAAAGGTGCGGATGAGAATATTCAGGTCGAGATAGGGGCCATAGCCGATATAGCCGAGAGAGCCGCAATAAGGGCCGCGCCTCACAGGTTCCAGCTCTTCAATAATTTCCATGCACCGGATTTTAGGACAACCGGTGATAGTGCCTCCGGGAAATACGGCGGTTAAAATTTCTCTAAGGCCAATCCCCTGCTTTAACTTGCCGCGGATGTTCGACACAATATGATGAACGTGCGAATACTGCTCCCGACTCATCAAGTCGGTAACCTCAACCGTCCCGTACTCGCACAATCTTCCCAGATCATTGCGCTCCAGATCAACCAGCATGAGATGCTCGGCCCGTTCCTTTTCATTGAGAAGCAATTCCTGCGATAACCGTCCGTCTTCTTTTGCCGAATCCCCGCGCGGACGGGTTCCGGCGATCGGGCGAGTTTCCACCCAGCCATTTTCGATTTTCACCAGACGCTCCGGCGATGAACTCACAAGAGCTCCCTGTGGCAAATAAAAGAGGCCGCCAAAAGGGGAGGGATTCACAGTTTTGAGACTGTGGTATAGCTCCGACGGACTGCCGTCAAATGGGACCTCGAATTTTTGTGCGAGGTTAGCCTGATAAATATCCCCTTCCTCAATATAGTATTTTGCTTTTTCAACACGTTCACAATAAGCGGCGCGGGAGGTTTGTGATTCGGGCGGGATAGAATATTGGGTGGCGTGCGATTGAGGAATTTTTGGTGGCGTGGAGTTATCAAGGATTTCATCCAGCCTCAGCCACAAGTTGCTAAGGCAATTCACGGTTGCTGTATAGGTTTCAAAACAGGCAGAGTCTGTGTGGAGAGTAAGGATGACCTTGAGGATTGCCTCTTCGTGGTCGTAAACCAGCAAGGTTCCCGTTTCTACCAGAAACAAGTCTGGAATTTGATGGGGGTTTTTTTTATCAAGTGCGACCGGCTCCAGCAACCGAGCCGTTTCATAAGCGAAGAATCCGACCCACCCACCCCAGAAATGCCGTACGTATGAAATCTCTTCTTTCTGGGGATCAAAGTTGATTTTCTGAATCAATACATCAAGGGAATCGGGATGATCTGCATCCAATTGAAGCCAGTGCCCATTGGAGTCGCCAAAAAATGAATAGCGTGCGGTGCTGTTGGGCCCCTTACCGCTCTCAAGCAGAAAGCCACCGACCTTGTCATCGAACAACCTCGAAAACAAAAGGGCAGGGCTCAGTCCCTTTACCTTCCTTTGCGCCACCACAGGGAGTCGGGCGTGCTCCTCTTTGAAGCTTAGGAAGTTTTTCCAGGAAGGGAGGATTTGTGTTTGAGTTGATCGCGTTGTTAGCATAAGAGTAAGCGATTATAAAACACTGGCAGGATAATACAAAGGAGGGACCAGACCTTTAATCCCACCAGTGGGTTTAATTCCCCGTGGCTTGCCACGAATATAAAATGACAGTCCTTGTCGGATACCCCAGCCTCTTGCGGCGGGGTCGTTCATTACGGTTGGTGGGCGGGACTATTCGTAACGCAGGGCATCTATGGGATTTAAATTGGCGGCCTTGTTTGCCGGATAGAAACCAAAAAATACGCCGATGGCAACGGAAAAACCAAACGCCAGCAAAATGGAATTGAGCGAGACGATGGTTTCCCATCCGCCCATCTTCGAGACGATACGGGAAATTCCGAGACCGATGAGAATGCCGATACTGCCGCCGAGTACGCTGACCACAACCGATTCGATTAAAAATTGTTTGCGGATTTCACGTTTGCGCGCTCCGATCGCGATTCGAATACCAATTTCCCGTGTGCGTTCGGTCACTGACACCAGCATGATGTTCATGATGCCGATTCCGCCGACCATCAGGGAAATGGCGGCAATTCCGCCCAGCAGATACTGGAACGTTTTTGCGGCATTGCCCCAGCTGTTCAACCACTCGGCGGAATTTTGTACATGGAAATCATTTTCCTTGTCATCGCGAATGTTGTGACGTCTGCGCAATAACGCTTCAATATTAGTTTTTATGGTTTCTATATCCTCGATATTTTCAGCCTGAATATCGATCGTTTGCAAATATTTTTGCCCGAACTGTCGTTTTTGAGCGGTGGTCACCGGGATGAAAATCTGGTCATCCGGATCGAACCAACTGAGGGCTCCCTTGGCTACCGTCGTTCCAATGACCAGATAATTGGACCCGTTAATTTTTATGGTTTCACCTACCGGCTCAACCGTACCGCCGTACAGGTTTTTGACAACCGTCGCTCCAAGGACGGCGACCCGGCGCGAGGTGTTCACTTCCTGAATATTGAAAAACCGGCCGTGGTCCATTGTGTAATTCGCCAGCCGGGCATATTCCCTGCCGGTGCCGCGAACGGTGGAAGAACTGTTTTTGTTACCAAATTTGACCTGGGCTCCTTTGTAGACTTGCGCGGCGACGCCGGTGATCAGGCTGATATTTTTTTCAATGGCTCTCGCATCCTCGAAAGTCAAAGTCTCCACCTGTCCACTTCGTACATGGCGCGATTTTTTTTCGCCAGGCCGGACCGATATGATATTGGTCCCGAATTTGGAAATAGTGGATAAGGTTTCTCTGCGAGCCCCTTCACCAATGGAAATCATGGAGATGACCGATGCCACGCCGATGATGATGCCAAGTGCAGTCAGGAAGGTGCGCATTTTATTGGCGATCAGACTGCGGATGGCCATTTTGAACAGGTCAAAAATCAGCATGCAGTCACCTCTTTCCCTGCACGGGCGGTGGGCTGGTCGCTGATAATGCCGCCATCCTTCAAAGTGATGATGCGGTGCGCATATTGCGCGACCTGTGCTTCGTGGGTGACCAGAATGAGCGTCACCCCTTCGGCATGCAGACGGGTGAACATCTGCATGATCTCCTCGCCGGTTTTGGAATCCAGATTCCCGGTCGGCTCATCCGCCAGAATAATGGAAGGGTTGTTGACCAGGGCTCTTGCAATGGCAACACGCTGACGCTCACCGCCGGACAGTTCATTGGGTTTGTGACGCGCACGGTTTCCCAGGCCAACCCGCTCCAGCGTTTTAAGGGCCTTGGCACGCGAATCCGGAACGCGACCATAAAGCAAAGGCAATTCTACATTTTCCAGGGCGGACGACCGGGCCAGTAAATTAAAACTCTGGAAGACAAATCCGATTTTGCCATTGCGTACTTCCGCCAGCGCATCGGCATCGAGAGTTTTAACGTCAATATCGTCGAGCAGGTAGGTTCCCTCGGTAGGCTGGTCGAGACAGCCGAGCAGGTTCATCAGGGTGGATTTGCCACTTCCCGACTGACCCATGATGGCGACCCACTCCCCCTCCTGAATGCGGAAGCTTGCGTTGGCCAATGCAACCACATGCTGGTTGCCGAGCTGATAGCTTTTGGAAAGTCCCTTGGCCTCGATCATGAGGAATTATTTTCGTGACAGGATGAACAGGATGCGCTTCATAGTAGACATTTTACCGGAGTTTTTCTCATACTCCTCAAGTAATTTTTCCCAGTCTCCGACCAGCACTTCCTGATTCTTTGAGAGGCCTTTTTTTATTTCAATATGAATGGGGTTGAGGATGCCGGTTTCAACGGTCACTTCCTTGGGTAATCCGGCGACAAGAATGGCGGCGTATGACTTGCCGTCCTTTTCTTTAACCGCCTCGCGCGGCAGGTACAGAGTGTCTTTCAGTTCACGGGAGATGATGTCCACATTGGCAGACATCATGGGTTTCAATATTTTTCGTCCCTTGCCCAGGATTTCGATCTTCACTTTGAAAATAGTGATGCTGTTTTCCACAACTCCCTTGGGCGCGATGCGGGTCACCCGGCCCTTGAAGGATTTTAAAGCGAATGCATCGGTTGTAATAGCAACGGGATGCCCGACGCGAACCACACCGATATCAGTTTCGTCCACATCGGCGATGATGAATAGCCGACTCAAATCCGCCACTTTTGACAGAGGGGTTCCGCCGGACACGTTGGAAATACCCGATGAAATGATCTGTCCCTGTTCGACCAGTTTTTCAATCAGTGTTCCCGAAATGGGTGCGTATATTTCGGTTTCCGACAAACGCTCCTTCGCTTCATCAAAGGTAATTTCTGCCTTGGTGACATCGGCCTGTGCCAGTTCGATTTCATTTTCTTTTACCGTGATATCGTGCACCGAATCTTTGGAGACGCGCAAGAGGGCGCGTGCCTGAATGAGCGATTCCTGGTTGACTTTATAGGATGTCTCAGCAATATCCAGTGACTCCTGCGCAACGATTTTTTCTTCAAACAGGTCACGCTGTCGTTTGAGTTTGTCTTTGGTTTCTTTCAGATTGGCGATCGATTCTTCAACACGCGATTCGGCGGTTGCCAGATCTGTTTTATATTTGGATTTCTGGAGAAGCAGGGAGATTTCTGCTTTCTTGAGTTTTGCCAGGGCACTGTCGAGTTCGGCTTGCGCTCTTGCAACATTGCGGTCTTCGTCAGATTTGTCGAGACGAAGTAACAACTGATCCTGCTTGATCGAGTCGCCTTCTTCAAAGGGGAATTCCAGCACTTCGCCGCTGGCTTTCGATTTGACCTCGACTTCAAAGTTGGGCTCGACGATGCCGGTGGCGGTGATTTTTACTTGCAGGGTTCCAAATGTTACGGGAGTGGTTTTGAAGGGAATATCCGGCGGTGCGTCGGGATCACCTTCCTGGCTGAGAAGTAACAGAGCTGAGGCGGCGATCAGAAGAAACAGTAATCCGACCCAGAGCTTCTTTTTCATTTTCTTTTCATGCGGCTGTCCAGGCTGATGTTATGCGCAGACAGAGTGGAGGCTTTCACTTTTTTGAAATTGCTGAGTGATTTTTTGTAGTCGATGATAGCTTTGAGTTCGCGGCTCTCCTGCTCCGCCAGGTCGGTTTGAAATTCAAGAACTTTAAAACTGGTGGACAGGCCCACGGCGAATTTCTTTTCTTCAGCGACCAGTTTTTCCTGGGCTAATCGACGCGCAACCCGAGCTGAATGCACGCGCTTAATGTCGGTGACGATCTGCCGCGAGGCTTGCCTGACTTCAACAACGATAGATTTTTCCAGATCCTTTATTTCAAGTAGCCGTTGCGAAGCCTGAAGCCGGGAAGCGGTGAGGCGGCTTTTGGCGGCCCTGTTTCCAATCGGGTAGCTGAGTAACAACCCCACTTCCCAGCTCTTGAAATTGCCAGAGAAAGCGTCATCGAGACTCTCACCATAATTCCCGCCGAAACGACTGGTGGCAACTCCGCCACCACCAAACCCCTGCAAGGGGGCGGCTGTTCCACTCAGGCCATTGAGCCCAAAAGTGCCGACCAGATCGAGGGATGGGTATAGCTGGTTCTCGTTGAACTTTACCGTGATGTCCTGGCTCGCCAGTTCTTTTTTGCGCACAAGAAAATCCGGTCGACTTTCAAGTGCCTCGGTGATCGCTTCATTCAGGATGATTTTTTTTCCAACCTGAAAGTCCGCTGGGTCCAGGGGTTTAAATGTCTTCAAGCCTTCCGGCGAGTCAAAGTTGATGTTCATGATATTTTTCAACTGATCCTCGGTATCGGCGATGGCTTTCTGTGCCAGAAGAACGCCCTCCTCGCGGGAAGCCACTTCGGACTGGGCCTGCAATATTTCTATTGGGGCTAACGTTCCCACCTTGACCTGCGCCCGCACCCGACGTTCCAGGTCCAGTGCTCTTGTAACCGATTGCTCTTTTACTTTCAGGTCTTCCCGTGTGAAGACCAGATCCCAGTAAGTATTTTCAGCATTGGTGATGATGTCAATCACTCTCGACTGGAATTCAAACTCGGAGATATCAAGGTTATTCTGTGCGATAAAAATATCCTTTTTATTGGTGCTGATCCCGAAATTTTTTAACAGGGGGTGCGTGATATTGACCTCGACCCGGGATGTGTATTGAGGATTCAGCCCGGCAAATGCAGAATTGGTTTCATCGCGGAAGCCGGTGTAATTGAGTTCGTACTGGGTTCCGGTGATCAGCTTCTGGGACAAACCGAGTTTCCAGTTCTGTCGTTCCGTGTTACTGACATCCGGTGCCGCAAATGCGGAAGCCACTTGGGATTCACTTTCGCTGGCGCGGCCTTCAATCACTATAGAGGGGTCGAAGGACGCGTCCTGCCCGGTGATTTCCTGGTGACGAATACCGGTCTGATATTCCTGGACAGCAATGGCAACATTGTTTTGCAGGGTAATGCTCAGAACATTGCGCAATCCAATGAGCCGTTCATTGGAAGAGGGCACATCGGGAGGGGAGGTGATGGCCTCGGCCTGTTTTGAATGGGCAATTATTGAATCGTCTGCTATCTGATTCTCCGCTCGTAAAGATTGCAAGGCAGGGGAGGGCGATGGCTTCTTTTGATTGGATGATCTGTCTGATGGGGCCAACTGACTTGAGGACGCGTCATAACTTGGCTTACCGGCTTCGCGCAGGGAAATAGACGTTGCCCCGGCACTGGAAACCACCAACAGTAATACCAGTCCTGAGCACAACGAAACCGGTCTGAACAACCCAAAATGCGGGCGCATGAGAACTCCGTGGGTATTAAGGTTTTGATTTATAAAGTAATTATAGTCGAATGAGTTAGAGAAAAGAATAATAAAATAATTAAAAAACAACAAATTTGTTTAAATAAAGATGAAAATACCATGGAAGTTAGTTGAGGCTTAAAGAATAGCATTGTTTTCAAAGGAGTTATGAAATTTTAACGGAATTCGATTTGATTCTGCTCTGTCAACCTGTTAATTTACATTGAATGTAAAATAACTTGAAAGCAGACCGCAGGTGGTTGTGGATGGCAAGTGTTTCCGCCTCGGAGGTATTTATGGCAACTAAAAAGAACCTTGATTTTGAAAAGATAACGGCCGCAGACATTCTGGATGTGGTGCCAGTCACTCGCAAAACATTGTGGCTGTGGCAAAAGAAGTATCAGTTTTTTCCTGACCCTATCAAAGTTGCCCATCCCGGAGGTAAGGGTATTGTCGGTTACTATCCAGCCTGGGTGAGGGATCGTTGTAAACGTGTTTATTCCTTGCAAAAGAGTGGGTATAAAATCGCTATGATACAGGAAATCCTAAAAAAAGAAGAGATCGAGAAATCTGTTCGCAAGGTGTTGATTGTGGACGATGAGAAAAAATTTACTCAACTGATTAAACGGTATTTTGAGAAGAACGAGTTTCAGGTTGAGGTGGCCTATGATGGGTTGGATGCCGGGTTAAAAGCGGCAGAATTTAGGCCCAGCATTATTTTATTGGATATTAACCTCCCTGGCTTGAATGGCCTCGAAGTATGTCGTCACCTGAAAAGCAATCCCCGAACCCAGAACACTCGTATTCTGGTTATTTCTGCCAGCTTGCAATACACGCTTGAAGAAGTGGATGAAGCTGGCGGAGATGGTTTTCTTAAAAAGCCGGTGAATATTCAGGAAGTGCTGGTCCGCTGTAATGAGTTCCTGACCCAGAATGGCGACCCGATCTTGAATTCTTAAAGCCAGCTTTTCTGCGAAAAAATCCCTGCCCTGGAAGATTTTCCTAAAAATTTCCTGTTAATATTTTTTCAATTGTCTTAAGCTTAGCCCCTCACGGTTTTTGCCGTTAACAGGAGAAGAAAATGACGGTTTGCACAGACGATATCGCCTCCTTGGAACAGGAGGCAAAAGAAGTCAGGCGCCAGAGCCTGCAGATCATTCACGATGCGGGATCAGGCCATCCTGGCGGAAGCCTGTCGGGTGCGGATATCCTCACGGCCCTGTATTTTGGCGGGATTATGCAGTTTGATGCCAGTAACCCGAAGGACCCGGCACGGGACCGTTTTGTCTTGAGTAAAGGACATGCCACCGGGCTTTTATACACGGTTCTGGCGCGTGCCGGATTTTTCCCGCAGGAAGACCTTGTCGGCTATAGAAAAATTAACAGCAAGCGCAACCTGTCCGGTCATCCCCATCCGAAAACACCCGGGGTTGAAATCGCGACTGGAAGTCTGGGGCAGGGCTTGAGTGTGGCGCATGGCATCGCTCTGTCGGCCCGACTGGATGGGTTGGATTTCAAGGTATACACACTCCTTGGCGATGGTGAACTGCAGGAGGGCCAGATTTGGGAAGCCGCGATGTCTGCCCAGAAATTCAAAACAAACAACCTCATTGCAATCGTCGACTTTAACAAAGTCGCCCAGGACAATATTACAAAGGACCTAAAAGACCTAGAGCCACTGGAGGACAAATGGTCTGCGTTTGGTTGGGAAGTGATCCGGATTGACGGGCACAATATGACAGAAGTCATGGGTGCCTTGAAGCGTCCGCTGGATAAAACCCGACCGCGTGTCATCATTGCCGATACGGTAAAGGGTAAAGGGGTCAGTTTCATGGAAGGTAAAACAGCCTGGCACGGAGTGGCGCCGGGAGACGAAGATCTGGAACGTGCACTTAAGGAGTTGGAATGAAAGACGGAGCAACCCGGGACGGTTACGGCGCGGCCTTACAGGACTTCGGTGACAATCCCAAAGTAGTGGTGCTGGATGCCGGGGTCAGTGACAGCACCCGGTCCAAAAAATTCGGGGATAAATTTCCTGACCGCTTTTTTAACATGGGGATCAGTGAAGGCGATATGGTTTGTACCGCCGCAGGTTTGGCGACGGCAGGAAAGGTGGCCTTCGCCACCAGTTTTGCCTGCTTTCTGCTAGGGCGCACCATGGACCAGATTCTGGTCAGCGTGGCTTATTCCAACACCAATGTGAAACTGGTAGGGACCCATACCGGGATAGCTGTAGGACCAGATGGACCGACGGCTCAGATGATCGTGGATCTTGCCTACACGCGGGCCATGCCCAATTTGACGGTGATTCAACCGGCGGATTATGAGGAAGCGTATCAGGCGACTAAAACGCTGATCAATCACAACGGACCGGTTTATTTCAGGCTGGGACGGTCCAAGGTAAAAGGACTGTACGACTCCAGTTACAAGTTTGAAATTGGCAAAGGCAGTGTTTTGCGCGAAGGATCAGATGCCGTAATCATTGCTACGGGAGTCATGGTGCAGGAATCACTGGCGGCGGCGGAACTGTTAAAAGCCGAAAATATTGACGTGAGTGTGGTTAATATTTCCACCATCAAACCTTTGGATAATGAGCTGGTGGCAAATCAAGCCAGGAAAACCGGAGCGGTGATCACAGCAGAAGATCATAATGTGTTCGGTGGTCTGGGGGATGCTGTGCTGGATTCACTGGCAAACCAGGACATTATGGTGCCATTTCGCAAGGTTGGTGTTGAGGACACTTTTGCCGAAACCGGGTCGCAGGATCAGTTATTTGAAAAATATGGGCTGTCCGCGTCTCATATTGCGGCTACGGTCAAAGAAGTATTGGCCAAAAAAACCGCATCACAGGCATCCATTTAAGCGCAGGTAAGTCTTCAAGAAATAGCTGGTAATATATTGAAAATAATAGTTTGTTTTTTGTGGGTTGATCGGGAAAAGGCTTTTCAGGCTGGTTTTGAGAGACGGAAGGTTGACCAGGATACCGTTAAAATAGAGTTAATCTTAATATACTCCTAAAGCAACCCCGATTGTCCAATGTATTTATAAAGTTGACATAATATATGTTATGGGAACTTGGTGGTTGAGGGATTAATCCAGGTATTTGATAATTTTGGGGTTATTTTACGCTCCACTACTCAGGTAAACCTCTTTCCAATGCTGAAGTCGTACAGGTTTTTTCAGGTGGATGTCTTCACCGACCAGCCGCTTTGTGGCAATCCTCTGGCTGTTTTTCCGGATGCCGTTGGCTTGGACTCCGGCCTGATGCAAAAAATTTCGGCTGAGATGAACCTGTCTGAGACAACGTTTGTTTTTCCAGCAACAAATAAGGAGGCAGATTACGATGTCCGTATCTTCACTCCTTCAAAGGAAATTCCTTTTGGCGGTCACCCGACTCTTGGAACGGCCGAAGTTTTAAAACAGCTGAGTTCATCACCGACACCCTCTTCGTACAAATTGAATATGGGTGTGGGAATCGTCCCTGTTTATTGGGAGGATGATTTTTGCACCATGACTCAGCCGGAACCTCAGTTTACCCCCCCTCTTCCGACCGATTCTTCCGTCGCCGAGGCCCTTGGTCTATCTCCTGACGATCTTCATCCGTTCCTCCCGGTACAGGAAGTGAGCACCGGTTTTCCAGCCTTGATGATCCCATTAAGGGCCATGGCTCCAGTCAATGAGGTTCAACTCAACCTTGCCGTTTTGAAAAAGGTGTTGGATCCTCTGGATTTAGCCTATGTTTTTTGTATGGAGACTGAGGATAAGGCTTGTCAGGTGCATGCCCGCAGTTTTGCCCCGTTTATCGGTATCCCTGAGGACCCGGCTACAGGCAGTGTCGCTGGAGCTTTAGGAGCGTATCTCCTGCGTCACAAGGTATTTGGCGGTGACTGTCTTTCCATTTGTATTGAACAGGGAGTTAAGATGGGCCGCAGGTCAGAAATCAGGGTGGAAACGAGCTATGAAGGGGAGATCATCAAATCTGTTAAGGTCGGGGGACAATCGCGGATAGTGATTGAGGGGCAGTTGACGCTTTAAAAGAACTGAAATGAGAAAAACGGGGCAAAATTGCGTTTTCAGGCACTTTGTTTATTTTCCGGCTTCACTTCGGTAGGTAGTTTGAACTGGCAATTGGAGCAGGTGTGGTTGATTTCCCGCCCGCACATCAGGCAGACTTCAATTTCGCCGTTTTCGCGGATTAGACCGCCACAATGATTGCATTTGGGATTGGGTTTCCTGGTGTTTTGCCCTTTTTTCACATAGCGTCGGTTGTTGATTAAATGTTTGCTTCTGGATATATTGACGTACATGAGTGCCTCTTGTTTGGTTCATGCTCAAATTATACTGAAATCCGGGCTCATACTTCACCGCTAGTATATTGATGTTTTTAAAATCAATAAGGTTTTTTTATTTAATGAAAAATTATCAGGTCATTCACCCAAAGCAGACATTCGTCTAACGGCTTCGATTGGCAGAAACCGGTCAGAAGCCGTCATTCATTACGATTTGCCAATTCCATCAGTTTTAATACTGTGCGCCAGTTCCGGGCCGTCGTGTCAACGCCAAGAAGCTTTTCTGTTATTGCGGCGAGCTTTGAACGCCCGAAGCCGTCAGGAGTATGAAGATAGAATATATTCCCATTTAGAGAATAATTCTCGCTCTCTGTTTTGATCTTGTCAAATGATTCATATTTCAATGGTTTTGGCTTCTTAGAAAGAAAAAATAGATGCAAGGATTTTGGTTCTTTTTCAGCGCCTGGAAAGGGATTTGACTTTATCGCTTTTTCCAGCTCACTTAACGTTAAGAGATGTATTTTTGGTTCAAAGCCATGGTGATTTAAAATTGTCTCTCCGATGAGTTTCGTAAGTTGAGGAGCTTTAGAGCCTGGTTTGCTGAATATCACATTGCCACTTTGAATGTACGTTTTTACACTCGTGCAACCAATTTCCTCAACCAGGCTTTTCATCGGCAATAGGTTGTTCCCGCCAACATTGATACCCCTGAACAGTGCTATCCAAGTAGTCATAAAACTATATTACCACGCTCTTTGGGGATGATAAATGACTGCAAAGGGTCGTTTACGGACATAGGATCAGCGTTCTCGAACGTCCGTTTTTCCATATCAACTGTTATCACACACAAAAGTATCTACCTTCTTTATCTCTCCCTAAAGCCGGGCCAGCATCCCCGCATTGACTTTTTGCACCATTTCACAGCCGAACAGGATTTCTACCAGCTTCAGGGCAAACTCCAACGCTGTCCCCGGCGACCGGCTGGTGATCAGGTTACCATCCACAACAACCCTGCTTTCAGAATAGTTTTTCGCATTCAATTCCGCTTTGATTGAAGGATGCGAGGTAATCATCTTGTCCTTTATCAGGTCGGCCTCTTGAAGCACCAGCGGTGCCGCGCATATTGCCGAAATGATCTTGTCTTCACGATTCATGGTTTTTATGAACTCAATAAGCTCCGGATTATTTTTCAAATTTGTGGTTCCCGGTTGACCGCCCGGCAAAACGATCATGTCATAATCTACAGGAGACTGTTCGCTAAGTGCTGAATCGGGCATGACCAGAATTCCCCGTGACCCCCTGAGCGGCCCTTCTTCGGTTCCACCCAAAGTGACACGCGCCCCGGCTCTACGTAAAACATCCACCACCGTGATGGTCTCAATCTCTTCAAAACCCGGAGCCAGAGGGACCAATACTCTTTGCGCCATTTTTTTTCTCCTCAGATTTTTTTTTCAGCCTACAGGTTTTGAGTCTAGCATTTTTATGTGTCGGGCTCATGGGGTAACCTCAAGGCATCATTTTATTAGGCGTTGACTTAGGTTTTGAGAGACTGTACAAATAAAAAATGGTGGGCCTTACTTTTTCTCAAGTTCAATTCCCTGGCCATGTATAAAAAATTTCATAACAAAATCCTCATTCTTTTTATACTGATGACGGGTTTGATTCCGCTTAATCCCGCATGGCTGTTCGCATCTACCCCGGAAAAAGCATGTTTCAAGAAACTCTTGCCGCTTGAAAAACGCTTGGCCACTGTCGGTCAAATTGGCGGCATCTGGGCTCAGTTTGAAGAAATAAAAAACCTGCGGGACAAATCAGTTATCGCCCTCAAGCTTGATTCAAAACTGGAGAAGCTCCTTTTTTCCCTGCGATATGTTTGTGAGTCCCTAAATGGAATACCCTTCAGCGACCTCGCAACTTACATCAATGGTTTTTTGGAAAACAGGACAGAGCAGGAAGTGCGGCAGGAATTTAAAATCCATGGGAAAAGCAAAGCAGAAGTCGACCTCTGGTTCAAGTACACCTACTTTTTTAATCAGCATAAAAACCGAAAACTCAATCCGGCGACGGTCCAGAAAACCATTGAGTTGTCGCACAAATATTTTGACCAATACGTCGAATTTTCCAAACGGGTTAAGCAAATGATCCCCGAACAATCTCTTGCGTCAGCCGAGAGGTTAATTGAATCCATCGACTCGTTTTTAGAGACCGATCTCAATCTTGCGCAGGCATCTTTTGAAAATGCGCAGGCACCTTACTGGGATATCGACGAAAATTATGGCGGGTCCTGATCCGGAGAATACACAGCGGAGTCAGGGCAAAAAATTAACCAGGTAACAGACAGGAGCCTTACATGACAACATGCGTAATCGTAGGAGGTAGCGGCGTGATGGGAACCGCCGCTCTGCAGGCCTTCCGTGAACATTTCGGAAGTGAAGCCAAAATAGTCGCGAACTGGTTTGCCAAGGCCCCTTCAGATGAACCTATCGAGGGGGCGGATGTTACCATCTTTGGCGATATCACTTCGGAAGATTGTCTGGCTAAAATTGAATCTGCCGCTGGAAAAAAGTTTGATTATCTTTTTTATGCAACCGCTCTGGGTGCCGTCGGTTTTCCCATCAAGGATTCCACTCAGGAACAGATTGATCAATCCAATCAACTCTCGTTTCTTCCCCTGCTCAGCCTGGAGGAGAGGTTTGATGTCGGGACCCTTGTCGGCTATTCCACATTTTACAAAACCCGCCACCAACTCGGCAGTTACGGGGCCATGGGTTATTCCAAAGAAGCGATTGAGAAGTGGGCCCTCGAATCGGGTAAATCAAAGCATGCCTGCATTCGTGCGGGACTGTTTGAGTCCTTTTCATCGCGCGGCATAAAACTGTTGCTTCGCAAAACTTTTCGGGACAACAAAGCAATGGCTGATCCCTTGATCCATTCCTATTTTGAAAATGGAACCACCAGTGAAGGAGTCGATAAATTCATCGCTGGTATTGTGGCGGAGGAACGGGAATTGTTTGGCGACAGCCCCACCGTTGCGCAAAACCTGAAGGACGCTCATTTGAAAATGTTTAAAACAGAGGATCCCTGCTTTGTGAATGTCTGCGGTGCAAAAATCTGGTTGAGTAAGGAACCCCAACTCCTCGAAGCACCTCAGGGATAGGTCCACCACCTTGCGGGTGCTGGCGCGGAGCCTGCCCTGAGCCTGTCGAAGGGGCTAGAGTAAACCAGAAAAACCCCGCATGCCATTCTGACTCCTCGCTGGAGTGGCGACAAAAACCATTGCGTGTCATTCTGAGCGAAACGCAGTGGAGAGAATAATCTCGCCTTTGTTTTTGACGTAATTCGATAGTCCCTCTTTTTAAAGAAGGACGCAAAGCAGGGTGATTCTCAACTTGTATTCAAGAAAGGACTTGGTCCTTTTTTTCCCTTGACCCTTTTTCCTTTTCGATTTGTAATCCATCTCAAAACTGAGACGGTTTAAAGCCATGAAGAAAAAAACTACGCTGTTTGTTTTAACCCCGCTTTTCGCTTTATCTTTTGTTTTCGCGCCGCCCAGCGGGAAAGTCACCCATGAGCAGTTCGGCGAGGCTTGGCCTTTAACCGTTGATTCAGGTGTACTGGAATGCCGGGGCAATAAGGAAGTGGTGTTCATCCACGAAGGCACGACCTACGCCGTCAACGGCAACGCCAGCTCCAAATATACAGACATCGAGCCTATCTGGCGTGACGATCCAAGCTTTAAAGATATCCCTCTGGAAAACGAGAAATTCATCAAAAAAATATAGGCGTTTTAATCAAGGCTGGTTTAAAAAAGTGCTGACCGATGGCAGAGTTTAAAAAGGTCACCTGCAAATGTGGGCGGGAGTACAACGCAAACCTTAAAGAGTGCCCGAAGTGCCGAGCATCCAAGCTGACGCTGTGGGCCGCATCAAACCCCCATGACCCGTCGGCGTATCGCCCGGCAGACCATCTTCGGATGTTGAACAAACCTTTTCCATGAATGCACCCTCAACCATTGCTCACCCCAATTAATCTTCTCTGATATTATTTGATAAATCGGGTCTTAAGCTTGCCCTCAGAGATATTCGGGTAGGGATGATATCTTTTATTTTGATTTGAAAGCTGAATTAGATTGCTTCGGGGTTTGATTTTACTGCCGCTTTCCATGATAATAGACATTAATACAATGAACTACATCTATGACGTGTTTTCCAGGGCGAAGCTATGGATGATTCAAGGAAACATTTTTCCGGTCCCCCGCTGGATAAAAAGTATTCCAATGATGAAAAACTCAACGGCATTTTAAATAATGTCGTCAATGAGGTGACGAGTTACGCCGATCATCTCCGTGAGCAGATTAAAAAACTCACGGATATCGGTCGTTCTCTGTCAGGTGTTTATGATCTGAATGCCCTGCTGGAAAGCATAGTCGACCAAGCCAGGCAATTTACCCAGGCGGATGCGGGTACCCTCTACATCGTAGAGGACAATAAACTACGCTTTAAAATTGTTCAAAATGACAGTCTGAATATTCGCCTGGGCGGGCAGACCGGTGACGCGATTGAATTTGATCCTGTTGAAATGAAGGAGTCGAATGTATCGGCTTTTGTCGCGCTCCACGGAATTCCTGTCAATATTCCTGATGTCTACGACACCAACCTGTTTGATTTCACCGGACCAAAAAATTTCGATGCGCAATACGGCTACCGATCAAAGTCGATGCTGGTTGTTCCCATGCGCAATCACGATAACGATGTCATTGGTGTTCTCCAACTGTTGAATTCCCGATCTCCGGGAAGCCAACAAGTCCGGGCGTTTTCTCCAGATTTTGAAAGCCTGACTGAATCTTTGGCCTCTCAGGCGGCGGTCGCCATCACCAACGTAAAACTCATTGGCGATATGGAGCGTTTGTTTGAGTCGTTTGTTCAGGTGATGGCAACAGCGATTGATGAAAAATCTCCAGTGACCGGAGGCCACATTCGGCGGGTTGCCAACCTGACGGTCTTAATGGCCGAAGAAATCCATAATGTAACAGAAGGGCCGTTTAAAAATATTCGTTACACCCAGGAACAACTATACGAAATAAAAGTGGCGGGGTGGATGCACGACATTGGCAAGGTGACCACTCCTGTCGAAATCATCGAAAAAAGTAAAAAACTGCAAACCATATTCGATCGTATTCACCATGTCGACCTGCGATTGGAGTACGCCGTCCATTGTGCCTTGACGGAGAAATTACAGATCATGCTCAATCTGAAAAATGAAGGGGCTTCCGAGGAAAAGATCAAGCAGGCTGAAGATGAGGGAAATGCCAAGGCAAACGAATTGCGGGAAATTCGGGAGTTCATTCAATTTTGCAATGAACCCCGTGAGTATCTTGACGATGAGCGTTTGGATCGCCTGAAAACGGTTCGCCAAATGAGCTTCAAGGGTTTGGATGGGGAAATACACTCCCTGCTGACGGATGATGAGTATGAAAATTTATCTATCCGCAAAGGCAGTATCACCGAGAGTGAACGACAGGTGATGAAAAATCATGCGAAGATCACTATTGATATGCTCAGACAGATCCCCTTCACTAAAAAACTGCGCAACCTGCCTCATTTTGCAGGGGCTCATCATGAATGCGTCAACGGGAAAGGTTATCCGCTTGGTTTGTCGGGTGATGATATCCCGTTTGAGGGAAAAATGATGGCTGTCACTGATATCGCCGAAGCCCTCACCGCCATTGATCGACCTTACAAAAAACCCATGCCCCTCAGTAATGTGTATCGCATCCTGAAAACCATGGCAGACCATGACGAACTGGACAAAACTCTCGTTGATTTTTTTATCAATTACAAAGTATATGAAAAATATAAGTCGAAATTTGAAACGAATGAATCCACGCCTGAACCTGTTTCCAGGGTTTCAGACCCTCAGACCTGAGCGGCTCCATCCGCCGAAAAATTTCAGGCCTTCTTTTTATTGATCACGCTCGCCCAATAATTAACCGGCTTCAATACCTTGCCATACGTTCAAAATAAACCTGTCAATGTGGTTTTGAAATATTGCTGATACACCAAGGGTTCCTTGGAAAATTTACTTCTTTTTCGGAACGTATAGACCGTTACGCATGTAGGAGTCATTCATTTTCAGGTGTTCGTCAATATTGACATCGATTGAAATCTTGGTGTCGGGCTCGTGATCCTTGTCGAATTTTTTAAATAGTTTACCCATGGATTTTTCGGAAAGCATGGAGGTTCGCTTTTTTCGGGAACTATTAATTTTTATTTTCCGATCAGCGTGAAGCTTCTTTAATTCCCGGTGATTCATTGAAATAGTCATAACACCTCGTAAGAAAGTCCTGATTTTCCTTTTATAATAGCAATGGTAATATAGCAAAATCATGCCCGTCAAGAAATTAAAATCTATTTTTGAATCTCCGGGTTTCCCCGATGCCGCCGGGCTGGTCAATGAACTTGACCCGTTTGAAATCGCCCGTGTTCTCCACGCTTTTCCCACCGAACAGAAAACGGCTATTTTTCAATGGCTGGATTCTGAAGAAAAACAACAAGACGTTCTGTACGAAACCGATATTGAAAGCCGGAGGGAACTTACCGAAGCTCTTGGGCTGGCGGAGCTGGTCCCCCTCATTGAGACTATGCCAGCCGATGAGATGGCCGATATTATCCAGGAGCATTCACCTGAGGAGCAGGATGAAATCCTGGAGAAACTACCGCAGGAAGACGCGCGGGTCATTAAAGAGCTGATTCATTATGAGGAAGAAACTGCCGGCGGGATGATGAACCCTGATTTCAACCGGGTGCCTCACCATCAACTTGCAGGTGATCTTTTGATGAGCCTGATCCGGGAACCCGGCGAGGGTCATGGACACTATTTCTTTGTGGTGAATGACAACGGCAAGTTGACAGGTTTTTTTAAAATGCGCGACTTACTGCATGCCCCTGCCAATTCCCGAGCCGATCAAATTCTGCGCGACCACCTTCCGGCGGTGTGTCTGGAGGACCCTTTTGAAAAGGTTGCTAATCTGATGGACAACGAGCACATGAGTACCCTGCCGGTGATTGATGCTGATGGGATCATCCACGGCATTGTGACCTTTGACGATGTCTTGCGGGTTATGCAGGACGAGGCCAGCGAAGATATTTTCACCATGGTGGGAACCGCCAAGGTTGATCCCTTCGCTAAAAAGACGCTGAGCAAAGTGAAGGCACGCGCTCCCTGGTTGATGACGACTTTCATCGGTGGGATTGTCAGCGCGTTTATTCTTAAATCCTTCCAGTTCCAGATTCCTGAATTTGCAACGATCCTGTTTTTTGTCCCCTTTGTTCTGGGGTTGGCCGGGAATGTCGGGATTCAGGGAGCCACCGTTATCGTTCGCGGTCTGGCGACCGGAGATATCAAGGACGACAACTTGAGGACCGTGGTGGTCAGTGAAGTGTCCGTTGGAATAATTAACGGTGCCCTGTTTGGAATTTTCTGCGGAGGGTTGATCTCGCTTGTTGCCATTCCCCTGTTGGGAGTTCATTCAATATTAGGCGCGGCGGTGGGTGTCGGGATTGTGCTGGCAGTGTGTTCAGCAGGGTTGGTCGGTTCGCTGGCTCCTCTGGTTTTTATCAAACTGAAAATTGATCCCGCCATTAGCACCGGGCCGGTGGTGACGGTGATCAACGATATTATCGGCCTGACCATTTACATGATCGCCTCCGGCATTATTTTTTCTATGCTCGGTTAGCTTCTTTCGGGGCTTTCTCCCCTTCCGGGAGTTCGATTTCCTCTACTTCGAGGAGTGGGGTATCGATCTCGACGTATTCGCCCTCCCCTACATAGATTTCCTTGACCACACCGTAATACTCGGACAGCAGGGTGTAATACCCTTCCGCAATGATCTCAGCGATCGGTGTCCCGTCCTTGACGGTATCTCCGATGTTGACCAGAAACTCATCGACCTTGCCCGATGTCATCGTCGGATACATTGCCGCCATTGTAATGTAAGCCATCGATTGATCTCCTTGATTTTAACTCTTGGAAAAATTGGCAACAACAACTGTGCCCGCGAGAAATATTTCTAATCGCTTACTCCCAAGTCAAATGTTTCTGCTGGCTGACCTCAGGGGCGCAGGTTATAATTCTTATTTGTGTTCCCTCAGTTGTCAGGCATCTCTATAAATCCGAGACTTTTTTTAGAATGAAAACAATAAGGAGATCGCACGTCGACAAGCTCAGGGCAATACATTTGATACCCATGCTGTCATTCTGAGGACCAACGGGACGAAGAATCTCGCCTTGGATTTTTGTTTTAGAGTGATACAAAGCTCTCATTGAAACCAAGGAAAAAATCATGAAAATACAGGTCGGTGATCACCTATATGAACCGCTGTCGCAGAATAATGGAGAAATCACCCAAATCATCCACCACCCGGATGGCAAGCTGGTAACCGTGCGGTGGCGAATCGATGATAATATTCCGCATGACACGGAGCATTTCTATAAGAAATTGCAACGTGCTATTACCAACGGGGAAATGGAATACACTCCCGTCGAAGGCAATACCGGGGAACCTGCCTGATCAGGTTTTGTACATATTGTGACTGGGACGACCGGCGAGGATATGTTCTTTACCCCAGTCAACAACATCCCCGAATTTTTCTGAATTGATGAAACCCTTGTAGGCCTCTTCTGAATCCCATTCCGATACGATCAAATAAGTTTGAGCGTCGTCAATATCGCGATACATATTGGTTTTAGCATGGCCTTCCAAAGTCCGCATCAATTCTACGACCTTTTTGAAAGCCCCTTCAAATGTTTGCTCTTTGCCAGGTATTACCTTGTAGTTCATTCCAACTGTAACCATTTATTTTCCTCGAAAAAAAATGCCAGCAGAGATGGTTCAAGCCCCAACCCCACACTCAGGGGCAGAACAATCCGCAGTATTGATTAAATACGAAAAAGCCTCAAATGGGCCAAAGTGGGGATTATACGGTGATTTTAATCTAAAATATACTGCGAAGACGGAGAAATGCCTCAAATTCAATACGCGTGTTTTTTTAACACGAAAACGGCTAAAGGGTGCGCCTTCTGAGTTCTTTGCCAATATAAATTCAGATTTTTTTCGAGTTCCGACCATATTTCGTTTGATGACCAGATGTCTAACTCTCAATACTATTTAGTCTTCATATCCCATTGCCCGCCGACGAAGTCTGGCACTTATCCTGACTAGTGTCATGATTTTGGCAGTCTGCCGATTCTCATGTGCCTTTTTAACCTCTTTGGAAAGCTCTTCATATAGAGCATTAACAACCGGCTTTTTAGTTGTGAATCCTTTTACGGGGTAACCCCATTCAAAAAGCCAGACCAATACCTGATTCATTACGGTATCGCTTTCCTTTTGAGGATTCATCATACCGTAAAGTAATTTATTGGAGATTTCAGACCTCTGTGTTGCAGTCAGTTCTAATGAGGCCTCCGCCCATTGTCGAAGCGTGGTGAGGGTTGCCATTACTTCACCATTTTTTCCATGATCCATCTGTTTCGTTTGACGTTCAGCTTCGTTTGTGCAACGACCGAGGTGGTCTAGTTTCCGTGCTGGGACATCCTTGGCGGTTACATTGGTGTAGTTAATAAAATCCAGACCATAAGCTTCATTTACGGCAACGTGCGTTATTTCATGGACCAGGTTACCCAAGTCTCCAACCTGGTATCGAACTTCGTACTGACGAATACCGCGGGGTCCATAGCGGCATACCGCAGAACCACTTGTGGTAACTGGTATCCAAGCGACCACGGAAGGTATCAGGGACACGATTTCCTTAAGCATGCAACTTAGTGTGCCGCTACAAATGTTACTTAATCGCCTGAGTTTTGCTATATCCTCTTCTGTGCTCATTTCGTTATCCTTTTTAAATCTTGTTTTTATTATAGTCTTGGGGTAACAACCCCGACAAGGGAGAATATTGATTTAAGGGGGTTAAGGCGATTATTGACGAGATGATAACAACACGAAGTTAAATGTTTGAATGGCTCTTTTTTTACTATTTTTGGGGAGGAAGGATCTATGCAATCCGATGAATTCGGGCAGGGCGAATGCCAGAAGCTCGTGTAACAGGTGACAAAGTTAAATCGGCAGTGTTGAGTCCTGCATTGCTCACCGCATATACAAAAAATACCCATCCGAATAGATAATGCTGTCAGGCACAATCTGATACAGTGTGACTCCCATCAACGCTTTACTTTTCGTGTCGGGGATCATCTTTGCAAAAAATCCTGCATCCACATCTCGTTTTTCAGGACAGTCCTTTATTTTAAGATCGATCTGACTCATTTCGAAAACTACTCAAGGCTTCTCTGGCTGCGGCTTGCTCAGCTTCCTTTTTGTTCCGGCCCTCGCCTCGTCCTTGGGGGCTATTTTGAATGATGACCTCGACCTCAAAAACTTTTTCATGGTCCGGTCCCTTCTCACTCACCACTTTATAGATAGGGATACAGTTCTGGTGCGTCTGGGTGTATTCCTGCAATTCACTTTTGTAGTCCTGGAACAGGCGGGAGTCCACCCGCGCGCTGATTTCTTTTTCCAACTTTCCCATAAAGACCCGCTTGACGCTGTCTAATTGTCCGTCCTGATACAGCGCACCAACGAGGGCTTCAAAGGCGTTGGCCAGTAGTGAATTTTTATCCCGGCCCCCGGACTGGCTCTCGCCTCTTCCAAGCAGAAGATAATTGCCAAGATTCAGTGTCCGCGCAAGCTCGGCAAGGCAGGCTTCGTTCACCACCGCCGCCCGGATTTTTGACAGTTTGCCTTCACTGTGATTCGGATAAGTTGTGATGAGGTAATCACTCACGATAAGATCGAGCACAGAGTCTCCAAGAAATTCAAATCGCTCGTTATTTTTCAGGGACTCGGTTTTCTCATTAACGTAGGATTTATGGGTCAGGGCCTTGTTGAGCAGGGCGGGATCGGTAAACGTGTAGTTCAAGGTCTGCTGAAGCGAACCCAATTCCTGAATGCGTTCAGGGTTTAGCATCATAACAACCTGGGGAGGGGATTTACTGATCAAATTTTTTCATGATGAGGACACCGTTGGTGCCCCCAAATCCAAACGAATTTGACATCGCGATGTTAATGTTTACTTCTCTCGCGGTATTGGGAACATAATCGAGATCACATTCCGGGTCAGGTGTCTGGTAATTAATGGTCGGAGGGATCACGCCGTTTTTAAGAGCCATCAGGGAATAGATCGCCTCGACTCCGCCTGCCGCTCCGAGCAGGTGACCGGTCATGGATTTGGTTGAGCTGACCATCACTTTGGAGGCGTGGTTGCCGAAGGTCGTTTTGACTGCGGCTGTCTCGGTCGCATCGGCCTGAGTCGATGTGCCGTGGGCGTTGATGTAATCAACCTCATCAGGATTGATGCCCGCACTTTTCAGCCCGAGCTTCATACAGCGTGCGGCCCCTTCGCCATTGGGTGCCGTTGCGGTGATGTGAAAAGCATCGCCGTTCAATGCGTAGCCAATGATCTCGCCATAAATGTTCGCGCCGCGTTTTTTAGCGTGCTCCAATTCTTCAAGAACTAAAACGCCACTGCCTTCGCCGATGACAAATCCGTCACGGTCTTTGTCGAAGGGGCGACTGGCAGTTTGCGGATCGTCGTTGCGTTGGGACAACGCACGGGATGCATTGAATCCGGCAACACAAAGTGGTGTGATGACAGACTCGGTACCTCCTGCAAACATCACGTCTGCTTCATCGTCACGAATAAATTTATAGGCTTCACCCAGAGCATGCGTACCGGTAGCACAGGCCGTGACCACGCAGGTGTTGGGGCCTTTGGCTCCAAGGTGAATGGATATCTGGCCGGAAGCCAGGTTGGCGATGAGCATCGGGATAAAGAACGGCGTGATTTTACGCGGTCCCTTCTCCATATAAACCTTGTGATATTTTTCAATCGCGGGAAGCCCACCCAGGCCAACACCGACCAGAACGCCAACGCGCTCGGCGTTTTCTTCGGTGACCTCAAGGCCGGAGTCACCACTTGCCATGATGGCACAGGCCAAAGCGTAATGGATAAAGGTATCCATTTTTTTGACCTCTTTGTGGTTGATATAGGTTTCAGGGTTAAACCCCTGCACCTCTCCTGCTATGGTGACTGGAAAATCTGTGACATCGAACCGTGTGATGGGCCTGATTCCGGAGACACCGGAGCAAACCGCATCCCAGTTTTTATCGAGTCCAATGCCAAGAGGCGAGATGATTCCCAAGCCGGTCACAACGACTCGACGGGTCATACCACTCCTTTGGCTTAGAAAGTACGGGGATTAATTGGTGTGATTATTGATGTAATCAACCGCGTTTTGGACGGTCGCGATTTTTTCCGCATCTTCGTCCGGGATTTCAATATCGAACTCTTCTTCAAGAGCCATGACCAACTCAACCTGATCCAGAGAATCTGCTCCCAGATCATCAATGAAGGATGCAGTTCCAGTTGCTTGTTTTTCATCCACACCCAGTTGGTCCACAATTATTTCTTTAACACGTTGTTCCACCGACATAGTCGTTGCACTCCCATTGAGGTTACATCAACATCCCACCGTTTACGCCAAGCACCTGGCCGGTAATGTACCGTGATCGTTCCGACACCAGAAAGCCCACGCAATCCGCGATATCCTGAGGTTGTCCCAGACTGGCCAGGGGTATTTGCTGTACCAGCATATCCCGGACCTTTTCATCCAGTTTCCGAGTCATATCTGTATCTATAAAACCGGGAGCGATCGCATTGACCCGAACATTTCGCGATGCCACTTCCCTTGCCAGAGTTTTGGTCAGCCCCATTAGTCCCGCTTTTGAAGCAGAATAATTAGCTTGTCCTGCGTTTCCCATCATCCCCACAATGGAGGCAATGTTCACTATAGCTCCGGACCTTTGTTTGAACATCTGTTTCACAGCCTGCTGTGAACAGAGAAAACTTCCTTTCAGGTTGACATTGAGAACCAGGTCCCAGTCCGCCTCTTTCATTCTAAGAACCAAGCCATCGCGAGTCACACCGGCATTGTTCACCAGAATGTCCAGCGGCTTGTGTGTCTTGATAATATTATCAAACACAGTGGCCAGTTGTCCTGCATCCGTTACATTTAATTCTACGCCAGTGGCTTTGCCGCCCTGACTGACGATTTTTTCAGCGGATTTTTCTGCTCCCGCCAGATCGACATCTCCAAGAATAACATGGGCACCCTCACCTGCTAACTGTTCCGCGATGCACTGCCCGATGCCTCTTGCACCACCAGTAATGAGGGCTATTTTGCCTTCCAGTTCCATTTAATACAACCTCAGTAAGCTTATTTAAGTCCTGCTACTGTATTCGCTAATGATTCCGGGTCGCTAACCTGAAAACACTGAATGTCCGGGCAATATCGCCTCATTAAACCAGAGAGAACTCTGCCGGAACCAATTTCAACCACGGCTTCTATTTTTTGATCAACCAGAACCTGCATGGTTTCAACCCACCGCACCGGGGCGCACACTTGTTTGACCAAAGCCTGCCGGGCCTCGTCGCCATTCGTGTTTGGCCTGGCATCGACATTGCAGATTACGGGAATTTTCATATCCCGGAATTCAGTTTTATCGAGTTCTGCTTTTAACCGGACTTCTGCGGGTTTCATCAGAGAACTGTGAAACGGGGCACTGACCGGCAGGATGACGGAACGTTTTGCTCCAGCGGGTTTGGCTTCCTGACACACTTTCTCAACGGCCTCTTTATGACCGGCAATGACAATTTGTTCGGGACTGTTCAGGTTAGCTGGCTGAACGATATGTTCGGGACTGGTGCTCTTCTGGTCACACAATTCCTGGACACGCTCAATGGTCAATCCAATAATGGCCGCCATCGCCCCGATTCCGACCGGGACAGCCTCCTGCATGAACGTGCCACGTTGTCGGACCAGATGCACCGCCTCGGAAAACGTCAGGCATCCCGAAGACACCAGAGCCGAGTATTCGCCGAGGCTGTGACCCGCAACCAACACCGAATCTATACCATGTTCCCTAAGCCTTTTCAAGGCTATTGTACTGTGGATGAGAAGCGCGGGCTGGGCATTTGCCGTCAGCTTCAACTGTTCCTCAGGGCCATTAAAACAAAGGCTTGCGATATCAAAGCCAAGAACCTCCGAGGCCTCTTCAAAGAGTGCACGAGTGCCTGCATCGTCATCAAAAAAAGCCTTGCCCATACCGGCAAACTGCGACCCCTGCCCCGGAAATAAAAGTGCAATTTTCACCATCGAATCAACGCCGCTCCCCAGGTTAAACCGGCCCCCAGGACCGTTAATAAAACCAGATCATCACGTTTGATCCGGTTACTTTTTACCGCCTGATCGAGGGCAATGGGAATCGATGCGCCGCCGGTATTTCCCAGTTTATCTAAATTAACAATCACCTTTGAGGAGTCCATTTTAAGTTTTTCAGCAACGGCAGAAATGATCCGGCGATTGGCCTGATGCGGGACCACAACGTTCAGGTTTTCTTTGGTCAGGTTGTTGTGTTCGAGAGCCTCCAGAGAAACTTCCGTCATTTTTTTTACCGCCACCTTGAAGGTGGCCTGCCCTTCCATTTTGAGAGTGTAGAGGTTGTCTTCAACCGCTTGGCGGGAAATAGTTTCGCGTCCGATTCCTCCCGGTACGATCAGCATTTCTGCACGATTGCCATCGGAATAAATATGGCTCGACAGCAGGCCTACCGGTTCTTCGGATTCTTCGCGTTTCAACACAACTGCTCCGGCCCCATCCCCGAACAAAATGCAGGTTGAGCGGTCCGTCCAGTCCATGAGGCGCGAGTTGACTTCGGCACCGATCACCAGAATAGTTTCATAGCGTCCGCTTTTGAGATATTGCTCAGCAATGGATAGTCCAAACACGAACCCGGAACACACGGCGGAGATATCGTAGGCAACGGCTTTACTGGCACCGATTTCCCTTTGCACAAAGCAGGCTGTTGAAGGATAGATCACGTCGGGTGTCGAGGTACAGACGATGATCATATCGATATCTTCAGGTTTTTCACCAGCCGCCGTCAGGGCCCGCCTTGCCGCTTCAGCTCCCAGTGTTGAACTGGACTCGCCCTTTTCTGCAATTCTTCGTTCAATGATTCCGGTGCGTTCACGAATCCATTGGTCGGAAGTGTCCAGCGTTTTTTCCAGATCCAGATTGGTGACAATCCGTTCAGGAAGACAAGAACCGGTACCTGTAATACGTGCTCTGTTCGGGAGGTGTTTATTCATGCCAGAGAAATTCTATTCATTCCTGGGGACGGGTGGTTCTTCATCAGTGGCTTCCGGGGCTATATCCGGAATATCAGGGGTCGGCTCCTCTTCCAGCTTCTGTTCCAGCTTTTGTTCCTGTTCCTGCTCTTCCTGGCCGGAAACCATTTCCTTTATCTGTTTCCAGAAGGAGCCTTTGTCGCCAAGATGACCCTCAATGTCTTCACAAATGTGAAGGTTGATTTCTTTATCGATCAATTCTGTGGCGCGGGCAATGGCGTTCTTGATGGCTTTGCCGCTGGAACTGCCGTGGGCGATCATACACACTCCATTGATGCCAAGCAACGGTGCGCCGCCCTTTTCAGAATAATCGACCTTCTTTTTAAATTCGGCCATTTTATCTTTAAGAAGCAGGTAACCCATTTTTCCGCTCAGTGACGAGGTGAACATTTCTTTCAGGTTGGCCCCGATCATTTCGGCCAGACTTTCAGATATCTTCAAAGCCACGTTGCCAATAAACCCATCGCATACGATGACATCGGCATTGCCTCGGTACACTTCATTTCCCTCCAGGTTGCCGATGAAATTCAGATTGGTCCGCTTCAACATTTTGAATACTTCTTTGGTGGTTTCATTGCCCTTACTGTCTTCTTCACCAATACTCAGGAGGCCGACCGTGGGGTTGGGTTGCTCCAGCACATACTTTGCATAGACATGGCCCATCAGGGCAAACTGAAACAGTTGGTTGGTTTTGCAATCGACATTGGCCCCGGCATCAAGAAGAATTGAGGAGCCCTTGAGAGTGGGTAACTGGACAGCAATGGCGGGTCGATCAACCCCCTTGAGGGGTCTTAGAATAAATGTGGAATAGGCGAGGACAGCACCGGTATTGCCTGCACTGACAAAGGCCTGGGCAGACCCTTCCTTGACAAGATCAAGGCCGATTTTCATGGAAGACTTGCGCTTGCCCCGCACCACTTTACTGGGGCTGTCATGCATGTCGACCACTTCATCGGCGTGTTTTATTTCTATGGGAAGATCGTCAGCGTCAGGAAACTTGGCAAGCTCGGCTCGCAACTCGGATTCAATGCCGGTCAGGATAGTGGCTGTCTGGTACTCGCGGGCGGCAAGCACCGCCCCTTCCACCGCTGTTGCCGGAGCATGGTCTCCGCCCATTCCATCGACCACGATTTTCATGCAGATTCCATCCCCGATTTACCCGCAACATCTGTGGCGGACCTATAAGAGCACCTTGAAAAATCCTCAAGGGTGCCAATGGCAATGCCGAACAATGTAGAACTTTTAAAGAATCCCGTAAAACATTCACCGGGTCGCAGGCAATCCCGGCGTTCAGATAAAACATGGCAGGGTCGATTGCGAATTTTTCAGTTTAAAAAGTCAGCCGGTGACTTCAACGCGTTCTTTGCCTTTGTAATATCCACAATGAGGGCAGATTTGATGCGGGCGGGTCATTTCATGACACTGCTGACATTCGGAAAAAGCCGGGATTTTAAGAGAATCATGAGACCGGCGGTTTCCCCTTCTGGATCGTGACGTGCGCTTTTTTGGTACTGGCATGGATTTCCTCTTTACTTGATTTTATCTTTTAATTTCTGAAGGACATCGAAACGGGGGTCTCCCGCTCCCGACAATTCCCCGCATTGACACTCATTCTTATTGCGATTGACACCGCATTGCGAGCATAACCCCTTACAATCGGAACAGCACAAGGGAATTAAAGGTTGGGTCAATAGAATCTGATCAAAGACAGGCTGGGCCAAGTCTATCGTATTTTCCTTGTAATATTCAACCTCTATATCAGATTCCCTCAGTTCATGCTCTTCCTGAGGCTCATTTTCCGGGATCGGCATGAAACAGACATCGAGAGAGGTTTTAACCGGTGTTTTAAAGTTCTCGAGGCAACGCGAGCAGGCAAACTGGATTTCGCAGGCAACCCGGCCCTTAAAAAATACATCCCGTCCCAAACGGGTCAGACGGCCCGACAATTCGATATCCTGAGTCAGGGTGCAATCTGGTAAATCAATTTTGAGAGCAGACTTCTTTTCTGTCTGAAGCAATTCCAGTCCTTCGTCCTCCGGGATGGATTCAATATCGAATTTTAATGACATGCTGAACCTGAGATGCAGAAGAATATTGAGGGAGTGCGGTAGCTGGCAGGAAAACGCCAAGGGATTAATAAATGGTTAAAAAATACTATCGAGAAGAGCGCGGAGCGTCAAGCTATATCATGTTTTGTTGTTTCAGGCGCGGGGATGGAATTGGTCGAACACATCCTGCATCCGCTTTTTCAAAACGTGGGTATAAATCTGTGTTGTCGAAATATCTGAATGCCCCAGCATTTGCTGAACACTGCGAAGATCCGCGCCTCGTTCCAAAAGGTGTGTGGCGAAAGCATGACGAACGGAATGGGGAGAGACGGAACCTTGAACATTGCCGGACAGTGCGTATTTACGGATGATCTGCCAGAACATTTGGCGGGACATGCCCCGGCCTCGATTGGAAAGAAACAGGTCTCCTGTCGGTTCACCCTTTTTGAGAAATCTCGATCGTCCGGTTTCAATGTAGTCTGCTAGAACCTGCCGTGCCTGGTCGCCAAGCGGGATGATCCTTTCCTTATTGCCTTTGCCAAAAGTGCGGAGGTACCCCACTTCCAGGTTCACATTGGAAATTTTTAATTGAATCAGTTCGGAAACCCGCAAGCCGGTGGCGTATAAAACTTCCAGCATGGCTTTATCACGAAGACCACGCGAGGTAGTGATGTCCGGTCCATTGAGAATGACTTCAATCTCGCTGACGGAAAGAACCGTCGGGAGTTTTTTCCACATTTTGGGTGCTTCCAGAATCTGAGCCGGATTCGATTCAAGAAATCCTCCTGATACCATGAAGCGAAAAAATGCCTTGATCGAACACAGAGCCCTTGCTGAAGAACGCGATGACATACCATCATTTTTTAATGACAAAAGAAAAATACGAACGTCCTGCTGAGAAATTTCTTGAAACTTTTTGCCTTTCATGGCATCAAGAAAGCGTAGGACATCCCTGCCATAACTGGAAACCGTGTTGGGCGAGTGCCTTTTTTCGATTTTAAGGTAATCCAGAAATTCTTTTAACCAGAATTGCATCGTTCCCGCGTCTAATGAGTTATTGATATCGTTCATGTCCACGTTAAGGTATAATGTTTATTAATACAATAATTTAGTAAGTTTTAGCCGGACTCCGGGATACCCCCCGTCTCACATTTACCCTTAAAACCAAAGTGAAATGAAACCTGACCGCATTCGTAATGTGGGCATCATTGCCCACGTAGACCATGGAAAAACAACTCTTATCGACAGGCTCCTGGAGCAAAGTGGAACTTTTCGCGACAATGAGGTCCACCAGGACTGCGTTATGGACAGCAATGATCTTGAGCGCGAACGCGGCATCACTATTTTGTCGAAGAACGCGACTATTAATTACAAGGGCTACAAAATAAATATTGTCGATACTCCAGGGCATGCCGATTTTGGCGGTGAAGTCGAGCGCGTTCTCAACATGGTCAACGGAGTGGTCTTATTGGTCGATGCGGCTGAAGGGCCGATGCCACAGACCCGCTTTGTCCTCAAAAAATCCCTTGAACTGGGGCTGAAACCTATTCTGGTAGTCAATAAAATTGATCGAAGCGGAGCTGACCCGGAAAGAGCCATCAACCTGGTATTCGACCTGATGGTGAATCTCGGTGCTACGGACGATCAGCTTGACTTCCCTATTCTCTACACGTCTGCCAAACTGGGGCAAAGCCGACATAATCTCGAAGATGAGCCGGGAGACATGACGCAAGTTCTGGATGTCATCATCAAGGAAATTGCTCCGCAGGAAGACAGTGCGGACGATAGATTCAGAATGTTGGTCACGTCAATCGATTACAACGATTACCTGGGACGTATCGCCGTGGGTAAAGTGGACCGGGGAAATTTTAAAGTAGCGGACCCTCTTGTGCGTATCAAAACCAACGGAGATATTGAAGCGTTTAAAACGGCCAAGGCATTCACTTATAACGGGCTTAATCGAGTTGAGCTGAGCGAAACCTGCTCCGGCGATATCATCGCCATCGCTGGGATGAAGGAAATCAATATTGGAGAGACCATTGCCTGTTCAAAGCAACCGGATGCGCTTCCGCCGATTCATGTGGACGAGCCGACCATGGCAATTCATTTTATTGTCAACGATTCTCCGTTTGCAGGCAAGGAAGGAAAATTCCTGACCCAGAACCATATTCGCAGTCGCCTTCTGCGCGAAGCCAAATCTAATGTGGCCATGCTAGTCGCTGAAACAGAAAGACGCGACACGTTCAAGGTTTCTGGCCGAGGGGAATTGCATCTCAGTATTTTGATTGAAACCATGCGGCGCGAAGGCTACGAATTTTCTGTTTCCCGCCCACAGGTTTTGTTCAAGGAAGTGGACGGAGTCAAAATGGAACCGGATGAAGTGGTGGTCATTGATGTTGAAGACACCTATTCGGGCAAGGTCATGGAAGCACTTGGCGGGCGCAAAGGCCGTCTGCAAAATATGATGCCACTGGGAGATGGTCACACCAGGCTTGAATACGAAATCACCACGCGTTGTCTGTTCGGCTTTCAGTCAGAATTTCTCACCTTGACCAAAGGCACCGGAACGCTTCAGCACAGCTTCGATAAATATGTCCCGGCAATTGAATTCGTAGGTGGAAGACGCAATGGTGTGTTGATTGCGATGGATGCGGGTGCAACGACTGGATATTCTATTAACAGTTTGCAGGATCGCGGTGTTTTGTTTTTGTCTCCCGGCGAAGAAGTTTATACTGGCATGATTGTTGGCGAAAATAAAAAGGATAACGATCTGGTGGTGAATATCACGCGGGAAAAGAAATTAACCAACGTTCGCGCTTCAGGTTCCGACGACCACGTATCGCTCACCCCGCCCAGGCGCATGAGTCTGGAACAGGTCCTTGAATTTTTGAACGCGGATGAACTGGCAGAAATCACTCCGGGAAAAATCCGCATCCGCAAACGCTTGCTTGATGAAAACGATCGCAAACGCGCCGCCAAAAAAATGCAGGTGGGCTGACCCACTTGCGCGTGCTCGGCGCACGGTCAATGGGAAAAAATTTATGGTTTGGGAATTGGCTTCAATTCCTCACGGAGTACCAAAACTACTTCCCAAAGACCATCGATTTCTTCAGAAACTATAGATCCCAGAATTTGATAAAAAAGGTCTTGGATCCTGAGTTTTATTTTTTTTCTGTCCAGAGTGGAATTTTGTTCTTCCATCATAGTCCGGTGGTCAGGACCCATCGCACACAAATGGTGTTCAAAGTTTTGGCGTGCTTCAATCAGCGAATAGTTTCCATTAATACCCTCTTCAACTTCTGAAGCTTCATAGTCATCTTGTCCTGTATCAATCCAATCACACAAAAAACAAGTTTCTGATACAGTTATTTTGTCCAAGGTAGGAAAACCGCAACAAGGACAGGTGAACTTTTCTTTACTTTGTGCCTCGTGAAGATCAAACCAGTTTCTTCTCAAGGCGCGGGAAGTTGTTTGATCTTCGATCGGCTTGGAGATGAGGTCATATAGACAGGAGCTTCGAGAAGTAACTCCCCCCACGTTGGAATTTACGAGTCCCCTACCTTTTTTAGAACCCGTTCTTGTGATATATGAGTTTCCATAATAACTACTTCCAACCCAGACAAGAATAGACTTGTCGTAGATATTATGAGCACACCATTCACCAAGTTCATAGGTGTTTTGCCATTTCCACTTGTAAGAGAACACTCTGCCTTCCAGAAATCCCTCGGCGTCCCGATCAGTCATTCTATAGATGGAGTATTTTTCCTCCTCTTTTTGCAATTTTATTTTTAATTCATTTATAATATTTTGTGCTTCGTGCCAGAGAAGATAAATTTTCCATGGACTGTCTTCATTAATCATTTGATCAAAACTGGATCGTAATCGTTGTTTTAAATCCAAAATACATGAAGACATATTGACACTGAAAAACGGTTCATGACCTGGTCGGAATATGCTGGAGTATTGTTCAAAATTATCGCGTGCTTCACTTAAGGAATAATCAAAGTTGGCCACTCCCTCAATTTTATTTGAGTCATCAAAATCATCGCAAAACGGGTCTGCCCAGTCACAAAGTCTACAGATTTCGTATGCCTCCGGCTCTTCATCATAGTCTGGATGAGAGTGCAAGGGATGAATGTTGAGCATGGGATACTCGCAACAGGGGCAGGTGTAAAATTGGGAATGGTTATAGGCTCCTTTATTTGTGATAAATAATGGGTTTTGCCGGTATTCGGGATGTAGATCAAACCAGATTCGCCGGGGTTTTAAAGGATGATGGGACTTTCCAGCGGGAGGGCCGGTCGGTTCTAAATAAGAACCGTAACATCCAGTTAAATCAATAGTTCTATTGTTCCAAATAATTATGGCATTTCCATCTTCAAATCCAAGGATTCTTCCTGAGCACTTTTCCCAAAATCGTTCATTTTCCCTAGTAGTGCCTAAAGAAATATAGTTGATCCATTGACCGATTGGGTAGGTTTGGGTCATTTCACCTTTGAAAAGATTAAGTGGGGCACCCGATTCCACATGCTCAACTAATGAAAGCACTTCATTTATACAAATCTGCGTCTCAACGATTCTCTCTTTTTCACTTAAATTTCGAGGATCAAAAATATGAGGAGAGTACGGGAGGTTTTTTGAAAGAGACCAGCATTTGCTTGCCAACAATGAAAATTTCTTTGTTAAGTTTTTCGGAGCCAGGGTATTAAATTTGGCTTCAATAGTTTCCTGACTATACCCATAATTCCAATCCTGACCATTTTTAACAAGCCAGGCGCGAAGAGTTTTTCCATAGGCCTGCCAAATTTTTTTATAAGTCCGCCGTGAATTTTCACCTGAAATCAAACTGGAAGAGGCTTTTTTGAGTTCTTTTTTGGCTAAAACAAGTTTATGAGTGTAATCAGGCTTCATTTAACTTACGTCATGACAGAGGGGTACGAAGATAAATAATGACTGAGATGAAAACCTTCGAGGGCGTTTTTATTGTCATGGTTCATTCCGCCCCGAGGCTTTTTAGTGCGGGGCCTGCCTGTTTGATCCCCTGCTGGAGTGCTCTTTTATACCAGAATCGGGCTTCGTAAAGATTTGGCACGACACCAATGCCCTTTTCATAGAATATGCCAAGTTGGAAACTCGCACGCGGATAGCCCTGCTCTCCGGCCTTCAAAAACCATTGATGGGCTTGGGTACTATCTTTTTTAGTTCCTTTGCCGTCGCGGAGCAGGACACCGAAATTATATTGGGCCCGGCGATTGCCTCCCTTTGCGGATTTTTCAAACCAGTCTGCGGCAGTTTTCCAATCGCGATTGATACCCCAGCCCATATAATAGTGAATTCCCAAATTGAGTTGAGCCAGTGCATTCTCCTGTTCTGCCGCCAGCCGGAACCAGGTCATGGCCTTTACAAAATCGCGCGCCACTCCATTGCCGTTTTGGTACATATTGCCAAGCGTGTTCTGCGCCCTGATGTAGCCCGAATTGGCGGACTCCTGATACCACTTGAGTGCCGCCTCCCAACTGGTGTCGGTTCCTCTTCCAACGGCTGACATCGACCCAACGTAATACTGAGCCCGGCGGTCCCCCAGTTTGGCTCCCAGCAAATAAAGCTCGTAGGCGGTTTTATAGTTGATGGAAACACCTTGACCGTTGACGTACATCAACCCGAGAGTGGTATGGGCTTTGCTGTAATCCTGATTGGCGGCTTTTTTCAGCCAGTGAAGTGCTTCTTCGTAATCGACTTCAACTCCCAGCCCTGCTTTATAGGTCAGTCCCAGATTAAACTGCGCTGTTGCCAGGTTTTGATCCGCCGCGCGACGAAACCACAAGGCGGCGGTTTTGAAGTCCCTTTCCACACCCAGCCCGTTTTGTAGATATACTCCCAGTTCATTTTGTCCCTTGGCAAAACCCAATCGCGCGGCCATGCGGTAATAGTGAACCGCTTTCTTTAAATTTTTCTCCCCATGTTGACCCGTGGCATAAGTATTTCCTTTCTGAAAGTAAAGTGCGGCCCGCATTGGAATAGGAGGCGGTGCCTGGTTGGGGAATTCATGGAGGAGCCGAGCTTCTCCGGAAACAACCAGTAGATGCCAAACGATCAGGAATATGGCAGGATAAAGGACTTTGTTTGTCATCGGATTGGAGAGGTGGATTGCGACCGTATCATATCAAGTTACTCATGTCAGGATTCCTCAGCATCTTATTCTATCTGGGGATGACCTATCTGTCCAAGGAGTTTAATTGGGGTGAAGGTTACGCAGACCGCCCGATTGTAGAGTATCTGCTTTTGTACGGCGGTTTGTTTGTTCTTTATTCGCTCTCAGTGTACTGGACTCTAAAAACCAGTGAAGATACGCGCTCGATCTGGATGATCTTTATACTGGGCCTGGTTTTTCGCGTTATCCTGATCCCGTCTCACCAGATTCAGGAAGATGATATCTACCGCTATCTGTGGGACGGTAAAACTTTCGGTAGCCAAATCAATCCTTATAAATATTCGCCCGATCAGGTGACTTTTTTCAAGCAGTTCATGATTAAAGAGCCTTCAAAGTTCCGTTCAACTTACGATGAAAGCAGTATTCGTGAGTTGCAACGGCTGGCAACCTTGAAATGGGAAAACGAGCGGTCCCTTATATTCATGGAGAGGATCAACCACCCTGCCCTGCCGACAATCTATCCACCGATGGCTCAATATGTTTTTCGTCTGATCTATCAGGCTCAACCCGATAGCATCATCGCCATGCGGCTCGGCTTTCTCGCGTTCGATGTGATGGCGGCTCTGTTTGTTTTTATTACGCTCGCGGCCCTTGGTAAAAAGAAAACCCTGGTGATCATTTATTTCTGGTCGCCTCTCATCATCAAGGAAACCTTCAACTCAACTCATCTCGATATTATTGGCATCGCGTTTTTAACAGGCGCGATTTGTTTTCTGGTAAAGACACGGTTTCTGGCGGCGCATTTTTTTCTAGCCCTGAGTGTTCTCGGTAAACTTTATCCGGCGGTCCTGTTTCCATTTTTATTAAGGGAGCAGTGGCTGAGGTCTGGAAAGAAAATTAGCGGACTCGCGACCAGCACATTTCTTTTCATGGGAACCATCGTGCTTTGTTACCTGCCTTTTTTGGATATTGGAGCAAAAGTTTTTTCCAGTCTGAAATCGTTCAGTACCTATTGGCAAAGCAACGACAGTATCTTCGCGCTGTTGGTGTGGTTCTATCGCGATGTCGCAGGTATTGCGCCCAAGGGTCCGGTGGGGCTCTCTTATGACGAACCGTCGCTCTGGGCTAAAGGCACGGTGGCCCTAATCTTGGTTGGGTCTTGGTTTTACCTGTTAACCCGAAAAGAGACAGATTCATCAGAATCAGAACACCCGGCGATGAATTGCCTGCGTCATCTTTTCATCATCATGGCGATGATTTTTTTATTGAGCCCGGTGCAGAACCCCTGGTATCTGGCTTGGGTCGTTCCTTTCCTGTGCTTTTTTCCCGGACGATCATGGTTACTATTGACCGGGTTGGTTGGCTTGTACTACATGGAATTTTATTTTGACTATCAGGACATGCAGGAATATGTGGCGTGGATTCCCTGGTTTGAGTACCTGCCGTTTTATCTTTTACTGGGATGGGAGTGGTGGCGCAGGACGACTTTAATGATGTCTTTAAAAAAGACAAGGCTGGAGGTTAAACAAGCTCCATAAAGGAACGGATGGTGGTCACGTCAGAATCCGGATAGCGGTTTTTCCGATCGATCAGAATGGCATCGATGCCGAGGGCTTGGGCCCCGATGACATCGGTCGCCGGCTCATCTCCAATATGAAGTGCCTGATCCGCAGACACGCCGCTCAATTTTAACGCCTGTTCAAAAATAACAGGGTCGGGCTTGGCGGAGCCAATAACGGTAGATGCCAGGACGAAATCGAACTGGTGGCCTATGTTTAAATTGTCGAGGATCTCTGGCAAACGTGAGTCCCAATTGGACACAATCCCGAGCACGACTCTTTTGGCTTTGAGATGTTCGACCAGTTTCGATTCGATCACATCTTCATAAAGCCGCCAGGCAGAACCTCTGCGAAAAGCATCGTAAATATTTTCAAAACAGGGTTCAAAATCGTCAAGGCCCCCGACCGCATCAAAAGTGCGCTGTACCACGTCACGCCAAAATTTGCGCTCAATCTCAAGACCTTTTTGCTGACCGAGAGACTCCATGCCACCGAGATCTTTCCAGGCCTTGCGAAATTGCAGGTTCAACTCGTCCACCGAACCTGCGAAACCAAATGGTCGGGCCTGCTCGGCATAAACATCCCCGACCGAAGGGTGGACCGTCAGCAGGGTTCCTCCAACATCAAAAAAAACAGCTTTATATGAATCCAGATTTTTCGACAAAATGGAGCAACCTCAGATGATAAAAGAAAATAATTTGGGGTGATGATTCAGGGTGTCTCTGACAATTGAATCAGAATCCGAGTATCCCAGGAGCTTATGCAGTGGGACTTGTCGATATGGAAAACTAGAGGCTTGCTTAAATATCACTTGATCTCCACTTGGGAGATGAAGTCATTATCGGGGTTTGTGGGTGGAATTCCAAGCCTGGAGGCTATGTTTGGGAGGATTATCTCCAGGCTGACCCCGTGCTGTCATATCCTTCATCGCACGAGGTGGCAAAAGTCGGGTCCAATGAACTCTTTAATTGCAGACCCGGTCGGGCATGGTGTGATTCTATTATTGACTCTGATCCTTTAAAACCACGATAACCAGGATAGACATGGTCAGGGCTATCGACAGGGCCGCCAGCATACCTGTGGAACTTCCCTTGAATATTTCCATCAATAAGGCACTATTGGTTTTAAAAACCAAAATGAAAAATGTTACGGATGCGGCTAATAGGCCCATTTTGGCTTTTCCCCAAATAGTGGCGAGGGCCATGATGCCGGCAATCAGCAATAAATAATTAAAGGGGAGTGATAATGCGAGATCGCTTAGGGTACCTACTGTGCCATTGAAGTTTTCCATGTCTGTTTCTCCAAAAAAGTGAACGTTGATATAATCTAAAAAACGCTCTGGGTAACTATTGGTTTACTTAGCAATTTATATACCGTTAAGGTCTTTAAGTATTAAAAAAATATAAATAAAATTAAAAACGTATGATTAATCTTGCTTTAAGCGCGTAAAAATTATTAAAAGCATGGGCATGCTTGGACCGATAAAAAATAGTGACAAAAATTGTTGGCTAAAAAATATCATAAGTTTATAATTTCATACACTCCCGGTTTCCCCTACATCAGGGTGGAGATGGGGTGGTCATTCTGTGGAAAACTGGTATTTCTTTAATTATTAGTTTCATATATATCAATGATTTAATAAAATTATCCTCTATAGACATTGATAATAAAAGGTCGTAGTTTAGGAGAATTCCTGGAAAATTGGAGTTCATCTTGAGAGCTCATTCAGATTTATTTAACTAAGCCAAAGGAGTTGGTTGTGCCTTGCAGGTCTTCATGGAATAATGCGGCCCATTCAAATTGAATTTGGCAAGGATTGGAATTATTTCCTGAATAATGAATGACTTATAGAACACTTCCTAAACCCAGGTGGCCATTTGGCATTGCCTTGATTTATCCAGACGCATGAAAAAAAAACTCAAAGGTTCTCGATGGTTTCTTCTGTTGCTGGCGGTTACAGCATGTTTGCCATTTGTGCTGGATCTGAAGCCGGCCCTACGTGTAGTTGTTTCAAATATAGAATGGAATTGTGAGGAGCGACCCTGTCGGGTGCGGTTTGAGCTTATTAAGGACCACATAAAGCCGATGGATGTGGTGGTTGAGATCAGAGGGTATAATTTTGCCAATGATTTGGCCTTGCCAAGGCCGAGGATTCTGGTTGGTATGCGAGAGTTTACCGAGCATCTTGGCAAAGAGAAGAAAAAGCCATTTTCCAAGGTGGTCCGCTTCACCCGATACCCGGATGAGATTGAAGTTGTTGTTCTGGCTGATTAACTCTTCACCAGCCGCGTTTCAATCCACACCTTGTTTGATGTTCTTTCTCAATTAGGGTAGAATCCGCGACTCTCCTTTGAATCTGAGTTCTAGGTTGCAATAGCTTAATGTCCCCTTTACCAGGGATTCCCGAAAGTTGGCACGAGGATTCATTTAGCATTCAAGGTTGCCCGCAAGAAAAAAAATAAAAACCGGGGTTTCTTTTAAAAACTGATTTGCAGGACATTTATGGAAAAAACCACTTTAGTTCAGTTTATTCGCAATCAGGAAAAGTTGGCGGATGGTGCCACCGGGAATTTCACCAGTTTGATGAATGAAATTCTGGTTGCGGCAAAATTCGTGTCTCTGGAAGTCAACGGCGCTGGAATTGGCGAGAGTATTTTCGGCCTCACCGGAAAAGTCAATGTTCACGATGAAGAGGTCCAGAAACTGGACGAGCTTGCGGACAACACATTCTGCAAACTGGTAGGGCAATCCGGCACGGTTTGCGCGATCACCTCAGAAGAACTTGAAGACCCGATTATTATTCCCAAAGAGAAGGCCGGCAAATATATTTTCATGATGGACCCTCTCGATGGTTCATCGAATATCGATGTCGATGTCAGTATCGGGACTATTTTTTCTATCTACCGCAAGAAATCGCCGGGCGATGAGGTCACTCAGGAAGACCTGTTGCAGAAGGCATCGGAGCAGGTGGCGGCGGGCTACATCATTTACGGACCCAGTACCCTGTTCATTTATACCTCGGGTAAAGGGGTTCATGGTTTCACCCTCGACCCCACGCTTGGAGAATTTTTTCTGTCCCATCCCGATATAAAAATCCCGGAACGTGGTTCCTGGTACAGCATCAATGAAGGCAATATGGAAACCTGGGATATCAATCAACGCCGCTACGTGGAGTACCTCAAGGAGAAGGACCCCGAAACGCACCGCCCTTACAAACTGCGTTATATCGGGTCGCTGGTGGCGGATTTCCATCGCACTCTGCTAAAAGGCGGGATATTCATGTATCCCGGTGACACGAAAAACCCGGCGGGCAAGCTCCGTTTTTTATTTGAAGCGGCTCCCCTCGCCTTTGTGGTGGCGAATGCAGGTGGCGCAGCATCGGATGGCGTGCAGGCCATTCTGGACCAGATCCCAACCGCTGTTCATTGCAAGACCCCGTTATTTATCGGCAGTAAAAAAGAAATCGAACTTGCCGAATCCATGTTAAAAAAATAGACCTGCCCTTAGAAAATGGAACTCTTGTGAAAATTAAGCGAATCCGTGGGGTCAATGATATCCTCCCCGGCGAAATAGAAAAGTGGCAATGGGTGGAGCAAATTGCCCACAAAACATTCGCCCGCTACGGATTCAAGGAAATCCGCACCCCGATTTTTGAGAGCACGCGCCTGTTTTCCCGCAGTATTGGAGAGACCACCGATATAGTTGAAAAGGAAATGTATACGTTTCAGGACAAAAGCGGCGACAGCATCACTCTGCGGCCGGAAGGGACCGCGTCTGTGGTCCGTTCCTTTGTAGAACATAAAATGTATGGGCCGGGCCAACTCAGTAAACTTTACTACCTCGGTCCCATGTTTCGCTATGAGCGTCCTCAAGCCGGTCGCTTTCGCCAGTTTTATCAGATCGGGGTGGAGGCGATGGGATCAGGGCACCCTGCGCTGGACGCAGAAGTCATTTCCATGCTCATGGAATTTTACCGGGAACTTGGATTGAAGGGATTGAAGCTGAACTTGAATACCCTGGGGTCGAATGAATCGCGCACGCATTACAGGGAAATTCTAAAGGAAGCCATCCAACCCAACCTGTCGAAACTATGCGATAACTGTCAGGGTCGCTACGAGCGCAATCCGCTACGCGTGCTGGATTGCAAGGTCGCAAGTTGTGGCGACGTTGCCGAGACCTTACCCAAAATTCGCGAACATTTAATTGATGCGGACCGGCTTCACTTTGAACAGGTGCAGGGGCATTTAAAATCAGTTAACCTGGACTTTGTCATTAATGATCGACTGGTAAGAGGGCTGGATTACTATGGTCGGACAACTTTTGAAGTGACTGCCGAGGGGCTGGGTTCGCAAAATGCCGTTTGCGGAGGCGGTCGATACGATGGTCTGGTGGAAGAGTTCGACGGCCCCTCTACTCCCTGCTTCGGGTTTGCCATGGGGCTGGAACGGTTGGTGACTATCCTGCCTGAAGAAATGACACAGGGCATTCAGAGCCGTCCCGACGTGTTTGTTGTCATGCTGGGAGAAGTAGCCCAAAGAGCAGGTTTTCCTTTGCTGGAAGCTATGAGGCGCGAAGGTTTAAGCGTGATGCGGGATTTTGAAGGTGGCAGTATGAAAAGTCAGATGAGAAAAGCCAATAAATCAAATTGCCGGTTTGCCGTGATTCTTGGCGAGAATGAGATTGAGAACAAGAGCTATCAATTGAAGAACATGGAAACAGGCGAACAATCCAATCACTCACCGGATTCTTTGGTAGCGGAAATTAAATCCCGATAAATTATTTTTTAACTATCAGCAGAATTCAGTTTTTCTTTTAGCCGAGTTGTGAAAAAATAAGCTACGCTGGTCATCCGTTGGTGGAGTTTTCCTGCGGATTTTCTTTTCCTTCATGTTAAGGGTGTTTAATGGGACGTCGTGAACAGCAGGTTCTCGAAGATTACATTGTTCAGCACAATCTCAAAATCACCAAGCAGAGACGGTCGGTTCTGGAAGCCTTTCTGGGCAGTGAAGATCATGTAAGTGCGGAGGAACTGTACAAGCTGGTCACCGAGAAGGAGCCCAAGATCGGGCTGGCGACCGTTTACCGGACGCTCAATCTGCTGACTCAAAGTGGGCTGGCGAGTGAACTGGATTTTGGGGACGGACAAAAACGCTATGAGCACAAATTCATGCATTCCCACCACGACCACCTGATTTGCACCGAGTGCGGCAAGATTGTCGAATTTACCCATCCCATGATTGAAAAACTTCAGGAAGAAGTTGCCATTCGTCAGGGATTCAAGCTGACCTCGCACAAACTGGATCTGTTCGGCCTGTGCGCCGAATGCAGTTGAAATCCCGCCTCATCAATATTAAAACGAATTCTTGAACAAATCAGAAATGGCGCGCTTGCCATCATCGTTCAGAAAACGGGTCCCGGTTCCGGCAAAATGTTTTTTGGTGATCCTGGGCTCCGCCTTCTGCCAATCATCCGACACCCACTGAAACCAGTTTTTCTTTTCCTGGTCGAACACATAAAGCGGTTTGTTGCAAAGCTTGGCGAATTCCGCACCCCATCCGGTTCCACCTTTGACCGTTTTATCTTCCTGAATCATGCCGACAACAAACACTTCCTCGGCGCTGTTGATCTGATGCCAGATACTTTGCAGTACCTTTTTCAGGAGAGGCGCGCGTTTGTAGGAACGGTTCATCAATTTAGAAACGTAGGACAGGCTGACATCGCCCTGCAATAATTCCTCGTGGGTCAGGTGGCGAATGCCGCGCGTTCTCTGGGACTGGTGACCTTCAAACGTGAAGTTAACTTCTTCCATGCCAGCAGACTCGGCCTGATTTCCAAATTCTGTCTCAGCACCGGAAGCCCCTCCGCTGAATAAAGTAAATTCATCGCATTTCATATTCTTCTCCGTGATGACGGGTGCCCTGTTCGGATTTAATTACTTACGCCTGCAACCCTCCACCGGCCCTTAACATTAAATTCAGAATACCAACCCCTGTACCTGATGAAAACTGGAAACGAATTTATCAGGAGCCGGTGGGTTCTGTTGTCGGGTTCTCGTCTTTTTGAACCTCAGCCGATTTTTCCTGCCCGGATGCCTTCAAATCCCGGGCGCAACGAAAGCCGATGTAATTAAAAATTTCGTTGATAATCCCGCCATAAGTGGTGATCTTGGTGTACACCCTGTTTTTAGGATGCAACCAGGTGCGGTTGGTGATGCGCAGGCCGCCTGCTGATGTGTCCATTCCGCCTCCGCGAATCACCCGGAATTTTCCCGTCTTCGGGCCATGAGGATTGGAAACCTTTACCGGTTCGTAGGTGGCATCATACCAGTCCTCGGTCCATTCCCAGATATTTCCCATCATGTCATACAGACCATATTGATTCGGTTTCTTTTGCCCGACTGGATGAGTGCTGGCTTTTGAATTGTCTTCAAACCAGGCAAAATCTCCGTCCATCATATTGCCCCAGTAATAACGGGTTCGCACCAAGCCTCCCCCTGCCGCGTATTCCCATTCCGCTTCTGTTGGAAGACGGCAGGTACCATTACTCTGGCTGATAAACTCCTGGATATCAAAGTAGTTTACCTGCTCTACCGGAAGATCATCGCCGACAAACTTGGAAGGGTTGTAATCCATTGCCTCCTTCCAACGTTTTTGGGTAACTTCATATTTATCGAGGTAAAACCCGTCGAGGCAGACCTCATGCTCCCATTTCTCATCCACCTGGGCTTCATTCGTGCCCCGGGTAAAACAGCCACCTTTAATATAAACCATTCCTTCAGGTGCCTGCTCCTGATAAGTTTTATCGTCTCCGGAGTAAACAACCGGCACGACCCCCTGATTGACCGGGGTCGAGGTGGGTGTACCTCCTGCGGCTTCTTCAATCTGGGCTACTGATGGAGCTTTTTCTGTGGTTGTGGAATCTTGCCCGCAAGCGGGTAACAATATCAGGCCCAACAGGCCAAGAGAGATCACGCCAAATTTCATAACTACCTGTGCATTAAAGAGTAAAGTGGGGATTTTACCGCATCCCGGGGAATTCCTGCAAACTATTTCAGGTCCGCCGGGAAATCCTCGCGAAATCCGGACCAAAAGCTAAGAATAAAGGTCTCAAATGCCGATGAAAGGGTAATAGCAACGGTCTTTTTTCAGGATTTATACAGTGTATCAAAACCACCATAACCGGCTGATTTCAATTTTGCTCATTTCGCTACTGCTCCCCCTGCTACTGGTCTCGGGTTGTCAATCGTTGAGAGACAAGCTCACGATGGCATCCAATGGGCCGGGCGAGAGGATCGTCCGGGAAAATTCTGATGAACCCAGTGGATCGTTAATTGGCTACCGGGCCGCCGACCAGCTCATTCAGGATAACCTGCAGTATGCAAACCAGCAGTTTTTGCTTAAAAACTACCGGGTGGCCGAATACTACCTTAAAAAGACGCTGGCTCAGAACCCGGATGAGCCGGATGCGCAGTTCCTGCTTCCGTGGACACATTTTTTCCAGAAGCGTTTTGAACTGGCCTTGATTTCTTTCAGCCGGGTTCATGCGGAATATCCACGTGATTCGCATCCTTTGATCGGGATGGGCTGGAGCTACTTCGCCATGCACTTTTATGAACAGGCGTTGGATGCTTTTAATCGAGCCGGTCACTTTTCTCCAGACGCTTATCAGGTTATCAAAGGCAAAGCCCTTTGTTTTTTACATCTTAAAAAAGATGATGAGGCCGGTCGCGAGCTTGAGCGAATTTTCACCGATGACGAAATCCTCAGCCTGGTCGCCTCCATGGAAAATAAGATGGATATTGCGAATTGGCAGATGATCCCTTCGTCAGAAAAATATGCCTCTGTATTTTCACTGGCTGAAGAAAAGCCAAGATACCGCAGTCTGCTTTACACACTCGAAGAACCTACCGAATACGGTCCGGTCAATTCTGCCTGGTTGTGGTACCGCAAAGGCTTGTATGAAAGAGCGGTGGCGGCCTTCGAAGATATCGATGGAGATTTTTCCGAAACGATTGATGCGCAAAACGGGTTGGCCTGGTCGCTGTATTCATCCGGGGAAATAGAAGACGCGCAAAGAATTTTCACAAGAGTCCTTAACCTGCATCCAACGTTTCAGGGTGCAGTTGAAGGACTGTTAGCGATTGAAGATACGCTGGATAAAAAAGCTTTGGTTGCGAAACATTATTTTGATCTGGAAAAATACCGGCTGGCTGAAATAAAGTACGCAGATCTGGAAGAAAATTTTCAGCACTGGTCGCACCCGACCGCCATGCTAGGCTCCATTGCGCTGGCTAATAACCATGAAAAAGAAGCCCTGGCTCAATTCATGGAAGCACTCAAGCTGAATCCGGAAGACCCCATCGCTCATGATGGCCTCGGTCAGCTCCAGTTAAAGCAGGCCCCACCGGTTTATCGCGGCAACCAGGCTCTCCTGCAAAAAGATTTTCAGACGGCTTCTTATCAGTACTGGGACTATATCCAGAGCCGTGGTCCGGAGGCTGAACTGGAAGGCCATTTGGCAGACGCTTATAATGGGCTCGCCTGGAGTCAGTTGGAAAAAGGGCTGTACGGTCTGGCTCTCGATAACTTTGATCGTATCCAGCATGTCTCCGAATACAACGATGATATAGCACGAGGCAAGGGCCTCGCCTATTACCGGGGCGGTGAATATCAGCAAGCGGTCGAATGGTTGCAACAGGCAGAGTTGTTTTACACGGGACGTGAGGATGTGGCAGAGGCTCTCGACTGGAGCGCGCTTGGTGCTTTCTCCCCGCATGGTGCCGAGTCATTTTTTCTGGCGCGACTCAAACGCTTCCCGCGTCAGGCCTCAACCTACATGGCCCTCGGCTGGGTCTATTACAAAAATGGGAGCCCTGACCTGGGCGTTGAGTATTTTTTGAAATCCATCAGTCTGAAACCCGAGCTTGCCCTGTCCAAAGAGTTTGTGGACATGCTGGCAAATGAAAGATTTGGCTGGCAGGTTTATAACAGGATGGGCTGGGAATATTTTCACCGGGAAGAATACAAGCTGGCGAAACGTCTTTTTCAGGCCGCTCTGTCGCGCGAATTTGAAAACTCTGAATCGTTTAAAGGCTTAGGTTATACGCATCACAAACTCAAGGACTACGCACTGGCTGAGCGTAACCTGAACCTGAGTCTGAAGCACAACCGGCACCCGACGACCGTTGATGAAGTATTGACGGGCGGTGAAACCACTTCACCCGTGACCATTCAGACCAATGCCCGCACCAAACTGGGCCGGGTTCTGCTGGAGCAGGGTAAATTTGATGAGGCTCTTGAAGTTTTTGAGAGGGCAAAAAAAGTGCACCCGGATTGGCCGGAAATCAACGATGGCCTGGGGTGGGTTTACCTTGGGCTTGGCAAACTAGACGAATCACGGGCTTCTTTCAATAAAGCCATTCAATATCAACCCCTTCACCCAAACTCCAGGAAAGGGTTGAGTCAGATAAAAAATCGGAAGGCCACGCAAAACCTCTGATCGGGCTATAAACTGCTTGTGGATAACCTGTTAGTAAAACTATTATAACCCTCTAAAAACATTTGGATTATGTGGATTAATTGTGAAGAAGCCTTCGCAAAAATCAAATAAAGTTAATAAAATCAAAATATTGGGTTGACAGCAGGAGGCTTAGGGGTTATCGTACATCTATCCTAATTCAAAGTTGACGCTCAATACATTTTGGGGCAAGATTTGGGGAGGGAGGGGATCCCTTTCTTTTTTCGCTTGGCGCGAGAAATCATGGAGTTGGCTACAATCAACTCCATGGTCCCGTCCGTTTTTTTGTCTGGATGTGTTTACAAAGGACCTGTACTCAAGGGTCCTTTTTCTATTTTGACAGTGGTTTGTAGGTCGTCTTCAGATGCTCCACGACAGATGGGTCAGCCAACGTCGAAATATCACCCAGTTGATCCGCCTCGTCCGCTGCAATCTTTCTTAATATCCGTCGCATAATTTTTCCGGAGCGCGTTTTTGGCAAACCCGGTGCCCAGTGAATGATATCCGGTGTGGCGATCGGTCCGATTTCATTCCGCACAAACGCGATCAATTCTTTTTTCAATTCATCCGCATAATCCACGCCATCCATCAGGGTGACATAAGCATAGAGTCCCTGCCCCTTGATCTCATGAGGGAAACCGACCACCGCCGCTTCAGCAATCTTGCTGTTGAGTACTAATGCCGATTCCACTTCCGCTGTGCCAATGCGATGCCCCGATACATTAATGACATCGTCGACGCGTCCGGTGATCCAGTAATAGCCATCTTCATCACGCTTGCATCCGTCACCGGTGAAATAATTTCCGGGATACATTTTGAAATAGGTTTCCTCGAAGCGTTCATGATCGCCAAAGATGGTGCGGGCTTGTCCTGGCCAGGGTTTATCAAGAGCCAGCACGCCCGAGACACCGTCACCTTCAACCACCTTGCCGGTTTCAGCTTCAATGACAACGGGTGACACGCCAAAAAATGGAAAGGTCGCCGACCCCGGTTTGCAGGGAGTGGCTCCCGGTAAAGGTGTGATGAGAATGCCGCCGGTCTCGGTTTGCCACCAGGTATCGACTACCGGGCAACGCCCACGCCCGATCTGCTGGTAATACCAGCGCCAGGCTTCCGGGTTAATCGGCTCACCTACTGACCCCAGCACTTTCAAACTTGAAAGATCGTATTTTGCCGGGATGTCTTCACCATGCGCCATCAACGAACGTATTGCCGTGGGTGCCGTGTAAAACTGATTGACCTTGTGCTTGTCGACCACCTCCCAGAACCTGCCGGCATCGGGATAAGTTGGAATGCCCTCGAACATGATGGTGGTGGCACCATTAGCCAGCGGACCGTAGACAATGTAGGAGTGCCCCGTGACCCAGCCGATATCGGCAGTGCACCAGTAGATGTCGCCATCCTGGTAGTCGAAAATATATTTGTGGGTGAGCGCGGTGTAGACCATGTAGCCGCCAACATTGTGTTGCACTCCTTTGGGCTTGCCGGTTGAGCCGGAGGTATAGAGGATGAACAAAGGATCCTCTGCGTCCATCGGTTCGGCTGGACAGTCCGTGGAAACACTTTTCATTTCATCGTGCCACCAGAAATCTCGGCCCGTTTTCATCTCAACCGGGATGACCTCCCCTACTCGCTTGAAAACGATACAGGCGGTGACTTCATCGCCCATCTCATCAGCCAGATCCATTGCCTGATCCGCGTTGATTTTCAGGTTGATCGGCTTACTGCCGCGATAGCCACCATCGGTGGTGATCAGCACGGTGCAACCGGAATCATGTATACGATCAGCGAGGGAGCGTGGGGAGAAACCGCCAAAGACAATCGAATGAACCGCGCCAATACGCGCACAGGCCAGCATGGCGATGGCCAACTCCGGCACCATCGGCATGTAGAGGGAAACACGATCACCCTTCTTGATCCCATGCTTCTTGAGAACATTGGCAAATTGGCACACGGCAGACAACAGTTCACGGTATGTCAAGCTACTCTGTTCACCGGGCTCATTGCCTTCCCAGATGATCGCCGTTTGATCCCCCCGTGTTTCTATATGACGATCGAGGCAATTGACTGTGATATTGGTTTGTCCGCCCTTGAACCATTCAATACGGATCGGTCCTTTTCTAACATCGTAATTGTAGTCGCAGACCTGATCCCATTTTTTACTCCAAGTGAAGGTCTCGGCAGTTTCTCCCCAAAATTTTTCAGGGTCGCTGATGGAGCGGTCGTACAACTGCTGATACTCTTCCATATTTTTAAACCAGGCTTTGTCAGATAAGCCTTGGGGCGGTTGATACAATCTGGATTCACTCATCACAGGATCTCCTGCTCATATTTGGAAGGTGGAGTTACTCTTGTATTGTTCTCACGGCTCGTGTTGCTTCGGTAAGGGTCCAGAGTCCGTCGGGATTCTCAAAATTCCCGGTTCTTAAGTTCAGGACCCAGGTACGCTGTCTGCCCGGCACCTGCCCGGCGACAATGGAAAAACCACAGCCCTCCTGAAACACAGGATTGATGTGAACGGTCTTGCCAAAACGGTCGTTTAACGAAAAGGATTCGTTGTACAGAACACCCATTTCATCATAAGTCGGCAGTCTCCAGTCTTCATATCCGGCAAATTTATTTTCTCTCAACGCCCGCACGTAATCGACGCAGTCCTGATAATTTACCCATTTTTTCAGTTCGATCATAGAATCGGCCTTTTTCCACATCAAACCAGCCGCTTCGTCAGTTACCGTGCCATCGCCGTTATCTACCAGACTGGATTCTTTTTCCATTGAAAACCTGAAGAGAATTTATTTGAGTGCATTGGTGCTATTAAAGCTGGAAGACTATCATTTTTGCCCGGTCAATTCAAAACTCCTTGTTCAAGGGGACCTTTGCCTAACCTTGGTTTTTTAATTGTCCTCCTTCTGAAAGGAGACCTTTGCATAAGTGTTTCTTGAGGGGCTGAAAAGCGGAGGCCGCCCTTTCCTTCGACAGGCTCAGGACAGGCTATCAGCTCTGGGTGACGCATAAAATCAACGAACTGTCATTCTGAGCCAAGCGAAGAATCTCGCCTTTGTTTTTGATTTTTGGGTTATATCAAAGTCTCCACAAAAATTAAGCACCGACGAAAAATTTATTCTAAAATTTCTAGGTTTTCTGGGCGTGAGTCTTATACAATCGTGGCGTTTAATCGTGCGTATTACTTCCAATTGAGTGAATAGCCTTGACTGAATCACAAGATAACGTCCCACTGTCCGTACTGCTGGGGCACCTGCAATGGAACCTGCAACGCTTCAGGGAAATGCTGGATCAGGAGCCAACGCCCTACTTCCGTGATGCATCCCTCCAGCGCTTTGAATTCACGTTGATCTCCGTTTTGAAATGTATCGCCGTAGCTTCTGGTCGTGATGAAAATGAAGACCTTGTATATTTAATTGATCACGCAGTTCAGGGAAGATGGATGCCCGAGGAAACGGACTGCGCAGATATTTTAAATTCCATCGAGAGCCTCAAACTTGAGAGCCGTGCCTCTGAGGCAGACACTGTTTATAAAAAACTACCCGGATATTATGAATGCTTTGAGCACCTTTATCAGCGGCTCTTGGAACCAAATAAATAGAAGTCGCAATAAGAAAATTTTCTAACAGATTGCTATTAAGTCTTTTCTGCGAGGCTTTCCCATAATAGTCACATTGAGCTTGTCGAAGTGTGGTCTGGATAATATAGTCTCCAAACTTCGACAAGCTCAATGTGACAATTACCGGCGGCAATAAAACTTTTCCAGCAACCTTTTAGTAAAAAAAAACCATTAACCAATTTAATTTGAAAACCCAGAGCCCAACCGTTTCACATCTTCGAAGGCCCGCTTGCGATGAGAAATTTCGTTTTTCTCTTCTGCGCTCATTTCGGCAAACGTCCTGTCATGGCCTTCCGGGATGAACAAGGTGTCCCAGCCGAAACCGTTTTTCCCTCGTGGTGATTCAGCAATGGTTCCCCTCACCTCTCCTTTACCAATGATAAATTGTGCACCATCGCCCAATCCGACAAAACACTGTGCGATGGCTTCGCGATTGGGAAACGGGTCCAGCATGCGGGCCATGCCTTCCAATCCAACGGTTTGCTCAAACCATTTGACAAGGGCTCCGGGGAGTCCGTTCCAGGCTAAAAAAACCAGGCCGGAGTCCTCCACCAACACGGGCTTGTCCAGTTTCAGATAAGCTTCCCGTACCTTGTGATTCACCGCTGTTTCAACGTCGCAGGTCTGGATTTCTTCGAGGGCAATATCGATCTGATCCAGCGTCAGTCCGAGAATCATTTGCGCTTCTTTGACCTTGTTCAGGTTGCCTGTGACAAATTTCATTTGTTTCCTGATGGAATTCTGATTCATAATAGGCGTTTCGCTGAGGTGCCTCTACGGTGACTTCTCTGCTGGCAACTCATTGCCTTTCGTTTAACTTAAGCTCCTGGATTTCTCAACTTATGAAAAGATCTTTACTGATTCGATTCTTTATATGCGTCCTTGCCCTTTTGTTCCTGAACGGGTGTGATCGCCTTTACCAAAATGCGGCGGATATTCAGGCCCGCAAGGCCATGCTGGACCTGATTGAATTACAAAAAGACTATCACAAAAAGAACGACAAATATGCGCGCAACCTGACCGAGTTGCAAGAAACAGGTGGCAAGCTTGAATACCACACGGGCATTGTCTATCTCGAAATCGAATCGGCAAACGACAGCGCATGGCGGGCGATTGCCCTGCCTGCTGAGTCCATCACCGCGCGGGTGTTCGCCTTCGACACCAACAAGGGCGGTTATTACGAAATGGATGATGAGGAAGTTTCCAGTTACGTTCTCGGCGCGTTGAATTTTATCCGGGCAAAACAACACGAGAGTGACGTGCGGGATCGGATCGGGTTCGTCTTGATCACTATCATGCTGGTGTTCGGACTCAAGACCTGGCGGGGCAATCGTACCCCAGGTTCGGGCTGGGTGGGATGGCCTTTTCTATTCAGTTTTCCGCCCATCATTTTTGCGGCCCTGACGTTGAATCACATGGACTCGGAAATCGCCTTGTCCAAAACCTTGCAGGGAATATTAATTGTAGGGGTGCTATGGTCTGTGGCTTGCGTTGTGGTGATGCTCAAGGGATTCAAGAAAATGGAAAAGAGCGAAAAAATGATAACGCTCTCTGCTCTGGCGATCTGTATCGTGTTGATGGCCCTGATCAATATCCTGGTGACCACCCACACGTTTAAAAATTACAATGAGAATCCTGACCCGCTGGAAAAATTTATCAAACCACCCGCACTTCCACCAAGAATCGCGTTCTGATTCCGGTAATATCATCGGGCTTGCCGAGGAGAACAAATTCCTGGCCATCGTGAGTGGTCACTGGCAGGGAATATAAAATCTTGCCTTCATGCGTCGATAAAGAAAATACTCGCCGTTGTCGCAGGTCTTTCTTTTTCAGCCAGACGACTACGGGAAATTCATCAGGTTGATGGCGCGGTCGCTGGCCTGGCGTAACTTCGATACGTACAATCAGGTCTCCCCGCTCACGATGCAAAACCCCAGGGTCTCCCTTGCCGACCAGCCGCAATAAAGTGCCTGCGCGTGATCTTTGCGGCACCCGGATGTCCAGCGTCTCCCAGGATCTTTTAACTTTGATATAGCCCCCCTTGAAAGCAACCTGCTGGGAAATGACCACTTTTAATTCGACATCGAGTTGAAACCAGGTACGCTCCAGTCGTTGCAATTTTTTCCATGCGCGGCTGACCAAAGGGCCGTCAAATTCAGGCAGGGTTTCAGTGGATCGCCTTTTGGTGTCAGGGTTACTCCCGGGAAATGGAGCCGACTCATTTATGTCCTGAGACAAGCCACCCATTCCCTTTGAAGCGTAATATTTTCGCAACATATTAAATGCTGATGAAACCTCTTTAAAGCGTTCCTCGCAATGAGGGTCGCCCAGGTTACGGTCGGGGTGGAATTTTAACGCAAGGGCGTGGTAGGCGAGCCTGACTTCATTCCAGGCGGCACCAGGTGATACATTGAGAATTCGATAGCATTCGGGCAGTTTCACGGCTCTATTGCTATTCACAATTTATGCCTTTTCCTTTCGCGGGCAATTTCGTGTTGTCATCCTGAATAATTTCTCTCATCGTTGCTCTTTCCGTTTCAGCAAGCGGGAAAACAACTTGTTTCGCTTCAAACCATTGGGACTCTTTTTCTCTTGGGAAGCCGATTGAACCGGGACCCACCAATCCCGATTATTCGAGAAAGTGTACCCCATTCGGGGATGGCTATCCAGAGAAATCGGAGGAACATATTTCCGTATCAGCGGGTATAATGGGCAAAATTTACATTGAGGTCTCGATTTTTCTGGCAAAAATCGACGATCCTTTATTTTGTGGAATTTCAAATAACTCAGCTTAAATGACTAATATTATTGGGGTTACTGAACAAAAACTAAAAGACACTCTCGAGGGATGGGGAGAGTCTACTTACCGGACGCATCAGGTTTTGGGCTGGTTGTATCAGCGCGGCATCCGCGATTTTAATTCCATGTCCAATATATCCAAGGGCCTCCGGCAAAAATTGCAGGAAAATTTCAGTATCAGTCTGCCCGCCATCAAGTCGCGCACCCGTTCTGCAGACGGCTCTATCAAGTATTTGTTTGAGCTTGCTAGCGGGGCGCAGGTGGAAAGCATCTGGATGCCTGAGGGTGATCGGAGGACCTTGTGCATCTCCAGTCAGGTGGGTTGTCGCCTGGCCTGCTCGTTCTGTTTAACCGGCACTCTTGGATTAAAAGATCAGCTAACGGCTGGTGAAATCCTGGGGCAATTCATGGCGGTCAATGACGACCTCTCGGACAAAGAGCAGGTGACCAATATCGTGATGATGGGTATGGGCGAACCGCTGGATAATTATGAGCCAGTGATCTCTGCGATCAAACTTTTGATATCAACAGAAGCACTGAGCTTCCCCATTCGCAAGGTAACAGTTTCGACCAGCGGCCTGGTGGACAAGATTCGATCCTTTGGCGACGAAGGATTGAATGTCAATCTCGCCGTGTCTCTCAATGCGACAGATAATCAAACGCGCGATGTCATCATGCCGATCAACAAAAAATATCCGATTGAATCGCTTATCGCCTGTCTGCAGGATTACCCGTTAAAGGCAGGGAGACGCATCACCATCGAATACGTTTTGCTGAGAGGAGTCAACGACCGGATGGAAGACGCACGCAGGTTATCGAAATGGCTCTCCGGTTTTCCCTGCAAGATAAACCTGATCCCTTTCAACTGGTATGAAGGTTCAGCTTACAAGGCTCCCGCAGAGGATCAGGTGAATTCTTTCCGGGAATATCTCATCTCAAAGCACTATTCAGCTTTTGTCAGGAAAAACCGGGGCACCGACATCCTCGGTGCCTGCGGTCAGTTGGCTGGGCAATCATTTCAGCAGACGACATTGGAGAGTAGTCAGTGAAATCGATTAAGATAAGAGGCTTGGGCCTTGCCCTGCTTAGCCTCGGCGGTTACCTGTTCGTTTTTTCTGTTAGAGATATGACCGGTTCGTCCGGCCGGGTGGTGGTGGGCCTGCTATCGGTATTTTGTGTTTCACTTGGTTTTGGCCTTCTCATTATTCCGCTGGTATCCAAAGTTTCCACCCGCGAATAGGCTTTCTGCTGTAGCCCACCAGAATCAACTTGCCGGTAGTTCCCGGGTTATTTATTAATCGCTTTTATCTTAAGGCCTTGGCATGAATCATGGGGGGACAAATTCCTTGACTTTAAATAACCCCTATGATAATTCTCTAGCCTTTTAAGGGCACCTTTATCTACATGAAGTTATTTAGAGAGTGTCTTGAAAGGGTTTGAAAAAGGGTCGATAAAAATTGATACAATATAATCCCGGAACGGTTTCCTGCGCTCCATGCCAGAACCTGTTTGGGACCACTGCCCGGTTTTTCCTTTTAACCCGTGCCTTCACCTAATGTCAGGGATCGTTTAAATGCAAACTTCCGCATCCCCTCAAAAAAAGTTTAATTTTCTTTTAACCGTTTTTGCCTGGTTGATGGCCCTTGCCGTTTTTTGTTGGGGACCCGGGGCAATGGCTTTTCAGAGTGCCTCCAATGGCTTCCTGAACTTTGGAGTTTCATCCGCCTACGCTCAAGAGGATGAAGAGGACGAGGAAGATGAAGAAGACGACGAAGAGGATGAGGATGAAGAAGAGGGTGACGGTGAAGAAGGCGATGGTGAAGAAGGTGAAGAGGGAGCAGAAGAGGACGACCTTTCTTACCTGACAGACATTGGCCTTGCCAAGGATATCAAAGCCCCGCAGTTTGGCGATCAAATTGACGGCTGGAGCAACCGCAAGGCCACCTGGTTTGCCGCCCAAATGCATATCCTGTTTGCCTCGTTTATTCTCGGTTGCCCCATGTTCGTGGTCATCATGGAGGTCATGGGGGCTCGCAGAACCCGCGGTGTGCGTGCCGCTATCATTGTATCCAATACGTTTCTGGCCGTCCTGATTGGTGTCACCATCGGGATCATCGGTGAAATCATTGTCGACGTGCACCATGGGGTGTTGTTCGGAATGGTCGCCTGTGCTGTCGGTGCGGCAGTTGTCAGTTCACTGAATTTTTTCCACAGGTGTATGGGTTTACTGCCCTCGATTCTGATCGGGGCTGTGGTTGGCACGGCAATGTGTTTTCCGACCATCAATGTAGAACATGTCCACCTCAATCAGATTATCTGCGCCATTTTAAATGGTGCGGCGGGTGGCTTCCTTGCCAATAAAATCATGTTCGCGGAAGCGGACTTCAAGTTTGAGCGACTGGCTCACGAGATCACAAAAGTTATCGGAATCTGCTACAGCTTCACCGCGCTGACCGGCGGATTGTTTCTGTTCATCATGATGGTGGCCTACCAGGATTTCATCTCTTATCTGGTCACGGCGTTCCCGGTCCTGTTCATGATCGGCTACCCCACCCTGTTCATTCTGGAAACCATCATCATGTACATCTACGTGTACTCGTGGGATCCACTGAACAAATCAAATATGAAAGGTCGACACATCATTCTCGGTGTCATCCTGAATATTCTCGGCCTGACCCTGCTATGCGCACTGGACGGACCGGCGACCTTCATGCAGACACCGCCGAAACCGTACGCGGACATGTTCACTACCATGACGGAGTGGGATCGCCTCACCACCATGACCTGGATGCCGCTCAATTACCATCGGCTGGTGGGTAACGGCACCTTTGGCGGGTTCATGGTGGGTGTCATCGCGGCCTATATGTATCTGTGGTCCACCGACAAAAAAGAAAAAGAGTATTACGACTGGATGGGTTATGTAGGCAACGCCATCGGCGTTATCATCATGATCCCACTTCCTGCAATGGGTTACATCTTCGTCCGCGAAATTTATCAGTACGATGCCAACATCGGCATGTACATCATGTCTGATCGCGAATCCATGTTCATGCTGGTGCAGGGCCTGCTCATCGGTACCATGTTCACCGCCAGTAATGTGTACATGTGGGTGAGTATGAAGCGCATCGAGAATGCGCAGAGATTCTTCCCGGCGATGAAACTTGGCTTCATACTCATTGTGGCCGCGGCGACCATCTGGTTCACGCCAAGACGTTTTTACGCGACCATGATGCCGGAACCGGGCATGAACGAAGCTATGGTCCTGCCGGATAACCTGGCGTTTCTCGCCCTGATGGTCTCGAAGAATACGGCGGCGTTCGCGCTGGTAACAGTCACGCTCATCAACTACATCTTTTATACGATTGCGACCAAGACCGGGAAAATCAGCTGGGGCAAGATCAATCCCCTCGGCCCGTATATCCTGATCTTCATGGGATTCACCGACATCTGGCTGATGAGCTGGATGGGTGTCATTCGCGAATTGTCACGCATGAACTTCCACATTTACAAAGTGTTCAAGGATGTCACGCCGGAGAAATTTGCGCCAACGCTGGCGGAGTCAGGTCAATTCGTGACCCTCATCGTCTGGACATTCTTTATCATCATGACCGGCATTATCTGGCTGGGTATCAAATATCCAAAGGGTAAAAAGAAGGAAGTGCCTGCTTCTGCCGCGCCACAAATGGCCGAGTAGCAGGAGAGAGTTAAGTTGTTAATCTTCTTGGGTGGACTATGAAAAAACTTGCCTTATTTCTCGGGCCAACACTTGGGGCCTTTGTATTCGGTTATATCTGTGGAGACTTCTTCAATTTTGATCCACCCTGGTCCATGGGGATCGCCCTCGCCTTTTTGACTTTTTTATATACCGTGCTTCTGTTCACTGGTGGGGGTCCGCTCAAGGAAAAAAGTTTTATCGGGAATCTGGGATTTAAAATTCCAATGGTTCTTGTTCTTGGTGCGGCGACCTGGTTTCTGGCAGGTAAAGCGGGCTTTCCGATCTGGTGGAAAATTGAGTTTGTTTCTTTCGCAGTCGTTGGCCTTGTTTATTTCATCATTCTGGATTTAAAATCGATCACAAAAGAAAAGAACCTTGCTCATTCCAGTTTCCGCCTGATCATCACCTATCTGTTACCCTCGGCTCTTTTTATCGGGATCACTTCCGAGCTTCCCCAGTTTAAACCTGAGCATGAATTAGAGAAACTGAACAAAAAGCCGATCACGCGTTTTGTTCCCGGCCCAGAGGCGATTGCGGCAGGACGTGAAATATTTGAATCTAATAAATGTTTCAATTGCCATAAAGTTTTCTGGGAAGGCAACTCGGACCGTGGACCCAATCTGGGTAGCAAGCAAATCGGCTTGTACTCGTTTGATTACATTATGGAGCAGGTGGTTGATCCGCGAAAAATTCAGTCCCCGGGCTTTGAAGATAAAAAATCCAAAAAAGCCATGCCCACTTACTATAGTGAAGATTTGAGCAAGGTGGAACTGCAATCGCTGGTGGCTTATCTGAAAACTCTGCGCGATCCGACTCATATCCCGATTGAAGGCAAATTTCCGAATCAGTGGACCTGGTGGGACGATCCAAAAATTGTTGAAGAAGGCAAGATCGTCTTTGAAGGTAAGGAACCCCTGACTGAGGGGCTCAACTGCGCTGTCTGTCATGGTGCGGATGGAATCCCGATGATGACCGGGGCTTTCGATTTCCGCAATGCCAATGGCCCGGATACAGACAAGATGCCCGACCATATTGACAAGACGCTGAAAGACTGGCCGGATGAGTTGTATTACAAACGCGTGACGCGCGGGATTGATGGGACACCGATGGCTCCTTGGGGAATGATGTTCGATCATCTCTATCTGTGGAAAGCGGAAGCCTATGCCCGCACATTTCACTCTCCGCTTGATGGACGGGCGCAAAAAGTGCCTGTGCCGCCAATTCCGACTAAAGAGGAAGTGGCACGCTGGACCACAGACGGTCTGTTCCTCGATCCTTTGCTCTAGTCAAAAAAAACGTTTGTTTAAAGCCCGGTTGCGCAAGCAACCGGGCTTTTTCTTTTGGCTCGACCTACCCCTAAAAAGATATCTGCTATACTATATTCCTATTCAGGGGGTAGCGGTATGGCAAATGAAAATCCCGTTTCAAAACCAAATCATCTCCGAAAAATTGTCTATTTCCCACTAGCTGGTTTTGTGATTTGGCATTTCACAGGTGCCTTCGGACTTCCCGTCTGGTGGCAGATTGAATTTATCGCCTTCGTTGCCTTCGCCCTGATCTTGTTTATCTTGCTTGATCTGCCCTCTCTGTCAAAAGAAAGATTTCTCTCTCAAACCAATTCCCGCATATTTTTCAGCACTGCAATTCCCACAGTATTTTTTATTTCTATCACTGCGGGTCTTCCACAATTTAACCCTCAAGTTGAAGTTGAAGCTCTTTCAAAACCACCATGCGGATGTGGACGAGATCACGATAATGAAATTAATCTAATTGATGCGGGTAGGCAAATGTTCGAATCAAATAGATGTTTCGAATGTCATAAAGTGTTCTCGGAAGGCCATTCGGACCGTGGCCCAAACCTTGGAACAAAACAAATTGGTTTATTTTCTAGAGACTATATTTCGGAGCAAATTATTGATCCAAGAAAAAGTCTTTCACCGGGATTTGAAGATGCTATTTCGGCAATCGCTATGCCTACGTATTACGGCGAAGATCTGAGCAAAGTTGAACTGCAAGCTCTTGTCGCCTATTTAAAAACCCTGCGCGATCCCACCAGTATTCCAGTTGAAGGTAAAGTTCCTAACCAGTGGACCTGGTGGGATGATCCAAAAATCATTGCCGAAGGCAAACTGGTTTACGAAGGCAAGGAACCTATGACCGAAGGGCTCAACTGTGCTGTTTGTCACGGAGCGGATGGCGCTCCAATGATAACAGGTGCCTTTGACTTTCGTAGCGGTGACAACAAAGGCACCGATGTTATGCCCGTTAGAACCGACAAAAAGTTCAAAGACTGGCCCGACAACATTCATTACCAGCGGATCACTCGTGGCGTTGATGGCACAGCGATGGCGCCCTGGGGCATGATGTTCGATCATCTTTATCTGTGGAAAGCCGAGGTCTATGCACGGACATTCCATTCTCCCTTGGAGAGCCGCACCCATAAAATCCCCGTGCCCTCTATCCCAACGAAAGAAGAAGTGGCTGGTTGGAAAACCGCTGGCCTGTTCCTCGATCCTTTACTCTAATTGAAGAACACAGAGACCTTGAAGCTACCCCTTCGGGCCACGCAAGGAGAGCTTTGCATAACCCAAAAATCAAAAGCAAAGGCGAGATTCTTCGTCCCGTTGGTCCTCAGAATGACAGCTCGGCACCAAATATGTCACCCTGAGCCTGTCGAAGGGGGGCCACCAAATTTCCAGCATCTGTTTTAATACTTATGCAAAGGTCTCCCACTCAAGAGGAAGCGACCGCGCACGTCCATTGGAGTCAGTGAAAGTAAATCAATCATCGTGTAGAATTGAAAAAATTTCCTGCGGAGGTACTCCGCTCTGATAGAATAGTTTTTGAAAAGCGAATCTTAACAATCCCGGAGGAGTGTGCATGAGCCGGATCGATGATTTTATAAAAGAAGGTCTCTCGGAAGATGGGACAATCCTCAATCTGCGGGATAAGTTTATTGGCCTGCGCGGAACGATGGAACTGATGACCAAGGCGGAGACGTTCAAAAACGTGAAGACGTTTGTCTTCTCCAATAATCAGATAGAAGATGAGGGTGCCGAAGCAATTGCGCAATGCCCTTACCTGCAAAACCTGGAAGTCCTGACATTGAATAATAATGAGGTGGGAGACGAGGGAGCTGTGGCTCTTGCGCGTTCAACCAACCTGCCGAAGGTGACGCATTTTTCATTGTTCGGTAATGTCATTGGAGATGAAGGTGCCCGCGCTTTTGCCGAGTCGGAGACCAGCAAAAAATACATCAAACTCGACCTGTACAAGAACCAGTTTTCGCGTGAAGGTATCAAGGCTCTGACGGAATCGCCCAATCTGAAAAACTGCGAGGAACTGGAAATCTACCGAGAGTAGTTTCAATAAAGGTCAGGCGATTTATTGTTTTTTTCAGCCGCGTTTTCTGCAAAAAAAAACAGCTATTGGGAAAGAGACCTTTGTATAAGTGCTTTTTGAGAGACTGAAAAGTGGAGGTCGCCCTTCGACAAGCGCAGGGTGACACTATAAAACACTGCAATGCCATTCTGAGGAACTTCCTTTGTTGAGCCTGTCCTGAGGTTGTCGAAGGAAAGAATCTCGCCTTTGCTTTTTATTTTTGGGTTATGCAGAGATCTCTTAGGCAAGGGAAGTTCGCGTCCAATAGGTTTTCAAGAGTATGATCGTTACCCCTGTCCGCTGGCTTGCCAGTCATCTGGAGTGAAAGTTTTGATCTGAATGGCGTGGATGAGTTTTGGCGTGCCGTTGATTTGGTCATCGAGTGCTGTGTAAACTAGTCTGCGCTGATCCAGCAGGTTAACGTCTTCAAATTTAGTGGACACCACGGTGACGTGGTAATGACCGCCGCCGCCAGCCGCCTTGTGCCCACGGTGCAGGTGGCTCTCATCTATAATGGCCACATGGGTGGCAGACAGTGTTTCGCGCATGATGCTGTCGATAATCGCTACAGTTTCATCCATGGGTGATAAGCTCTATTGATCAGGATTAGTATTCAGAATTTCAGGAGATAGCGGGCGGATAAGGTTGACGGAGGAAGTTTTCTGGAAGAGTTCTTCGAGAATATCTATTCCTCGTTGCGAAGCCCAATGTCCGGTAGATCGTGAAATTTTTTAAAATTTTCAGAGTACCTGGCATGCGCTTCATTTTTATCTTCATCCACAAGGGCCGTCCGGCACTTGGCACAAACGGGTAGCTTGTCTGCCTTGTACACCTTGACCCGGTTTTTGACAGCGCAGGTCGGACATTCTATGATGAAGGAATCGCCTTCCATATTCATAGCTCATTATAACTTAACATTGACGGAGTCTAATGCTTTTCGTTCGATTTAAAGACAGTAGCCAGCCCGTTTCATGGTCCACTCGCCTACTGATGATTCTTGGCGGGATTGTGGCATTCTCGTTCCTCTTCTTTTTTGCTTTCACCTTTTTCGTGATTGCACTGATCGCGACAGGGGTCGCAATCATCGCCCAGTTGTTTTTGGGTTTTGGAAGAAACGATGCGCCCAAACCGCCCTCTCCGACCTACCGCGCCCCGCGCAAAGATGACGACGTTATCGATATTTAATCAGCTCTTTTTTCGATACACATGCGTGGAGTGCCCGATCGCAACTTCTGCTGATTCCATCAAAGTCTCGGACAAGGTCGGGTGCGGATGAATGGTATGGGCAAGATCATTGGGTGATGCGCCCATTTCGATGGCAAGCACGCCCTCGGCGATTAACTCCCCTGCCCCGACACCGACAATTCCCACGCCTAGTATTTTTTCTGTCACTTTATCGACAATCAATTTTGTGAAACCGTCATTGCGCCCAAGGGTGGTGGCTCGACCTGAAGCACCCCAGGGGAATTTGGAAACGCTAATTTCTTTCCCGCTACTTTTAGCTTCCGTCTCGGACAATCCACACCAGGCGATTTCCGGGTCGGTGAAAACCACGGCAGGCATGACGTGAGAACGTGATGTCTGCGGGTCTTGATCCAGTAAGGATTCCACCGCCCATTTCCCCTCATGCGATGCCTTGTGGGCCAACATGGCCCCACCAATAACATCGCCAATGGCGGAAATTGAGGCATCCGATGTTTTATAATCCTGCCCAACCTGAATGAATTTTCTATCGTCTATATTCACTCCCGTATTTCCCAGCGTAAGCTTTTCTGTGTTGGGTATTCGTCCCACTGCGACCAGTGCGCGGTCGAACAGTTGAACTTCTTCCTTCCCATCGAAGCGAGCTTCAAGGAGGCCGTTTTTCTCTTCCAGAGTTTCCAGCCGGGTCGAAAGTAGAATCTGATGAAACTGTTTCCGGAGCTTGGCTTGTAATATCCGGACCAGATCACGGTCGGCTCCTGGCAACAAGTCGGCTGTCATTTCGACAACGGTGACCTGACTCCCTAATGCGGAATAGACGGTGCCCATCTCAAGCCCGATGTAACCACCCCCGATTATTAATAATCTGTCAGGAATGTCGCTTAACTCAAGCGCAGAGGTGGAATCCATCACCAGCGGACTATTTATATTGAAGGCCGGAGGAATGACCGGTCGCGATCCTGTCGCAATAATGCAATGATCGAAGGACAAAGTTTCATTGTTATTCACCTGTACAGTGTTGGAATCAAGAAAGGTTGCCTGGCCCGAGATAAAAAGAATTCCCCGTTGCTGATTGAGTTGTTTTAAGCCTCCGGTGAGTTTGTTGATTATGGAGTCTTTCCATTTTCGCATGGCAGGAAGGTCAATTTCTGGAGTATCAAATTTCAGACCCCAGTCGGCGGCTTCTTTCGTTTCATTTATCAAACGCGCCATGTGAAGCAGTGCCTTTGAAGGAATACAACCTCGAGTGAGGCACACGCCTCCGAGCCGTTCATCGGAATCAACCAGCGTGACTTCAAGCCCAAGGTCTGCCGCGTAGAAGGCGGCGGAATACCCGCCCGGCCCGGCTCCAATAATGAGAAGTTTTTTCATGATTTAATTTCGGATTTAATAAAAGAAAGTGAAAAAGTATTTGGGCAATTTATTTGTGTCGGCGACGGCTCAATTGAACCCATTCCCTAGGCTCTCCCTTCATTTTTACCCGGCTGATAATAAAATTAAAAATATGCCGTGCCCGTTGCCGATTGGTGTGTTTGCCTTGCAGTCTGGTCAGAAAGTCATTTTCCATTTCAATCAGTGGCGACAACTGCCTTCCTACCTTTTTTACAATTTGAAGATTGCTCAGGTGGGAGGATGTATTGACCGATGACGGGCTCGAGGTTTCAAGGATTCCATCGGAGATGGCACCCTGAAATCCGGCAGGATCCGGGTAAGCTAGAGAAACGGTATCTGGCAAATCTTTCAGAAAATATTTTAGTGCGAATCCTCTCGGCCCTTCGCATAGCTTTTTTAATTGTTTAATCCAGGGTTCTTTCCAGGCCGTTGAGGATACTTGAGGGGCCAGTCCCTCGATTTTCCAATAGGGCTTCTCCTGTTGGGAAAGCAAGCCAAGATCAGCAAGATGACTCAACAGTGCCCGAATTGATTTTTCACCAGCTTCTTTTAAAAGTAGCGAGGTGCATAAAAACTCAAGCAATTCATCTTCACTTATTTTCTGGTTCAAGGGAGATGTCCTGAAATTACCTGGTCGGCGGTATCAGACGGGCCACTCGTTTGCGAAGCAAACCCGCCCAATCGTCAGACAAAGTGTTTAGTTCAGCCGCTAATTGTAATCTTTCAAAACTGTAATCATTCCTGGATTTGGAAAGAAAACCATTCAACTCGTCGACGGTAAAAGCACCCGCGCCTTGCTCCTGCAAAATGATTTCATCACTCGGCGAAACCCATCCTTGCTGGATCACCCGGAAATAGTATCCCGTAAAACCGGATGTTTTGACCCAGCAAGCCATTTCTTGCTTATTGTATACCTTATTTATTTTATGGCAGGGTTGTCGCGGTTGACTAATTTGAACCTGCGCCTCTCCCATTTGGAAAATATCGCCAACGTGAACCTCAGTTTCCACGAGGCCCGCAATTGTCAGATTTTCTCCGAAGGCAGGGATGGTCAATCGAAGTCCTTTTTGTTCGATCCAGAATTTATAGTGATTCTGACTGTAAACACAAACGGCTTTGTCGGCACCCCCATGTAATCGAGCATCGGCAACCTGGTCGTTCTCAAATCCCTCGTAGCCAAGAAATATTTTCGTGCTTTTCGGTTTTCTAAGGAAAGATGATTTTAAGGGACGCCCTTTCTCAACAGGGATGGATTCTGGTCTGCCAATGCTAATGGATGCAATTCGACCCGTTAGAGTTTGACCCGGAAGTGCATCGAGTCTCCCCTTTGTCACTAGTTGCTTTCTCCGTTGGCTGGGGGGGATACTGCAAAATTAAAACTATCGCGCCCTGAATTTTTTGATATGAAAAGAGCCTGATCTGCTTTTTGAAGAAGGGTCTTTGTGGTATCACCGTCTTGAGGAAAAACTGAAATCCCCAGGCTAACCGAAGTTTTGATCTCAGTATCTTCCAGAAAGAACGGTGCTTTAACCGAGCCATTAATTTTTAACGCGAGCCGGGCGATATCACTTTTCGTCTTTATTTCGGGGAGAATGATGACAAATTCATCGCCTCCTTGCCTTGAGACCGTATCGCCTCTGCGCAAACAATTTTCAAGCCTGCGGGCACCTTCTTTTAGTAACAAGTCGCCAGACAGATGACCGTAGGTATCGTTTATATTTTTGAAATGGTCAAAATCCAGATAAATAATGGCGACTTTATTTTTGTTACGTCTGGCCTGGCGGAGGGCAACCTCCATACGGTCACTGAGTAACAGGCGATTGGGAAGTCCAGTCAGGGCATCATAAAAAGCCATGTCTCGGATTTTATTTTCTGCTTTTTGCCGTTCAATTTCCGTTGCGGCGCGGGCACCGAACAGGCGTAGTATTGAGAGTACACGCTCGGAATCATTCAGAGGGTGCTCACTCATGATAGAGAGATGTCCAAGAATTTTGCCGGCGGTATCGTAAAAGGGGACAGCGGCATACCCCTCAATATTAAATTCCTGTAAGCAAATAAATTGGGGAAATAGATTTTTCACCCCTTCCGGATAGTAACTGTACATTCCGCACAGAATTTCTTCAGCCGGAGTATTTTTTAAATTGAACTTGTCTCCTGTCACCACTTCACTTCCATTCCAACCTTTGATTGGTTTAGCCCAGGGCAGACCTCTCTCTACAATTTCACTGACATAAGCGCATCGGACTTCAAGGGCAATGGCAATATTTTCCACAAGAGCTTCAAAAAATTCATCGCCGGTTTCTCCAGACGTCTGTTGAACAAGCTCCTGCAAAGCCCGTTCTTCATGATTACGTTTAAGATTCCACCCTAGACTGGCTGAAAAAGTCTGCAGGGTTGAAATCAGACAATCGTTGATTTGAATTTGGGAGTCCATTTTTCCAAAAGTCAGAAAACCCCAAAATCGGTTATGAACCTGAATGGGAACTAAAAGAGTATGGGTAAACCCGAAGGAATCAATTTTCGAAACAGGCTCGAGCTTTGTCCCTACTTCAAAACCCTTTAGACATTTATGAATTTTTGGATAAGATTCAAGCTGATTCAGGATGTCCTTCACCTTTGAAATTACAACCTCATCGGGTGAGGAGGTCCAACTGGAACTCACGACCCATTTTTTTGTTTTTGCAGGTTGTTCAAGGTGGTATTCAATTAAAGCAACACCGTCTGCAGAACAGGCCTGGGCCATAATCTCAATAGCCTGACCTATTCCGGTGTCATGGTTTGATGTTTTGAGGAGGCAGGAGACCGCTTCAGACAGGCTTGAAAATAATTTCTTTTGTAATGACAGTCTGGCCTGCATTTTCTTTTTCTGCAGGGATTCCTGATGCAGGCGGAGGCCTCTTTGAAGAGAGTGGTCGAGGGTTTCCGCGTTCAGGTTATTCTTGTCCATATAGTCGGTAGCCCCCAGCCGCAAGGCCTCAACCACAGTATCCTGATCTCCCTGCCCGGTGAGTATAATGACGGGAACATCGGTATTTTTTTTCCGAAGGGTTTTAAGAAGTTCCAGTCCACTGTCTTCTTCCAGCCGGTAGTCAAGTAGGAACAAGTCATACTCGAACAAATCAATTTGCTTGAAAAATTCATTGAAATTAACAGCAACATCCAGTTCAATTCTGGAATCCCCCTGTGTTTGATCAATCATATTGCGAATAATGAGGGTATCCTCGCGATTATCCTCAACCAGAAGAAATCTTAGCTTTTTTTCAATCACTTCGATCATGTTATTTCAATCCTTATTCTCAGGGCATCCATAAATAGAAAAAATGGGGGCCAGGATTTTTGGGTAAAATATTCATATTGAGATTCACCAGATTGATCACAGGTTGGCTTGGCAGGGATGAGTAAACATTAGACTTATATTCTCCTGAGCGCTGATACGTTACCAACTTGATTTTCTTCACACCAAGGTCATTTTTGATAAGGTCTTCCGCCTCATCACGATAAGCAATGTGATCTATCAAGTGTAATTTTAACGCCTGTTCTGATGAGAAAATTCGACCATCGGCAAGTGCTGTCACTTGCCCGTGATCCAACTTTTTTCTGTTCTCTGCAATGATCCGGACAAAACGCTGGTAAAAATTATCAATGGTTTCCTGGAACAACTGCCGCTCTTTCTGGGTGATTGCTCGGAAAGGAGAAAGAAAATCTTTTTTGTCCCCTGATTTTATAATTTCCCACTCGACTCCCACCTTGTCCATCAATCCCTTGAGATTGACTTTAACAGTGATGACACCGATGCTTCCACTGATTGATGTTGGGTGGGCTAAAATGGTGTCAGCCGCCTGGGCAATATAATAACCCCCGGAAGCGGCTAAATCCACCACCCAGGCATAAACGGGAAGATTTTGTTTTTCTTTGAAGAATTTTATTTCATGATAAATAATATCACTTGAAGTGACGGTGCCCCCTGGACTATTAATTTTTAATATGAGGGCCTTGATATCATTTTCTTCAACGGCCTTTTGAAGTGTCTCCCGAACACGTTCCACCATTCCGACATCAACCTGTGAACCCATCAGGGATCTTTTTTTCTGATTGGAAATAACGCCTTCGATATTCAGGACAAGAACTTTGTTCTCGCCTTCACCACTGACAACTTTTTCTTCCAGCGGGGTGATGGAATTTCCAAAATTCAGTTTGACCAGTGAGCAACCTGTTAACACTAAACACATCAGCAGACTGGGAATGGCGAAGAAGAAGAATCCTTTAGAGAAAAACATAAAACCTCTAATTGACGTTTTCTTTAGAAACGGTCATGACACTTTTAAATTGCGGGAGGACGGTTGCCCAGTCGCCACGCCCCTGAAAAAAAAGCCCCTCAATCCGTTCCCATAATTTGCCCATGATTTCAGGGTTGCGTTGTTCTTCCGGGAGCCTGGCTTGTTCGATCAGAGGTTCCATGTTCACCACCAGATCACGGAACAAAAGAGTCTCCCGCGCCACCTGCATTTTGCGCGCTTTTCTTTCCTTCATAGATTGCATTTCGCCCGCGCCTTCATCCTGAAGGGTCCTGGCCATATGCCGGATCCCTTGCTGAACCTCCTCCACCGCTCCCTTGAAATCGACTTTTTCTTCTGCATCATTAAACATGAGATTGATGTTTTGCAAAGGGCCGAGTAAATTCAACTCGTGGAGAAATGTATCTTTCATTTTGTAAAATTCACAAATTTGTGGTGCCGACATACGCCCTGAATGCTCACTGGTCTGGGATGAAAGCTCCCGGCATTTGACCATATAGGTTTCGGTCAACTCCTGACACTTTTCCCTGACCTTCACCAGCCTGTCTTTGAAATTATCCAATGCATCGAATTTACTGAATTCATCTTCATACAATTTTTCCATTTTCTGAATCAACACCTCGATCTCTGTATTGATTAAACTCAGAAGTTTGTTTTCACGGTCCGCAGAAAAATCGGCTACAAATTTTTTACGGATTTCTTTTTCAATTTTCAGAATTTCTTTGGGGATAGTTTTTAAGAGTCGCTCGTAGGACTCCATGCATTTGTCCCAATGATCGAACGTGTTTTTTTTATTGCTTCGGGTATAACGAATGTTGTGTTTCCCTATCCGCACCTGATTTTGCTGAATAAGAGATATCAACTTGTCCCGTTCCAATTGATCCAGCTGTAATTCAATATTTTCCATTGGTTTCCTATATGGCGACTTATTATTAAGTTTATTGTTTGTCAGAGTTTACTGCGGACCGGGCACATCGGCATCCGATGCCATAGAAATCCTGACCATCATTGTTTCCATAGCGCCGTCGGGATCTCATATAATCTGGAAGGCTGTTCCAGGCTCCTCCCCGGACGACATGATAACGACCGGAATCAGGACCTTGAGGATTCCGGTATGGACTCGATTTATAGTAAGTGGAATCATACCAATCCAGGACCCATTCAGCAATATTTCCGCTTAAATTGAATATCCCCTCCGGGGTTTGGCCGTCTGGATAATTTTCAACATTTTCCAGAGTTTCTCCTTTTCGGATGAAACAGCAACGGCCAAAATTAGCCCGTTTATCACTCGGAACCGTGTTTCCCCAGGGAAAAATCCGCCCTTCGATGCCAGCGGCGGCACGTTCCCACTCAGCCTCGGTGGGCAATCGTTTACCTCGCCAGTCGCAATAATTCCGGCACCGCTTCCAGGTCAATCCGATGACCGGACTATTTTCCATTCCCGGTCTTGGGGTTCGATCGAACCAGCCGGTGATCGTTGGGTGCTCCTTGGGATGGACCTTTAAATAGTCGCTGAAATTTTGTCCGGTCACTTCAAATCGGTCGAGATAAAATGAATCCAGATAGACTTTGTGTTGAGGGTGCTCGTCGGATAAACCCTGATCCACCGGACTTCCCATGGCAAATTCTCCTTGCGGAAAATAGGCCATTTCGCTTAGATCGTTGGCAACAGCGGAAGAAAAAACATTAAGCAGTGCTCCGACCAAAAGTATCCCGATAAAAATTTGTGTGACCCATTTTTTCAAAATTCAAACTCCTGACGCAGTCTTGTTAACAGTGCAAAGTGTTATTATATGGTGTAAGTTTATCAGGGAAATGAGTCATTCCTGCTGTCAATGTTTTGGAAACAACGGAACACAAATGGGTCCCCGCTTAACAAACTGTCGCAAAATAACCGGGCCGTTTCATGCGCATTATCAGAAACCTTGACACCTACCTTGCCCGCACCGAGACGGCTCTGCTGATTTTCGTTCTGACGACTCTGATTACACTTTCCTTTGGTCAGGTGATCCTGAGAAATTTTTTCAACGAGGGTTTGCTCTGGGCCGACACGTTGTGTCGCCAACTGGTTTTATGGGTCGGTTTTCTTGGAGCATCACTTGCTGTCCGGGAAAACCGCCATCTATCTGTTGATTTTATCCCTCATCTGGTTTCCCGGCAAGTTAAACGATGGCTAAGGGTTCTGTCCCGATTGGCGGCGGGTGTGATCAGTTTTTTCCTTGCGCGAGCTTCCTGGGATTTCATGATTTATGAAATGGAGGGTGAAACCACTCTTTTTTCCGATATCCCAACCTGGTGGTTCCAAACCATCCTGCCCTACAGCCTGACCATCATTGCCATCCGGTTTATCTTCGCCGCCTGGGACGCCGCTACCAGGCCGGAGGATCCAAAATGACGCTGACGATAACCGGTGCATTGATTTTTCTGGCTCTGGCGGGAACACCGCTTTACGCTATCATCGGTGCTCTTGCACTGATTCTTTTTTTCCTTGCGGATATCGACAGTGCCGCAGTGTTTATTGAATTGTATCGCGTCACCAGCCAGCCCAGCCTGATCGCCATCCCCCTGTTCACTTTTGCCGGATTCCTCATGGCCGAAAGTGGAACACCCAAGCGGTTGACTCGCCTGACCGAGGCTTTTCTCGGTGCCCTTCCCGGTGGAACACCGCTGGTGGCTCTGGTGGCCTGCGGTTTTTTTACGGCGTTTACAGGGGCTTCCGGAGTCACCATCATTGCTCTGGGCGGGCTACTCTATCCCATGCTTCTGCGGGAACACTATTCACGAAAATTTTCTCTGGGCCTCCTCACCGCCTCCGGCAGTCTCGGTCTCTTGTTTCCGCCATCACTTCCCCTAATCCTGTACGGACTTATCGCGCAGGTGAATATCGACCAGTTATTTTTAGCCGGAATAGTTCCCGGCCTTTTCCTGATTTTTCTGTTCTTCTGCTACAGTTTTGCCATGGGGAAAAAACTGAATATCCCGGTTACTCCTTTTAACAAAAACGAAGCCTGGACAGCGATCAAACAGGCGCGTTATGAAATCCCCCTGCCTTTTTTAATTTTGTGGGGAATTTACGGCGGTTTTATCACGGTGACCGAAGCGGCGGCGGTGACGGTGGTCTACGTTTTAATGGTCGAGACAGTCTTGTACAAAGACCTGCATTTCGTTCGTGATATCCCACGCATCATGCGAACCAGCATGGTACTGGTTGGGGCCATACTGATTATTCTGGGAACGGCACTGGGTTTCACCAGCTATCTGGTCGATGAACAGGTGCCGATGCAAATTTTGGAAGTAATGGGAACCTATATAGATGATAAAATTACTTTTCTGATTGCGCTCAATATTTTTCTTTTGCTGGTGGGCTGTTTGATGGATATTTTTTCCGCCATCATTGTGGTGGTTCCCCTCATTGTCCCTATCGCCGAAAGTTTTGGGGTCAACATGGTTCATCTGGGAATCATTTTTTTGACGAACCTTGAAATCGGATACATGACACCCCCGGTGGGAATCAATTTATTCCTGTCGAGCTCCCGTTTTGATGAGCCCGTTTTGAAAATGTATCGGGCCAGCCTGCCTTTTCTCGGTTTGATGCTCGTCGGGCTCATGGTCATCACTTATTTTCCGGACCTCAGCTTGTGGCTGGTACGGGCGTTTCAATAATATGTGTCAACCAGGTGCAGAGGTCTTCATTCATTCCTGTTTATTAATATGAATTACCCTGACCATGAAAAAATTCCCACGGATAAAACTTCACGGGTGATTTCAAGTCCTCCTTCCCCACTTAGAGGTATCAGGGGAAAAGTGATTGCGCCGGTCACGCAACTTGTCAGCAAGGGTTTTCTGGATCACCGTATTCGGTCAGGCATCCACAAGCTTAAGGCGGAGCTTCCGCATCTGGTGGTTGGAGAACTGCATTGCCACTCGGTTTATTCCGATGGCTATTTCCCGGTGGATGCGATTCTCCACAGAGCCTCGTCACTGGGTCTTGATTTTGTCGTGCTGACCGAGCACCTTGCGGCGGATCGGTTCCCCATGGCCCCGGTAATACAATCCATCAATGATCGCAGAGATTGTATTCAAGACTGGAGGATTAAGAAGAGTCCCCCGGTGACGGCTTACCCGGCATTTGAAATCAGTACCGAGCAGGGCCATCTTATCTCCCTCTTCCCAGAAGACTATTTGAAGCCGGGTGATCTATTGACCCTTGAAAAACGATTTCTGCCCTTTGAACGCGAATGGTTATCCCTGGAAACGGCGGCCTGCTGGACGCGAGAGTTGGGCGGAGTGACGGTGATCCCGCATCCGGACCTGCAAAGGGCATATCCTTTTGGCGTTCCCATTGCGTTTATACAAAGCCACCTTACCGGGTTGATTGACGGCATCGAGGATATCAGCGCGGCGCATGGCTTTAATCGAGATTATTCGGGGCCACTTGATCTGGCTTCCATCGGTTCAAGCGACGATCATTTTAATTTCCTTATTGGGGCCGCAGTTACGGTGTATGATGGACAGCGTCACAAAAATTTGCTGTCCGCCATTAAAGCCCGGGACACCCGAGCGCATTGCATCGACAATTCTCTAGGCTCGTTAATCTCAGTCGCTCGCAAAATTTTATAAAGTGAACTTGATCCAATGAGAAATCCTGGCACCGGGCCTCACGCGGCTCAAAATTTCTACTTTGCACTTTTGGATTCGCCTTTGGGAGAGTTGGGTCTGGTGGCGACGGAAAACGGTCTCTGTGAAATCAGAACGCGCATCAACAACCGCAAAGCCTTCCTTTCTTATCTGAAAAAAAGCTACCCGGCAATGCCTCAGGAAAATTCTGAAAAGTTAAAATCAGTTGCTTGCCAACTGGCAGAGTATTTTTCTGGAAAACGTCAAAGCTTCACCTGCAAACTGGATCTTGCTCAGGGAACCGGGTTTCAGCAACGGGTCTGGAAAACCTTACAATCCATCCCGCACGGAGAAACCAAAAGCTACGCCTGGGTCGCCGAGTCCATTGGAAAACCAAGAGCTGTTCGAGCTGTCGGCGGGGCCAATGGAAAAAATCCCATCCCCATCATTGTGCCCTGCCACCGTGTCATCCGGAAAGACGGAAGCATCGGCGGCTATACCGGCGGCCTGGATAAAAAACGTTTTCTGCTCGGGCTGGAAGGGGCCTGACTTGCCTCTCTTCCGCACACGTGCTCTTGTCCTGAGGGTTCATTATTTATCGGACACCGACAAGCTGGTGACTTTCTATACTGAGCGGTACGGCAAAATCAAAGCTGTCGCCAAAGGGGCCCGCCGCATTAAAAGTAAATTTGGTGCCTCTCTTGAACCGCTCACTCTGATATCCCTGATTTATTTTGGCAAAGAGCATCAATCGTTATACCGAGTCAATCAATGTGACATCGTTGAGTTTCATCAAACTGTTCGCGACTCACTGGCGACCTGTTTTTACGCCCTCTACTTTATCGACCTGCTCGACAGTCTTACCGCAGAAGGCCAAACCGATCCCAACCTGTTCATGTTTGTCACAAGTACGCTGGAATCTCTCACTCCTGAACAAAACCCGGAACTGCTTTGCAGAATCTACGAACTGCGGATTCTGGCTTTGCTTGGATACAAACCGCGCCTAGAGCAATGTGTCAAGTGCGGACAGTTTCCCCGTTCACACTGGGTAGGATTCAGTTACAATAGCCAGGGAATTTATTGCGCACCCTGCCTCGATGGCAACCCTGTAGAGACGCGCATTAATCTGGGAACCCTGCAATACTTGAAAAAACTGCTGACGCTGGATTTAAATCGCTGGAGCCGTTTAAAAATCCCGAAAGGTTCAGAGGAAGAGTTAGAACAATTCACCCACCGGCTTATACTGGCGCGTCTCGGGCGGGAACTAAAATCCTACCCCCTGCTTAAACAAATAATTCACAATTACTAATCACCTAATGATGGAAACGCAATATGAAAAAAGAAGGGATTCACACAGACAAGGCCCCTGCGGCTATTGGCCCTTATCAACAAGCCATCCGGGTGGGCGAATTTGTTTTTACTTCCGGGCAGATTGCTCTTGATCCTGTGTCAGGCGAGTTTCATTCCGGAAAAATTGAAGAGGAGACTGTGCGCACTCTCGATAACGTCAAGGCAATTTTGAATGCCACCGGCTTGACCCTTGAGCACGTAGTCAAAGCCACCGTGTACCTTGCAGACATGGGCGATTTTGCACACATGAATGCGGTGTACGAAAAATATTTTGCCGAAGGAAAACCCGCCCGCGCCTGCATACAAGCGGGTGCTCTGCCCAAGGGTGCCAAGGTGGAAATCGATGTTGTTGCTCACACGGATTGATATTCCCTCATGGCTAAACGACGCGTAAAAATAAAAAAAGAAAACCCTCTCGCCGGGCAGATAAACTTTTACAAGGCCATGATGGTACTGGGCCTCATCATTGCCGGAACGTTTATCTATTATTTTCTGGACTCAGCACCGCACTTGACCGCCCATCCTTTTCACGTTCCAACAGACACCGCTGTGCAATGTCTCGAGTGCCACATGGGCCAGACGAAAAATGTTCCCATCATGCCTCACCGCGCTATGGATGGTTGCACCTACTGCCACACACCATCAGAAAATAAAACCTGATAAGTACAAAGAGATCCCGCTTTAAATTGAAAAAGCATAGGAGGGAAGGGAACCATGGAGCAGCGATTGAGCATGATTACCCTTGGGGTTGCTGACCTGAAAATTTCCAGAGCGTTTTACGATGCCCTGGGTTGGAAGGTGGCATCAGAAGAGCAAGCCGAAAACATTGTGGCTTATGACCTGAACAATATGACGTTGGCGTTATATCCAATAAATAAACTTGCTGAAGATGCAAAAGTCGACGTACAACGATCAGGTTTTTCGACTATCACCATCGCCTACAACGTGGACTCTGAGGCTGGAGTGGATGAGGTCTTGAAAGAAGCTATAAATGCTGGTGGTGAGCTCATCAAACCAGCAGAAAAAGTTTTCTGGGGCGGATATTCGGGATACTTTGCCGACCCGGACCAAAATTTATGGGAAGTCGCCTACAATCCATTTGCACCACTCGGGCCTAAAGGGGAGTTTCAATGGGGTGGCGTGGAATCTGATAAAACTTAAAGAGAAGGCCAGCCGCTACTTTTTAAAATGATCGCGGTCGGGTTTGCCGACGGCATACACATTAAATCCGATATCAAACAGTTTGTCGTGGTCGAGGTGGTTGCGCCCGTCAAACAGGCAGGCAGGTTTTTCCATGCTGTCGTAGAGTCGCTGGAAATCAAGCTCCTGATACTCCTTCCATTCGGTCAACAGGGCGATGCCATGGGTCCCTTCTGCCGCCTTGTACGGGTCCTCTTCAAAAGTCACATCGTTATAATCTTCCATATCAATTTTGGCGTTCTCGATTGCATGAGGATCCGTAATCGATAAATGGGCGCGCTCCTCCAGTAATTGTTTACAAATGAAAATGGCCGGCGCATCGCGGGTATCGCCTGTATCCGGTTTGAAAGCAAAACCAAAAATCGCAATTTTTTTTCCGACCAATGTATTGAACATGGCACTCAGGATACGTTTGACGAAGCGATCCATTTGAAAGTCATTTAATTTGACCACGTAATGCCAGAACTGTCCGATCTCATTCAGACCGTAATGTTCGCAAAGGTAAACCAGATTGAGGATGTCCTTGCGAAAACAGGAACCGCCGAAACCAACTCCTGCCTTTAAAAATTTTGGACCTACTCGGGAATCTCTTCCTACCGCATCGGCGACCTGACCGATATCCGCTTCCGTCATTTCACAGACTGCGCTGATGCTGTTGATCGAGGTGATCCGTTGCGCGAGGAAGGCGTTAGCCACCAGCTTGGACAATTCACTACTCCACAGATTGGTGGTGATGATGCGGTCGCGTGGGACCCAGTGTTCATAAATTTTAATGAGTTCATCGCGTGCGGCCTGGCCTGACGGAGTGTCCATTGATCCGATCAACACACGGTCTGGCGATTCCATATCGCCGATGCCCGTTCCCTCCGCCATGAATTCAGGATTGGATAAAATTTCAAAATGAGGTCCATCCTCCCCAGCGTGAAGAATTTTCTCCAGGGTTTCGGCGGCACGTACCGGAATGGTGCTTTTTTCAATCACGATCTTATCGGACTTTGCGACTTCCCTGATTTTACGAGCGGTTTTTTCCATGAACTGAAGGTCCGCCGCCCGGCCCATGCCTTCCCCAAAAGTTTTCGTTGGCGTGTTGACGGCGACAAAAATAATATCGGCCTCTTCGATTCCCCGCTCGACATCGGTTGAAAAAAACAGGTTCTTTCCGCGAACTTTGAACACACGCTCTTCAAGCCCCGGTTCAAAAATTGGCAGATTATCTGAATTCCACCGGCGAATTCTCTCCTCAGAAATATCAACCACGGTTACTTTATAGTCCGGGCATTTATTGGCAATGACCGTCATGGTGGGCCCACCAACATAGCCTGCTCCAATGCACAGGATTTTTTTCTTGAACGTGGTTTCAGTCATTAGAATTTCCTTCGGAGATCAACGTCGTCTGATAAAAAAAAGGACTCACCGGAAACCGGCGAGTCCTTAATTCTAAACTGGAATGCGTTTTCAGGCATCACTCTTTTTTATACAACACCTTTTTCTTTTTTGTGCTGTATGGTCTGGTGCCCTTCTTGAATTTCAATTTCCCGCTTTTCTTGAACTTCCACTCTTCGATGCGAAGCGGTTTCTCCTGGGAGACAGCCGTTTCTGCGGCACGATCTTCCACTTTTTCAAGTTTTTGATCCATGTTGTCTTCACTGAAGTACTTTTCTTTATCATGAACCATGCTCTTGCTCGCTTCATAGTCGAATTTCTCGTCCTTGTGCGGGCTTTGCGGGTGCATGTGACAGCGGGAACAGACATTGGCGTAGTCCCAACGCATCCCGTATTTTTCGGTATCAGATTTTTTGAAATCGCCTTTGGTGTTTTTCATGACCACGCGAAACTGACTGCCTCCAGCGGCGGCGTGACACATCTCACAACCCACTTGTTCTTTGTTCGGCTCTTCCGGATCAATCGCTGTGCTGGTATCTTTTCCTTTTTTAGTTTTACTACCAGCTGGTTTGAATCCGCCTTTCTGGCGATACCCGGTTGTGTGGCAACGCAGACAGGTCGGGTCGGCCGAATAATCTTTTTCCGGGTCAAGGCCAGCGGCTTTCTTGGCATCGCCTTTCTCTCCGGCTTTCAAACTCGCGAAGGATTTCCCGTGCGGGGTATTCACCCAAGCCTGATAATAAGGATCATGACAACTGCCATTGCATTTAACTGCCCCTACATAACTTGGCTTTTTTGGAATTTTCTTTTTCTTCTTGGCAAAAGCATCCGGTGCTCCGGTCATGACGAGACCGAAAGCAACCAGCATCAAGGTTATACAGTTCAAAAGCTTGCGCATTTTAGACCCCTGGATTCGCATTCGTAGTTTGGTTTGACCCGTTATGGCTCTCAGGCGAAGAGTATAATAATTACACCTGTGAGGTCAACCGGAAATTTATTGTCTAAATATTTGTAAATACGTTATAAATGTTCAGCTTGCAAGTGAACGGTTTCTATTTTCTGATCGGTTTCACTCTTACAAAATATAAGCTCCGGGCTCCCGGTTTGCGATTAAATTTTCTTAATCAACTCAAATAGTTATCCAAACTAACATTAATTATTTTTTAACATGAATCTCTCCGAATTCGATTTTAACCTACCAGACGATTTAATCGCCCAGACTCCGGCACCCAGCCGTGAAGGTTCCCGATTGATGGTTGTCGACAGGGGCACAGGTACCATCGAGCACCGTCAGTTCCCAGACTTTATTGAATATCTGGAAGACCAGCCTCTGGTCATCATGAACAACACGCAGGTAATGCCTGCCCGCCTTCCGGGAACATTCAAGGACACGGGCAAGGCGGTGGAACTACTACTTGTTCAGGAGACCAATCAGGCCACCTGGCAGGTTATGGTCAAGGGACTGGCTAAAATTAAAACGGGACAGGAATTTGATTTCGGCACAGAGGAGCACTCCTTAGAGGCTTTTTATTTAGGAAGTCATGATGGACTGGGAATATTTCGTTTCGAGGCATCAGGAGATTTACATGCAACGCTCGATATCATTGGCTTGCCTCCCCTGCCGCCATACATCAAACGTAAAGGGAGAAATCAAGAGCAGGACCGACTCGACCGTGAGCGCTATCAAACGGTGTTCGCCTCGTCTCCGGGGGCGATAGCGGCCCCCACTGCCGGCCTTCATTTTTCCTCAGAATTGCTTGAGCAGGTGAACCGGAAAACAAAGACCGCCTGGGTCACTCTGCATGTCGGTGTGGGAACCTTTCAGCCGATCAGAACCGATGTTGTGGAAGAGCATAAAATGTTAAAAGAATATTATCGAGTCCCGATGGAAACCTGGAATGCGATTTTGGAATACAGAGAATCCGGAAAAAAGGTGCTGGGGGTGGGAACCACCTCTACCAGGGTTTTGGAATCTCTGGATATTGAGGGCAGGACGACAAAGGCTATTACCGGGTGGACGGACCGCTTTATTTACCCTGGCCAGTCTTTCAAGGTGGTCGACCGGTTGTTGACCAACTTTCATCTTCCCCGATCAACCCTGTACCTGCTGGTGTGCGCCTTTGGGGGGAAACAGCTTCTGGACCGTGCCTACAAGGAGGCGATTGAACAGCGGTACCGGTTTTTCAGCTATGGCGATGCCATGCTTATTCTGTGATCCTGTTTGTGTGAAGGCAGGATCACTCGTCTTCGTTGACAGCCTGTTTGAAATGTTTGCCGGATTTGAATCGAACCACTTTGCGTTCGCAAATTTCAGCTTCCTCGCCCGTTTTTGGGTTTCGCCCCATCCGCTTTGATTTCTGCTTGACCTGAAAAGTACCAAACCGTCGCAGAATGACAGGCTCTCCGGCTCCAAGCGATTCTTTAATCAGGCGAATAACGGTTTCTACCGCTTCTTCAGCCTTGGCTCGAGAGAGATGGGCTTCTTGCGAAACGTGATTGATAATATCCTGCTTGGTCATGGTGCCTCCTTAATCAACTTCACTTAATTAAAATTTGATCCTCGATCACAGTGATCAGGAAACTGTAGATTCGGTAACGAAAGACATGGCTAACAAGGAATCCATTGGATTTCCCTTGAATTCCATTTCCAATCTTGCCGACCTGCAAATTCGATATAGAAACGATACGATTTGCGCGTCAACTGATTGCGGTATGTCTCCCTGTTTTCACTCTTAACGGATGATCTTACTTTAACATTTATAGCTAAATTATCAATAGGTTAATGAATTTCAAACTATAATTCTGGTGCCTGTTCTGGCTTCGCGGTTCTGCCCGGTCTTTCAAACAAAACGCCCGCGACGACGAAACCCTTTAGACGTATAGAGTTTCCTGCTTTTGAGTTACATGAATACAGGTTCTTCGGATAAAACTTTTAATATTGAGTACTTCAAAATATAAGTTGAGAGGTGAGCACCTCTTGGAGAGTTTGACGGAGCGATCTACCAGAACAGAAAATTCCGGGTCATTACAGGTCTTATTTGAAAAGGAACTATTTATTGAGGCTGGGGGCTTTCGGGGACAATCTGGTACACCACTTCTCCCGGTTTCACCAAATTGAGTTTTTCTCTGGCGAGCTTTTCAACTTCATAGGGGTCGGTTTTTAATGCTTCGATTTCCTGGCGCAACTTCTGGTTGTCATCGGCAATTTTTTGATTGAGTTGAACCAGCGATTGCAGTTCGCTCTCAAATTCATTAACGGTAACAAACCCATCTTTACTGAACACGGCGACCACCAGCATCATAATAGATAGCGACAATCCCAGAATTAGCGTCTTCTGGGATTTACTCAAGTTCAATAAATATGTTTTAAGAAATTCCATTTATGCTTCAGGTCAGGTTGTAAAATACATCAGAACCCATATATTCAGCGATGGGTCCCAGGGTTTCTTCAATGCGCAACAACTGATTATATTTTGCCACCCGGTCGGTCCTGCACAGGCTACCTGTTTTGATCTGCCCGGCGTTCACGGCAACGGAAATATCTGCGATGGTGGTGTCTTCTGTTTCACCGGACCGATGGGAGATGACCGCCGTGTACCCTGCCCGCTTGGCCATTTCGACAGCGTCAAGAGTCTCGGTGAGGGTTCCGATCTGGTTGACCTTGATTAGGATGGAGTTTGCAATACCCTCTTTGACTCCCTTTGCCAGAATTTCAGTATTGGTTACAAAGATGTCGTCGCCGACCAATTGAGTATGGGTACCCACTTTATCGGTGAGCTTTTTCCAGCCCTTCCAGTCGTCCTCCGCGAGGCCATCCTCGACGCTGACGATGGGATATCGTTTGATCAGTTTTTCGAGAAACCCTACCATTTCGTCGGAAGTCAGCTTGGATTTTTTCTCAGCCTCCAGCGTATATTTTTTTCCCTTGTACAGTTCACTGGCGGCGACATCCAACGCCAGCAGAATATCTTTTTCAATTTTATATCCGGCTTTTTTCACTGCCGCGATTAAAATTTCAACAGCTTCTTCATTGGATTTAAGATCCGGCGCAAAACCGCCTTCATCGCCAACAGCGGTGTTGTAATTTTTACTTTTTAAAACACCTTTGAGGCTGTGAAAGATTTCCGTCCCCATTTGCAAAGCGTGCGAAAAACTTTTGGCACCAACCGGCATGATCATGAATTCCTGGATATCGACATTATTGTCGGCATGAGCCCCACCATTTAAAACATTCATCATCGGCACAGGCAGTTGCCTGGCAGTGGTGCCGCCGAGGTATTGGAACAGAGGCAGTTCGACATCGTTGGCGGCGGCTTTGGCGACCGCCAGCGAAACACCGAGCATGGCATTGGCTCCGAGCTTGCCCTTGTTTTTGGTTCCGTCCAACTCAATCATGATCCGGTCGATGAGTGCCTGCTCGGTGACTTCCATACCGAGTAATTCAGGCGCGATCCGCGAATTAACAATCTCCACCGCTTTGGTGACCCCTTTGCCGCCAAAAATTTTCTTGTTACCATCACGCAGTTCCAAGGCTTCCCGGGTACCGGTAGAGGCACCTGAGGGGACGGAAGCTCGCCCCATCAGGGCATCTTCCAAAAAGACATCCACTTCAATGGTCGGGTTGCCGCGTGAATCCAGAATTTGCCGGGCCATGATAGAACTGATTTCACTCATGCGTTACTCTTTCCTTTGGTTGGACCTGTTAATGGGTGATTGCCTTTTCAAGAGCCCGGTACTGGGCTGAAATTGTTTTGTCGATATCTTCCTGGGTGTGGACTGCGGACATGAAACCGGCCTCATACTGTGAAGGTGCGATGTAGATTCCTTCCTCCAGCATAGCGTTGAAATAGCGTTTGAACAATCCCGTATCGCAGGTGGTCACCGTTTCGTAATCAACGACTTCACAGTCAGTAAAAAACATGGAGAACATGGAACCGACTCGCGTGAACCGGGTCTTGATCCCCAGTTTTTCGACGTTGGCCTTGAAACCGTCGCAAAGCGAAGCGGATTTTTGTTCAAGATCGTCATAGACCCCATCGGCTGAAAGAAGGTTGAGCATTTCAATTCCGGCTGTCATGGCAAGAGGATTTCCCGACAAGGTTCCCGCTTGATAAACCGAACCCGTAGGCGCGATGTCATTCATGATCTCACGGCGTCCACCATAGGCACCGACGGGAAGTCCGCCGCCGATAATTTTTCCAAGGCAGGTCATGTCGGGCGTGATGCCGTACAATTCCTGCGCTCCACCATAGGCCACGCGGAAGCCGGTGATGACTTCATCAAAAATCAGTAAGGTTCCATGCTTTTCCGTGATCTCGCGTAACGCCTGTAAAAAACCCGGCTTCGGCGGGATAACGCCCATGTTGCCGGCCACCGGTTCCACAATCAGGCAGGCGATCTGGTCGCCTTCCTTTTCAAATAACGCTTTAACTTTGTCAGCATCGTTGAAGGGCAAGGTCAAGGTGTGTTTGGCGAGATCGGCGATGACACCGGGGCTGTCGGGTATGCCAAGGGAGATCAAACCGGATCCGGCTTTAACCAAAAGGCTGTCGGCGTGACCGTGATAACACCCTTCAAACTTGAGAATTTTGTCGCGCCCGGTATGGCCTCGCGCCAGCCGAATCGCACTCATCACAGCTTCCGTGCCGGAACTGACCATGCGCACGGTTTCGATACTGGGAACAGCCGAGACGACCTCCCCTGCCAGTCGAATTTCATTTTCCGTTGGCGTACCGAAACTGGTGCTCATCCCGGCGGATTCACAAATTGCTTCGATAATTTGGGGATGCGCGTGGCCGAAAATCAGCGGTCCCCAAGAAGAATTGTAATCAATGAATTGATTGCCGTCTTCATCGGTCAGGATATTGCCATGGGCTTCTTTCATGAACAGGGGGTCGCCACCCACGGCCAGGTAAGCTCGTACCGGACTGTTGACCCCTCCCGGAATCACTTCCTGCGCCGCCTTGAACAATTGTTTTGAGCGCTCTCGTTTCATAAGGATCCAAATAAAATTTTTAACTCGTTTTTAAGACTTTCAGGAATACGGGCGGGATCGGTCACCACTGCGTGCTCCGCCGCCTGTGCACAACTGCAATTGATTTCATCAACCGCACCATCAGCTGTTTCCTTGACGATCCCCTGCGCCAGGGTGACATTCTGATGCATGATTTCCAGCACCGCTTCAACCGTGACGGCATCATGATCGGTATGCCAGCAATCGTAATCGGTGGACAACGCCATGGTGACATAACAAAGACCTGCTTCACGCGCCAGCTTAGCCTCGGTGACATTGGTCATGCCAATGACATCAACACCCCAGGAACGGTAGAGCAGAGATTCAGCGCGGGTCGAAAACTGGGGACCTTCGATACAAATGTACGTTCCACCAACATGCAATGTCGCACCGGCTTTTCTGGCGGCATCTGCTACTTTCCCCTGAAGATCGGAGCAAATCGGATCGGCAAGTGCCACATGCCCGACAATCCCGTCAGAAAAAAATGTGCTGATCCGGCGATGCGTGCGATCAATAAATTGATCCGGCAGAACGATGTGACCCGGTACAATTTCTTCTTTCATACTGCCGACGGCACTGACCGACAATATGCGCGACACGCCGAGTTTTTTCATCGCAAAAATATTGGCGCGATAATTGATCTCTGATGGCGGAATACGGTGCCCCACCCCATGCCGTGGCAGGAACAGCATCTCACGGCCCATCAAACTCCCGCGAATGAGTGGATCGGACGGAGAACCAAAAGGAGTTTCTACTGGAATTTCTTCAAGCACCTCGAGGTCTTTCATGCTGTAAAGGCCACTGCCTCCAATGACACCTAAAACGGGTGTTGCCATATTATTTTTGTCTCCTGAATTTTTGGGCTTGGTTGTTGTTCATTTTTAAAAGCAGGAATTCCTGAGTAATACGGAGAGCAACCGTATTGAGCGGGTGCGATGGAGTATTAACTTTCAGTGCGCTTGTCCACTTCTTCCAGTAAAAATTTCAACTCGGAGACCTTGTCACCGGCTTGATGGATCAAACCCGCCTCCTGCTTGAGGTTCTCGATCTTCACGTTGACATCTTCTGTCATCAGGTTCACCTGGTTCAGTCGCTTTTCCAGTTCTTCCAGCAAATGAATCTTGCCAGACAAGGCATCGATTTTAGATTGAGCTTCATGTGTGATGGCATTCAGTTTTTCAATATTGATCGAGATGTTGTCCAGGTTGTCTTTTTCCAATTCAATGCGCGCCTTGTCTGCCTGCACCTTGGACAGCGCACCATCCAGCTCCCTGACAGCCTGCCTTGTCTCCCGGACTTTGCCATCACTCTCCTGAACCTGTTGCAAACGGTCTTCCAGACCACTCATAAGGTTTTGCAACTGGTCGATTTTTTTCTCAGCTTGGACCACCATGTCTTCTTTCTCTTCCAGAATATCCTGTCGAACTTTCAAATCTTTCATCAGGGTATCCTGCGCGTTCAGCCTGGCATCGGTGATATTGACCTGTTCCGCCTGGTGAGAAATGGTCATTAGTTTGTCTTCGAAATTTCTTGCGATCTGCCCGAGGTCTTCCCGGACTTTTCCGACATGTTCGATCTCTTCCTTGGACTCCTGCAGTTCTTTGTATTTGGAGCGCAGTTCTATTTCCATGATGCTAAGTTTGGACGCGAGGTGATTCATGCGTCGCTCCTGATCGTCGACCGCCACTTTTTCTTTAGTCAGATCGAGAATTTTTTCTTCCACTTGATTGGTCATGGTTTTCAAATCATCAAGTTTCTGGTCTACCTTTTCAAGAAAATCAATTTTTTTGGAAACCTTGGAAATTTTAAGATTGGCCTCTTCGATGAAAAATTCCAGGCCGTCCACCTTCTTTTCCATTTTTTCGATGATAGATTTTCTCTGCATCTGGGTTTCCATTTTGACATCGAGACTGATGACCATTGAACTGAGGTCATTCACTTTTTTGTCAACCTGATCGACCAACTGCTGTTTGCGTGCGATTTCATCCATCTGGGACTTGACCGATTCGCTCATTCCAGAATTTTTCTCGAGCACCTCGCTGATTTCGTCGGCTTTGCGAATCTCCTGTTCAAACTGTTGGACCTTCTGTTCGGCTTCCTCCGCCATCACATGGAACCGCCCCATTTTTTCTGTGGCGGTGTCGATGATTTTCATTTCATCATTGAGGATTTTCATCTTGTTGCTGATGTTGTCGATCAGAAAGGTATTGAGCTTGGTGATTTTCTCTTCAGTTTTCTGGACCTGGACACCCTGATCTTTTACTTGGGCAATTTTGTTTTCAACATCCACCACCAGCGAGTCGAGATCGCGGATGCGACTGCTGATACTGTGCATTTGGTCGTTTTTTACCGACACATTTTTCGCTTCAATTTTTAGTTCCTGAATCTCCCGGACCAATTTGTTGATCGTTGTTTGGGTTTCCTGCACCAGTTGGTTGTGGCTGAGGACCTTGTCGGTATTGGTTTGTGACTGCTCCAGCAGGGAACGCAGATCATGCAGATCCTGCTGGTAACTGTCGACCACGGTTTTTTCTTTCTGCACCCGCTCCAGACGGCCTTCCACGTTATGTACCAGCTGGTTTAATTCGGAAACAGTTTCTGATCCGGTCTTCATGGTTTCGCGGAACAGGTTGACCTGGTCCATCTGTTTGGTGATGTTCTCCAGCATGTATTCAAGCCGGTTGATATTTTTGTCGGTGTTCTTGACCTGCTTGATTTCCTCCTTGAGCTTTTTCATCTTGGAGTCCATGTCCCACACCAGGGTGTTGAGTCGTCCGGCGTCCTCGTTGGCTTTTTCAACGAGACCGCGTTGCTGGCTGAGACCCTTGACTTTGTGGTCGATGTGCTCACTCAAAAGATGGAGGTTGTCCAGTTCACGTTTGAGGTGCTGGTATTGCGAGTCGAGGTCTTTGGAGACTGTCTGGAATTCGCGCACCCGGACATCAAACGAACGCACTTCTTCAATGCGTTGGTTTACCGATTCGAGTTTTTCAAGAGTGCCAGGAATCTGTTCCTGGATACGCTCGAAAAAAAGTCGCTTTTCGTCAAACTGCTCGGATTTTTTTTCGAAGTATTCAACCAGCAGTTGCAGGTTTTTTCTTTCCTGACTGGCGCGGTCGATCAGGTAACTCATCTCTTGATTCAGGTTTACTTGACCTGAATCACTGGACGGTGGCGTGGCTGGTGGATCGATTGGACTGGATGATTCTTCAGACATGGTTGTGTTCATCGAACCTGAGGCTGGTTGGAGACGGGCAGGAAACCCGGTAAAGGCCTATTTTTATATAAATTACGGGTTTTGTAAAGCAATCCTTGCAGGCTTTACTGGCCGATCAGTTTCTCGGCAATTTGAACCGCATTCAAAGCCGCCCCTTTACGCAGGTTATCGCCCACGACCCAGAAGTTGAGGACGCGCGGATTGGCAAGATCAATCCTGAGCCTGCCCACCTGCACTTCATCTTTTCCTGCGGCAGAGCTGGCCAGCGGGTATTCATTATTAGCCGGGGTATCGATAACTTTCACACCGGGAAAGGCGGTCAGGCATTCACGAACTTCGGTAAGGTTCAGCTCGCGTTCGCACTCGACGTTCACCGACTCCGAATGCGCCACCATCACGGGCACCCGCACGGTGGTCGGGGAAACCTCGATCGAATCATCACCCATGATTTTGCGGGTTTCATTGACCATCTTCATCTCTTCTTTGGTGTATCCATTGTCGAGGAACACATCGATATGGGGCAGGCAATTGAACGCGATTTGATGCGGATAAACTTCCGGGTTGGCTGGGTTTCCGTCCAGCACCGCGCGGGTTTGGGCTGTCAATTCTTCGATAGCTTTTTGTCCGGAGCCGGAAACGGATTGATAGGTCGAAACCACCACTCGTTTGATTTTATACAGATCCTGTATGGGTTTGAGAGCCATGACCATTTGAATGGTCGAGCAATTCGGGTTGGCGATGATGCCCGGCGAATCACCAATGGTAGAGACATTAATTTCCGGTACCACCAAGGGAACTTGCGGATCCATGCGCCAGGCACTGCTGTTGTCGACCACGATGCAACCAGCAGCAACGGCTATCGGCCCGTATTGCTTGCTGATTGAACCGCCTGCGGAAAACAGGGCGATGTCTATTCCATTAAAGGAGCTTTCTGTTAACTCCTGAACCGTGATCTCTCCACCTCTGAAAGAAAGGGTGGAACCCGCAGAACGTGCCGATGCTAGACAGGTCAAATTTGCCACTGGGAAATCACGCTCTTCCAGGATCGACAGCATGGTCCGGCCCACTGCACCGGTGGCTCCGACAACCGCTACCTCGTAAGCTTCCTTTTGCTTCACCCTAAACTCTCCTCAACCCCTTTGGCAACAAGATCACCCATCTCTTTGCAGCCGACCTGCTTCATCCCATCGGACATGATATCCGGCGTGCGGTAGCCAGCATCAAGCACAGATTCGACCACGCTTTCCAGCGAATCATGGACATCCTCCCTATTAAAGGAATACTTGAACATCATGCCCACAGACATAATCGTTGCAAGGGGGTTTGCCTTGTCCTGTCCCGCGATATCCGGTGCGCTACCATGAATGGGCTCGTACATGGCGTGCTTCTCGCCCAGGCTAGCGGAAGGCAACATTCCGATGGAACCGGTCAGCATGGAAGCTTCATCACTCAGAATATCGCCGAACATATTGGTGGTCACCATCACGTCGAACTGATTGGGATTGCGCACCAGTTGCATGGCGGCGTTGTCTACATACATGTGAGACAGCTCAATTTCTGGATGGTCCTTGTGGGCTTCGGTGACAACCTCGCGCCACAGCCCCGTGCATTCGAGTACATTTGCCTTGTCGATGGAGCATACTTTTTTACCGCGTTTTTTAGCGACATCAAAGGCAATGGCGGCGATGCGCCTGATTTCGCTTTCGGTGTATACCAGCGTATTGATGCCTTTGCGCTCGCCACTTGACGTGGTTTCGATACCGCGCGGTTCACCGAAATATATGCCGCCGGTCAATTCGCGGACGACCATAATATCGAGTCCCTCCACCACTTCCGGTTTCAGGGTGGAGGCGTTGGACAAAGCACCGAATATTTTCGCCGGTCGCAAATTGGCGAACAATCCGAGGCTTGAACGCAGTCCAAGGAGTGCCCGTTCCGGTCTCAATGAAAAGTCGATGCTCTCCCATTTGGGTCCGCCAACGGCACCGAGCAAAACAGCATCGGCACTTTCTGCTTTTTTAAGGGTGCTTTCAGGAAGAGGATGACCTTCCGCTTCGTAAGCCGCGCCACCAACCGGACATTCTTCCAACTTCAGGGTCAGTCCCAGCTTTTGTTCAACAAGCCGCAGAACCTTGATGGCCTCAGCCATCACTTCCGGACCAATCCCGTCTCCGGGCAATACGGTGATATTAAACTCTTCTGCCATGATTAATTTGCCTCAAATTCAAATAATTTTTTTTAAGAATCTTCAGATGGGAATTTATCCAGCCTTATAAAGGCGACCGCTATTTATACCTGATGCTATCCACCCTCGCAACTTTTCGATGCCGGAGTTTTGATAGCGATTTATTCAAAGTGATTCACTTTGGATTGTCATAAGCCACCCACTCCATACACAGACCTCGTGGTGGGGCAGTTTTTCCGGCGTTGTCGCGATTTCTGGACTCAAGAATATCTTTGACCCGGTTTGCCGGGGTCCAGCCTCTTCCAACGTCAATCAGTGTTCCAACGATGATGCGCACCATGTATTTTAAAAACCCGTTCCCTTCGATTTCAATGCGGATATAATCCTCGTCCCTCGTGATCAGACAGTGGTGAATGGATCTCACCGATGTTCTGGCACCGCACAACCTGCCTCGAAAGGATGTGAAATCGTGACGGCCCACCAGAAACTGGGCGGCGGTACGCATGTCATCGATATTCAGCGGGGTTGCTACATAATGAGCGAAGCGGTTATCCAGACCGGATGGGAAATCGCGATTGACAATGGAATAGCGGTACAATTTACGGACCGCTGATTTTTGCGCATGAAACCCCTGCTCTGCTTCCTCAACTTTAGTGACTACGATATCCGAAGGCAGACAACTGTTGAGGGCTTTAAGGAATTCGCGCAGGGTCATTCTGGATTCTGTGAAAAAATGAGCCACCTGGCCTTTGGCATGAACCCCGGAATCGGTCCTGCCCGCGCCATAAATCAGGGTCGGACGCTTGGTAATTTTTTCCAGAACCTTTTGAAAACTCTCCTGTATCGTTGGCGCATTGGGTTGTGACTGCCAGCCTTGATAGCAAGTGCCATCGTATTCAATTGTGAGTTTTAGTTGGCGCATTGAGGGAGATTCTAGCAAAACAATCGAGAGACAGGCTTTCTTTTTGCTATTGCTGGGAATTGTTCAATCAGTTATGGCGGATGAGTCGGGTTCGCCTAGAAATCGCTTTTTGGGAAAAGTGGGCACCAGTGTTTTCGCCAGGGTAAGCGCATCTTCAGGTAGCGGCTTGCCCTCTGCCACCTCCCCCAGGGCCTTTTCAAGAACCACTTTTTCCTCAGGCGGCGCGAGGTCCAATGGAAAAATTTCCGGAGTGAATAAAATCAGAAGAGCCCAGGATTTCAATTTTTCCGGTTCCCGGTAGTAGCGTAATAATCCGCGTGCTATATCAACAGCTTGACAAACCACATTCAGATCACGTGGGTTTTCTATCTCAGGGAGGCCCTCCGGAGTCACTGAATGCTTTATTTTTACAAATGAAAGATGATGCGCCGGTCGCTCTCCCCAGAAGATTTCTTTTAATATCGTCTCTTCTTTTTTAAGCATTTTGAAATCTGTTAACTTTTAGAGGGAGGGAAAATAATCTTCAAGCCTACGGGCAAGGTTAAAACAAGCAAGGGGACCCGCCGGGCCTGATGACCCGGGGGTCCCCAATTTTTTGTCCGCTTGGCGCGGTACGCCCCTAATTACATAGGAGCTTATTTTGGCTGGGTTTCAAGTTCTTTGTAAGGTGGATCCATGGCTCCTCGTTTCTTCCGAAAAGGTGAAGCTTTGATTGCATTTATAATATAGGCTTTCTCATTTGAATTTCAATACTCGCCGGGCATATTTGACAAACTAAATCTTCCCTATATCCCTTATTTTCTATATTATGAGCTGTATTTACCCGCATTATACGCGGCATCCCCTCATTAAAACGGAGGTTTCATGAAAACCTATGATGATCTGGCCACTGATGGCGGTTCCAATATCATCGGTCAGGTCGTAAACCAGCGCGAAAAGCTACGCTTCCGCCTGGACAAAATAAAGAATAAAATTGCTCTGCTATCCGGCAAGGGCGGCGTGGGAAAAAGTTCGCTCACGGCTAATGTTGCTGCTTGCCTGGCCATGCAAGGCCACAAGGTGGGCATCCTGGATGCGGACCTGAATGGACCGAGCATTGCTAAACTTCTCGGTGTCTCCAACGATGTCAAACTTCAGATTTCGGCGGACGGTGTTCAGCCGGGTGAAGGATCTCTCGGAATAAAGATCATGTCGATGGACATGCTCCTGCCATCAGCCGATGCCCCGGTCATGTGGACTGAAGGTAAAGATGCCACCGCAGTCTGGGTCAGCACGATGGAGTGCACCGCTTTAAGAGAACTTTTGACGGACACCATCTGGGGCGAGTTGGACTACCTTCTGATCGACATGCCTCCGGGTAGCGACCGCATGGACAATATTCGCGACCTGGTGCCGGAACTGGCGGGCGTTGTTGAAATCACGATTCCATCGAATGCCTCACAACATATCGTCACAAAGTCCATTACCAAAAACTCCAGCCTCGGTGTGCCGATCATCGGCCTCGTGGAAAACATGGCAACCTACGTTTGCCCGCATTGCAACGAGGAAGGTGAACTTTTCGAAGGAGAAGACACCGAACAACTTGCAAAAAATAAAGGGATAACGTTTCTCGGCAGAGTGCCCTTCGACACTAGAATTTCCCGCCGAACGGAAACAGGCTCTTTGTTCTATTCCGAATTCAAGGACTCGCCTACAGGGAAAGCGATTGCGGGTGTTGTCGGAAAAATTCTAAACTTTATCGAAACTGATTCCAGATAAAAGGAAAGCAGGAGGAAGAATGAAATTTTTATGTATCGCATGTGACGAACAAATGGAAACCCAAAAAGACGGGCTCTTTAACGAAACCAATCGATCCATCAGCCTTAGTTTTAAATGCAAAAAATGCGGTTACGCAATTGCCATGCTCACCAACCGTTTCGAGACGGAATTCGTCAGCAAACTCGGCGTTGAAATGGGCGGGCAGTCCGAAGTAGGCTCTGGCCCGATGAGTATGGTGGGCTCTACGTTGGCGCAGGGCAAGGAAGAGCTCAAACAATCAGAGCCTGCTAGCAATGCTGTTGAGTGGACTCAGGGTGCCAAAGACCGCATGGCGAAAGTTCCCTTCTTCGTTCGCGGTATGGCCAAAAAGACAGTCATCAGTTTCGCTGAAGAACGCGGTGTCAAGGTCATCGACGAAGCTTTGATGGATGAGGTCCGCGAAAAAGTCGGCATGTAAGAGCTCGCCGCACGGGCAGAAAATACCCTCGCGGTCAGCGAACGGGAACCCTGCAGTAAGCCAACTAAAAAAATATTAGCGGGTTGCTGAGAAAGTCTCAAACACGAAGGCTTCCGAATTGTCATGCTGAGCTTGTCGAAGTATGACCTTGATAATCAGGGTTATTTTTGTATTTCCTTCGGTAGATTCAGAACAGGCACTCGGCTCAGTGTGACCGTTACGGGTCACAAAATTACTGTCACAAAAACCTTGCCTGGCAAGGATTTAGCGGGTTGTGTCGCAACTTGCGCAACCCCACATTTACCTCTTGGGGGAAACTGTGAATCAACCGTTTAAAAGCTGGACCATCAACCTTGATGATAAAACGGCGACTGATATCGATGGATTGGTGATCAAATTCACTGAACCAACGGAGGGAACACTTGAGGGAGAAATTCAGAATCCGGACGAATTGGAAAAGGAGAGCGATGCCATTCCTCTTATTCAGGATGCGGCACGCGCCTTATTGGCTGAGATGAAAAAGCAGAGGGATCAGGCCGGTTAACAAACCGGGTAAAACGAAAATGAGCCTATCCTTTACACAGAGTTTTTATTCTGCATACAGATAGGAACTTTTCCCCTTATTGCCGCCTTTATCATGTTTTCCATAGAGATCTTTATCGGTAAAATCTGGTGCGCCAACATCAATAATGAAATTGGTGACTTTGGACAGTCTGCTAAAAAAACTTCGATGTTTGCGACCAGAAGAAATTCCGGTTTTATTGACACAAAAATTGGAATCGCATTTGGCGTGTTCATCCCCTTCAATTTTCACTATCTCACTTGAAATCATAATAAATTCCTTATCAATTTCCTCGAGTGATCCCCATTTCCCCTTGGATGTCTCAACTTCAGTCAACCAGGCTTCTGTCATATCGATCGTTTCTTGTAGACCAGCCAAAGCCACACGCATTTTACCAATTCTTCTTCTTACATAATAATATTTGGACATGGCTTTTCCCCAGTCATTACAAATAGCGGCTGTGTTTTCTAAATTATTCACTGCATAAGTGGCAAGTTTATTGAAAGTTTGAAGCGAGTCTGTGATTTTCCACCGGTATCGGTCCAGATCCCCCACATCCAGGTCCTTAATCATAAACTTGGTTTTGGTGCCAACATCTTTTGCATGATTCAGATTATATTTATGACCCATGGAGACTGCGAACGATGACATTTTGTCATAAACTTTTTCGGTAATATCTTTTACTATCGGGATCGGAATGAATTGCGTTAGCTTGGTCACTCCATCGGTCATGATCCCCCTGCCAATGCGCTTGGCTAGATTTTTATAGTGACCATGCTTCAAGTCTCCCTGATAGCGACGCGCAGGATCTGCTTTTTTTGAGTGCTTGATTCGTTGCCATAAAGAAGGGTTATCGGCCATTTCTTTTGCTGTATTCCATAGTGCGCGCGCCATAATCACCTCCAAGCCCTAAAGGACAAAATTTCAGGATTTCAATTATTAGAACCACCCGACAAGAACATATATTGAGCAGACCTTTATTATTTGTCAACCCCTTAAATTTCAGAGACTTGTGATGCAGACAAAAAAATAACTCCAGAGAGAAACCTTCTGGAGTTATTTTTATTTCAGTAAAAAAACTATTCTGACTTAAAGAGGTTCCTTGCCTTCAAGCTTCCTCAGCAATGCATAGGGGTAAAGCCCGGTGCTGTGACCATCGTTCCAATCGAACTGCAGGGCATAAAGCCCTACCGCCTTGATCTTGAGAGGCCGGATAGTATCCGGTATGTCTCCCGGATTGATTCGCTTCTGCCCGGTCCATTCGTCGATGCAATGCGCGCACGGGCAACTCTCCCGTAACATTCTCACAGGATAGACAGATTCCTTGTCATCCGTCCACGTGATGCCCAAAGTTTCGGGATCAATCTGCTTGATATTGCGCGGAGCCGGTCCGTCTTCCTGATCCTTCCGCAATTCTTTTTTATCCTGATAGCGTTGCTCTACTGGCGAAGGGTTTTTCTCTTCCATATTTATTTCCCCTACCCTTCCCAAGCCAACTCAAAGCCTGAATCAATTTTATCTTCTTTGTTGAACTGATTGATGCTGATCTGCGCCGCTACCTTTTCAGCCAGGCTTCTGTAAGCAAGTCCTGCTGGGGAATCCGGATCAGTAATGGTGATGGGTTGACCGCTGTCTCCTGCCTCAACAATCTTTGGGATAATCGGAATTTGTCCCAGCATCGGCGCATCAAACTGGTTAGCAAGTTTTTGTCCACCACCCTGTCCGAAGATGAAATACTTTTTATCACTCTCATCGGTCTGAAACCAACTCATGTTTTCGACAACACCGAGCACCGGCACCTTGACCTGCTGAAACATTTTAACTCCCTTTTCAGCATCAATCAGGCTGATCTCTTGTGGCGTGGTGACAATAACGCCACCGGAAAGCGGTGCTTTTTGTGTGAGCGTTAACTGCACATCGCCTGTCCCCGGAGGCAGGTCGATGACAAGATAATCAAGCTCACCCCATTCAACATTTTGCAGAAACTGCTGAATGATTCCGCCAAGCATGGGGCCGCGCAACATCAACGGTTGTCCTTCCTCCGTGAGAAACCCGGCGGAGATGACTTTCATGCCATATTTTTCATGGGGAAATATTTTGTTATTTTCCCCACCTTTAGGCGGCGTGATCGGGATTCCCAGCATCTTGGGGATACTGGGTCCATAAATATCACCGTCCATGATGCCGACTTTTGCGCCGGTCAAGGAAAGTGCGCACGCCAGGTTGACCGTGACGGTAGACTTCCCAACACCCCCCTTGCCACTGGCAACGGCAATAATATTTTTTACCGTGGTCAGTACCGGCTGGGAGTGTTCGGTTGAACGCACACTAGCCGTCATATTGACAGAAACATTACTGACACCTGCAATGGCTCCAACTTTATCCTGGCACTCCGTTTTCAGTTGTTCCTTTACCGGGCAGGCCGGGGTGGTCAACTCGACATCGAAGGCAACACTTCCCCCTTCTATTTTCATGTTCTTGATGAAACCAAGATCGACTATGTTTTTATGCAAATCAGGATCCATCACGGTTTTGAGAGCCGCCATGACACTGGTTTGAATTTCCTGTTCAGTCATCAACAATCTCCTAAGCTAAATCCAGAACCCGGAGTGGAAAAAGGGTTCCTTCTAAAAATGTAATTTTACCGCGAGGTTAAGAGCTACTATGCGTGCTCTTAATGCGCACGGCTGGCAGACCCCCTGATTTTAGAGGGTCTGTCTACGAGTTTCCGGAATGGGAACTATCGAATTAGTAGAGGTCCCAAAATATATTTTAAATTGAAAACCCGCCTCTTTGAGATAAAACGTGATTGAGGCCAAGGCAAGGCATATTCCCAAAAAAAGAGCGTTTTAGACCAAACTTTTGGCCTACTATTTAGGATGCCACGAAATTTCCAAAGATTTTTGAATTTTTAAATTCAACCAAAGAAACCCTGTTTCGTGTTAGCCTTGGTTTGCCATACGCAACGGTCAGGGGTTTTCACCTTTACAATATTCAGGCCTTGTGATAAATCAAAGACTTAGTCGGCGCATTTCCGGTTTACTGCCGTTGAAACCCTGAGCTTTTTTCAGTAACCTCGCGTTCAATCTTCAAATCAGAACTCCGCGATATCCTGCTGGTACCCGCTTTTTAATTCAATCTGACTCATAACCACCCGAAAAATACCCAATTCTCGAATTATCCCCCTCTATGGCTAAAGAAAAACCGTCTGACATTAACACCGAGCTTGAATCAAGGTTTCTGACCTATGCTCTGTCAACTATCGTTTCCCGGTCCCTGCCGGATGTACGCGATGGGCTTAAACCTATTCACCGAAGAATCCTGTACGCCATCCACGCTATGGGGGTATCCGGTGATGCCAAGCCGGTAAAATCTGCCAAAATCATCGGTGAAGTATTGGGTAAGTACCACCCTCATGGGGATGCTTCCACCTATGAGTCGATGGTCCGTATGGCGCAGGATTTTTCCATGCGCTATCCGTTGGTCGACGGCAAAGGTAATTTTGGTTCCCTCGATGGCGATCCCCCTGCCGCTTACCGTTACACAGAAGGCCGATTGACTCCGATTACATCTTATATTTTAAATGATATTAAAAAGGACACCGTTGATTTCCGCGCCAATTACGACAACACGCTCAAGGAACCCCTGGTTCTGCCATCGCGCATTCCCAATCTCCTGATTAACGGGTCTTCCGGGATTGCTGTTGGCATGGCCTGCTCCTTCCCCAGCCATAACCTGACGGAAACTCTGGACGGACTGAAGGCACTGATTAAAGATCGTGACCTGACGACCACCCAGTTGATGAAGTACATCAAGGGGCCCGACTTTCCAACGGGCGGCATTTTATTGAGCTCCAAAGCTGAAATTCGCAAGGCTTATGACGAAGGTCAGGGAGCCCTGAAAACCCGCGGCGAATGGCAGACCGAAGAGTTACCGAGAGGCAAAACGCAGATCATTGTGACGGCCATTCCTTATAGCGTCAACAAGTCACGCATGATCGAAAAAATTGCCGATATCATCATCGCTAAAAAAGTCCCTGGGCTTGTCGATGTGCGCGATGAAAGTGACCATCGTATTCGGGTGGTTCTGGAGTTAAAAGGAACGGTGGCACCGGAAAAGGTCATGGCCTACCTGTTCAAACACACCGACCTTGAAACTAATTTCCAGATCAATTTTAATTGTCTGAGACCGACCGGTGAACCGGTGCGCATGTCATTAAAAGAAATCTGTCTGCATTTTCTGGATTTCCGCAAGGAAGTGGTCACACGTCGGCTGAACTATGAACTGGCATTGATTGAAAAGCGACTGCACCTGCTCGCGGCATTTGCCATCATCTTCAACAACCTGGACAAGGCACTGAAGCTTATCCGCTCTTCCAAGTCGAAAAAGGAAGCGGATCAGAAATTGCAGAAAACATTCAAACTTGATGAAGAACAAAGCAGTGCCATCCTTGAAATACCTCTGTTCCGGTTGGTTTCTCTCGAAATCGACAAAATCCTGGAGGAACAAAAAGAAAAATTAAAAGAACAAAAACGCCTCAAGGGAATCCTGAAATCGGAGAAAAAAATCTGGCAGGAAGTATCAGGCGAGCTTGAAGAAATCAAAGAGAAGTTTGGCGATAAACGTCGCACTCGTCTAAAAGCAAATTTAGAACCGGTCGCATTCAATGCCGAGGATTTTATCGAACACGAAGATGTGGTGCTGGTCCTCAGTCGTAATGGCTGGCTGAGAAAACTCAAGACGCTGAACGATCCGTCCACATTGCGATTCAAGGAAAACGACTCTTCTCTCGCCATCGTGCAGGCTAATACCCGCGACCACCTGGCAATGTTCACTTCTCTTGGAATGGTCTATGTTCAAAAAATATTCAATCTACCTTATACCCGAGCAGGATTTGGCGAACCGGTACAGAGCCTTTTCAAATTTGGCGACGGCGAGCGGGTGATCAAAGTGTTCCCACTCCTGAATGAAGATATTTCACGGTCAGAGAGTACAAGTCAAGGTGAACAGCAAAGCTTGTTGTTTGAGGCGCCCGTTAAATCGGGAACAGAATTGTTGCTGGCAGGTACGGGCGGGTTTGGATTCCGCTTTCCCCTGAACAGTCTGGCCGAAACAACCCGCGCCGGAAAACGAGTCCTGACTTTAAAGGGCGAGGACAAACTGACAGCAGTGGTACCGATCACCAAGTCGCACCTGTTTTTAATCACCTACGCTGGCAAGGGCATGTTGATCGAGCCCGATTCCATCGCTCAATTATCGGGTACCGGCAAGGGTGTCAAGCTGATCAATGTCGGTGACAGCCAACTGATTGGCGTGGCAAGTGTTGCCAAAAAAGGCAAGGTAACTCTCCTGTTGTCCAATGGCAAACAAAGTGAGATCAAACTGTCTGGCGTTCCTGTGTACAAACGTGGAAGCCAGGGCGTGGGCATTGTTAAACGCAACAAAGTAGAGGAATTGCTCGGTTAATTTTCATGTCCAATTATAAAGCCAAAGACATTCAGGTTCTCGAAGGACTCGAGCCGGTACGGCGTCGACCCGGTATGTACATCGGCTCCACTTCGTCCACCGGATTGCATCATCTTGTATGGGAAATTCTGGACAACTCGGTGGATGAAGCCCTCAATGGGCACTGCACCATCATTGAAATCAATATCACCGCTTCCAATGAAATTTCGATAAAAGATAATGGTCGCGGGGTGCCGATTGACCTGTACAAGAAAACCAAAAAGAGTGCGATGGAGATTTTATTCACCACTCTCCATTCGGGTGGGAAATTCAATGAGGAGTCTTATAAGGTTTCTGGCGGATTGCACGGAGTTGGTATGGCCGTGGTGTGCGCTCTTTCAAAATCCTTGACCGCAACCTCCTTCCGCGATGGACACGAATGGACACAGGAGTATTCGCAAGGAAAACCCACGACCAAATTAAAAAAAGGGCCAAAAACCCGGATCAAGGGAACGCGCATATCATTCAGTCCTGATCCGAAAATTTTCAGCAAAACAGATTTCAACGTAAAACTGATCCTCGAACAAGCGGAGTCCAAAGCCTTCCTCAATCAAGGACTCAAAATTATTGTGAGAGAGGGAAAGAGCTGTCACACTTTCCAGTACCCGGAAGGCATCCGCGATTATTTGAGAAAACTTACGGATGGGAAACCTGCGCTGTCGTCCGACCCTTTTTACATCGAGAAAGAGGCCGACAAACTGAAAATGGAGATCGCCTTTCTCTGGACCTCCAGCACCGAGTCACAGATTTTTTCCTATGCCAACGCCATCCGGACCATTGATGGAGGAACCCATGAAACCGGATTTCGCAATGGGATGACGCGCGCTCTCAAGTCTTACATTGAGCGGCGCAATCTGCTTCCCAAGGGCATCCCAGGTATTACCGGTGAGGATGTGAAGGAAGGATTAATCGCCATCCTCAGCGTTTATTTGCAGGGAGACGTTGAGTTCCAGGGGCAAACCAAGGGCCGACTTAATTCAGATATTGCGTCGCAGGTGGAGTCTGTTGTCAAACATTCGCTGGAACATTTCCTGCTCGATCACCAAACGACCGGCGATCTGGTTGCTAACCGCGTGATACTGGCCGCGCAGGCGCGCATTGCCTCGAGGCAGGCAAAGGAGGCCGTCCAGAGAAAAACCAATATATCGCATCGATTGAATCTGCCGGGCAAACTCTCGGATTGCGCATCTACAATCATGGATCAATCCGAATTGTTTATTTGTGAAGGAGAATCGGCGGGAGGTTCCAGCAAACAGGCCCGGGATCGAAAAACCCAGGCCATCCTCCCGATCAGAGGTAAAATCCTCAATGTTGAAACAGCCACTCTGGATAAGATTTTGGCCAACACGGAAATCAAAAATATTGTATCAGCGTTGGGCACGGGTATTGAACCCAAATATGATTACAGTAAACTCCGTTACGGAAAAGTTATTTTGATGACTGATGCCGATGTGGATGGAGCCCATATTTGCACTCTCCTGTTAACTTTTTTCTTCCGGTATATGCCCCAGTTAATTGAAAATGGTAATCTTTTCATTGCCCAGCCGCCACTCTATCGGATTGATGCCGGGAAAAAGTCTTTTTATGCAGTTGATGATGCGGAAAAAGATACCATTGTTAAAAAACTCAATGGGGCAAAACACGAAATTGGTCGGTTTAAGGGGCTTGGAGAAATGCCGGCGGAGGATTTAAAATCGACCACCATGAGCAAGGCCAACCGTGCCTTGATCCAGGTCCAAATTGAGGATCAAGAAAAAACCAGCGATCTTTTTGACCGCCTCATGGGCAAAGACCCAGGCTCGCGTTTTATTTTCATCAAGGAGAATGCCCCATTTTTCAAGGATTTGGATATTTAACGCCCCATCTTTTAATGCCAGGCCGGAATAATTTTCCCTCAGTAATCCCTCGAAATATCCCGTCATCAGCTTTTTGGTTTATCAGGGTTAACCCCACGAAAAGACAAAAAGGCATTGAATACAAAAGGCAAAATAAGTAAGATGATGATGCGGAAATGTGAAGATAGTGGGTTCCACTACCACGTGTAAATAAATTTGATCACCCTATTTTGCGAGACACCACATGGCAACCATGACAACGGGCGAAAAAGTCAAAGCCCTGGCCTCCCAAATTAACTCTGCCAGCGATCTTTCTACAGTGGTGCCCAATATAATTAGTGACCTTAAGGAATTATTCGATTCCGAGGCACTCATTCTTTTTTCTCTTGATCGTTCTACCAAGCAACTGGTGTCCCGAAACCACTTAGGCAATGATATCGGGGAAATCCGGCTGGACCTGTCGCCAAAAACTATTGTGGGGCATGTGGTCACCAGTGGCAAGGCACTCAATATTTCGGACGTGAATTCCAAGGCAGAACTTGCCATGTACAACCCCAACATGGACCTTGGCTCGGCACTGGATGGTCAGGCGAATTTCACCACAAAGTCTCTTATCGTCGCCCCTCTTGCCCACAATAAAAAACTGGTGGGAGTGATTCAAATCATCAACAAGCGAGGGGACGGAAAGTTTTCCGATGAGGACCTTAAAACGGCCAAAGAATTATCGGTTCCTTTGGGATTGATGGTCACCAAACTGGGCGAAGCGGGGAATGGTGCCGGGTCCAGTGGGGGAGAAAACACGCAGGAAAAAATGGTATCCATTGTCAATGCGATTCATTCCGCCAAAAATGTCGATGAAATCCTTATCGAATTGAAACCCTCCATCCTGGAATTATTCTCAACGCAGTTAATGACAATTTATGCTGTGGACCACCCGAAAAACGAAATATATTCCAAGATGAAAACGGGAGACACGGTTAATGAAATCCGGGTGCCTATTGCACCCCAAAGTATTGCCGGCTGTGTGGCGATGGCGCAAAAGTCAGTCGTTATAAAAAATGTCTACGATCAAAAAGAGTTGCAGGCTTTTCATCCAGAGCTTTCATTCGACAGTTCCTGGGATAAAAAATCAGGTTTTAAAACGCAGAACATGCTGGTCGTTCCCATGATGAACAAGAACAAACTCATGGGTGTCCTGCAGTTGGTCAACAAAAATGCCGGAGCTCCTTTCAGCAGTGCTGATGAGAAAAATGCCATCTCAATTGCAGAAACGATCGGCCTGGCATTTTTCAACCAGACAAAATTTGTTCAGCAAAAGCCGACGAAGTTTTCTTATCTGCTCAATCACGGCATTCTGTCCGATACCGAGCTCAATCAGGCTATCGGCAAGGCTCGTCGTAACCAAATCGATATCGAACAACTGTTGCTCGGCGAACTAAAAATATCCAGGAAAGACCTCGGAGCGTCACTGGAAAATTTTTATGGCGTTTCCTACGTTGAATATGAGCAGGGAACGGTGCTTCCATCCTCTTTATTTGAAGGTTTAAATCTCAACTTTCTGCAAAAAAACACATGGGTGCCGATTTCAAAAGAGGGTAAAAAGGTTGTCATCCTCATCGATAACCCTCTCAATCAGGATAAAATCCAAAGTATCAAATTGATTTTCGCCAAACATGATTTGGAGTTTCGGGTTTCTCTCAAGGCTGATATCCACGATTTCCTGACGGGAACCTTGGCTGACGATATAATTGATGAAGAGCCGGAAGAAGGTGCCGGGATTGGTGAGATGTCTTCTCTGCTTGATGCATTGCAAAGTGAAAAAGACGATGGTGTTGAAACGATCTCGGAAGATGCCGATGATTTCAACGCCATCAATGAAGCGGATAACACCATCATCAAATTGGTTAATAAAATTTTGATCGATGCTTACGACCAGGGAATATCAGATATCCATCTTGAACCGGGAGTGGGTAAGGACAACATGGTGGTTCGTTACCGCAAGGACGGTACCTGTAAAATTTATCAGGAAATTCCGCCGTTATACAAACAGGCCATCTTGTCACGTATCAAGATCATGTCCAAACTGGATATTGCCGAGCGGCGAATGCCGCAGGACGGTAAAATCAAAATGAAATACGGGCGCAAGGAAATTGAATATCGCGTTGCGACTTGCCCAACCGTTGGTGGTAACGAAGATGCCGTGTTGCGTATCCTCGCGGCCAGTAAACCGATTCCGCTTGAGGGAATGAACTTTGCCCCTCAGAATCTGGATTTGATCCAGCGCATGGCTTCCAAACCTTACGGGCTCATTCTTGTTGTGGGTCCCACCGGGTCGGGTAAAACCACCACGCTACACTCAACTTTAGGCTACATCAATAAACCGGAACGCAAAATCTGGACTGCCGAGGATCCGGTGGAAATCACTCAACGTGGTTTGCGCCAGGTGCAGATGCATCCCAAGATCGGGCTCAATTTTGCCCGGGCGATGAAAGCTTTTCTCCGTGCCGATCCCGATGTCATCATGGTCGGTGAAATGCGCGATGCGGATACCTGTTCCATTGGCCTTGAAGCTTCCCTCACCGGTCATCTTGTATTCAGTACCCTGCACACAAACTCCGCCCCCGAAACCATCACCCGTCTGCTGGACATGGGAATGAATCCACTAAATTTCGCCGATGCGCTTTTGCTCATCTTGGCCCAGCGTCTTGTGCGAACACTTTGCAAAAAATGTAAAGAGGATTATCATCCTGATCGCGATGAATACGATACGCTGGTCCATGAGTATGGCAGTGAAGAAGAGTTCAAGGGAAATGTCGGGATCGAATACTCCAACAGCTTGCTTCTCAAAAAACCCGTGGGATGTGATCACTGTAGCAATACAGGGTATGCGGGAAGAACCGGGCTCCATGAATTACTGGAGGGGACCGATGAGATCAAACGCATGGTCATGAAACAGTCCCTGGTTGAGGAGCTCAGAAAGCAGGCCATCGGCGATGGCATGACCACCCTCAAGCAGGATGGCATCATGAAAATTTTCAAAGGGGATTGCGACCTGAAGCAGGTCATGGCAGTTTGTATCGTCTAGCAATATACTTCGGAAAAACATACCACCTATAAAATCATTTTCTGGTGAGAATTAACCTTCCGATGATTTAGAACATCCGTTCAGCTTGCCCGTCTCTTCCAGCCAACTCTTTTGCAGTTCAAGTGCCCTGCTGATGATTGCTGAATTGCGCGTCTTTTTATCGCGGATGCTGGTTTCCTTGCCGGTAAATAATCCGAAGTTGATGTTCATCGGCTGAAAACTACCCCTCCCTTTTACCAGCACATGTTTCAATAATGCCCCTATAGCCGTTTCCTGTGGTGGCAAATGGAAGGGCTTGTTTAATATCTGACAGGCCCCGGACAAGCCTGCCATGGCTCCCATCGCACAGGACTCGACATAGCCCTCCACGCCGACAATCTGACCTGCGAAATAAAGTCCGGGCCGACCCTTAACCTGAAAATCTGGCCCCAGAAGTTCCGGGGCATTGACGTATGTATTCCTGTGGATGGCTCCGTGGCGAAAAAATTCGGCATGTTCCAGTCCGGGGATCATTCGAAAAATTTCTTTTTGTCCCGGATAAGTGAGTTTTGTTTGAAACCCGACAATATTGTAGGCCGTGCCTTCCTTATTTTCCTTGCGCAGTTGTACCACCGCATAAAAACGCTCACCGGTTTCGGGATGATTCAGCCCGACCGGTTTCATCGGCCCGAAAGACAGCGTCTTGTGTCCGCGCGAGGCCAACTCTTCTATCGGCATGCACCCTTCAAAATAAACCGGTTTTTCAAATTCCTTCAAGGCGACTTTTTCAGCTTTGAGCAATGCGTCAAGAAAGGCATCGTATTGTTCCCGGCTCATGCCACAGTTCAGGTAGTCCGCCGTTCCCTTGCCATAGCGTGAAGCAAAAAATGTTTTACTGGTGTCAATACTGCTGGCATCAATTATTGGCGACAGCGCGTCATAAAAATAGAGATACTCATCTCCCATCAGGGTTGCAATTTCCTGTGACAATGCCGGTGACGTTAGCGGTCCGGTTGCGAGAACCACCGGACCTTCCTCAGGAATGACGGGCAATTCTTCTCTTGTAAATGTGATGTTGGGATGATTTTCAAGAGCGCGGGTGATCTGGGCAGAAAACAAGTCACGATCAACAGCTAAAGCCGCCCCGGCTGGAACAGCATGCTGGTCGGCAGAGCGGATCACCAGCGAATTCAGATTACGAAGTTCTTGTTTAAGAAGGAAAGGGGCGGAAGCTTCATTCATGGAGCCGAGGGAATTACTACAGACCAATTCAGCACAATCCCCTGTTTTATGAACAGGGGTAGGATGATGCGGGCGCATTTCGTAGAGGACAACGGAAACACCGCTCTCGGCCGCCTGCCAGGCGGCTTCAGAACCTGCAAGCCCGGCTCCAACAACAGTGAGATAGGAATTCATGGTGAGGATCGGAGTCTACCGTCAGGCGGCTTCTTCAGTTTTTTTGAATTTACATTTGGGGCAAATAATCGAGACACCTTCATTTTTCTTGTACTTCTCAACCATGTAGGTGCTGTCACAATCTTTTTCCGGGCACGGTTCTGGAACCGGTTTGTCCCAGGATACGAAAGAGCAATCGGGATAGGCACTGCACCCATAAAATGTACGTCCCTTTTTGGAGCGGCGTGAAGTCACATAGCCTTTGCAAGTTTCTTCAGGGCAATCCAGACCAAGACTGAGAGGCTTGGTGAATTTACATTCGGGATAATTGGAACAGGCCAGGAATTTTCCAAACCGACCCATTTTTAGCACAAGTGAGGTGCCGCATTTATCGCACTCACCCTCGGCTTCCTGCGGTGCTTCGCCGTCCTCTTCCTGTCCCGGCTTCTTGACCTCCCGCGTATTTTTGCATTCGGGATAACCGGAGCAGGCCATGAATTTCCCGAAGCGGCCCCATTTGATAATCATCGGCTGATCGCATTTTTCGCAAACTTCATCAGTTTCCTCAACCTGACTTTTAACGTCCTTCATTTTCTTTTCAGCTTCAACCAGGTTTTTTTCAAAAGGACCATAGAAATCCCGAAGGGCATCGACCCACTCTAATTTTCCCTCTTCAATGAGATCGAGATTGCCTTCCAGTTGAGCAGTGAATTTTTCAGTCAGAATATCCGGGAAATTTTCGACCAGCATTTCACTGACCATGATCCCAAGTTCCGTAGGAGACAGTCGTTTTTCCTCATTGCGTACATAATCGCGATCCTTGATCACACTGATAATCGAGGCGTAGGTACTCGGTCGTCCGATCCCACGAGCTTCCAGTTCCTTGACCAGCATGGCTTCAGAAAATCGTGGAGGCGGTTGCGTGAAATGTTGTTCGGGATCAATCTTGAGGAGTTTTAGCAACTCGCCCTTGCTGAGATCGGGCAGGACCTTATCGCCCGGCTTGCCTTTGGAGCCTTCAACCTCTTTAGCGTCCTTGCCCGAAGTCCCCTCTTCCGCTTCCTCGACATACACTTTCATGAACCCATGAAATTTGATGACCGATCCATTGGCCCTGAATACCAGATCGCCACAATGAATATCAAACTGGGTGGTGTCGAGTTTTGCCGGGACCATCTGGCAGGACACCGCCCGCGCCCAGATCAGGTTGTATAGTCGGTAGAGGTCTTTTTCAAGTTTCGGCTTCAGCGATTTGGGTTCGATGGTGACATCTGTTGGTCGGATAGCTTCATGCGCATCCTGAGCCGATTTTTTACTTTTATAGACGTTGGGTTTCGCTGGCAGATATTCCTTGCCAAATTTTTCTTCGATGTATCCGCGGATGCCTTCCACCGCTTCATCGGCAAGCCGGGTGGCATCGGTTCTCATATAAGTGATCAAACCAACATTGCCCTTGTCTTCGAAATTGACCCCCTCGTACAACCGTTGGGCCAGCATCATCGTTTTCTTGGGCGAAAACCCGAGCTTCCTTGACGCTTCCTGTTGCAGGGAACTGGTAATAAAAGGGGCAACGGGGTTGCGCTTGCGTTCTTTTTTGACAATGTCCGATAGTTTAAATTCCTTTCCTTTTGTCAGGGCAACCAATTTTTCTGCCTGTTCCTGATTGGAAATCTCGGCCTTGTCTTCTCCTACTTTAAGCAATTTTGCGGAAAATGAAGGTTGCTTGCTTCCTTCAAGTTCAGCTTCAATACTCCAGTATTCTTCCTGCTTGAAAGCCTTGATCTCCTCCTCGCGCTCGCAGATCATCCGAAGCGCGACCGACTGTACCCGCCCGGCACTCAAGCCTCGATGGATTTTTTTCCACAGTAGCGGGCTGATTTTATATCCCACTAACCGGTCGAGAATGCGCCGCGCTTGCTGGGCATTGACCCGGTTGGTATTGAGTTCCGTCGGGTTGGCCAACGCTTCCTGCACACCCTTCTTGGTGATTTCATTGAACATGACCCGATAAATTTTACCTTTCACCAAGGGTGCCACTTCATTCAAAATATGATAGGCAATGGCTTCCCCTTCACGATCCGGATCAGGCGCGAGATAAACATCATCGGCTTTTTTTGCGGCGGCCTTCAAAGCGGCGAGAACCTTCCCCTTGCCGCGTATGGTTATGTATTTGGGGGCAAAATCATTATCAACATCAACACCCAGGTCCTTCTTTGGCAAATCCTTGATATGCCCGACAGAGGCCTTGATGATGAAATTTTTGCCGACAATTTTCTTCAGCGTGTCCACTTTGGTAGGGGACTCAACAATAAGGAGTGACTTGCCCATACAACCTCAGGATATTCCTGCTTGAGTGTTAATAAACATCTTTCCTTCTGTCTGGCGAACCAGGTTTTTTAGTTCCAGTTCCACCAGAGTAGCTGAAACTTCTGCCGGAGACAACCCACTGCTCTGGATCAGGTCATCAATCTGGCTTTCTTCCCCGCCAAGAAGGGACATTAATTTCTTTTCCCGGTCATTTAATGGTACCTGTGGTTCTCTTGCGGATTGCCCATGGATGGATAACTGCTGAATTGCTTCGACCGGCAGTTCCTCAAGGATGGAATCCACGTTGGTGACCATTTTGGCCCCGCATCGTATCAGATTGTTGGTGCCTCTGCACTGTTCGGAGGTAATATTTCCCGGCACAGCAAAAACCTCGCGGCCCTGTTCCAGGGAAAAATCGGCTGTGATCAGGGCCCCACTCTTTTCCCCTGCTTCGATCACCAGGGTTCCAAGCGACATTCCCGAGATCACCCGGTTTCTTGCAGGAAAATTATTGCGGTCGGGTCTGGTTGATATGGGAAACTCGGACAGGACGCATCCGTTTGCTATTATTTCCTCACGCAATTTATTATTTTCCGGCGGATAAGTGTAATCGAGGCCGCAACCAAATACGGCAACGGTCTTGCCGCCGTTATCCAGAGCGGTGCGGTGTACCTGTGTGTCGATGCCCCGCGCCATTCCGCTGATCAGAGTCACGCCTTTCTGTGCCAATTGTGAACATAGACGCTGGGTGACAATTTTGCCATAGCTGGAGGCCAGCCGGGTTCCCACAACCGCAATCGACACGGGGAATGTATTGGGTATCGTGCCCTGATAGTAGAGAACCGGTGGCGGATCGTAAATGGTTTTCAGTATTTCGGGGTAGCCCTCACTATTTAAGGTCAGGACACCGGCGTTCAGTCTGTCCAGCAATACCTGCTCCCGCTCTATCCGTGCATTCGGGTCAAACTCGCGTATCTGATCGGCGGTCTTTTTCCCTATGCCCTCTACTTGCATCAAGTCCCGGTTGGATGCCTTCAAAACAGCTTCGGCGGAATTAAAACGATTGATCAGACGGTAGAACAGGGTTTTGCCGATACCCACCACCATATTGAGGGCGATCCAGTGTTGATCTTCCCGGCTTATTTGAAAGGCCAAAATGCTATCCTTAACTAAAAATATCTTTTGAGGAGCTGACGAGAATAAGTCTACCACCACGTCATCTGCCGTCCAGCCCTAAAACAAAGGTCTGCGCCGGGCGTATTCTACAGAAAAATCAGAAGGTGTTAGCTCAGGGAAGTTCTGTCAGGAGTTTTTTCAGGTCCAATACAGACAGATTAAACTGGTAAATCGTATCATAGTAGCCAACCAACACTCTCGTGTAGATAATCAGGGCCTCAAATAAATCGCCTTCGTCTCCGATTCCAAAATCATAATTTGCGACTTCTGTTACCAGCAGGGCCCGGGTCAGCCTCCGGGTCTTCCGTGCCAGGTCATACTTTTCTCTGGATTTATTGACATCGATAAATGCCTCCAGCACTTGCAACCGGGATACTCCGCTTAGTGGTTTTGGAGTGCCCTGTGTCTTTTGAAAAGACTCCAGGTCTTTGTGCGCGAATTTAACAGCAATCAGGCCATCATCGGACACTTCTCCCATTTCGTCCACAGGGTGTCCCAACCAATATTCAAGGTGGAGTCGCGCCTTTTGTATATCCGCATTAAAATTGGAAATGTCATTATTGGTACCAGATAAACCCAGTTTGAGTTTGGTGATAGCCGATTGCGTCACCTCTCCATCTTCTGATTCCATTCTTTCATTGGCCTTGGTGACGGCTGTTTCAAAATGGCCTTTCACTTCATCGGAAATTTCCAACTGCTCGCGCCGGGTCAATAACTTGTAATAATATTTGCTGACTTCATACTCGGCAAGGACTTTATCAGTTGCCGAATGCTGTTTGATTGCACTTTGAATAGCATCCTTCAAACCTGGAAGAGGTTTTACCGAGTCCAGGCCACCTGCAATAGCACCTGTCGTCTGCAAAATGACTAACAGAGAAAATAGGCCGATGGTTTTTAGATAAGAAAGGACCGATCCAGACAAGCTTAATAAACTGTCTGCGGATTTGCGGCTGGGCATTTTAATGAAGGGGGATCAAAGGGGGAATATGGAAACAAAAAAGGGTACTGAACAATCCGAAAAGAGATCTTGATGGCAACCAAGAAAGGCAAGTGAACCTACCTTTGGTACTCTTTTTTGGAAAATGCCTGACTTTTAGGCAATTGTCCAGTACCCACAATCTGTATGGATTTGAATTTATCACAGGGTCCTGAACCTGTCAATATAATTATAGGAAATTCAAGCTTGGAAAAACGCCGAGCTAATACTGTAAATAACCAATTTTAAAAGGGTTATGTGTTTACTCTATTTAAGGAGGCCTGCTTTTCAGGCTGACTTTCGGAACGCCGACTCTTTATGGAGTATCTTGACAAATAACATATAACTAATTGATTTATATATAGTTTATTCAATTAATGGGTCAAGGCGAGCGGGATCGGGATAAATGTCAGAATAAAGATGGCAATACAGCAATATCCCATCCACTTATGGAGGGGCTCAAGGGCATCATTTTCATAGATAAGAGGTGGGTGACGGAGCCCCATCAGCAGAACCATCCCGGCAAAAATCCACCATCCCACCCATATAAACCCAAGCGCACCTAACCCGAGAAAAGAAATTCGTCCAATAAGAAGATGTCTCTTTGGTTTGAAAAGGGAATAAATGACATGGCCTCCATCGAGTTGTCCGAGGGGAAGAAGATTCATTGCTGTAAAAAATAAACCGAACCAACCGGCGAATGCCGCCGGATGAATCGATAACATCATTCCCTCTTGCTCTGGCGATCCTAAAAGCAATTGCGTGATCCCCATCGACAGTATGGAATGACCAAAGGAGTGGTTGCCGCCAACATCAACAGCGGGCCGGACTTCAGACAAGGAAACGCCAAGCACCAGAACCGGAACGGCAACGATAAATCCGGCAAGAGGTCCGGCCGCCCCGATTTCCATCAGGGCTTTGCGAGTGGGAATCGGTTCTTTGATCCTGATAAATGCACCGAAGGTTCCGGCAAGAAACATGGTAGGAGCCGGAATAAAATTCGGCAGACTGGCATCAACGTTATTTTTCACACAGGCGAAGTAATGACCAAATTCATGGGCGGTCAAAATAAGGATCAGACAGAAAGAGAACCACGGCCCGCCTTGCGCCCAGGTGGTCCAGACAGTCGCCAAAAACAACACACTGAACAGGCCCCAGGATTTAAAGCTCAGATCAAAACGAGAGGTATCGAGATGGATGGCAAGTGTTGATGCAGATGAGGGATTTGATGACTCCAGAGAATCTAACGGGGCTTCAGGATCTTCATTCTTGCTACCCATACTCACCCATCGCCTGGAACAAGCGGTAGTTTTTTATGGGTGAAGGATTTTCCATTAGAGTTTGCGTACTCTGCCACGGTCTGCCCCTGTCCTTTCAGCTTATACTTGTAAATGACGAGGCCCTCAAGGCCAACCGGCCCACGTGCGTGCGTTTTGTTGGTGCTGATACCAATTTCTGCTCCCAAACCAAAACGAAACCCATCAGCGAACCGTGTCGAGGCATTCAGCATGACGCTGGACGAGTCGACTTCGTTCATAAAACGATCAGCCGCTGGCGTGTCCTCGGTGATGATAGTATCGGTATGGCCCGATCCATGGCGATTGATATGGGCAATGGCATCATCCATGGAATCCACCAGCTTGATCGCCAGCTTAAGATCGTTATACTCCGCATCCCATTCGGCATCGTCGGCCCGGTTCAACCCTGGCACAAGACTGCAAGAGCGGGCGCATCCAACGAGATCGACATTCTTTTCCCGCAAGGCATCAACCAGCCGTGGTAACAGATGGGTTGCCACCTCGGAATGAATGAGCAAGGTTTCCATCGCATTGCAGGCCGCCGGATATTGCAATTTGGAGTCCAGTACAATGGCCACAGTCTTATCCGGGTCGGCTTTAGCATCGATGTACACATGACAAAGGCCTTCAGAATGACCGAGGACCGGGATTCTTGTGTTGTCCTGCACATAACGCACAAACGCGTTACTGCCACGCGGCACCACCAGATTGATATACTCGTCCTGCTTGAGCATCTCGGCGACCTCTTCCCGTGTTTCGATCAATTGAATGGCATCCACCGGAACACCGGGAACCTTACTGACGGCTTCTCTTAACTGCTCGACAATGATCCGGTTTGAATGTTGGGCTTCAGTGCCGCCTTTTAAAATGACGGCGTTGCCGGACTTCAGGCAGAGGGAAGAAATTTGCGGTACCGCATCCGGGCGCGATTCGAATATAGCCCCGATAACACCGAGCGGACAGCTCACTCGCGTCAGCGTCAGGCCCTCGTCCAGTTCCATGGCCATCTGACATTCACCCACCGGGTCCGGCAGACCAGCCACCGAGCGAATCCCCTGCGCCATGCCAGCCACTTTATTTTCATTGAGAGCCAGCCGGGCGAGCAGTGGGCCTGCCAGGTTTTCCTTTTTAGCGAATTCGAGATCGTGGCTGTTGGCGGACAGAATTTCACTGGAATGTGCTTCCAACGCAGAGGCCATGGCCAAGAGGGCCTGATTTTTTAAATCGGCATTCACTCCAGCCAATATTAACGAGGCCATTTTGGCCTTTTCAGCCATTTCTTCAAGTGATTTATTGGACATCAACTGCCTTCCACTAAAAAAGTTTACAAAATACAATTCCCGCAAATCGGAGTTAGTATCAACCTTCAAGTCTTTTATCAAGAAGGGCTTTGCATAAGTACTTTTTGAGGGACTGAAAAATGGAAGTCCCCCTTCGACAAGCTCAGGGTGACAAATAAAATCAACGAACTGTCACTCTGAACAACGCCCTTCGACAGGTTCAGGATAAACTCCGCAGAGTGAAGAATCTCGCCTTGGACTTTGCTTTTAGAGTTACGCAAAACTCTCCTTAAACTCAGGGAAAATTATGTACGGTGATTCTAACTTCAAGTCCATCCTGCATCCAGCCTATATTTTCATTGCCGGCAATGGAAGTGATGATTCCATTTTTATCAATTTTACGAATGCGGTTGTTGTCCCGATCAGTGAAATACAAATTACCCGCATCATCGAATGCCATCCGATAGGGAGCCTTGAGCAGGGCAGTCACGGCCCTACCCCCATCTCCGGAATACCCAGGCAAACCACGTCCTGCTACCGCCTGAATGATACCCTCTTTATTGATTTTTCTAATACGATTAGATGTCTCCTCAATCACGTACAGATCACCTTCGGGCCCAAACAGTAACCCACCGGGTGAGCGGATACCCGCGTCAATGGCCGGTCCACCATCGCCGGAGTCCTCAAAATCTCCGTTCCCTGCAAATGTGGTGATCTTGCCAGCAGGCGAAATTTTACGGATTTTACTGCTTCCTGAATCAGAAAAAAAGACATTCCCTGTTTTATCCACAGCAATTCCATTGATATGCACTTCCGGATCGGGAAGGTTATTGATCGCTTCAGGCGCAATGGTCGAGATGGTGCCGTCAGGCGTGATCTTGCGGATATTGCGGTTGGTGTAATCCACCACAAACATGTTACCGGCAGGGTCGAGAGTGATATCCTTTAGCATGGAAAAAGCGGCATCGTGGGCTTTGCCTCCATCACCCTTGTTGCCATGTCCTCCCATTCCGGCAAACATGGTGATTTTGCCGTCCAGACTGATCTTTCTGATGATGGAGCCGCGCCCGACAGGCGACACAACATACAAGTTGCCGACTTTGTCCCGCGCCATTTCAGCAGGTAAAAATAAAGTGGCCCGCTCCGCCGGTCCACCATCGCCTTCATTGCCCTGCTTGCCGGTACCGGCTACCGTGTGGATAAAACCCTTGGTATCCACCCGGCGAATGCGGTGATTCTGCTTGTCTGAAAAAATGACATTGCCATCGCCCGCAACCACAATACCGGTGGGTGAGCGTAAACTGGCACCCAATCCGGGACCGCCATCTCCTTTAAACAAGGGTTTGCCATTTCCGGCGATGGTTTTGACATTGCCAGTTTTTAAATCGACCTGACGCACCCTGAAATGGGATCGGTCCACGACGATCAATCGATCGTTCGGTGCCATGGCCAAGACGAAAGGCAAATGCAGGGTCGTCTCCGAGGCCACTTCGTTATCCCCGTTGTATTCATATTCGCCGATGCCCATCAAGGTTGTGATGATTCCCTGAGGATCGACCCGGCGGATACGATTGTTATTGCGATCCGCAATGTAAAGGTTGCCCTCGTCATCGATCACCACATCGGTGGGATAGGCCAGGCTGGCGCGCGAGGCTGGCCCATAGTCTCCAGAAAAAAAATGATTACCGTCACCGGCGACAGTAATGATGGTGTTGTCCGGGCGTACTTTGCGGATCCGGTTGTTGCCCCGGTCTGCTATATAAAGATTACCCTGATCGTCCATCTCTATACCAAAGGGATACTTCAGGTGAGCGTTTTTTGCCAAACCATAATCGCCTCCAAACTCCGGCGGTCCCATACCAGCAATCGTTGTGATGATCCCCTTGGAATCAATCTTGCGAATACGGTTGTTGGAACGGTCAGAAAATATCAGTTCGTCACCGTTTTTGCAGACAATGTCTGACGGAAAATTCAGGGAAGCTTCGACAGCGAATCCACCATCACCCGTCCATTCAGGAGTGCCGTTGCCTGCAACCGTGGTGATGATTCCCTGCGGGTCAACTTTGCGGATTCGGTGGTTGTTTCTGTCGGCAATAAATAGATTGTCAGAGGAATCTATGCAGAGTCCGGCGGGAAAATTTAGGGCCGCTTTTAGAGCCGGTCCGCCATCACCGGCAAACCCGGCGGAACCATTTCCGGCAATGGTGGTGATTATTCCATCGAGGTCAATTTTCCGGATACGATTTTGTGAACGGTGAGACAAATACACATTGCCGTTCTTGTCGACCGCCACACCGTCCACGAGAGTGAGCGGTACTTTGATAGCTGATTTTCCATCGCCTATTTCGGGATAGGGGTAGGACGTCGCCTCCGCCTGAGATACGGCTCCGACAAAAAAGCAAAGCAAAGTGAGGATAGTGCAAGTCAGGTGCATGGGCCGACGCATCGGTCTTTTTTGAACAGAAGTGGATGGAGTAAGGTGCTTCACTTGTTTTGGCATTTCAACGCGTGACTATTTGTCGTTTTCTATCAGGGTTGTATTTGAATACCGCGCGCAGAGTTTTTTCTCCGAGTGAATTCTGACTGATATCCAGCACCTGCAGGTTAGGGAATTTATCCGACTTGATCAAGGCAACAGCCCCCTCGTCACCTATATTATTTTGTCCGACAAACAACTTGCTCACACTCTTCAAATGTTCTGCCTCGGCCAGAGCTGTGGCCCCTTCATCGCCTAATTCGTTGCGAAACAAACTCAGTATCTCAAGAGTCTCGAATCCCCTCGACTGCGTGAGGTAGCGGATACCCTCCGGTGTAATGAGGTTGTCGCTGAGTAAAAGTGTTTTTAATTGGGAAAAGTGTTGTGACTCGGACAATAGACGCACCCCGTCCTCCCCCACTTCGTTTTTCCACAATTTCAGTGTGACAAGATTTTTGATATAAGGTGAGCGAGTGAGTGCCTGAATACCCCGATCACCCAAAAAATTTCCGAAGAGGTCCAGGTGCTCCAATTGGGCCAAGTGTGGAGATTCGGCGAGGATTTTCATCCCCTTGTATTGAATGCGGTTGCCCTGAAGAAGCAACGTGGTGACATTCACCAGCCGGGGATCGTTCACTAGTATTTTTGTGCCCTTGGGACCAATGCGGGCACCGCTAAGGTCGAGCGTTTTGCCATCGGAACTGAGACGACTGTCGATCAGTTTGACAACATCCACGGCAGAGGCATATCCTGCCATTCCAAATAAAAAGAGCCCGATAAATAAAATCAACAATGGACCCGATATTCCTTGGCGCGTCGTAACCACAGCTTGTCTCCAGATTGATTCCAACCAACCTAGATTAGCAAATATTTAATTATGGTGTATATGATTTTTGTCCCGGCTCGAAACGTCCCTGAAATCGTCCCGGTAATTTTGGAGATCCCCACGCGTTCGCGGTAGCGGACCGGGATTTCCAGTATCCTGAGTTTTTCCCGCACGGCCTTGATCTGCATTTCGACCGTCCAGCCAAAGTCGATATCCTGCATCTTCAGCCGTTTCAGAGACTCATAGCGGATCGCCCGAAAAGGGCCAAGATCGGTATAACGCTGTCGGAAAAACAGGCGGATCAGGAAAACCGCCAATCGATTGCCATAACGAGCCTGCGGCAGGAGGGCTTGCCTCGATTCACCAAGGATCATTCGACTGCCCAGAACAAAGTCGACCTGCCCATCTTCAATGGGCTCAAGTAATTTAATGATCTCTTCCGGGTAGTCACTGAAATCCCCATCGAGAAACACCACGATATCCGGATCATCCAAATGAGCGATTCCGGCTAGACAGGCACTGCCATAGCCACGGCGCGATTCGTCTACAATTCGTGCCCCATGCTCGCGCGCAACAGCCACTGTGTTGTCTGTCGAGGCATTGTTGACCACGATTATTTCGTGAAGGATTTCTTTGGGCAAGGCAGAGAGAACAAGCCCTATGGATGACTCTTCATTGAAGGCGGGAATGATGATTGATATTTTTTGTGGCATTAAATAACGCTATCAGGCCAAGGCCTGCTTCATTTGACTGACAAATTCTTTGACCTTGCATAATCTGTCTTGCGAATTGGTAGTACTTTCTATAAGTCGCACAATAGCACTGCCAACGATGACACCATCGCTGATGGCTGAGGCTTGTTTCGCGTTGTCCGGACTGGATATGCCGAAACCAATCAGAACAGGCAGGGAAGTGGCTTTTTTGATGGCACTTACTTTCTCTTTCACACCATCTGCCAATCCGGTTCGTACACCGGTTGTCCCGGTCAATGACACATAGTAGATGAAGCCCCGGCTCTTGCCGCCAATCCAGGATATTCGTTTCGCTGTACTGGTCGGTGCCAGCAAATAGATCAAGTCCAGATGGCTCGCTTTTGAATCGGTTTCAAATTCTCCCGCTTCCTCCGGCGGCAGGTCCGGGATAATCATTCCGTCCACTCCAGCGTTGGTTACATCCTCAATAAACTGCTTGGGACCATAAACCCAGACCGGGTTGTAACTGGTCATCAACACAATCGGCAGTTCAGAGTTTTTTCGAATATCACCAACGAGTGTGAGAATTTTTTTAAGGGTTGTTCCTGATTTAAGCGCACGTTGCGCCGAAGCCTGAATCACCGGACCATCCGCCAGAGGATCAGAGAAAGGCACGCCAAGTTCAATGATATCGGCTCCACCTTCTTCAACGGCTGAAAAGATTTCCTGTGTGGTCGGGAGATCCGGATCCCCGGCGGTGATAAACGCCACCAGAGCTTTTTGATTCTCTGATTTTAATCGTTCAAATGTTTCTGTTATTCGGCTCACTGTTTTCCTGATTTTCATGTGTCAGTTTTCAATAGATCTGCGACCTGTTGCACATCTTTATCACCGCGTCCGGAAAGACAAACAACGATGATTTGATCTTTGCCCATTTCAGGAGCCAACTGCTCCAGATAGGAAATGGCATGCGCCGATTCAAGTGCAGGGATGATTCCCTCGGTGCGCGACAATAATTTCAAACCTTCCAATGCCTGCTTGTCGGTGATGGCGACATAGTCTGCCCGGCCCGACTCCTTGTAATGACTGTGTTCGCAACCCACACCCGGATAGTCAAGTCCCGCAGATATCGAGTGGGCTTCTTTGATTTGTCCGTCTTCATCATAGAGTAGATAACTTTTCATACCGTGCAGGACTCCGACATCCCCCTTAGTCAGGGAGGCACCGTGTTTGTCTGTTTCCACACCGTGACCAGCGGCTTCCACTCCGATCAATCGCACCGATTCATCTTCACGAAAGGGATAGAATAATCCCATGGCATTACTGCCGCCGCCAACACAGGCGACGCAGACATCGGGCAAACGTCCTTCAATCTCCTGAATCTGCTCGCGTGCCTCATCGCCGATAACGCGTTGAAAATCGCGCACAATTTTTGGAAACGGATGCGGGCCGACCACCGAACCGATTATATAGTGAGTGCTTTCCACAGTGGTGATCCAGTTGCGGATCGCCTCACTGGTCGCGTCTTTTAAAGTACGCGTTCCAGAAGTTACCGGGATCACACGAGCACCGAGCAATTCCATCCGAAAAACATTCAGAGCTTGCCGTTTCATGTCTTCTTCGCCCATGAACACGTCGCACTCCAGACCAAACAATGCCGCCGCCGTGGCACTGGCCACACCATGCTGACCGGCACCGGTTTCTGCTATCACCCGTTTCTTTCCCATGCGAAGGGTGAGCAGGGCCGAGCCAATGGTATTGTTTATTTTATGCGCCCCAGTGTGGTTGAGATCTTCCCGCTTCAGGTAAATCTTGGCACCGCCCAATTGCTCAGTCAGGCTTTTCGCAAAATACAAAGGCGAGGGTCTGCCGACATACTGCCGCAGGTAATATTCAAGTTCCTTGATAAACTCCGGGTCTTTGACAGCCTCATCGTATAAAATTTCCAGCTCTTCCAACGCAGGCATAAGAGTTTCGATAACGTATTTGCCGCCGAACTGGCCAAAATGACCTCGTATATCCGGTAAAATGGGTGTTGCCATTACTTACTCCTGATTGGCTCTGCGCACTGCATTTAAAAATGCGCGCAATTTTCTAATGTCCTTAACGCCCGGAGATTTTTCTACTCCCGAACAGACATCGACTCCGTACGGCTTCGATTTGTTAATGGCAGTGACTACATTGTCCGAGGTCAATCCACCCGCGACAATGACTCTGCCAAACTTCCCGGCTTGCTTAGCCAACTTCCAGTCGAACACTTTACCAGTGCCGCCGTAGACTCCGGGATGAAACGCATCCAGTAAAAATCCATCAACTTTATAGCGGGCCAAATCAGACAGTGAAGAGCGGTCGCTCACCCGAATGGCTTTCAGGACACGTGATTTTATTTTCCTGCACATGGCGGGCGATTCATCACCGTGCAACTGAGCAACATCCAACCCCAGTTTAGCTTTAATTTCATTTACACGTTCAACGCTTTCATTGACGAACACGCCAACACGATGAACAAACGGAGGCAACTCCTTAACAATCTTTTTTGCCTGAATGATCGTCACGGCGCGTGGACTCTTTTTATAAAAGATGAAGCCAACAGCATCCGCGCCCAGTTCCACTGCCGCCAGCGCGTCATCAACACAGGTCATCCCGCAAACCTTGACCTTTACCCTATGCGGTTTTTTCATGGCCCAATAACTCGCACAATTTGTCCGGAATAGATTCGGCTCGCATGAGTGTCTCGCCGATCAAAAACGAATGCACCCCTGCCCTCTCGAATTCTTCGATTTCTTCGCGTCCCTTGATCCCACTTTCGCAAACAAGGGTCGGGTCGCCTGTAGCTTTTACCATTTTGAGCAAACGCCGGGTAATATTCAAGTCCGTCTTGCCGGAAGTCAGATCACGATTGTTGATTCCAATTAAATCTGATTCTGCATAAAATGCTTTTTCAAGGTCGGCTTCATCATGAGTTTCTATCAATGCAGGCATTCCAAGTTCCGCACCCAGAGCTTTCAAATCGCACAATTGATTTTTATCCAGCGAGGTGGCAATCAACAGAAAAAAATCGGCCCCAAAGGCGCGGGCTTCATAAACCTGATACTCCGCGAAAATAAAATCCTTGCGGATGATGGGAATCGACACCTCAAATGAAATGCGATCCAGATAATCAAGGTCACCTCCAAAATGAATGGACTCCGTCAGGATCGAAATAGCCGCCGCACCGTGATCCGCATAGTCGCGGGCTATCGCCTCAGCATCGAAGTTTTCGACAAGCTCACCCTTGAAAGGCGTGCGCCGTTTGATCTCGGCTATGATGCGCGAGCCTTTACCATCGCGTAACGCCGGGATAACTGGCTTGGGCTTGTGCCGACTTTTTATCCGGGTTTTCAATTCAGACAAAGGGCGACTGGATTGTGTTCCTACCAGTTCCTCCTTTTTGTCGGCAAAAATTTTATCGAGAATATTAGCCATCACTCTTCACTTATCTGCATTGGTCAGTCGACATAAATCTTTGAGTTTTTGTCTTGCTGAACCGGAGTTGAGGGACTGCCTTGCGCTGGCAATGCCATCTTCCAGGGATTCTACAGCACCGCTGGTGTAAATGGCCGCACCTGCATTGAGCAGAATAACATCCCGTGGCGGTCCACCGGAACCGTCCAGAATTTCCCGCAGGATTTTTGCATTCGCCTCGGCATCCCCTCCTGCCAGATCCTCTTCGCAACAGTAGGTAAATCCAAATTCAGTTGGATCAATAACCCCTTCGGAAATATTCCCGCCCTTTAATTCCGACACCCTGGTATCAGCCGCCAGTGTGATTTCATCCAGGCCATCTTCACCATGCACCACCATGGCGCGCTCACAGCCTAAACCTTTCAGCACATTGGCAATGGACTCGCGCCATTTGTCATCGTAAACACCAATGACCTGGGCCGGGACCCCTGCCGGATTGGTGAGTGGCCCTAATAAATTGAAGACAGTTCTCAATCCAAGTTCTTTACGAATGGGGGCCGCATGTTTCATCGCTGGATGAAATGATGGTGCGAACAAAAAACCAATGCCGATTTCCCGGAGGCATTGTTCCACACGCGAACGATCGATGTCGAGCTTGACTCCGAGGGCTGACAAAACATCGGCACTACCCGCTTTGCTGGACACGGCGCGGTTGCCGTGTTTGGCGACACGCACCCCGGCACCGGCCACCACAAAAGCAGACGTGGTCGAAATATTAAATGTATCGGCTCCATCGCCGCCGGTACCGCAGGTATCGACCGCAGGTGATTCTGGGCAAGCGATTTTTTCGGATTTGTCGCGCAGAACACGCGCCGCCCCCAGGATTTCTGAAACCGTTTCCCCTTTCATCCTGAGAGCCGTGAGAAAGGCTCCGACAATTGTCGGGGACACGGTGCCTTCCATGATGCCGGTCATCGCCACCCTCATTTCTTCTTCCGAAAGGTCCTGCCCTTCGACTACTTTTTGTAATAAAGCTTTCATGGTGATTTTCGCTCAGGCTCCCACCAGAAAATTTTTTAACAGGTCTTTGCCCTGCAAGGTCAGGATAGATTCTGGATGAAACTGCACACCTTCTACTGCCAGTGTTTTATGCCGGATGCCCATGATTTCATCCTGTTCGGTCCAGGCTGACACCTCAAAACAATCGGGCAGAGTTTCACGTTTCACCACCAGGGAGTGATAGCGCGTTGCCTGAAAGGGTTGAGGCAATCCTTTGAAGATGGTTTTATCATCATGGTGAATCATTGAAGTTTTTCCGTGCATGATGCGCGAGGCTTTGATTATTTCACCGCCGAAAGCGGAGGCCACCGATTGGTGCCCCAGGCATACACCAAGGATCGGCACTTTGCCTGCAAACTGTTTCACCACATCGACTGAGAGTCCCGCTTTTTCCGGAGTGCAGGGTCCCGGAGAAATCACAATTTTTTCGGGTTTCATTTTCTGAATTTCCTCAAGTGTGACCTTGTCATTGCGAAACACCTGCATGTCCGCACCCAGTTCCCCAAGATACTGCACCAGGTTGTAGGTGAAGGAGTCATAGTTGTCGAGCATGAGGATCATGGCTGAAGCCCCTTTTCAGCAAGCTCTATGGCCTTGAGCAGGGCCTTGCCCTTGTTCATGGTTTCTTCAAACTCTTTTTCGGGAACGGAGTCTGCGACAATGCCAGCCCCCACGCCGAGGTAGGCGGTTCTGCCTTTTATGACAAGGGTACGGATCGCGATGGCGGTGTCCATGTTGCCGTTGAAACTGATATAACCGACCGCTCCCCCATACACGCCGCGTCGCGTCGGCTCCAGTTCGTCAATGATTTCCATCGCGCGTATTTTAGGAGCGCCACTGAGCGTTCCCGCCGGGAAAGTGGCTTCAAGCACATCAAAACTATCGAGTCCGTCGCTTAATTGTCCGCGGACATTCGATACGATGTGCATCACATGGGAATAGCGTTCAACAGTAAATTGTTCATTGACGTTCACACTATGTGTCTTGGAAACGCGACCGAGGTCATTGCGTCCGAGGTCCACCAGCATGATGTGCTCTGCAATTTCCTTTTCATCCTGTAATAATTCTTCAGCGAGGCTGACATCCTCCGCTTCATCCTTACCCCGTGGTCGGGTTCCCGCAATGGGTCTCACTTCCACCTGGCCATTTTCAAGGCGCACCAGCACCTCGGGCGATGAACCGACAATTTGCACATCGCCAAAATTAAGATAGTACATATACGGCGATGGATTGATCGTCCGCAAAGCGCGATAAACAGTGAACGGGTCCTGACTGATGTTGAATTTCAAGCGTTGCGCCAGCACCACCTGAATGGCATCACCCTCGGTGATGTATTCTTTGATCCGGTCGACCGCTTTCAAAAAATCAGTTTTTTCGAAATTGGATTCAAAGGTTGCCGGAGCGTTGGTCGCCGGTGCCATTTTTATTTCCGGAGTTGGTTGGCGAAGTAACTGCTCCAGTTTCTCTATTTTTTCGAGGGTTTCCCGGTACACATCCTCAACTTCCCCCTCATCCGTATGGGCGTTGGAGACAATCTTGATGGTGTGGGAAACATTATCGAATATCAAAAGGGTGTCGGTGATAACAAACAGCGAGTCCGGCAAATCCAAATCATTCTCTGTGGCATCCGGTAAATCCTCAAAATAACGCACCATGTCATAGCTGATGAATCCGACAGCTCCACCAAAAAAACGGGGCAACCTGTCGTCTACAACAGGTTCGTATTCCTTCAAAATATTGCGTAATGCCGACAGGGGTGATTCCCCTTCAAGAGTGCGCGTTTCAGTTTTGCCACCGGACTCGATGGTCACCGTGTTGCCTTTTGTACGGACAACTGTTGAAGGGTTACAGCCGAGGAAGCAGTAGCGTGCCCACTTTTCGCCGCCTTCTATACTTTCGAGCAGGAAGGAATAAGGCCCATGCCCGATTTTCAAGTAAGCGGACACAGGTGTATCAAGATCGGCAATGATCTCTTTGCAAACAGGGATCAAATTCCCGTGCCGGGCTTTTTCCTTGAATTCGTCTAATGTAGGGAACAGCATGACAGCACAAAAGGAAGGATCGGCATCCTTCATCGTAAAAATTAAAAAAAGCCTCCGAAGGCCGGGTACAACCTTGGGAGGTCCCTATAAATGACCGTTAAATCAAGGGTTTAAGCTACACAGCATAGCATGAAGGGAGGTTGAAGGGCAAGGATTTCCCGGCGTTAAGGGGCCGGTGGGGACGGCAGGATCAGGCTGTGATTTGTTTCCAGTCTTCGCCGTCCCAGTGCAGGATAAGGCCCAGATCCCCGGCGGCATAAATATCATCTTCCGACGTTCCCCAGATAGCGGTGAGGTATTCCTCGGTATTCGATTCGATGCGGGTCCATTGATCGCCATCCAGATACATAATCATGCCGAGGTCACCCACCGCGAAGACCATGTCTTCATTGGGCCCCCAGATATCAAGGAAGAATTCCATGGTGCGGGTGGGCATTTCTTTAAACTCAGCGCCATTAAAGTGGACGATCACGCCATCCGATCCACAAAAATAAATATTTTCCGGGCCAAACCCATAAATGCCGTACAACTCTTCGTTCGAGTTATAGGTCAGTCGCTTCCAAGTATCGCCTTCCAGTTTCAGCACCAGTCCATCGACACCCACGGCATAGGTGGCTTCTGCACAACCCCAGATGCTGGCAACATCGTTGTTGGTGCCAGAACTCATGAACTTCCATTCCGTGCCATTGAAACGTGAAATTTTCCCGAGGCGGCAGACGGCGTAGATTTCATCCGGCCCCAACCCCCAGATGCCTTGCATGGGAGGAAAATTTTCGCTCTCGATCATTTTCCATTCCGTGCCATTGAAATGCAGAATTTTGCCATCGGTGCAGACGGCGTAAAGGTTCTCCCGATCATGGCCCCACATATCCTTGATCGTCCAGCGTCCTCCCGTGTCCATTGTGGTCCAGTCCTTGCCATTGAAATGCAGGACACAACCTTCGGCACCGCCGATGAACACATCATCGCTGGCAAATCCAAAAATGGAGAGCAGATTACTTTCAGTCAGGTTGGCCATCAGTTTTTCGCCTTGTTTTGCCAGGAATTAATATTGATCCGGCAGGGACATATCGTTCCATTGGGTACCGTCCCACCGCAACACGGTACCGTTTTCACCACAAATGTAGATGTGCTCTTTTGTGAGCCCATGGATTTTTGCCAGGTACTGATCGGTGCCAGGATCGGCGCGATTCCATTGCTTTCCATCAAAATGCAGGAGCGTTGCCTCATCACCCACCACCCAGATGTTGTCATCGGCGGTGCCCCAGATACTCAGCAAATATTCTTCGGTACCGGATTCCATTTTCTGCCATTCTTCGCCATCGAAATGAAGGATGGTCCCGTAAGAGCCGACGGTGTAGACGCTGTTACTACTGGCCCCCCACACTCCGTAAAGGGAGACAGTCTCCTCGGTCAGCTCTTCCTTGCGCTTGAACTCCTTGCCATCGTAAAACCGGTAGATGCCTTCGCCGCCAACGGCGTGCATGCGGTTGATATCTTCGCCCCAGAAGCCGAACAAGTCGTGAATAGTGTTTGGCTCGCGGTATTCCCAGCTCTTACCGTTCCAAAACAACACCCGTCCACCCACCCCAAAGATGAACAATTGATCGGGGCCAAATCCATAAACTGAATTCAACGAGTCATAATTGCCGGTATCGACCTGAGTCCATTCCTTACCGTTGTAATGGAGAACGACCCCGCCAATTCCGACGGCATATATATTATCCTCTCCAGATGCCCAGATGCCCATCAGCGGATTGGTATTGCTGGTGCGGACCGGTGTCCAGTCCTCGCCGTCCCAATGCTGGGGAACCCCATCCTTGCCAACGACGTAAATACTATCGCTGGAAAGCGGGCAAATATCCATCAGGTCAGGTTTTGCACCAGTAAACATTTCGCGTGGGAGGGTAGAGGCTAATAAGATTTTGCCCGTCTCGCGAGCGGACTCAATATAATAACTGCTATGAGGGTGGCATGAAAGACAATCAGATCAGGAAAGTGGAATGGGTGTTATTCCTGGACACCACCCATTTGAAAGACCGCCTGCTTCAATTTGGGGAGGTGCTCCGAATTTAGAATCATCTCCTGAGCTTCCTGACTGATATCGTTGTGGATCAAAACCAGTGACTCAAGGTTTTTCAGGTAGGGAGAATTAGCCAGAGCTTTGGCTCCCTCATCGGTGATGCCGCATTCGTATAAATCAAGTAAGGTCAGATTCTGTAAAATCTCTGAATTGGCCAAGGCTGTCGCCCCGCCATTCCGAATCGGGTTGTAGGTCATCGTCAACTGTTCGAGATTTTGCAGAGTCTCTGAATTGGCCAATGCGATGGCACCGTCCGTCTCAATATAATTCCAGTTCAGGTTGAGCTCGGTCAGTTTTGACAGGTTCTTGGAGTTGGCAATAGTTTTGGCACCCGCGCTGGAAATATTATTGCGATACAGCGATAACAGGTTCAGACGGGTCAGTATTTCTGATTCAGCAATATAACGAACCCCTTCATCTTCCAGCGCGTCCCCCAACCAAAGAGACACGAGGTTGCCCATGATGGGAGATTCAGCGATGGCTTTGGCTCCCTCCGCCGTGACCTGATTGTCGCTCATCACAAGTTCGGAAAGGTCCAGAAATTTTTTCGACCCGGCTATCGTTTTGACACCCGAATCAGTGACTTCATTTTTGAACAGATTGAGTACCGTGATATGTTGGGCGTGCTCACTGTCAACCAGAGCGTGAACCCCCTCATCGCCGATATCATTAAACTCCAGGAATAACGCCGTGACCCCTTTCAGCTTGTCGCTCTTGAGAATTTCGCTGAGGGTGGCATCGTCGATTTCTTTTTCGCGTAAATCCAGTTCCTGATTTTCAATATTCAGTGACTGCTCAATAATGGTTTCGGTGCTGGCTTCTGTCATGATGATAAATGTCTTTCTAAAGTTGAGTGCGTTTCCAAGAAATCGCTTCCGGCAGTTTGGCCCAACGGGCTCAGGGATATCCAGACTATACAAGGCCGTTTACCTGCCGATAATTAAGTTTACAAAATATCAGAGGCCCTGTGGAAAGGAAATTGTGGTGTTTGACTGGTGTATTTTAGGAAATAGTCGTATTTTGTAAAGGTTTAATTTTCACACCAATAAACTCGAAGGGCCGATTCAGCCCTTATCGTTAATTTCGAGACAATTAAAATGACCCAGGAAATTGAGATTCTCACACAGCGGGTCCGCGAGCAAAGCGGATTCATACAGGAAATATTTCATGAAATGGAGCGTGTGGTGGTCGGTCAGAAGTATCTGGTCGAGCGTCTGGTCCTCAGCATGCTCACGGGGGAACACGTTCTGGTCGAAGGTGTACCCGGACTCGCTAAAACGACCGCCGTGAAGACCCTGGCCGAGACTATCCACGCATCTTTTAAACGCATCCAGTTTACGCCGGATTTGCTCCCGGCAGATTTAATCGGCACCCAGATATACCAGCCACGGACAGAAGAGTTCATCGTGAAAAAGGGGCCGGTGTTTGCCAATATCGTTTTGGCGGATGAAATCAACCGCGCCCCGGCCAAGGTTCAAAGTGCCCTGTTGGAGGCTATGGAGGAACGGCAAATCACCATCGGTGGTGAGACCTTTAAACTGAATTCACCGTTTATGGTGCTGGCGACTCAGAATCCTATCGATCAGGAAGGCACTTACCCGCTTCCGGAAGCGCAGGTGGATCGCTTCATGTTCAAGCTTAAAATCGGCTACCCCACAAAAGAAGAGGAAAAGAAAATTCTGCAAAGGATGGGCAATTCTTCCAACCATAAACCTCAAATCCAGGCAGTGGTTGATCCGGCGCAAATCGTGAGGGCGCGTGAGGTGATTGACGCGGTTTATATTGACGAAAATTTACAGGATTATATTGTCAATCTCGTGACAGCGACGCGCAACCCGGCGGAACATGGATTGAAATCGTTGGCACCGCTTATTCAGTACGGAGCATCACCGCGTGCTTCGATTTTTCTGAACCGTGTTGCCAAGGCTTATGCCTTCATGCAGACGCGCGGTTATGTCGTTCCTCAAGATATAAAATCCATCGCGCTCGATGTCCTCAGGCATCGTCTTATTTTGTCTTATGAAGCCGAGGCCGAGAACCTGACTTCCGATGATTTGCTCAAACAAATTTTTGACACGGTAGAAGTCCCCTAGATTGTCTCTCATGTGGAAATCCTTCAAATCAATTTTTCAGAATCCTCTGGCACCCATCCCGAATGCCCCGGACCCAAATGTCGAGCGGCAGTTGTCGCCGGAGTTGATCCAGACCATCAAGGAAATCCAGGTGAAAACCAATCACCTGGTCAATCACATGATGGCTGGTGAATATGTTTCGGCTTTTAAAGGCCAGGGTATGGAGTTTCGTGAGGTGCGTGAATACGAGCCGGGCGATGATATCCGCCTCATCGAATGGAATGTCACCGCCCGCATGGGGCATCCTTATGTGAAAGAATTCCGCGAGGAGCGGGAGATGACCATGATGCTGATGGTCGATGTCAGTTCCTCGGGGCAATTTGGATCGCACCGGAAAAGAAAAAACGAGGTGGCGGCGGAAGTGGCATCGATCCTTGCTTACGCGGCGATAAAGAATAATGACAAAGTCGGCATGATTGTTTTTTCGGATAAGATTGAACAATTTATCGTCCCGCAAAAGGGCCGCTCGCATATCTGGCGATTGATTCGCACCATCCTCAACTTCCAACCGGAAGGGCGACAGACGGACATCACCCTGCCACTTGAATACCTGCTTCGCGTCCAAAAAAAGAAAAGCATCGCATTTCTGATTTCGGATTTTCAGGCGGAGGATTACGACACCACCCTAAAACTTGCCCGACAGAGGCATGATCTGGTGGCGATTGATATCATCGACCCCAGAGAATTAGCCCTGCCCCCGGTGGGGCTGGTACACTTGGAAGATGCCGAAACCGGAGAAACGGTGCTGGTCAATACCAACGACCGGGCATTGCGCTTGCGCTACGAAAAAATGAAAGAGACGGCATTTCAAAATCGAAAACGAAAACTGCGAGCTATGGGTATCGACACTATTCAAATTCGAACTGATGGCTCTCTTATCAATCCGATCATCCAATACTTCAAACTGCGAGAAAAAAAACATTGACGCAAAAAGAAACCGCGACAACAGATACGCCATCCTCACCTTCGGGAAAGGCCACCAGCGATCCGGTACTGCCGCCCCTTGGTTCCGAGGCAAAAGTAACGGACGAGTCGCCATCATCAGAGGGTATAAGCCCTGGACTGAAAAGAGGCATCATTTTATTCAGTGTTTTCACCGTCCTGATTTTCGGAGTTTTTGGGACCCTACTGGTGAATAAATTATTGGAGCCAGCAAAAGACAAAGACTTGCAGGCTGACGCGACACTCACTGTTGCCAAGAGGCTATATGAAGCTGGTCTTCACGAACAGGCTATTGGGCAGTATGAAAAATTTTTAAGCCAACCCGGTATCGGACGGGAAACTCGCGCCCGCGTTTCTTTTGATGCAGGAAAAATATATCTTGAACTGGACAACTGCTCCGAGGGACTGGTTTACTTGTTTCAGTCTCAAGTGGCCTTCGCCAAGGCACCCTGGGCTGGTGAACTCACATCACATATTGACCATTGCCTGACCCGTTTGCAATCGCCTCCCAACAAATGAATTTACCACGCGCAAAAATATTTCCAATTCCACTCGGCATCATTTTTCTTTTGAAGTGGCTGGCGGTGACAAGCCCTGCCGTCTCTGCCGACCCTTCAACAACATCCGCCATTTCGGTAAAGACTAATATTTCTCCAGTGGAATTGACGGTGGGTGATCTTGCAACCTATTCGGTCACCCTCACTTACCCGGAGAAAATAAACCTTACCCCGCCTTCCCATTCCCGTGATTTTGTCGGGTTCGAGTTGGTCGACCAGGGCTCATCCCCTGCGATCCGTGCCGATGGTAAATTGACACAAGAGTTCTGGTACCGGCTACGGGCGGATCGGGTTGGGTCACACACCCTTTCGAGTCCTGTCCTTAAATTTAAAAACTCAGAACCCAATGTCATTGGAGAATTTGATTCCGGTGAAACCAAAGGCCCGGATACATTGGTGACCATCCGTTCCGTTTTATTTGTTGAAGGCGAGCCACGCGACATCCGCAATATAAAACCCATTGTCGGTTCCGCCTGGCCCTGGAAAAACTATATCCCGCCTGCCCTCGCCTTTATCGCATTGTCCTGTCTCATTGGGTATGCCGCAAGTTGGTGGGTGAAACGAAACATGGTTCAGCCGGTTGTGCATCAAGTGCCTGCCTTGCCGCCACATGAAATGGCCCTCAGAGAACTGGATCGTTTGTATGAAAAGGGTTATCACACGCGTCAACAGATTCGGCAACTCCACTTTGAGTTTTCGGAAATATTCCGACGCTATCTCGGCTGTCGTTATTTATTTCCGGCACTGGACTGGACCACCGAAGAAATCGGGCGTGCTCTCAGTGACCAGCCGCAACTAGATAATAAACAACGTGAAGAAGCCTGTCGGATATTGACCGAAACAGACCTGGTCAAATTCGCCAAACTTCAGGTTGACCCGGACACTGCCATTCGGCTGATGAAATCGGCCCGCAGTTTTATCCGGCAAACTGCCCCGGCAGAAAAGCCGGAAGTATCAACCGGGCAGGAAGCGATTCACCCGACCGCATGACCTACTTCCAATTTCAGGACCCCTGGTTATTTACCCTACTGCTTTTGATCCCGCTGGTTTTATTCTACAGTTCGAGCAAACGCCAGGCACGCCTCCAGTTTTCCAGCATTGCCGACCTTTTGTCCCTGCGCTCACGCAGTACGGCAGTTATCACAGCGGTCCCCCTTCTGCTACGTTGTTTAGCTATCCTCCTTTTGGTAACCGCTTTAGCACGACCACAGGAAGGACGCAAAAGCACCGAAATCCTATCCGCCGGTGTCGATATTATTCTTGCCATCGACACTTCAGGAAGTATGCGTGCCATGGATTTTGAGCGGCACGGGGAACCGATTGATCGCTTGACCGCGGTCAAAGGCGTGGTGTCCCGCTTTATAGATGGGCGCGAGTTCGACCGTATGGGGATGGTGGTATTTGGTGCCGAGGCGTTCACTCAATGTCCACTCACACTGGACCATAGTATTCTGCATGGGTTTCTCGATAAACTCAGCATTGGGATAGCCGGAGATGCCACCGCGATTGGGTCCGCCATCGGCATCTCGGTCAAGCGGATGAAGGATCTGACCTCCAAATCAAAAGTGATCGTTCTGCTGACCGATGGCCGCAACAATGCCGGAGACATCACACCGGCGCAGGCGGCGGAAGTCTCGAAAATTTACGGGATAAAAATTTATACGATCGGCATGGGCACCACCGGCAATGCCCCCTTCGCGGTCGACACACCCTTCGGCCCACGATCCATGATGACCAGGGCTTATCTCGATGAAACCACCTTGCGCCAGATCGCCGAGATCACAGGAGGTCAGTTTTTCAAAGCCACCGATGCCGACTCTCTCAAACAAATTTACGCCACCATTGATGAGCTGGAAACCTCCGAGGTACGCTGGATCGATCACTCCGAATTCAATGAGTTATATCCTTATTTCCTGATCCCGGCGATGGTGCTCCTGCTACTCGAATCCTTACTAGTGAACCTTGTTCTGGTGAGGATTCCCTGATGAATTTTTCGCAACCCGAATTCCTGCACCTGTTATGGCTCGCTGTGATTCTTTATTATTTTATCCGGTGGGCCGGACAAAGGAGACAACAGCTGGCAAGTCAATTTGCCGACTGGCCGCTGTTTCAAAAACTGGTCTCCCGGCGCGGCCTGACGCATCATCGTTCCCGCGCCTTGTGGTGGATCACCGCCTGGATTCACCTCACCGGGGCGATGGCTCAACCGCGCTGGGGATTTCACTTGGAGCAAATGCATCAACGTGGAGCAGACATCATAGTGGCCCTTGATGTTTCTACCAGCATGCTGGCTGAGGACATTAAACCCAGCAGGCTTGAGCGTGCCAGGCACAAGGTCACCGACCTGATCCATTTACTGAATGGTGATCGCATTGGACTGGTCGCCTTTGCAGGAACCAGCTTTGTGCAATGCCCGTTGACTCTCGATTACCCAGCGGCGGAGATTTTTCTTTCAGCACTTGATGTCGACTTGATTCCGGTACAGGGCACCGCCCTCGGTCATGCCATCCGTACTTCAATTCAAGCCTTTAGTAAAAAAGAGAAAAAATCGAAAGCACTCATATTGATCACCGACGGTGAAGATCACAGCGGCATGGCCCTCACTGCCGCACGCGAGGCCCGAGAAGAAGGCGTGAAAATTTTTGTGATTGGCATTGGCAGTGAAGAGGCTGTTCCCGTTCCGGACCCGGCCTCTGGTGGAGGATTCAAAAAGGACGCTGGCGGAAATATTGTGATGTCTCGCTTGAACGAGGCTCTCCTGAAACAAATTGCAGAAGAAACCGGCGGCAGTTTTGTCCGCTCCGTCACCGGCGACCTTGATCTTGAAAAAATTTATCTTGAGGACATCAAGCAACGGGTACAACGGAAAAACCTCAAAACCAACCGCCGCAGGATATGGCAGGAACAATTTCAATGGTTCCTCGCCCTCGGGCTGTTATTTCTCATGGTCGAGCGTGGTATCCGGGAGCGATAGTATATGTCGGCCTGGAAAACAGTTTAAAACTTGATTGCACCTGCGGGTCGTTTTATTGGTAAACTAGTGAACTAGTAGTGCCTTAACTATTTCTCAAAATCAAATCACAATTCAAAAACAATCTTTTCGGCAGATCACACGCTTCCTTTCTATAGAGGACATCGCGATCGGAAGAAAAAATAGATGATCCTCTTAAAGGAGACCAAAATGCAAAACATTTCACATTCTATGAGTGCCGATGCTATCGCCGCTGAACAGCAACGGTTCATGGTTCGCGTTTATAACTGGATGGGAGCAGGCCTTGCCCTCACCGGTATCATGGCATTTTATATTTCCAGCAGTGAAACCCTCACGGCCCTGGTGTTCAGCAACAAAGCTGTTCCAATTATTCTAATGGTCGTGCAAATTGGACTGGTGATTTATCTTTCCGGCTGGGTTCAGAAAATGTCGGCAAGCCAGGCCACCGGGGTTTTTATGCTATATGCCGGGCTGACCGGAGTGACCTTTTCATTTATTTTTCTGGTCTACACCAGCGCATCCATTGCCATCACCTTTTTTGTCACAGCCGGTATGTTCGGGTCACTCAGCCTCTACGGTTACGTCACCAAAAAAGATTTGAGTGGCATGGGCCAGTTCTTGTTCATGGGATTGATCGGCTTGATCCTGTCGCGTTTTGCCAATATGTTCTTCGCCAGTGCCGTCTTCGACAGCGCCCTGAATTACATCGGGGTCCTGATTTTTGCCGGGCTCACCGTGTACGACACACAAAAGATCAAGCGCATGAATATTCTGGGAAATGAAGGTACCGAAGAGGACACCAAGGAAGCCATCATCGGCGCACTGACCCTCTACCTTGACTTCATCAATCTGTTCCTGCACCTGCTCAGGATCATGGGAGATCGCCGTTAGGGCGCATCGACGGTCACCATGTCAGCCAATCCTTTATCCGCGAAATTTCTGCTGGGCATCGCCCTGCTTTCTGTCCTGTCGGCTCCCGTTCATGCGGGGACTTTCAATACGGAGGCGGAGGATGGAATCGATCTTTACAACCATGAAGACTATACGAGTGCGCTGAAAAGTTTTGAAGCGGCACGGTTGTCCGATCCTGAAAATGCCGACGTACTTTATAACCTTGCCAACACCCACTACAAGTTGGGGGATTATAAAAATGCCGTGAAAACTCTGACGGCGGCAGAATCCGCCTTCAATGATTCTGCAATGAAACAAAAGACACTCTATAACCGCGGCAACGCCTACTACCGTATGGGAGACGTTGATCGTGCGATCAAATTTTACAAAAAAGCACTGGAGCTGGATCCGACAGACGTTGATTCAAAATTCAATCTTGAATACGCCCGGAAACAACAGAAGCGTGCAAAGCAATCCGGTGCGCCTGTCCCTGGCGACAAGAACAAAGAGCAGCAACCCAGCCGAGGCGGACTCAACCCTTCCCCACCAGATGATTCAGAGCATTCCGATGGCGATCCGAAAGAGCCAGAGGATTCATCAAACCCGGACGCCGCTGCCCCGGATCAAACCAACGAAACCGAGACCAAACAGGAAACGCCCGAAGGAGATAAAAAAACTTCTGAAGATAACCAGCCTGCAGATGGAGATGCCACGAAGAAACAACAAATGGCAAAAGCGGTGCATGAAATCACTTCAATGAACAAGGCGGAAGCCGACCGCTGGTTAAACTCCCTGAATGAAGACCTCAAAAAAATAAGCCGACGCCAGCTTCAGGGGAAAATGAAGGACCTGTTTGTTGAGGGTGGCAAGGACTGGTGAAGCGCACCGCAAAATATTTTTATCCGCTCCTCTTGCTGGCCCTGCTAGGAATTTTGTCTTTAGCCTCCCCGGCATTGGCTTCCGTCAACATCTCCACAACTATAGACAGGACCCACCTAACTCTGGAGGACGCTCTGACCCTCTCGGTGAAAGTAAATGGTGTGCGAGAATCAGCAGAGCCCACCCTACCCCCTCTTCCTGATTTTAAAATTGAATTTCAAGGCAGTTCCTCCTCCGTGCAAATCATTAACGGAGTCATGAATTCCTCTGTCACGTTCCGCTACTTATTGTTCCCGAATAATGAAGGCACATTCGTCATCGGCGGGGTTCGCTTGATACGGGAAGGTAAAAGCTATGTGTCGCCCTCGCTCACTGTAGAAGTCAATCCACCCTCCTCCACTCTGCCCGATGGAGAAAAAGATATTTTCGCGGAAGTCATTGTCTCCAAAACAACGGCCTACCTGCAGGAGCAGATCACTCTGACGTATCGTTTTTACCGTAAGGTGCAGGTGCGCAATCTTTCCCTGGACGCACCGCTTGAGCATTTTCGCCGAGTGCCGCTGGGACAACCTACAGAGACCGGTAAAATTATCAACGGAGCTCGTTACTATGTTTCAGAAATTTATTACGCCCTGTTTCCCCTGCAAGCTGGCGTTCTTAAAATCCCTGGAGCCAATTTTCAAATGGATGTCCTCAAACGAGGCCATGAGTCGCGCCGCTCCTTCGGGTCGGGTCATCTCCCCAATGGAATGTTTGATAATCCATTTTTCTCTGATGGCGCAAACTTTGAACGTAAAATCATTCGCACCCGGCCCATTGAGATAACGGTCCTTCCATTTCCCGAAGAGAATCAACCCACAGGTTTTAACAATCTGGTTGGGCCTGTTTCCATTCACTCGGAACTCAAACAAAATATTTTGACTACGGGTGATACGGCGACCTGGATTCTGACCCTTAAGGGCCATGCGGACATGACCGAGGCAACGGTTGATATGCAGGAGATGCCAGGGCAATTCAAAATATATAAAGACCAGCCGGTCCTCGAAGAAAAAACGGTTAATGGATTGCTCGAAGGAACCAAAGCATTTGTGTTTGCCCTCATTCCGACAAGCGCAGGCAACCTGACTCTGCCTTCGGTCACCATCAATTTTTGGGATACTGAAAAAATGGCCTACAGTTCCGCTTCAACTGAAAGCTCATCGCTGACGGTCAAACCGGGAACGCATCAGCCATCCGCAAACTCCCTGACAAAAAGCACCCCCCGACCTCTGTCGCAAAATTTAAACGGTCCGGAACTTTTGCCTATTCACACACGACAGGATTTGTTTGATCGGGCGGGCAGTCTTTTCCTTTCACCCGGTTTCTGGGTAGGAATTCTTTTTATCCCCATGTTTTGCTATATGTTTTTCAAGTCTTTTTATGGGAACCGTATCAAAATGAAGCAGGACAAGGTTTTTGCTCGAAAGCAGAAAGCCTATTCCAAAGCCAGTAAACGCCTTAAGGACCTAGAACAACATCAAGAGACCGGTTCATCCAACGCGAGAGAGGTTTCCCTGATCTTCAGGGAATACCTGGGGGACAGGTTTGAATTTCAGGGAACGGCTCTGACTCCGGAGGAAGTGGACAATCGATTGCGAGGGGTCACTCTTGCTGAAGAGCATATAGCCACCGTGCTGGACCTGCTGAGTAAATGTCAGACAGTGGAGTTTGCACCCTCAGATCTTTTGCATGAAGACAATCTTGTGGTGGAATCGCTCAGTCTGTTAAGTAAACTGGAGAACGCCAAAGAATGAAGGCATTATTTTTTAGCGTTCTGGTCCTGTTCATATTTTGCGATACCGCTTGGGCGGACACAGGAATTTTGCGTGAGCTGGCTGAATCCAACCGGTCGTACGAAGAGGGACGACTTGAGGAGGCGCGCGAAGGTTATCAGAGGTTACTGAAAAATAACCCTACCAACGGTCACCTCCACTACAACCTTGGAAATGCCTGGTTTGGGAGTGGCAACTACGCCAAGGCGATTCAACATTACCTGAAAGCGCAGAAACAGCTTCCGCGTGATGAAGATGTTGAAGCCAACCTGTCATTAGCCTTGCGAAAAACCGTCGATATCTGGGATGGACGGCAGACATCACCCGCATCCGCAATTCTGTTCTGGCTTCATGACTACACTCTGCTGGAACACCTGCAAGCTTTGGGCTTACTGAATTTGCTCTTCTGGATGACCCATGGGTTAAGGCTGGTCCGGTCCGGAGAATCCCTGAGCAAGGCAAGGCAAATCCTTCTGGGAGTGCTAATCCTTGGAGCGTTGTCAACGGGAGCCCGTTGGCAGTTGGAAAGCGGCTATGAGGTTGCGGTGGTGAAGGAAATCAACGTGGATGTTTATTCCGGCGAAGAAAAAACAGACAAAGTGATCCTGCAGTTACATGCCGGGGCGATATTGCCTGTGGTAGACCGGAGGGGAGAGTGGATTGAGCTTGAACTTCCTGATAGTAAAACAGGGTGGGTTCTGGAACAGACCGTTCTTAGATGAACCCACCCGTTTAGTTCATCCTGAAACGTCGAGTTCCACTCCGCTGAGAAACCCTTTGAGCATGGCCTTTTGTGAAGCCGTGCCTCTTTTGTAAACTTCCACCAAACGATTGACCGTTTTTCTAAGATCCTTGTCCTGCATCATTTGCATAAACGCGGCATCATTGGAAGTATCCACCTCAACTTTGCGGTCCTTGATGATGATTGGCCCGGTACCCGTCAACAACCAGTAAATATTGAGATCGGTCCGAACACAGAGTCCGGTGAGTGTCCCGGCTGAAGGCAGGGATTTATCATTCTCGAGGTCAGAAAGAGACCCTTGAGAAACTCCGATCAATTCAGCCAAATCCACCAGCCGAAGCATATTGGAATGACGCCACATTCTTAATCTGCCACCTACAGAATCAATTTTCTCTGAGGTGCTTGATGAATTAGTCATTACTTCCTCCATTACCATTTCCATTAGGCTGTTCTCCATATATCAGTTTTCTGATATAGAAAGAATAACGAATAAGCCTAAAGAATATGTGTGGATTGGGTTACAGTTATGTCACAACCGAAAACCGGTAAGCTCGAGTTCAGGAAGAACTTAACAGCAAGTATCGGGAACTATCAACGGAGCGTCAATGGTCTTCGATGCGAAACCGGTAGCCGATGCCGCGTACGGTTTCAATGTACCGGCCCGCCTGTTTCAATTTATTTCTCAACCTCTGTATATGAGTATCCAATGTTCGGGAAAAAATGTCCTCCGTGTGATCCCAGACTTTATTCAGCAGGGAATCCCGACTTTTCACCCTGCCGGGATTATCCAGTAACTCTGAGAGCAGACGAAATTCAGTTCGTGTGAGAGTTACCGGGTAATCATCCACCCAAACCTGGTGGTTTTCAAAGTTAATCTGTAGCTCGCCCAGGCTCAGTACCTCCTCGTTGCATTTCCTGCCATAAGCACGCCAAAGAATTCTTTTTATTCGGAGGACAAGTTCCCTGGAATTGTAGGGTTTGGAAACATAATCATCCGCACCCGTTTCCAGGCCCCCGATTCGATCCATCTCCATGTTTCTTCCGGAAAGAAGGATGATGGGTAGATCAGAATAGTTTTTATCATTGCGAAGCAGTTTACAAACTTCCAGTCCATTAAGACAAGGCATATTGACATCGAGGATAACCAGATCGGGTTTCATATTTTTAATGAGTTTTAAACCTGCTTCCCCATCATGGGCGACAGACAATTTAAACCCGTCGCCCCGTATATCCTGGACAAGAGAGTCCAGAAAATCCGGATCATCATCTACGGCAACAATTGAAAATTCCCGCCTGTTTGTATAGTTGCTAGTAATTACCATAATCTTTTTTCAATACCCCTGACGTTTGAAATATATAAGAGCTTCTCTGGCAATCCAGTGAGCGTGAGATAATAACCCGTGATCGGAATCAAGTTCCACTAATTCTGCACTGGAATTTTTTGCCCGGTATAATCTCGATTCTTCAATCGGAACGACTTCATCCAGAACACCATGGATCAGGTGCGCCGAAATTTGCCTTTCCAGCAATACTTGCTCCCACCCTTTAGCATCCTCAAACAAATTACTATTCAAGTCCACTATTTTATTGTAACGATAATTAAAAACCTGAATCAACCCCGGAATTGATTTCATTTTTGGATTTTCCAATTCCAGTTTTTTTTTCCAGCGGGTGACAAAGTTAATTCCCGGGCACATTAAAAACAATGCGTTCACCAGCGGTTGTCCCTGAGCAGTCAGCAATGCCAGATAGCCCCCCATACTGCTTCCAATCAAACCATATTTCGATGACGGATTTTGATAGATTGTATTTCGGATAATACCCATTTGCCTGGAGATGGTCAGGTTTCTAAAATCGCCTCCTTCTAAATCAGGAATTATCAATTGTATTCCCTGGCGAGAAAATTCTTCACGAAACAAAACTGCCTTCTTCGAATGGGGACTGGAGGCAAAACCATGTAAATAGATAATGACGCTATCCTGTTTCACCCTGCCCTCCCTCTTGATAGGCCAGCATTTTTTTTACCCAAGGGAGCAACAGGTAGGCCGGGAAGGCCAGGAAAAAGGTCAATAAAAAATAGGGACCATACCCCATGGCATGAGCTCCAAAGCCACCTGCCCATCCCGCCACGGATCGGCTGAAAGCGAAAATGGAAGACAGCAAAGCGTACTCAGCCGCCGAGCGGCGTTTATTTACAATGGCCATCAGGAAAGCAAGGAAAGCCGCCGAGCCCAGCCCACCGGTAAAGGATTCAATCACGCTGGCACCGTACATCAATAGCTTGGAATCGGCACTCAACGCGATCCCGGTATCCGCCAAAGGAATGACCGAGGCGGCGTAGGCATACCCCAAATTTGAAAGAGCCTGCCATAAACCCAGAACCCAGACCGCTCGAAATATTCCCACCCGGTCGGTGTACCAGCCTCCTGCCAACCCACCCGCGATGGAAAGACCAAGTCCTAACTGGACCGAGACCAAACCAATCTGCGAAGCAGAAAATCCTGCATCTACCCAGAAGGGTTTGACCATAAACCCCATCGAGGTGTCAGCTAGTTTGAATATCAAAATAAAGAGTATCACCGGGATAATATGCGGGCGTTGCAACAGCTCGAACATGGCACCGAACATGGGACCTTCGCTTAGCCGGGAGGCACTATCTTGCTTCTTTTGATTTTTGGCAGGAGCACGCTTGATAACAACCGCACCATATATTATCCCCCCGGACAACAACAAAAAGGACCAGAGGTAGGAACTGGCCCCAAGGAACCCTGATTTTAAATCCACCAGCCGGAGGACTCCCAAAAACACCAAATAAACACCTAAAACGGCAAGTGGATGTCGAGTGAGATTGTGCCATTCATCGCGCAAGGAAATTCCGGATTGGGTTTCAATTTGTTTCTCCGGCGGTGCGAGGAGGCAGGCCACACCACAACAGGCCAGGATTCCGGCTCCTGCCATGTAGGTCATGGCCCAGCCGAGTGAGTCACTTAAAATCAAAATGAAACCTGCCGCCAACATGCCAACGCGATAAAACCCGTTACGCAGACCATTGGCCATACCCAGTTCATTTTTATCCAGCATCTCAATGGTGTAGGCATCAATGGCGATATCGCTGGTCGCGGAAAACAAAGTAAAAAGACCAATAGCCACCCAGACCCAAGGGCCAAAATCCAGCCACAGGGCAAAAAACAGGAGGACCCCACCCATGAGCAGGTCCATGCCAAAAATCCATTTACGGTGGTGGCGGAAATAATCGATTGCAGGTGCCCACAGAAATTTAAGGGTCCAGGACAACCCGAGTAGGCTCATGAAACCAATTTTCCAGAGGTCCACTCCCTGTTGCCGGAAATGGACCGGGAACACATCATAAAAAACTCCCAAAGGAAAACCTTCGGCAAAGTACAGGATGCCGATCCAGAAAAACTTGGACTTCAATACAGGAGAGTGATTTTCCAAATAACGGACCAAAAGTGAGATAATGGCGAATATCGTGGTTTGGTGAATTGGCGCAAAACAAAACTAAAGAGGCTAAGGAGTTTCAGGCCAGGCGAGGGGTGACCCGGTTGTTTCAGGCCGTCCGTTCAGACAATATACCCTTCAACCATTGATTTTAATATAATTATCTTAACCTTTCCAACCGATATGTAGGGAACGGGACCAAATCACTTATGGATACATCAGAGAACATACAGCTCGTTAAAGAGCGGTTAAAGATCAAATCGAATGAGCTGAAGAGGCTGGAAAAAGAAAAGTTTCAACTCAACGAGAAGATCCAGGCCATCCTCACCCTGAATAGAAAAAAAATTCAGGAAATGTTTAAGGATATTGAGTCCAAGGACGAGCAAATCAGGGAAGCCCAGTCGCAGGCGTGGGCGGCTCGTATTGCTCGCCATTCCGGTAAAAAGGAACCTGTTAAAGTCGTAGAAGAACCTACCCCCGAAGCCATCGCCCAGGACCCAGCTCTTCTGGAAAAATTCGAGCGCCTAAAAGAACGGGAAACCCATCTCAAGGAACGTATCCAGGAAGAAAGGCTGGTCAACGATAAAAATCAAAAGGACAAATCTCTCCTGCTCAAAGAGCTTAAACGTCTGCGTAAAGATCAGGACAATCTTGAGGGTTTAAACACTCAAATTGGTCAATTGAAGGCCGACTTGTCCAAACGATCCGGCAAGCCCACCAAGGAAATCGAACGGCTGTTACGCGAGAAAGATGATTTGATCGAAAATTACGAGAAAATGCTCTATGGAAGTGTTGAGCCGGGCGAGGAAGGTATGTTGCCCTCTGAAATTATTCTTGACTTGAAAATGGAACTCAACGAACTGTTGGAAGAAAGAAAGAAAATGGTCACTGAGCTCGATAAGCTTCAGGACTACATCGCCCAGCTCGAAATGAAAATGTCTATTAATGAGGAAAAGGACAAATCAGAAAAAATGGAACATCGTATGGGTGTTGAAAGTCGGGCGCAGGCAACCGCCGAATTTTCTTCCGGCCTGGAAGGCTTTCTCATTACTTATTCGGACATGATCACCCTGCTACTGGCGGTATTCATCCTGATGGTGTCCGTCTCTCGCATCGACGCGCAAAAACTGTTCGATGTCACTTCATCCTGGCAGGACCGCAAAGTCAGAATCGACAGAAAAAACTATTACCTGACTCAGAAAGAATGGGAGATGCTGAGTTGGATAAAGAAGGAATCTGAAAAGCATCAGGCGCGCTATGAAACTTTTATTCCCGGGAACCGAGCCACCCTTCATATCGCTCTAAAATCCGATGAATTTTTCTCTCCGGGGTCGGCCACACTAGTCGAAGGCGCGGATGTCAAAATCATTGGCGCCATTGGCGACCAATACCTGGAAGGATTAAAAGAAGTCATGGTGCAGGGACATACCGATGACGTGCCTTTGCGCGGTGGCGGTGTTTATGCCTCCAATTGGGAATTATCCGCCGCCCGGGCCGCACGTGTGGCGCGGGTTATGATCGACAAGCTCAATATTCCTCCGGAAAAAGTGGCGGTAACGGGATTTGGCGAATTCCGCCCCAAAATCGATAACTCAAAAGGCGATGACGCTCGCGCTCAAAACCGCCGGGTGGAAGTTGTTCTGGTCAAGGACAAGGATGTGGTGAAGGAAGAGGCGGGCAAGCAGGGATTAAAAATCGGGGCGGACCGAATCAAGAAAGCCAGCCAGGCTTTTGGCAAAACACCCGCTGAACTGGAGGCTTTAAAAGAAGCGGAAGAAAAATGACGTCTCTCCCTTCCGCTTTCCCGGATTTTTAAATTGTCGATTTCCTGACTCTCCCTTTATAATCAAAACATTCACATTACGCGGGGTCCTTATGACGGAAGGAAAGTCCAGTCTTTCAAATCAGCTGTTTACTAATCGACAGTTATTTATCCGGTATAACCGATTCAAACTGGACCGGATAAATGAAATTCTGGCTTTTCAGGACAGACGCGTTTTCACCCTCATCCCAAGGCTTCTTCACTCTAATCAAGAGGGATTGCCCGGTTATCTTTCCGGTAACGTGCCACAGGGAATCTCCAATTACGTTCTCACGCCGGAGATAATGTTCACCGCCGAGGAATTGTTTCCCGAAAAAATTATCCGGCGCAATGCCGAACTCAAGCCCTTTATTCAAACTGTTCTTTTGATGGGAAGTATCGGATCCATCGCACACACCCAGAAATCTGATTTGGACTATACCTTGCTGGTTCACAAGGATGATGTCTCTAAAGAACAACTCGACCTGTTCTCAAAAAAATTGTGCCGTATTGAAGAATGGGTCTGGGAACAATACCGCCTTGAAATCCATTTTTTTGTTAACGATATCGAGGAAGTCAAACAGAATATTTTTGGGGAAAGTGACAGTGAGAGTACCGGGTCAGCCCTGGCCAAACTGCTGAAGGAAGAAATGTACCGGTCCCTGGTTATCGTCGCCGGCAAAATTCCTTTTTGGTGGATCATGCCACTGGAAACCTCTGACCTCCAGTACGATGAAGCCTGTAATATTATTCGGAATCACCAGACCTTGCTCAACCCGGATGAGTTTGTCGACATCGGTAATGTGGAGGATATTTCTGAGGGAGAGTTTTTTGGAGGTTCCATCTGGGCATTGATCAAGTCTTTCAAGTCCCCGTTCAAGACACTCATCAAAATGGGACTGCTTGAGGAGTACATGTTTCGCGAAACCCGGTTTCACCTGCTGTGCCACGATATTAAAAAGCAGGTTTTTTCCCAGGAGTCGTTTGAAGAAATCGATCCTTATCTTGCCCTGTTTTTAAGATCAGAAGCATTTTTCAAGGAAGAAAAAGGATTCAATGAACTGGATGCCCTGCGCACTGCTTTTTATATAAAAGTTGGAACCCAGGTCACGACTGATGACCTGGATCGCAGAAACCGGGATCAGAAAAAACGCATTCTGGTTGACCTCATCAAGAAATGGGACTGGCCCGGAACCCGTTTGGATCACCTCAATAATTATATCAACTGGCAAATGATGCAAAAGGTGGCACTGGGTGACAGGATCAATAAAATTCTGGTGAACTCCTACAAAATGATTTCTGAAAAAAATAAAATGCTGGAAGAAGGAAAATCGCTCATCACGGAGCGAGACACTCATCTTCTGGGTCGAAAATTATTCAGTTTTTTTAGCAAATCCAACAGCAAAGTAGAAAGCCTGTTTGCTCTCATTGATGGAGAAACAGGGGAAAAGGAACTCACATTTCTTTTCAATCAGAAGGACCCCAGAGATAAAGGGGAATGGTTTCTGATTCGAGGAAAATCTCGGGCTTTCCTGGAGCAGATTCCCAAAGAAAATATCATCAAAAAAGCCACAACGTTGCCTTTTTTGCTGGCTTTCACTTGTTTCAACAATCTATTCAAACCAGAAACCGTTCTGCTCTTGAGGTCTGAACAGCAACAATCCATCAAGGATTTTGACCTGAGGAGTATTCTGCAAGAGTTATCCAGCTATCTCTCGCAGGTCGATGTTGCTAATATCCCTAATGAACAGCTACTCATTGACGCTTATATTAAACAGTTCTTTATGATTCTTGATTTTGGAAACCCAATTCCAATAGAAGTTCTCAAGGGGAATATAAAGGAATGCCAGACACCGGTTGAATACAGCGAATTCATCAATAATAGAGTGGGCAGGTTAAAAAGGGTGACAGCGATTTACCTCACATCCTGGGGGGAATTGTTCTGCAAAAACTATGGCGGCCTCAACTGCATGCATCGGGTCATTAAAGAGCTGGGTCCGCAAGTCCGGGAAATTGAAGCCGACCGGGAAGATTTCCTTAAGGTTTTTATCCCCGGTAGCCGCAGAGATGTACTGGGCCTCTCTTGGCTAACTAGTTATATTTTAAAGTCTCTACGGGTTCGTACACGGGATCGCTCAACCGGGTTAAAGACATGACTAGGCTCAACGCCTAACTTAACTTTGGAGCTCAATGGCCACCGCCATCAAAACTCAGGAAGAACTCAGCCAACAGGCGATTGATGCCACACCACAGCAAAATGTTGTGGACATGGGGACCATTCTTGGGACTCTGTTCGGCTTCCTGCTTATTTTTGGAGCCATCCTATACCAGGGAGATGTGGGGCTGTTCTGGAGTATTCCGTCGGGCCTCATTGTTTTTGGAGGAACCGTCACCACTGCATTTATCGCGTTTTCTTCACAAAAAATCCTGGGGATGATTCCCGTCATTATCAATGCTTACAAACCGGATGTCCATAAACCCGCCGATTACGTGGATGTCATCATGGCTCTGTCCTCCAAATACCGGACCGGCGGGATGAAGCGGCTGGAATCTGAAGAAGAATTTCTCAACAACCGTTTTCTCAGGTCCGGCGTTTCCATGATTGTCGATGGCTACAATACCCGAGAAATTCAGGAAATCATGGAACGTGAAATGCAAGCTCTGGTAGAGAGACACAACGGTGGGCAGAAAATCCTCCGATTCATGGCGGTGCAGGCCCCCGTTTTTGGAATGGCCGGCACCCTCATTGGATTGATCCAGATGCTCTCTAAACTTGAAGATCCAAGCCAGATTGGCTCCGGGCTCGCCACCGCCCTTATCACAACTTTTTATGGCATCATGTTGGCCAACTTGCTCATTATCCCCCTGGTAGCCAAACTGAACACCCGCACAGAAAACGAGACTATGCTACTGAAGGCCATCCGCGTCGGGGTCATGGGGATTCATGATCGGGTCAATCCTCAAAAAATCCGGCGAAGCATGAACGCCCTGCTTCCACCAGACCACCAGAAATAATGTCCCAGGTCGAAGAAGTTCTCAATCAGGCCCTGAAAAACCCCACTCAGGATGGGGTCAATTTTCACGAGTACGACCTGACTGGAATCAGCCTGAGTGGGACCTCGTTTATATTCGCGGTTCTAAATGAGATCACCTTCGATAACGCCGAATTGACCGACATCAATTTCTCTGAAGCCAACCTGCATAACACGACATTTCGCAATGCAAGGTTGAAGAATGTGAATTTCGCAAATACCGACTTACGCAATTCAAACTTTGAAGATGCCATGCTCGTGAACTGTAGCTTCCGCAACTCCAATCTTGAGAAGTCCATATTCTCCGGCTCAACATTACGAATGTGTGACCTTCGGGGTTGCAACCTGAATCATTCGAACCTGTACCATTCCAAAATCATCGAAACCGATTTTGCCTTTGCCCGTATGATGTACGTTTTCGCAAAATCGATTGAAGTGGAAAAATGCCAGATGACGGGGCTAAATGCCCGTGGCGCCGATTTCAGCTTTTCCAGGATGGAGGGTATCGACCTCAAAGGCTCGACCTTGAAATACTCCGACTTTAACTCGAGCACACTCAACGATGCGGATTTATCGAATGCCATTCTCATTGGCTGTGAATTCAAAGACGCTTTCTGCAAAGGGGCCAAGATGGTAGAAACAAACTTTGAAGGAGCCGACCTGACCTACGCCAATCTGGAAGGGGCGAATCTGGAAAATGCGTTTTTACTCGAAGCCAATCTTCACGGAACCAACCTGTCCGGTTCTAATCTAAAAAATGCCTACTTCATCGATTCCAATCACGCCAAAGCTAACACCAAAGGTGCTGATGTAAAAAATACTATATTCGATTGACCGTCTTTAAGGTTTCTATCTCCTTGACCTGGCTCATCCCAAATCCTTGACCTCCAGGACACAGCGAAACCCGACATTTTCATAAAATTCATCCGGGTCGGCCTCGGTCCGGTGAAATACATATCGATACGCCTCCAAAAAATAGTGCCCGCCTTTCTGGAATCCGTTGCCCCGCAATACCTTAAGCCGCTGTCCCATTTTTTTATTTCGATAGTCACTGCCGGCATAAGGTCGGTACCAACTGCGGGTCCACTCCATGACGTTACCTCCCATATCAAGGGCACCGTAAGGGCTGACATCTTGAGGATAACTACCAACCTTCGCCGAGTCCTTTCTCCCCTCCAGCCCCATGTTTGATATCCCTTTCTGATATTGACTGCCCCAGGGATACAAACGGCCATCCTCCCCTCTCGCGGCTTTTTCCCATTGCCTCTCGGTCGGTAGCGTCTTGCCCGCCCAGAGAGCGTAGGCCATGGCTTCCCCCCAGGTAACATTGGTTACCGGATGGTCCGCCAATTGCGGCGGATAATCATCGCCTTGCCAGTTGGAGGGACGATCATGATACAGAGTGGCTAAAAGAAATTGCTTGTATTCGCGGTTGGTCACTTCAAACTTGTCGATATAAAAAGGATCGACATGAATTGCCTGCTGAGGCTTTTGATCAAGATACAGAGGTTTGACGGTGCCAATTTTCAGATGGGTATTTTCCGTATCCACTTTATCAGTTCCCATCAAAAATTCACCGGCGGGAACCAGCACCATCGCCTTGCCATCTTTTTCTGAAACCAGAGCGGGTGCCAGCAATTGCGGCTTATCACCGCTTCCCTCCCTGTCGGAGGAGCACCCTGGGAGCATCAGAAATAGAAGCACCCCCGTCATAAATATTCTTATAATAATTCGCGTCAAAGGAATCATGCCGGTTTAGAAATCATCGTCATCGTCGCTATCGGCATCAACAATTTCATGTTGCGCATCAACTTCTGCCTGCTCCGCCGCGTCCATCAATTCCTTGATTTGACCAAAGCCGGTGGCCATGCGCTGAATATTAATCAGCAGATTAATCAGATCCTCATCGGGGCACTCCCTGATACCAGCCACCAAAGGCCCACGGGGGTCCTCGCCATATTCTTCGTCCCACTTGTCAAAGGTCAGCAGTAACTTGTCCTTGCAATGAATCAGATCAAAAAAGAAACTCTTTATTTCTATTTTTGCCATGAATGGTTCCTGTCAGGTAAAAGATTAAATTCGACTGCAAAATCCGGTTTAAAAGAAACTTATAGTTATCACATCTCGCCCGGCCATCCAATCCGAACCCGGGGTTTTTCTATGGATTTACACAAGAAAAATCTTGATGAGAAATCGAACGACAATCCATGGTCGTGGCCTGCCCCTTCCCGGATTCAAAATAGGTTTGAACTCTGTGGTGCTGATAGGGTATTTTATAGGAATTATCAAGGCCCTGCTAACTAGGCCCCAGGTAAACTCCCATCCCTAAATCAACCCGATATGGCTGAGCGTTTTACAGACAATGATAACGGCACCATCAGCGATGCCCGATACAAGTTGATGTGGTGCAAAGAAGACAGCTACCTCATGCGAGGCCGTTGGTGTAATTGGAAAGGGGCCAATAAATATACCGCCTGGTTGAATGAACAGAAATTTGGCGGACACGAAGACTGGCGTCTCCCTAAAAATCAGGAGTGCCGCAACCTGTACGACCACGATTCAAAGAACACGGATTACAATGGCGATATCGTCCATATCGATTTTATTTTCCCGGAAGGCTGTGGATCAACTTTCTGGTGTCAGGAGGAAAATGGCATCAATGCCATGGCCTATAATTTTTACAGCGACCGAGGCTACCTGATCCGCAAAACGGCCAAGGATGAATCCACCATGTCTGCCCGCGCGGTCCGTTCCACCGGCAAAGCCAAAGTCGCGAATCGCGTTTCCTCATCCGGACGCAGTCGCAGGGAATAATCCCGGCCAGCCCTGTCAATTTCCTTTCAACTTGCGAGGACCCTGTTTTGGACCTCACCTTAAATTCAGCATCCAGTCAAATGGGACTTCACCGTGCCACTGTGGCCGAAATAAATATTTCAACTCTGCGCAAAAATTTTAAATCCATGCGGGAACTGCTCAAGCCGGGTGTCGAAACCATGGCCGTGGTGAAAGCCGATGCCTATGGTCATGGCGTTATCCCGTGCGCCACAGCTCTTGTCGAGGAAGGTGTTGATGCACTTGGAATCGGGATAATCGAAGAAGGCATTCTTCTTAGAGAACAGGGAATCCAGGTGCCCATTCAAGTGCTTGGCGGTATTTTCCCAGAGGAGATCGATGATCTGATTCGGCACAACCTGACCACCACGCTCTGCACTCTGGAACTTGCGAAGACGCTTGCCATCCGCGCAGAAAAATTAAATACCCGGGTGGGTGTCCATATCAAAATCAACACCGGTATGAGTCGCCTGGGTGTTTCCCCCGACCAGGCGATAGACTTCATCGAACAGGTGCGCTCTCTGAAAACCCTGCGCATCGATTCGCTGTTCACTCATTTTTCAACAGCAGACGAGGCCGTGCCTGATTTCACGCGAAAACAATTACAGGAATTCGAAAACGTCATTGGCAAATTGGTGTCCAGTAAAGGTTCGATTCCAAAAATTCACGCCGCTAACAGCTCGGCCCTGCTAAAATTTCCCGAGAGTCAGTTCAATCTGGTACGGCCCGGAATTTTGCTTTACGGTGCTCTCACCTCGCCAGATCTAGAACCCTACAGAAAAGTATTGGAACAACAAAAAACAGGATTCCAGCCGGTGATGCAATGGAAAACCCGAATCATCAATATCAATGAAATCCCGGTTGGGTCGGCATTGAGTTATGGTAGACAGTTCACCACGCGCAAGCAAAGTCGGATCGCCACCCTGCCGGTGGGTTATGCCGATGGTCTGCAGAGAAGTTTGTCCGGTAAAATAGAAGTATTGGTGAGGGGGGCACGAGCACCGCAAGTAGGTTCCATTTGCATGGACCTCTGCCTGATCGATGTCACTGAAGTTCCCTCCGTCCGCGAGGGTGACGAAGTGGTTTTGTTCGGGACGCAGGGCAAGGAAACCATCCGAATCGAAGAACTGGCAGTGCAGGGAAATACTGTTCCCTACGAGATCATGTGTTGCATCGGCAAGCGGGTCCCGCGAGTTTACATCTGATACCGGGCAAGCTCTCTACGGCTTCAACTCCGACAATGATTTCACACCGTTCTGGATGCACCAATCGCGAATGCCGTCAATTATCTTGATAGTCGCGCAGGGGTCGAAAAAGTTTTCTGTTCCCACCTGCACCGCACTGGCACCGGCCATCAAATACTCCAACGCATCATCAGCCGAACGAATACCACCGATCCCAAAGACAGGAATTTTGACCGCTCTTACCGTTTGATAAACCATTTGCAGGGAAACGGGTTTGATCGCCGGTCCGGATAAACCACCAGTATGGTTAGCGAGCCAAGGTTGCCGCGTGTTGATGTCCATGACCATACCAACAAAAGTATTGGTGAGCGACAAGGCATCCGCCCCGGCAAGCTCTGCGAATCGCGCAGTCTCTGTGATGTCCGTCACATTGGGCGAGAGCTTTACGATCAGAAATTTCTCAGTGGCTTTTCGGACCGCTCCAACTACTTCTTCAACCAATGCCGGTTTTGAACTGAATTGATGTCCGCCTTCTTTTACATTGGGACAGGAAATATTCATTTCCAGAGCATCGACACGGTCTTCCTTCGACAACGCCTCAGCCATCCCCACATACTCAGACACGGTGTTACCGAAAAAATTACAAATCAACCGACATTCATATTTATGGATGAGCGGTAATTTATCACTGACAAATTTCTCCAGCCCCACATTCTCCAGCCCAATCGCATTGAGCATTCCGCCTTCAGTTTCGACCACACGGGGTACCGGGTTGCCCAGTTTGGGCCGTAAGGAGAGACCTTTTGTGGAAAATCCTCCCAAGGCATTCAAGTCAATGAATGGTGCAAACTCAAGCCCGTAGCCAAAAGTTCCAGATGCCGCAACTACAGGATTCTTAAGGGAAAAATTACCCATCTTCACGGAGAGATCGGGATTATTGATGGAAAAACCCATAAAATGCCCTTTGAAAAAATGGCCAAAAGCCAAAAACTTATTAAACTACAAATACTTAGACTTGACACCTGTTTTTTAAAAAAATATAATGTCAAAGAAATCAAACAGTTATATTTTGATTTTTCTAACGTAAGTAAAAACAGATGTTTAAAAACAGGGGCCTGAATAAACCTGAACCAAAAAATTTATAATCCCTTGGAATTCAATGGGTTTCAGTATCAGTCTGAAACTGCCAAAAGGATTAACAACCTCCATCACTGGGTAATGCCATGTCCATCAATCTAACCTTGGAAAAACCGGAAGCCACCACCGAAGAGCCTGCCATTCGCTACACCAAACGCATCGACGATTTAATCGAAGACGCCGAAATTGAAGCGGAAATCGAAGCAGAGCGAAAGGTCCGTGCCAAAAACACGAAAATCGTTGCCATCGCTGGCGTGGCAATCAGTTTACTGGTTTTTCTCTATTATGGCATTCAATCCCAATCCGGTATTTCCAAAATGGACATTGCGGCAGATAAAAATCAAGTAGCAAAACTGACGACAAAAGTTCCGCCCAAGCCGTTGCCACTTCCATTGAATGGTGGAACCAAGCTGGACAGTAAAGTACCGGAGATCAAACCGGTTGCCAAAACTCCGGTAACCCCGGCCATTAAACCTGCTTCAAAAAACCCGGCGAAACCAGCCAAAATTGTAAAATCTTCCACACCAAAACCTAAAGCAAAAAAAGCACCCATCAGTTTTTCTGAAAACGGTTTAAAAGATTCTAGCAAAACAGGCGCTGTCGGCACGACCCTTAAGGCCATGAACCTGCCCCCGGCACGCGATCTTAAAGCACCTGTAGCCCTTGGTGCCGTATTTCCCAATGGATACTTTGTTCAGGTGGGTGCATTTTCGAGCAAAGCGAATGCCCGCCGCCTCGCTGACAAATTGAAAAAGGCTGGCTTCACCCCCACCCTGGGAACAAAAAAGGTCAATAGCAAAACCATTAACGTGGTGAAGTTAGGTGGTTTTTCAACTTCAACGGAGGCCCAGGGCGCACGGTCCGGTTTATCCAAGGCAGGTTACAAGAATTCATTCGTTTTCTACACAAAAAAGGGCTGATTTTTTACAAAAAACAGCCAATAAACGGGCATCAATAATTCTTTTGTATACCTGTTTTTTTTCTGTTATTTCACTCCTCATGTAAGATATTCTGGTTCAAGACGACACCTATAAAACAATATCGGCTTATGTCGGCGATCGCCTGCAAAGCCCCCTGCACAACCCCCCTTTAAGGAGAATACAATGAGAAAAGCAGGTATCGCGCTTGGAACCGTAATGTTGTCCATTTTCTTTTTCGCCGGATCAGCAATGGCCCACGACGATGATCACAAAGGCAAAGGACACGATAAGAACAAGTCCCATATGGAAGAAGGAAGCGGTTCTTCTAAAATGGAAAAGCATTCCGGCGGATCAGAATACCGTAAGGGTCACAAAGCTGAAGGTAGCGACGCAAAAAAGGCCGGGATGGGTCACGATGATGATTATGACAAACATAAAAGTGAAAAAATGGGCCATCAGGAAGAAGGCAGTGGTGGCATGAAAAGTGGTCACGATGACCGGTCCGGTCGTCACTAGGTTTAGTTTTCATCCTCTCAAATAATATGAAGAGCCCCGGAGTTCTGATGAACTTCGGGGTTTTATTTTGCACCCCTCTCGTGAATTCACAAAAATGCACGCTGTTCTCCTTCTGCCACTGAGGAAAGTAGCGTCCATTGAGTCCCTTATGATTCTGAATGGGCCTCTATCAATTTTCGGAATAACCTGATAAAGTTTCTGCTTTAACCGCCATCCAATCAACCGCCGTCAACGTCCTTCTGTTGCGCCTCGGATCCTGACAACCCATGTGGTTTGACCTATCGCTCATATTCCTTGGCCTTGGATTGCTGTTCTACGGTGGCGACTTTTTAATCTCCGGCAGTGTCCGAATCGCTCAATACTTCAAGTTGTCCCCGTTCACCATTGGGGCCACTATCATGGGATTCGGAACCTCTGCACCCGAATTGTGCGTCAGCCTGCTGGCCACGCTAAACGGAGCACCCGAAGTTTCTCTTGGCAACGTGGTCGGTAGTAATATCGCTAATATTGGCCTGGTCCTGGGCATAACTGCCTTGTTGGCCCCCGTCACTATCGATCCGCGTCGACTGAAAAAAGAAACGCCTCCTCTTTTGATCGCCACCGGATTATTGGTCCTTCTGACCTGGAACCAGGTTTTGAGTCGGGTGGAAGGCATGATTCTATTCACCTGCATCTTACTTTATGTGTATCGCGCACTTTCTTCCAAAGAAGATGGAATGGCAGATATCGAAGGGGAAACAAGTTATTTCCCAGATGCAGGAGTTTGGGTCCAGATTGGCTTGATCCTTGGTGGATTAGCCGCACTGATCCTCGGTGCTCATTGGATGGTAGAGGGAGCAGTAAATATTGCGCGTGCCTATGGCATTAGTGAGTGGTTGATCGGGATCACTATAGTAGCTGTTGGAACCAGCCTTCCTGAAATAGTCTCGGCCACCCTCTCCGCCCTTAAGGGACACGGCGAAATGGCACTGGGCAATGTATTCGGCAGTAATATTTTTAATATCACCATGGTCCTGGGCGCGGCATCGATGATCCAGCCGCTGGAAATCGTGTCCCCAATTAAAATGGATTTGCTTTATTGCGCCGGGTTCACACTGGCACTGATCGCCCTGATACGTATGGGAAGCGATTTGAAAAAGCGGGACGGTATCTTCCTGCTGTCGGGCTATGTTATTTATATTGGAATTAAATCGGCCGGTTGGGCGTAGCAATTAACCGGCAGGTGCCGCTACATTTTTGAACTTCCATAACTGCTGTTTATAATATTTAGAGTTGGGAGCGATTTCAATCGCTTTGGAAATCATTTCAACGGCTTGATCTTTTTTCCCCTTTGCAAAATAAATTTGAGACAGGGTTTCTAAATATTCCGGCTTTTTAGGAAAAGCTTTTATCGTTTTTTGCGAAAGGGTCAAACCTTTATTCAGTTTGACTTTCTTTTTGGCATACAACCAAGCCAGGAGGTTCATGGCATCAATATCTTTGGTCATCAACTTCAGACTCTTCTCGCAATAACGGATAGCGACCGTATAATATCCTTTTTTCCTATAAGCGTTGCACAGCTCAAATTGAGCCGGGCCGTTGTCCGGTTGGTTTCGGACCAGGGTTGCAAGTAGCTTAACTGCGGGATCGTATTGCTTGACTTCAACCAGCGTCCTTGCATTTTGTAATTTGAAATCCATCGACTTTGAATCGAGTTTTGTCGCAAGTTTGATGTGCTTGAGGGCCTCATTAAATTGCCTTTGCATGAAGAGCACCCGGCTCAATTCATAATGAGCGGGTGCCAGCAAATCATTCAGGGCAAGCGCCGTTTCAAGAGATACTCTGGCATCTTCCAGATTATTTTCAGAGGCCTGAAGCTTACCAACCTGATAATGCCCGTCAGCAAACTTAGGGTCCAGCTTGACAGCCTTGACAAAAGCTACCAGTGCATTTTCAGAATCATTTCGATCGAGATATATCTTTCCAAGACGCGCCTGCACTCGTGGGTCCTGCGGCTTTAATTTTTCTGCCAGTTGATAAGACACCAGCGATTGATCCAGCGCACCTGTTTCAAAATACCAGTCAGCGAGCTTTAATTGCGCCTTGAAATTTTGCGGATACAATTCAGTGACTCGTTTGAAGGCCTTGACCGCTTCCTTTTCTTTACCTGCCTTGATCAGCAATTCCCCCTGGAGCAAAAACAGATCGGGTTCATCGTCCTTGGCCTTGATCGCCTGGGAAACCTGATCCAATGCCAGTTCGAGTTTGCCTTCCTCAGAATACAACAGGGCCAAAATCTTGAAAGCTTGATAAAAATCCGGCTTTAACTTGGCCGCCATTTTCAGGTGCCCGATGCCTTCCTCGACTTTGCCTTCCTTCAACCGCAATTGCCCCATATCGAAAAAGGCTAAATGGTTTTTGGGGTCCAGATCCAACGCCGCCTGATACACCTTCACGGCTTCGTTAAACTTTCCCTTGGCGGTGTAGGCCTTGGCCAGTTTAATATGGTTGGACGTGGTTGAAGGTTCGAGTTCAATGGATCGTTGAAATTGAGTAAGCGCTTCGTTGTACTCTTTCTTTTGAAGGTAAACATCACCTAAGCCTGCATAAACCTTTGAATTATTACGTGAAATCTTTAGTGCTTTGCGGAATTCCATTTCCGCATCGGAGTATCGTTTCTGTGCCATGAGGGTCTGGCCGCGATTGATATGCAGTTCAATGGATTCACCAAAGTATTTTGGGTAGTAGTGCCACCCAGCACCAATCAAAATAAAAATAACAGCGGCGGCAACGGGTCTGCTTAATCGGCGTGGTTTTCTTTTCGGGACATCTGCCAGGGGGCTGGGACCTGCTGTTTCATTTATTTCATCGACCAGACTCTCCTGAATAGAGACGGATTGAGCCAGTGCCGAGGCAGGCACAGTGGTCTCACGGGTTCCGGCCCCTTCGCGCATCTGGCAACTGCCTTCAAAGCGACTGCCTTCCTCGACGACCAGATGGTGGGTCAGGATATCCCCCTCCAGGCGACTGCCACTGGCCAGAGATACCTTGTGCTCAGCCACAATATTTCCCGTTACCCAGCCAAGGTTGGTGATATCAAAGGTCTTGATATCTCCTTCGACACGACCTTTAGCTCCGATAATGAGGTGATCGGTGGCAATGATTTCGCCTTCAATTTCACCCTCAAAATGGACGGTGCCCTTTACCTTCAAGGTCCCAACCAATTTGACGCCGCTTTGAAAATAAGAGTCCACAAATTGTCCGAATAATTTTAGAGGAATTCAAACCTTAACTTCCTGAAATCATTATAATGGCAAATAATTGAGTGTGTTAAAAAATTTACAGGCAAAGAGCCTGAATCATTGATTCCAGCAGTTCAACCTGCTAGTGTACGCCCCTTATTCTCAATAAAATTATCACAAATTGCCTCATCAGGAGAACTCCATGGAACGTCCAGACAAACGGGCACTGGATCAGATGCGTCCGGTCACCATCAAGAAAAATGTCAACAGGTACGCCGAAGGCTCAGTGCTCATTCAAGTCGGCAATACTCATGTCCAGTGCACCGCCAGTGTGGAGGACAAGGTACCGTCATTTCTCCGTGGCAAAGGTCAAGGTTGGGTCACGGCGGAGTATTCCATGTTGCCCCGTTCCACGCACACACGCATGACCCGGGAATCCAGCAAGGGAAAAGTTAGTGGGCGCACCCAGGAAATCCAGCGATTGATCGGGCGATCACTGAGGACTGTTGTCGATCTGGAAAACCTCGGCGAACGCACGGTATGGATCGACTGCGATGTCCTGCAAGCCGATGGCGGAACCCGCACGGCCTCCATCACGGGTGCCTTTGTCGCCCTTTGTCTTGCATTGAAAGAGCTCAAAAAGAAAAAAGTCCTCAAGGCGACACCGATCCGTGATTTTGTCGCCGCCACCAGTGTTGGTATTTACGAAGGCAAGCATATCCTCGACCTAAATTATGACGAAGACTCCACCGCCAGCGTGGATTTCAACGTGGTTCGCACCGGAGAAGGCAAGTTTATTGAATTACAGGGGACCGCCGAGCGCGACCCGTTCAGCAACAAGGACCTCACTTCTATGCTTAAATTAGCGGATCAAGGGATCAAGGACCTCATCAAAATGCAGAGAAAAGCGATCGGGGCACTTTAACTCAACTGTTTTATTCTGAATTTAATGATGAAATGACGCTTAAAAAAACATTCAGGAGCTAAAAAAAAACTACAAGACAAATCAAATAATAAGCCTTAATCTTTAAGGAATGGGTTCCCTTTTTATAGCCCATTTTTAGCAATATTTTGTATCAGAATATTTCTAAAATGCCGAGTTAAAGATGCTAGCTGATAATAAAAATTTTAGTTCGAATGTGTATGTCCAGATCGTGGTGTTTTCTGGCAGTATACTCACCATTCTGATTTTATCGATATACTTACTCTATCAAAATGCGCTCCAGCGTCAGTCGAATCACCTCACCGATCTGGTAACCAGCCAAAAGCAGATTATCGAATCTGTCGCCCGATTTGACGCAGAATTCAGTTCGAATGATGTAGCGGGAGGGTCAACCCAGGCAACTCTTTCGCAAATTGAATCGGCTCAAAAGGAGGGTTTTAATTTTGGGGATACGGGAGAGTATCTTTTTGCCAAGTTGGAAGATGAAAAAATTGTGTTTTTATTGGACCGGAGACACGTAACAGCAGACCTGCCTGATTTCATCCCAGCACAATCTGACTTTGCAGAACCTATGCGTAAAGCTTTGAATGGAGAAATGGGAATCATTCAAGCTTTGGACTATCGGGGCGAGATGGTTTTAGCCGCCTACGCTCCCATTAAAATCCTGAATTTTGGAATAGTGGCAAAGATTGACTTAACTGAAATTCAAAAACCATTTTATTCCATTATATTTTACTCTGGGTTATCCGCCTTAATTTTAATTTCTTTGGGAATCACTGGGATCTTCAAAAAAAATGAGGCAATTAATGCCCAATTGGAGAGCTTGGTCTCAGATAAAACAGCAGAGCTCATAAGAGCCACTCAGGTTATTCAGGAAAAAGAAGACTACCTTAAAAAGGTCACTGACAATGTCGTGGATGGTTTGATTACGATCACCTCGGGAGGCACCATAGAAACCTATAACCCTGCCGCCAGGCAATTATTTGGCTATTCAAATAATGAGGTCATTGGCAAAAATATCAAGATGCTGATGCCGGAACCTTATAGCAGTGAACATGATGATTATCTTCAGGAGTATTTAAAAACAGGCCATTCAAAAATCATCGGTATGGAGCGGGAAGTAACAGGGCTGAGAAAGGATGGTTCAACATTCCCATTGGAGTTAGGTGTGTCGGTGATGCGGGTCCGTACGACCAAAGTTGTTTTCATCGGCACGCTACGGGATATTTCTGAGCGAAAAAAAACCGAGGCCGAGTTAAACAAATTTAAAATAACAGTAAATTCTACTTCTAATGAAATTTTGTTTTTTGATAGTACCAACTTCAAATTTCTCATGGCAAACCAGGCCGCACTAGATATGTTGGGTTACACGATGGAAGAGTTATCTGAGAAAACTCCGATAGACATTAACCCAAGCCTGTCCCTTGAAGGTCTTTGTACTTTAATAAAACCTTTGCGCCAGGACAAAGAAGACAGTCAGCGTTTTGAAACTGTATGCCGATGTAAAGATGGCACAGAATATCCGGCGGAAGTCCATCTGCACATCCTGAGACAAGACTCTGAGACAATATTCTTTGCGGTAATACAAAACTTAACGGAGAGAAAGCTTGCAGAAAAAAAGCTCATTTTGGCAAAAGAAGAAGCCGAAAAAGCCAACCTCGCCAAGTCAAGGTTTCTCTCCAGTATGAGTCATGAACTAAGAACACCCTTGAATGCCATCCTGGGGTTTTCCCAACTGTTGCAACTTGACCCAAAGGCCATGACCCCCGTTCAAGTGGAAAATATCAATAGAATTTCCAATTCGGGAAAACATCTTTTAACACTCATCAATGAGATTCTTGATTTGGCAAGTATTGAGTCAGGGCATGTGAGCATGTCAATAGAGTCACTCGAAATTGGGCCTTTACTGGATGATGTAATGTTATTGACCAGCCCTCTGGCAGAGGAGCAGAATATCCAGGTGAACTACACTAAAAGCGAAATTTCAAACTTGACTATTCTGGCAGACCGTACTCGCTTAAAACAGGTGATCCTCAATTTGATCTCCAACGCAATCAAGTACAACAAAAAAAATGGTTCAATTGAGGTTGGATTGGAGAAGGTTTTCGATAACTATTTGAGAATCTCGGTTTCTGACACAGGAAACGGGATCCCCGATGACAAGCTGGCTGGGGTGTTTGAAGCCTTTAACAGGTTAGGGGTGATTCATGAAGGCATTGAAGGAACAGGTATCGGCCTTAGCATTTCCAAAAACCTAATTGGATTGATGAAGGGGCGTATCGATTTCGAGACAGCATTGGGGGAAGGGAGTTGCTTCTATATTGAGTTACCTCTTTGTCAGGCACACCAGAATTTGCATGATAGGGAATCGGCATCACAACAAGTTTTCCAATCGGCTTTGTCCCAAACCGATACCAAACTTTTCATTATTCTTTATGTAGAGGACAACCCTGCCAACCTTGAAATGGTCAAACAGTGCCTCATGACCAGGGAAAATACCACGCTACTATCAGCTCCTGATGGTCCGTTGGGAATTGAGAGTGCGATCAACCATCAACCGGATCTAATTTTAATGGATATCAACCTGCCAGGGATGGATGGGATAGATGCGTTCAAGATCCTCAAAAACAATCCAAAAACCTCCAGTATCCCTGTCATTGCCATCAGCGCAAATGCCATGAAAAACGACATTAAAAAGGCAATGACCGCAGGTTTTACAGATTACATTGTCAAGCCTATCGACATTCCAATTTTTCTGGACACCATTGACCGCATGATGAGCAAGAAAGCGCAAGCTTTCTCCGGGAAATAAAATGCAATTCACGGAATTGAAAAAAAGGTGGATTCAAGTTTGAAGTGCAACGGTTAGTGGTGGTTTCTTTTTGCAGAATAGTTCATGTGGTGTCTTATACCCAAGCGTTTTTCTTGGTCTGTGATTGAGTCGGTCCATGATG
>JAJDBF010000009.1 GCA_029261535.1 Nitrospinaceae bacterium | reverse complement strand
CGAAAACACCAAAATTCGCCGATGAAATACATTTTTCCACCGCTTGAAGGCCAGTAAGAACAATTCATAACATCATGAAACGGAGGTGATTACAAGCCTGTCGGCCAATTCAGCTGAAATCCAAACTACGGGTTTCCGCCCCTTACGGCACGGACCTCTTAGGTCACCCAAACAACGGGTTTGCGCACCTCCGAACCGCCACATCAAATCGTCCGGAAAATGCCTCCAACTTTTTAAGAAAAAGCTGATAATCACCTTTCTCCCGAAAGACGGTCTCCCGAGCATTCCCCCGATTCATGACATGATAGCACGCTCCCTCGTATTCAATTCTTAGTGGCCTGGCCATAATATTTCAAAATATACGATGATGAAAGTTGCATAAGTCAGTGCCGGCACTCTGCCAACCATACACATGCGTGACTGAGCCGCAATATCAAAACCGCCAAACATACGCCCATGCACGAAAAATACAATTTCAAGGTTTGACCCCGGCATTTTCTCACTCCGTAAACCCGCGCCCCCACCACGAATCATTTTCAGGAATGGGGTGGAATTGGGGAAGATAAAAGGCAAGCAGCCAGCGTTTAGCCATAATTCAGAAGTACGATATCGATGAATTCTCGGGATACAAAATCAATAGCGCTTAAGCTTTTCGCGCGAAGCCACTTCCACATCGAGAATTTCACTGTTTTTGTAACGCAATGCCTTGGCGACATTGCGAACATCTCGGGCCAAACGCCTCATGCCGTCTGGTTCCAAAGACGCAGCGTGGTCCGTGCCTTTCCAAGTTCGATCCAATGTAAAGTGCCGCTCGATCCACAAAGCGCCAAGCGTCATGGCGCCAATGTCCGCCGCTATACCTAAATGGTGCCCAGAGAAACCAATTTGCTTTACGCGATCGCCGTACTTTTTCTTCAATCTGAGAATTTCCAAAAGACAAATGTCGTCGAACGCTACCGGATAGCCGGACGTGCAACTGTATATGACCAAATCTGCAGCCCTGCCTCTCGACTCAAAAAATTGAATGATCTCTTCCTCCTCGGCATGAGCGGTCATACCGAGACTTAGGTGAATCTCGCCCTCATAGTTTGCGCATAAATAGCCAAGCATGTCAAATTTAAGATTACATGCCGACGGCACCTTGATTAAACGTGGCTTGAGTAAAATCGTTTCCTTGGCAGATGTTACATCCCACACTGATGTACTGTAAATCAAACCAATCTCTTCACATCGTTGTTTCAGCCGTTGGTGCTGATCAATATCAAATTCAAGATACTCTCGATGTTCACCATATGTACTTCCATACGCATGAATCGGGTTCGGATGCGGTGAATTATATTCCTCATTAGTTAGTAGTTCGCGAGGATTTCTTTTTTGAAATTTCACGACATCGACGTTACAAAATGCGGCTGCGGTTTCGATCATTTTCAGGGCTATCGCAATATCCCCTTTATGATTGCAGCCAATCTCGGCAATTATCTGCGGTGTATTCATGCTTGTTTGGACCAGGTTCGCTCACTCTAAGACTTATGGGCTACGCACGAGCGCAACGAACCCCGAGCCGCCGTTTGCTTCGTCGGCCAAGTGGTGTCTAATTAAATCGCATATCTCCCGAACCGCGCCATCCCCTCCACCTCGATTCAAGACGATTCCGGCATATCGCCGGACAGCGCTTTCGGCGTTACTCGGTATGACTCCACATGATGCGAACTCAAGACATGGAATGTCATTCTCATCGTTTCCGACATAGACGAGTTCATCGGGTGAAATACCGTGCGTGTCACACCAATTTATCAGGGAACTGAGCTTGTCCCGATGTAAATTCTGAAAACATTCAATGCCCAACTTTGCGGCTCTGGCAGAGACTACGGGATTACGTTCCGACGACATGATTGCCAGCTTCAAGTCAAGATCTTTCAGTCTATCAATGCCCCAACCATCACTGCGGTCACAACGCACGGTTTCGCTTCCGTCTTCACTCACATAAACCTTGTTATCTGTCATAACACCATCAAAATCAAATACAACCGCCCGCAATGGATTTGGTAATTCTTTGATCTGACGATCTGATTGGAAACGGCGAAGACGAATCTCAGCACGTTCCATATCCAATAATTCGTCAATTTCGAGACAACGCTCTGCCGGCATTTCAGAAAAAACTGTCTTCCCGAAAAAACGATGTCTTGACGTCAAGAAGCCGTCAGTCCGAAAAACATACACTGCACCTGTTTCAAGGAATTGCTGGTCACGATCCTGGCGGCGCAATCGAATTTTCTGGTCGTGGTTTACCCCGCAGGCCACATTGTCCACGTTCTCTTGCCAGACAAAATAGTGAAACGGCGTTACAGTGAACGCGGCATCTGCCTGGTTGTCCAGCAACTCTTCGACACATCGATCGATGTCCTCCGGGCTCGTGAGGGGCGATGTGCACTGCAGGAAAACCGTCAGCGTTGGCGTATAGTCTTCGTGGTCTTTCAGATACAGCAGCGCGTGAGCAAGCGCGGCCTCACTTGGTGCTCCGTCGCCGCTTATGGACTCTGGGCGATTGATAACTTCCGCCCCGTGTTCAAGCGATATTCGGGATATAGCTCTGTCATCGGTAGAAACCACAACGCGATCGATATACCTTGATGACCGCGCTGATTCAATCGTCCACGCAATCAACGGCTTCCCGCATATTGGTAACACATTTTTTTGCGGCAAGCCTTTGGAGCCTCCCCTGGCGGGTATAATCGCTAGTACGGTCATAGTGGCGCAGACAATACTCGCGATCAGCGACAATCACAATCAATCAAGAGTAAGTTGAGTGCCTCATTCGACCGACATACGTTTCGAGGATTTCCACTTTCCGGAGCGCGGCGATGCGATTGCCTTTTGGCAAGCGCAGAAAGCATTGTGGCGACATAACCGAAGGCTCCGAAAATATTTCCGGCACCTGATCTACAATGTTCAATTTCAGGAGGCCGCAGCACCCCACGTAACGGTTCCCAGCAATGCCATCTACGATTTTGCCTTAAAACTTGTAAACGTCTATTCCCGCTGTTCATCACACCCGAAGGCACAGTACGACGTAATCGTCAATCCATCCTTTTCAACGTGTTATCGAAAATCGGAGCAAGTAGTCATACTGGATCTCCTCAAATCCTGCGATGACCTGAAACTGAAGACTGCGTTGGTGGTCAACGGCAACACAATGCGATTGTTCCATGACCTGCTATCGGAAAGCGGTTGCCATTCTGATTTTCTAAACGTTGACGCTGGATTACGCGGCATGACCTCGCACCTTTTGGCGTATCTCGCACGACAAGCCGCGCATCGGGACCACGCAATTGTGACGGCTGTATTGTCAAGAATAGGGATTACGATGAGAAACGTTCCGAGATTCGAAAAGGAAATACATTCGGATTTATTCTGCCGTACAATCGTGAATCGCTGCGCAGTCAACCTTATTGCTCTTCGTTGTGAATGGGACCAGTATTCCGCATCACTACAAGATTGTGCACGCCTCGCCGCCAAGCCCGTTGCATGTTTTCAGCACGGCGTAATTAGCCATTCACTGGACTTCCCGGTCACCGTCGATCGGTTTTACACTTTCGGAGAGTCATCCTGCAGCGTCTTAAAATCCCTAAATGCTCAGTTTCACATCGAATCCGGTTGCAGCAGCCGTAAAAAGGTCGAATTTAAACCAATCGGTTCGCTTACCGACCCAATTGAACCACAGACGGACAACTACCACCACAACACCTTGTTGATTATTGATCAGTCGGTTGAACGGTCAATTCGCTTTAATGGTCTCCACAGGCAAATGGCGGATCTTGATGACTTGATACACTGTGTCCTGAAAAATAAGCTCGCATCACGGGTTATTATTCGTCCGCATCCAGAGAATACATTCCTCGAATCATGGGTTAAGTATCTGGACGAGTTTCCGGGAAGATTCGAGATATCCTACCCGAAGACACCATTGGCAACAGATATCAAAAGAAGCTCGGTCGTGGTCGGACTTTTTAGTGGCGCCTTACCGATTTGCGCGGCCAGCGGTTTGCCGACATACTTTCTAACTTGTGAAAAAGGGTACTATACACCCGACCTCAAAATCTTTGACGAGAGTTTTTTATTGTGTGAGAATCAGTTATTACCTGAACTCAGCAAAATTTTGAAAAATAAAGATATGTATTTAGCTCGAAGATCAAGGTGCCTTGACTGTAGTGCCAAGTATTATAAAGATAATAAGATGATGAAGTTAGACCATAAATTTGTTAAGGAAGAATTTTGGGCGGAAACCCGTAGTTTGGATTTCAGCTGAATTGGCCGACAGGCTTGTAATCACCTCCTTTTCATGATGTTATGAATTGTTCTTACTGGCCTTCAAGCGGTGGAAAAATGTATTTCATCGGCGAATTTTGGTGTTTTCG
>JAJDBF010000008.1 GCA_029261535.1 Nitrospinaceae bacterium | reverse complement strand
CGTATTCTTGATGCGCAAAAAGAGGTCCGTGAGCGACGTAACCAGCTACGGCATCCCTGTTACACCAAGCCTGAACTTCTGGCAACCGGGCCGAATCAGGTCTGGAGCTGGGATATAACAAAACTCAAAGGACCCGTGAAGTGGACGTATTATTACCTGTATGTCATTCTCGATATATACAGCCGTTACGTCGTGGGTTGGATGGTTGCTACTCAAGAAACGGCTTGCCTGGCTAAACGGCTAATACAGGAAACCTGTGAAAAACAACAAATCGAACCGGATCAGCTAATTATCCATTCTGACAGAGGAAGTGCGATGACAGCTAAAACGACTGCACAGCTACTCGGTAGCCTTGGAATCACCAAAAGTCATTCGCGACCACACGTTTCCAATGATAACCCTTATTCCGAAAGCCAGTTCAAAACATTGAAGTATTCGGCCACTTTCCCCGGCCATTTTGGATCCGTCCAAGATAGTAGCAGTTTTTTATCCGGCTTCATTCATTGGTACAACAACGAGCACCGGCATTCAGGAATCGGTATGATGACACCTCAAAGCGTACACTACGGTTTCGCCGACAGGATTCGAGAACAACGTAAGATCATACTCCAGAAAGCATATCAAGAGCGCCCAGAAAGATTTATTAACGGAGTACCAACTCCACAACCAATTCCCGGCAATGCCTGGATAAACGACCCAGAAAAACAAAAGAAAAAAACTCAGTAAATATTAATGGGGTACTGTCTCATTCGACTTGACACGTTCCGCAGAGGGGAAATCTCGCAGACACTGCCGATTCGAATGGCGGAGAGGGAGGGATTCGAACCCTCGGTACCCGTGAGAGTACACAGCATTTCCAATGCTGCACCTTAAACCACTCGGTCACCTCTCCGTATTACACGATTTGCGATGATGAAAAATAAAACATCTCGGTTAAATCAGCTGTCGGTCGTCAAAATAGTTTCTGTCCTGAAATCCCAATTTTGCACTTCAGAGGATCATGCGACCGCGTTGGTACGCGCAACGCGACTGTCTCATGTGGCTGAAGCGGCGAAAGTTTTTTTCCCCGTCCCCCCGCCCTTCGTCCCTCGAAGCTGTTTCGGTTTGACGCGTAGCTGCGCTAACCGCCAGGGACGAACTGTATGATTTCTACTTTACTCCCGTCGGATAAAATATTCTCCGGGAAATTATTTTTATCGATAATCTCTTCGTTTACCTCAACGACCACACGTTTCTCTGTTAGTTTCAATCTTTCTAATAACATGGATACAGAAAGGCCGTCGTCAAGAGTCATCGAATCACCGTTAACAATGATAATCATTTGCTTTCCTCTTTCACATATCAAGTAATATTTCCAATATTTTATTGGCCTGAAGATGCGCCGCAATCCCGACCTTCGGCGCCATTAAACCGCTGCCCGGCGCGGCTGCGGTTACGCCGTCGCCTATCATATACAGATTTCTGAGCGCTTTGCGGCATCTTAATTTGTCGGCATCCCGGTAGCCCGCAATACCGGAAACGGCAACAACGGGTTTGTCCCATTCGCGCAGGGCGAATTCGACGAACTCACTTTTGGACTCGGGATTATCAAAGCATTCGGCCAAGACGTCGCAATCCCGGTATATCCCGATAATATTTTTCCGATCGACTTTTTCACTGTGGGTGTCAACGACGAGATTCGGATTAATCCGAAACAGATTTTCCTTGAGCGCATCTACTTTCAACATTCCGATTTGATCGATGAAATACTGTTGCCGATTGAGATTGCTCGGTTCGACGACGTCAAAGTCGGCGATGATGACGCGGCCGATGCAAAGTCGGGCGAGCGCGATGGCCAGGGATGAGCCCAATCCGCCAACTCCGGCGATGCCGACGGTTCGTTTATTGATTTTGTCATAGACTTCCGGTGAATGCCGGGATATCATCAGATTTCTGATTTCATCGGCATCCGGGGCCTCGCCGCGACGAATGAATGTAACGCGGTCATTTGCCTGAATTTCCCGATCATCGTCAACCGGAAAACCATTGTAGACCAGGATATCGGCGTCTGGCTTGAATTGCCGGCGCAGTTGAAAAAGCGTCGTTCCTGATTTCCATGGGACCGGCTTTTCATTAACTTTAATCGTTGCGTTCATTGACCGAGGCTGCCAGCTGGACTCATTCGCCGATTATCTTGACCAGAACGCGCTTTTTGCGCTTGCCATCGAATTCGCCATAGAAGATCTGCTCCCAGGGACCAAAATCTAATTTCCCGTCGGTAACTGCGACTACCACTTCCCGCCCCATAATCGTTCGTTTGAGGTGGGCGTCGGCATTGTCTTCGTATCCGTTATGTCGATATTGCGCGTACGGTTTCTCCGGGGCCAGTTTTTCCAGCCATACATCGAAATCGTGGTGGAGTCCGGACTCGTCGTCGTTGATAAAGACACTGGCACTGATATGCATGGCGTTGCATAGTACCAGGCCGTTCTTGATACCGCTCTCCGCCAGGCACTCGCCAACAAGCGGTGTTATATTGATCAATTGCCGTCGCTGTGGCACATTGAACCACAGCTCTTTTCGATAATGATTCATTTTAATCCCCTCTGGAAATGTGAAATACTATCATTAAACGGCCGAATGTCTATTGGCCCACAATTATATAGCCCATGAAAAATCCGACTAAATTCACGGCTGACCAGGAAATGCCGTTTCTTGGACACATTCGAGAATTGCGCAGACGTCTAATAATTTCGATCGTTGCCTTGGGTGTGGCCTTTCTAATCGGACTATTTGCCTTCGACGATTTTGTGTCGATACTGATCAAGCCATTCGAGGACACGTTGTATATTACCCGAATTGAGCAGGGTTTTACGACCAAGATCAAAATTTCACTGTATTTGGGGCTGATATTATCGTTTCCGGTTCACCTGTATAATAGTGTACTCTTTATATTGCCGGCACTGACCAAAAAGGAACGAAATATCCTGATATGTTTTCTTATCGGAAGCTTTTTTCTCCTGATATTCGGCGGTTATACGGCCTATTTTCAGATCTTACCGATTTCGCTTAAGTTTCTGAAAAGTGGTTCATTTATCCCGGCGAACGTAATGGTATGGCTCGATTATAAGGAAAGCCTGTCGTTTGTGGTCCAGATCGTTCTTGCCTTTCTTGCGCTATTTCAACTTCCGCTGGTATTACTCGTATTGATGATTCTGAATGTGATTGATCGGCGGTGGCTATTAAAAAGTTCGCGATATTTCATCGTCATAATTTTATTGGTTTCCGCCTTTATCACACCGCCGGATGTCGTCTCCCAGGTTGGATTGGCGCTACCCTTGATTTTATTATTTTATGCCACTATCTTAATCGGCAAGGTATTTAATCTGGGAAAACCGGTGGATTAGAAAATCGAAAGGAAGGCCCATTATGGGACTCGGTACGACCGAAATTATTATTATTTGTGGTGTCGTCGTCTTGTTATTCGGCGCTGGCGCAATCCCCAAATTTGCCCGTTCTCTCGGTAAAGCCAGAAAAGAATTTGAAAAAGGCTTGGACGAGGATGTTTCCGCGGATTCATCGGCGGAACAAAAGAAACTGTCAAAGGATGATATTTCCGGATAAGCGACGATTGGTACACCAGGAAATATCGGCATATTGTTGAATACTATGACGAAGGTCAAAGTCGGAGTTGTTGGAGTTGGCGTGCTCGGGAAGCACCACACTCGTTTATATCGTCAACTCGACGGCGCCGATTTAGTTGGCGTTTATGACACGGACAACACCATGGCCGCGGACGTTGCCCGTCAATACGACACGCGCTGTTTTGATACAGTTGTGGAGTTGGCGGATAGTGTCGATTGTTTGAGTGTCGCCGTTCCCACACACTTGCATTTCGAAGAGGTATCGAGGCTGCTCGAACGAGGCAGGCACGTCTTGGTCGAGAAACCCCTGACGGCGACCGTAGAGCAGGGCAGGATACTTCTTGAACTAGCGCGAAAATGTGGCAGCATCCTGCACGTCGGCCATGTAGAGCGGTACAACCCCGTTATAAACTACCTTGAAGAGAAACTAACCAATCCGCGCTTTATAGAAGCCCACCGTTTGGCGCCCTATCCCCCGGCA
>JAJDBF010000007.1 GCA_029261535.1 Nitrospinaceae bacterium | reverse complement strand
TCGTTGTTCGTGGGTAAGTTGCGTGTAACCTCTCATCGGTGCACCTCTCGCTTTGGTCGGTGGGAAAAACCACGATGTTACCGCAGCTTATCCACTTTCCCAATCGATAGAAGTTGCACTTACTATTTGAATCTAAGAGTTGTTTTCTCGCTGCATATTTAATCTCATTTTCAAGAGACAGCGTTCGTTCTTTTAGATGGTCGCCTCTAACGCATACCAAAAGGCGCTTTGAAACCACAGCAACATATCTCTCATCATCTCGATATGGCTTACCACCATAATAAGGGAAAATGTAATGCCAATTTTCTTCGTCATCAAAATCAAAGAAAATTCTTAGCAACTTAGGATCAGCCCATGTCATTAAAGAAGAAAGTTTTGTTGGCTTAGAATCCCAAGGCTCAATAGATATTTTACTTCTATTTGGGAGAGACACTTTATATTTACCCTTTTCAATCATTTGATTTATTGTGTTTGGGATTTTTTTGTTTAATAGGTATTCATTGGGTTCAGATTTTAAAATCACTTTTATTAAAAAACTTTGACTATACTTGTTTGTGATTTGAAAAATTTCTCTAAGGGATTGTTTTCTCCACTTTGAAGAAAATTCTTGAATATCCTTCCCTAGTTCTAATTTTGTTTTGCATTCAATATAAAATGGATTTTGTTCACCTATTTTTATATCAGGTCCGCCGGAAGAATCTGAACGTATTTCTATATAGTCGTTTGGGGCAAAACTTATAGCAATTAAAAGCTCATATAAAGTTGACTTCCATTCCTCTCGCGAAAGTAATTTTTTTAATCTATCTTCAATGCCAACAATCTGATTTAAGTGGTCATAAACATCGGCTAAGGAAAGTGTCAGATACCAGCTTGACGAAACGATATTTGGAATAGTAGTATTTTTAAAATCTTCTAGAGCCTGCTTGCTTGACAGAATGGATTCAGCTATTGGGTGCATGGGTTCAGTTGTGAAATCCATTGCTATTGCATGGATATTTTGGGGCCTTGTATTCAATGCCTTTTGGGGAAACATTAATACAGGATCGGCGGAGCGTTTTAAGGATTGCCTATTTAACCATTTCGGGCTTATACCAGAAATTAATTTTTCTGCTTTAACTACGGCCTTAGCTAGATGATCTGGATGCAGAGTAGGATTTGCGTCAATTGTCATATGAGGAATATCCGCTTTTGGGTCGTGAGCGGACTTACAGCCTGAGCTAATCAAAGGGATCAATCCGTTTTTGATAATACCTCAACGATGATACCTCAATACTGATTTCCGCTTTCGGATTTTAGCTGTTTAGCAATGGGAATAGAAGAGGTTTTTGACTTTGGCAAAAAAAGATGAAAATAGGGGAGAAGAAAAAAAGGGGACTTTGCAGTTTTCATCAGCAGTAAATTATTTGTCTACATAGTGTCTACAAAAATAAAAAGCCCTACAGGAAAACCCTGTAAGGCCTTTATATAAAGAGCCGATGAGCGGAGTCGAACCGCTGACCTACTAATTACGAATCAGTTGCTCTACCAGCTGAGCTACATCGGCATAGTTCGTTTGTTTATCCAGATTTAACCAGTTTCTCGCCTTAAAATCAATTCCTTATATTATCTGGTTCCTGCAAAAAACCAAAAACAAAATCCAGGGCGAGATTCTTCACCTTCGGTTCAGAATGACATGCGGGGTTTTTGTTGTCCCACCGCTGACCGCAAGGTCCAGCGAGGAGAGCTTTGCATAACTCCAAAACCAAGGTCCAAGGCGAGATTCTTCGCTTTGCTCAGAATGACATGCGGTGGTTTTTTCCGCCGACCGCGAGGTCCGTCGCCCCTCCGCCGACCGCAAGGTCCGTTAGCTGACCGCCAGGTCCGCCTTATTCCATCACGGCCCAGGCCATGCTCCGGTTGCTTCCGGCGGCGTAACTTTTCCGATTCACCAGTAGCAGGCCGATGTCTTCATCTTCTTCAAACCAGTCGAGCACTTCTTCCAGCACAAATTGTGGGCCCATGCCTTCTTCCATCATTTGATAGGCGCGAAACGCGGTCATGTTGAGCGCGATGGCTTCGCCTTTGCCCGTTGCCGCAACCGCGCCGTAGGGTCCGGCATACAATCCGCATCCAATCAACGGAACGTCGCCAACGCGTCCGGCGGGCGAGCCTCCGGTGCCACCGGTGCTGAGGGCTGACGCAAATGTTTTGCCATCGAACACGACGCACCCGACGGTGTCCGTGCCTGCGTTGTCTGCTCCACCCGCTGAAACACTTCCGGGAAAAACTTCGAGTCCCTGTTCGCGCGCGAAATCTTCTGCTCCACTTCCTGCCAATAATTTTTCATTTCGCTCGACCAACAAGCGCGCCGCCAGAACAGGATTTTTGAATCCTTCCATCGCCGCTACCGCACCGAAGCCGCCCGCGCTGTCCATGCAGGAAGCGTCCATTTGCACGGCTCCGTTAGCTCTCGTGCGCGATCCCACACCGGCGTTGAAGCGTCCATCGTCTTCAAGGCTGACCACTCCCAGACAAGCAGAATCGAGTACCGATTTTCCCTGCTTGAGCTGATTCAAAATTTTCAGGCAGGCGGTTTCCGGGCCGTCTTTAAAGGCGTTGTCGGAACCGGCACCGCCATGCGCCAGCACCTTGAAATACGTTTCAGCCATCGGTTTCCTTTCCTCTTTGTCCGTCAGAAGAGTTAGGGTAATATACTGGAAAACCCATCAATAATGAATACAAGGTTACGCCGCCATGGTCAAATTTTGCCTGCAATGCAAAAACGCTTTCTGGGGAGGGCAATACTGCCCCAATTGCGAAGGGGAAATTGAATTACTCGATGCGGCGGAACCGGAAAACAAAAAATACCTGCCGGAACTCAACATCGATGTCCGCCCGAAATATTATGCGCGCAGTTCGATGTTGCTCACCTGTTTCGGATTCATTATGGCATTGCCGCTGGGTGCGTTCCTGTTTCTTCGCGGTCTTGAAAAAACCCACAGCTTCCCGATTGCTATCGCCCTGGGCCTTGGCACGATCGTCCTTTTGGCCTGGGGGTCGTGGTTCCTTTCGGCAAAACTGTTCGACAAACAAATGGAAGACGTCGAAGCCGAAGACAAAGAACCGCAGTTAGATTGACCCACCCACTTGCGTGGGGGCCAACGGGCAACTCGACAGGCAAAAGAACACTGGTATTTTAATAAGTCTTTCCTCTATGCCTGTTCAAGAGCGCGAATAGCACTCCTTGCGGAGGGCTAACGGGCTGAAACTTTTTTGAACACAAATATTTTCTGAGCGCATTTAGAAATGTTCAAGAACCTCTATTCGCGTTCTTGAATCCAGTTAGCCGTGCGCCAGCACCGTTGCCCGTGCGGCTAGCACCTTTGGCCGATGTCTTTTCGGTAGTGCGCCTCTGGCCATGTTATTTTTTCCACCCCGGCATAAGCTTTGGCAATGGCCGAGGGCACATCGGCTCCGAGTGCCGTCACACCCAGCACCCGCCCTCCGTTGGTGACCACCTGATCGTCCTCCTCACGCGTTCCCGCGTGGAAAACAGTGACATCTTCCATTGCGTCCGCATCGCCGAGACCTGCAATCGCGTGTCCTTTTTCGTAAGAGCCTGGATAGCCGCCAGACGCCATCACCACGCAGACGGAAGTTTGCGGTGACCAGTCAATGTGATGCTGGTCCAGCGTGCCGTCGATGCAGGCTGACATCAAGGGAACCAGATCACTTTGCATTCGCATCATCAGCGGCTGGGTTTCAGGATCGCCCATTCGGGCATTAAATTCCAGAGTCTTCGGTCCTTCGTCGGTAATCATCAACCCGGCGTACAACACGCCCTTATAAAGCGCGCCTTCCTTTTCCATCGCGCGGATGGTCGGGACCATGATGTCGTTCAATACCTCCTGCTTCAACGCTGAAGTAAAAATGGGGGACGGTGAGTACGCTCCCATGCCACCGGTATTGGGGCCGCTATCTCCATCGAATACTGCTTTGTGGTCTTCGGCACCTTCGAGAGGAAGCAGGGTTTTGCCATCGGTGAGCGCGAGCAGGGAGACCTCCTTGCCGCGCAACCATTCCTCGATCACGATGCGTCCGCCAGCATCGCCAAAGGTGCGGTCTTTCATTATGACCTGGATAGCCGCGCGCGCTTCGTTGGCATTCTCGCAAAGGATGACACCTTTGCCAGCGGCCAGTCCATCGGCTTTCACCACCACCGGGCCTTGCCCCTCAGCATAACGAACGGCATCGTCCGCAGACGAGAACGACCGAAACTTTGCCGTGGGAATGTTGTATTTCTGCATCAGGTTTTTGCTAAAAATTTTGCTCCCCTCGAGTTTTGCCGCCTGCGCCGAGGGTCCGAAGATACGCAAACCCTGTTCCTCGAATTTATCGACAATGCCTGCGACCAGCGGCATCTCAGGCCCGACTACGGTGAGGTCGATGCCCTCCACTCTGGCAAAGTCAAGCAAACGGTCGATGTCTTCCGCGCCGATGTCGATGTTCGTGGCAAGGCCTGCGGTGCCAGCGTTTCCCGGAGCGCAATAGAGCTGGGTAACGCTGGGGCTTTGTGCAATTTTCCAGACCAGTGCGTGTTCCCGGCCACCACCGCCGACGATCAGTATTTTCATATTCAATTCACCAGAGTAGGGATTGGATAAGGCTTATCTATTATTTGATGTTGCCTGAAGGAAAATTTATATAAAATGTTCCCAACATGCAAGGACGTTTACGAGGACAGCAATGCTGAAGCTAAAAGACCTTAAAAAATCCTATGAGGAGCAAACCGTTTTAAGCGGGCTCTCCCTCGATATTGCACCGGGGGAACGCTTCGTTCTGCTGGGGCCCAGCGGTTGCGGCAAGACCACGCTCCTCCGGCTGATCGCAGGTTTCGAGCAAGCCGATCAGGGGTCGGTGAGCCTGGGCGGCGAAGTGCTGGACCGTCACCCTGTGGAAAAGCGACCGGTGGGGTTCATTTTTCAGCGGCACGCCCTGTTTCCGCACATGAATGTCTACGATAACATTGCGGTAGGTCCACGTGTGGCCGAGCGTCAAGAATCGGAAACAGAGCAACGCATCGGCGAACTGCTCGAGATCCTGCGCCTGACCCCTAAGCGCAACGCCTGGCCGCATCAACTGAGCGGCGGCGAGTCTCAGCGCGTCGCACTTGCGCGGGCACTCATCAACCGGCCCAAACTTCTGCTTCTCGATGAACCGTTATCGGCGATTGACGAGAACCTGCGGCAAAGCCTGCGCGATGAACTGGTCGAAATTCAGCAGGCTTTTGATACTACTTTTTTGTTTGTCACGCATGACCGCGAAGAGGCGTTCCGCCTCGCGCACCGGGTCGGCATCCTCAACAACGGAAGGCTGGAACAGGTGGGCACGCCAGATGAACTTTGCCAATCTCCCGCGACTTCTTTTGTGGTGCGATTCCTCGGCGATACCAATCGTTTTGAAGGTATTATTAAAGATAAAAATTCCAACCGCGTGCGAGTGCTGACGGCAGAAGGCGACAGCTTCATTAGTGAGTCAGACACCCCACTGCCCGTGGGAACCTCTTGCGTTTGCTATATACGGCCCGAGCGCATCCGCCTTGTCAACGCTGCCGAACCGGTTGCCGACACAATCAACCTATGGAATTGCGAGCGGGTGGAGCGCACAGTACTGGGTTCGCGTTTGATGTTTCGCGTAAAAACAAGTTCAGGAAAAATACTGAAAGTGGAGACCGGTTATCAGTTGCCCTCTTCTGCCGAAAAAGAAATATCTCAATTGAAAATTTATCTGGAACCCTCTTCCCTTCATCTATTTCCTGCGGAGCCTGAATGAAATATTTTTCCAGCCGCCTGATAATTGCCTTCGCCATTTTGCTGTTAACAGCCTGCGGCGACTCGTCTCAGACATCTAAATTAAAAGTGGGGATTGACGCGACACTGATTCCGATGGCCTTCATCAACGATCAAAACAAACTGGATGGATTTGAAGTCGAACTGCTGAAGGCTTTAGCTGAGACTGCCGGGTTTGAGTATGAAACCGTCAACGTTGAATGGGCGGGCATCATCGGTGGAGTGGTGACGCATAAATTCGACATGGCTATCAGTTCCATCACCATCCTTGAATCACGCAAAAAGAATATGGCCTTCTCCATTCCTTATCTGAGAAGCGGACTGGCTATTGTGGTGCGGCGTGATGAAAACAGGGTCGCCAGCCTGGAAGACCTCAAACAAAAGAAAATGAAAGTTGGCGCACAACGCGGGACCACATCTTATTTCTTTCTGGAGAAGCATCCTGAAATAGAAAAAATCGCTTACGAAAAATACAGCCACGCGGTGGCGGATATGATCAAGGGGGAACTCGATGCAGTGCTTGGCGAAAGCACCGGGACCCTGTATTACAAGAACAACGACAACGCGGTTTTTCAAAAAATTAAAATGGTGGAGGAAGTGTTGACCGAAGAATATTACGGTATCATCTTCGCGCTCGACAATCCGGAGTTGAAGAAAACGCTGGACCGGGCGATTGCCACGGTCATTCAGAACGGAACCCTCGACCGCCTGCACAAAAAATGGGAGTTGGGCTTGGCGGCATCGGTGCCTGAACTGCGATGAACAGGCGCACCTCAAACCCATCCGACTGGGCGTGGAATATTCTGGTCGCCGGCAGTTTGCTTCTGCTGGTCATCCTGCCGGCGCAGGAAGCGTTTGCTCCTACCGAGGCCGGTGGGTTTCTCGCGCTGGCCACGTTGCTTCCGACGGGCATCGGCTACACTCTTGGAATCACATTTTTGAGTAGCGCAACGGCGGTGCTGGTTGGCTTTGTCGCAGGGATGGGGATGTTGTCGCCCCGCCCCGCAATACGATTGATGGTGTCGCTTTATACCGAGACCCTGCGCGGCATTCCGTTGTTGGTTTTACTGTTCTATATTTATTATGCGCTTGGCGAATTTATTCGGATACCTGCTCTGCTGGCGGCGGTGGTGGGATTCGGTTTTTGCTACGGTGCTTACATGGCTGACGTGTTTCGCGCCGGAGTGCAGGCTATCCCCAAGGAACAAGCCGAGGCCGGACGCAGTCTGGGCATGACCGAACGGCAGGCCCTGATGCAAATCGTCATGCCGCAGGCGTTACGCACCATCGTACCTGCGGTCGGCAACCAAACTCTTGGCATGTTGAAAGACACCAGTCTGGTTTCCGTGCTGGCGATCACCGACATCTTGCGCGTGGGCAACGAATACGCCATCCGGCATTTCAATTATTTTGAAACCTACACTTACATCGCCCTGCTGTATCTTTTGCTGACCCTGATCCTGTCGCGCTTACTCAGAAAAGTAGAGAAACGTTACAGCCAAAAAGCCTAGGCTTTTCACGGAGTGTGACATAAACCAAATGTTCAAATCACCCTGCTCTTTGCTGGCTCTGCGCCAGCACCTTTGCTTCCCTCTTTTTAAGGAGACCTTTGCATAACCTTGAGATTCATATTCCCCTCCTTCATAAAGGAGGGGATACAGGGGAGGTTGCATAGATGACCCCTCCCATACCCTCCCCTTTCAAGGGGAGGGATAATAAAACTCGGTTTTTTGAATAACCGCACGGTCCGTTGAGAATCCCGTTTTTGAACCTGGAGTTATGCAAAGGTCTCCTTTAAAAGAGGGATCATTAAAGTCTGCCAAAAATATTTTCAATCGACTGTCCACGGAGGGCCGGGCGAAAACTAATGACTGATGGTTCTGGATTTTATAGTGGGGGCGACACCGGCGCAATAGCTTCCATCAGTAACATCTTCCATGACGATACATCCCGGATCAAGATGGACGCGGTTTCCAAGGGTCACCGGGCCATAGATTCCGCAATGGTGTCCGAGAAAGACATCGTCACCCAGCACAGGTGTTTCGTCCCAATACTTTTCAAGATTGCCATCCTCGAATAAAGGACCGATGCCGGACAGGCCCATCACCGTCAGGTTTTCCCCGGCACTACAACTTATAGACACACCCGCAGGATAAGGGACAACCAGACCACCGCCGATTTTGCAAGACGGCGTAAGGTCGGAGCCGGTCAAATAATAATTCAGTGCCCACAGGCAGTAGGCTATGCGCCGCCATCCGCCATTGGAGCAATGGTGCGAAAAGCGAAATAAAAAGACGCAAAGAAACGAAGGGAACAAAAACCAGCACCAGGAACGCTCCGGGTTTTCCAGACGCGCCTGTTTTTTAAGCTGTCTTAAATCCTTGCCCAGTAATTGGCAAAGTGTCTCTTTGTTGCGATGTTCTTCCGACTGTTTGTGTTCAGAAATATTTTGTTTCTGGTCGGATTCACCCTGTTTGGATTTATTAAATTCTGGTTTTTCTTTTGAAACATGGCAGAGTGTTTTCGGTCGGAGCAAAACAAGATTATGGCTTTCCGTGTTCTGAGTTAATTGAACTTTTGCCGCGAGGTGGGTTTCATCGCTTAGCGTGAAGGCACCGAACACGCCCGATTGTCCGGAGATGGTCACATTATTTCCAAGTATGGGGTGTCCCCTGTTGTCAGTGGAATCCGGACTTTTAAGGGAAGCGCACAAACTGTTTGCATAGAGAGTGAGCCCTTCACCAGCATTTCCCTGAAAAATCATACCGGTGGGATGCGGCATGAATAATCCACCGCCAATGCAACTGTTCGGGGAAAGGCTGGCTTTGGTCATCAGGCAATTAAGCCACGACAAAACACCGCCCAGCCATTCCCAACCATTGCAATCCAGAAAATGTGATATGCGATAAAGCGTGATGGATAAAAAATGATTGGTGCCCACGCTTCTTATCAGCAGTTTAAAATTCATTTTATATTTTTCGGAACGAAAAATGACATCCAGATAGCGATCGATATCGTCGTTCAATTGCGACCGGGTTTCCTTCCACTGTTTATGGGAACAAGAGGCGGGTCGGGTTGTTTTTTTCTGTATAGGAGGAGAATCTGGTTTGTCAAAATCAGTCAGGACACGGGCAAAATATTTTTCAGGAATATCGGCAGTCGCAGTCACTCCCGGCAACAACTGTGCTCCACTCCCGATATGAACCGGCCCGAGCACTGCAGAAAACTGATGCAGGGTCACGTTGCTTCCAAGAACCGGCAGACCGGCACCGCCTCCGATATCCTGATTTTTAAATTTGATACCTGTTCCTGAGACGGGCAGGACCGTCAGGTTGGGCCCCATTTTCCCTGACAGGTTGACCCCGCTTGGAACCGGGATGAGCAGGCCTTCTTCAATATGACAGCGCACCTGTATATCCGCCCCGGTCAACAGGATGTTGAGCCGTCGTGAAATCCGGGCGCGTCTGTTTTTCCCCTGGCACCAGTAGTCTCTGGACACCCGGTGCAAAAAAACACAAAGGTAAGAAGGATTCGTAATCAACAGGCAGGGAATGAATCCGAATTTTTTTTTCAGGAAGAGTTTAAGCCGTTCGCGGTCAGCTTTTAACAGGAAGTCGATTTTCTGACGGGGGAGCGGTTCGGGATTCATTTCGTCGTTTCCCGTTTCCAGGCGAATGTCATTGGGTTGCCTGAGAATAGGATTCGGGAACGACCAGAGCCAGTTCGCGGCGATAATTTTTGGCTATCCGCGTTTTCCAAAGAGCCAGTACAGAAACAAAACTCAACCCGGTAGCAAGGCTCAGGGAAATCACGCTGGAGTGCGGGATAAATTTATACACTAGTAAAAGTAGAAAAGCTGGCAGAAGGTACCACGGAGTTTGCGAATCCCACAAATCCTTTTTCATGCTGCGAGAAAGCAGGGCGATGCCACCGGAAAAAATAAAAAATTCGGTGATCGCGGAACTGAATCCGGCCGAGGTAAAACCATAACGCGGGAGTAACAATGAATTACATACCATGTTGAGGACCAGTCCCACGGCACTGAGCTTCAATAAATTTTTTTCCTCGCCGACGGCCAGCAACCCGGAAACCAGGAGCGGGTTTACACAGGCAAAACCAAAGGAAAGGCAGAGCCATTGCAAGGTTTGAAATGCTGACAAGGGTCCGGTGCTGTATTTTCCATCGTAGAGAAGGTCCACCCATTGAGGTCCGAGGCACACACCAGTCACCACGCCAATGGCACCCACTCCAATAGCGATGGAAAAGTTTCCCCGGATTTGGTTGACGAATTTCGCAGGATCTTTTTCGGCAAGCCAACTGAGTACCGGAATGAGGGGCACCATGTATAGCCAAGGGAAGGAGAACAAAGGCTGAATTGGCCTGAACGCCGCAGAGTAGCCACCCAGTTCCTCCGCCGACAGGAAGAACCAGACCAGAAAAGTTCCGCTATGAAAATACAAATTGTAAAACAATGCGGCGAGACCAAAGGCCAGCACCTGTCCGAAAAAAGCTGTGGACCCTTTTCCGGAAACGGTGGGTACCGGTTTAAATCCTAAAATTTGAATGGCCTTGATTTTTGTTGCGATGATAACGAAGGCTTCCCGTGCAACGACAAGGAACGGGAATATCACAGTGGGACCACCCAGCACGATCAATAGCGTGCAGATAATAAACAAACATACCTGTCCGATAACGTTGAGCAGGACCGGCCAACCAAATTGCTGGCGCACTTGAAATACCGGCATGAGTGCACCGAAATGAAAAAGAAACAGAACGACTGCCGCCGCCACCAACACCCAGACTTGATAGTCGGCTTCCTGCATCAGAGCGAAGCCGAGGCAAATCAACGCCAGCAATCCGGCCTTGATCCGGCGCCATCCCAGCAACCTTTCAAGAATACTTCGCTCCAGCGTCTGGTCCCGGACAATTTCGCGGGTCGCGACATTGCTGGTGCCAAGGTCCAGCAAATCCCGGCTGAGCATAAAGATGGCCGTCACCATTGCGAAAAACCCATACTCCGCTGGTTCCAGGGCACGCCCCAACATAACGGTGATCCCCAGTGCCAGCGATAAATTCAGAATGGTGGAGGCTAAAAGTAAACGCTGGCTCCGGTTAGCAGTTCTGTTATCTGCCATGGGAGTTTTTTCAATTTCGGGCATGGAGATTGCCTCTATTTCGAATGCACAGGGTTTGCAATCGCCTTGTTGTACACTTCCAACAACTGATGAAACTGGTCTGCGGGATCGAAGCGGTCTTTCACTTCCCGCCTTCCCCCTTCCCCAAGAGTTTTGGCAAGTTCAGGATTGTTCCATATCGTTGTGATTTTTTCTGCAAGATCATCCGCGTTCTTCATTTCAAACAACAACCCGGACACACCATCTTTGACCGTGTGCTGAAGGGCACCGAATCGTGTCGCAACGACCGGGATGCCATAGCTCATCGCCTCGGCGGCCACCAATCCAAAAGTTTCATACCAGATACTGGGAACCACAACGATCCTGGCATTGCGGTAAAAATTCGACAGTTCTTCTTTGCCACTGATCACGACACATTCTGCCAGGTCTCCGTTTCGGATGGCCGGGTGCGAGGCCGAATCCCCCGCCAGCTTTACCGGGATGTTGGCTTTGCGAGCGGCTTCCAGCAAAAGGTCCACGCCTTTTTCTGGAGCGAACCGTCCAGCAAACGCGATGTAGTCTCCTGTCAAGGGGTCTGCGGCGGATTCAGGAAGTTTGAGTGAGCAGGGATTGACGCTGACACGTTCCGGATTGATTCCCACTTCATTGATCAGCCACTGTTTCGGAAATTCAGACAGCACGATAAACTGTGACACGTTATCAATGAACAACCGATTGGTTCTCGCCACACGATTCCGAAGGGCATAGGCCAGGCTTTCAAAAATATTGCCGCGACAATTTTTCAAAACCGCCCACCACTCTTTTCCCTTTTGGCAACGGAGGCATAATCGCCCTTTGTGAAAATGCGTTACTACCGCACAAGTCATTCTATAATCGTAGCAAGTGAAGACAGCCGGAATCCCCCGTTTCACGCATCGCTGAAGTATCCAGGGAGAAATGAGAGGGTAGAGTTCGTGCGCGTGCACTACATCGGGTTTGGACGTTTCCAGGAGCCGGTCGAATTCCTGAACAGCACTGTTTGAGTAGAGGCCGGAGAAAAATGCCTGCGCCTTGCCCATCAGGTTTTTGGGTATATCACGACTGTTGCGGGAAAACTCTTCAATCTCCAGCCCACCTTCGCGCGAAATACGAATGGTCTCATCCCAGGCATTGTCCGAGCCCCCTATCCCCCGGTGCCGGTTGTACGCGTGCAAAACTTTCACAATACAGCTTTCCTTTTTTGGGGAACACTTCAGCAAAAGTATTCCAATAACTCATTTTGGAATCGGTGAATCCCGCAAATTATTTTGCTATCAAAACTCTTCAGGTCGATACACTTCCACGTCAAGGAAGCTTTGCTGAGGAGCACCATTTTTCCGGACAGCCACAACATTTCGGAACAGTTCTGCATAACCTGCGGCAACGGCATCCCACCGGTACAGTGTATCTGAGCGTTCCTTCGCTAGCCGACCGAGGCGTTCCACCTGCTTCGGGTCGTCATCAATTTTTTTCAGAATTTCAGTTAAGTTTCCTGGAGAATTTTCGAAGAACAGACCATCATCGCCCATCACTTCCTGATGGAACACAACATTGAGCGGAACACAGGCCGCTCCCCAATGCATGGCCCGAAGCAGACTGGGATTGGTCCCCCCCACTTCGTGCCCATGCAGATAGGCGTAACAGTTCTGGTACAACCCATTCAGTATTTCTGTTTCGAACACCGGTCCGGCGCACCGCACATTTTCACTGGCTTGTGCCATGACAATTTTCGAATATTCCGATTCATAGCGAGCTCCACCCACCACCACCAAAGGGCGGTCTAACTCAGCCGCCCGGAATTCCTGCATGATGAGGTCGACATTATTCTCCGGCTCCAGTCGGGCGACGACGAGATAGAACTCGTTTTTTTCGAGGCCAAATTTTCGGAGGCAATCATCACTGGCAGAATCACCCACGTCACCCGAATAAGGAATAAAACTGCTGGGTGCTTTATATTCGCTGAGATAATATTCCTGCATGGCCCGTGAATCGGTTACCAGTGCGGTCGCCAGCCGGGCGCACACCCATTCGGACCACTTGTAATATTTCTGCTGGAAGGGCGTCCACTTTCGTCTTTTCCAACCCATCCCATCGGTGTGAAAAACGGTTGGCAAACGCCTGAGGTTTAGCGGCCAAACAAATGGAGCATTGCCAGGGTCAACGATAAAAACCAGATCGTATGAGCTGATCAAAGCATGCCAGACAGCCATGTTGCTATGGATGATGCTCTCGAAATTTTTTCCGCCGGGAGAAGCAAAATAGCGGCAACGCACTCCTTCGAAATATTTTGGTTTTTCTTCGTAATAGGAACTTCGGCAATAAACCGTGACATCCATGTCATGGTCCCGAACCAGTCGCACCGCAAGTTGTTCCACCAGCGTGCTGAACCCGCTGTAACGCGCCGGTATGCCGCGGTCTCCGATGATGGCTATTTTTAAATTATTTTGTTTCATTTATTTTCGCCCCACCCACAAATCCTGTTCCATATGGGCTGTCGGTTTCACGGACAAGCGATTGATTTCCCGGAAATCTTTCAGCAGGGTATTCTTCACAAAGGGTCTTGGGTGAATGGCGAAAAACCATTTCTTGCCTTCACTGTATCTGGCCTGAATCACCAGCCGGTCTGCATCGTAGTCTGCCAGCTCTTCTTCATTGAGAAGCTTGCGGTAATGGTCGCCATGCGTGGAACAAATGATGATGCCGCCGGGTTTTAAAACCCGCCTGAGTTCGCCGATCCATTCGATCTGATTTTCCTCGGTGAGATGCGTGAGCACGGAGAAATTGTATATGGCATCAAACGTGTTTTCATCAAAAGGAAGAGGTGGTTTGAGCTCGTTCCGGGCAAAGTTTATGTCCGCAAGATTTTCCTGACACCAGTCGATCGTTTCCGGATTGTAATCCGAACCATGCACTTCCGGGTTTCCCGGTATGAGTGCGGGCATGTGGCGAATCAGTCTGCCGGGGCCACAGCCCCACTCGAAAACTTTTAAATTTCCTGCGGGTAAATGCTGGTTGATGATATCCGCAAACACCTGCGCGTGCCGGTTACCGCCATCTTTGTATTCTTCCCAATCGAACATATTATAGGCATCGAATGCGAGACTCTCCGGCGGCACGGGAAAACCGGGATTCATTTTTATGAAATCCCTGTTGCGGGAGAACATGCGGAATTTCTTGACGAGGAATTTAAAATCGTCCGCCTGTTTCAAAAGACCCAGATTGCGTATCCACCCGAGCATTTTATATTTAAACGCCATACCCACATTCCAAAGAAAAATTTATTGAAGTCTGCATTCACTCACAAAGAAGACGAAACATGACGCGCACATATTTTCTGCTAAACGCGGACAGCGAACCGTAACCCTTGTCTGAACGAACAAGAGACAAAATGCCATACAGCGGCCATCGCACAAGATAAGCCACTAATAGTATGAGGTCGTAAAACACCACCGCCATTTTACTGTGATGCTTTTTGAAAAACAGACGAGGCCCTTTGATCGCCATTTCCATGACTTCCGTTGAAGACTGTTTTTCATAACTGCTTCCATGGTAATGAAAAACGGACACATCACTTGAATACAGCACCTTCCACCCGCCGGACCGGACGCGGTCGCACACATCCATATCTTCCCCGAAAATGAAAAACGATTCGTCAAAAATTGTGTCGCCCACCGCCTCCCTGCGAACGAACATGGACGCGCCGGAAACCCAGCCCACGTCGCAGGTTCCCTCGGGGTCCCCTTCCAGATAAAGAGGTGCCGGTGCCCACGGCGTGGGTAAAATTTTATTGAAGAACATATAGTTCCAGGCCATGTTGCCGAGGCTGGGCAAGGCTCCTCCACTGGCTCTTTGAAATGAACCGTCCTTGTTCATCAAACGAAATCCCATTATTCCAGCGTCCGTCGTTTCTTCAAATTTCGCGAGCATCGTGTCTATTCCCCGATGCCTGATTTCTGTGTCCGGGTTGAGGAGCATAATAGTCTTGCCCCGGCTTTGTGAATAGCCGACATTGCAACCTGCGCCAAACCCGAGATTGTTTTCATTCGCGATCAACCGCACTTCCGGAAAAGCATTCCGAATGGTTTCGACACTGCCGTCCTGTGACGCATTGTCGATCACCAGCACTTCATATTGGTCGTCAGGAATTTCCGTTTCCCTGGCGATGGAAGCCAGACACTCCGTCAGCAGTTCCTTGACATTCCAGTTAACGATAATGATCGACAGCCGTAGTGGATACTCCATAGTCACGTCCTGCCGTCCTTCCTTACCAGGGCTCATGCAAACGGGGCAAGCGTGCCACCTTGTTGTACAATTCGATATACTGGTCTTTGAGATTGACCCAGTTGAACATTTTCTGAACATCCTCCGGACGTATCAAACCTGCAAGAGCTTCCGGGTTGGAACTCAGGCAGGAAATCCTGTCGGCAAGGGCACCTCGTTTATCCATGTCCACCCAAGCCTCGGGATCGGGCAGTAACCACTGAAAGTGAGGCGCGTTGTGTGTTATCACCGGTAGCCCGGAAGCGGCACCCTCCACAATAGCGAGACCAAACGCCTCGAATAAAGAAGCGTGCGCCATCATGTCCGCGCATTTGAACAACTCGCCGACTTTTTCAGAAGGGACATGGGTGATTCTGCAACGGTCACCCAAACGCTGTTTGGCAAAATCGACCAGACCTGAATCCCCATGGTCCAGGCTTCCATCCAGCCACAGCAAGTAATCGCCGTCGAGCCGTGCTACTTCTTCAATCAGATGATCGATTCTTTTATGATTGCGGTTCAACGCCGCGACGCTGAGAATCACGAACGTGTCCTGGCTCAACCCATGCTCCTTGCGCAGTTCTTCGCGGCTTTTTTCAGTCTCGAATCGTTCGGGATATATTCCGCAGGGAAGGAGGGTCATGAATTCCTCCGATTTCCCAAACTGTATGGCCTGGTCATAAGTCACTTTGGCGATCTGGTGTAAATGATCTGCCGGAGGGTAATCACCCGGCGGCATGGCACAGCCCTCGGTGTACAGAATTTTGAACTTTAGCTTTAAAATATTTCGTAAATGAAACAACACGCGGGTCAACGGTGGATCAATACAATGAATGACATCAAATTTTTCTTTGAACAGATGCGGTAGCATGGCCAAAACGAAGGTCATGCATTCACTGTGCATGGGCGTGCGCCCGAACAGTTTATGAATCGGAAAAATTTTAGGAAGAGGGCCATTGCGATGGGCAAACGTCAACACTTTTTCCTGGTCGCTGGTGGCACCACCGCCCTTGTAAAGGATCACGTCAAATTCGTCGCGCACCAGCGCAAACATATCGTTCAACAGACGCTCAAAACCCCGCTGGACAAGGCCGATACCGGGACAGGCGATGGCAATTTTAAGACGTTGTTTCATTATTTATTTAATGGGTCCAATGTAAATTTCATTCGACAGTCTCCTGCTTGGGAGCGGACATTTTATTTCTCAGCTCCCGTCCAATCCAGCTGATACTCTCCATTGATAATGCTCCAAAACAAAACGCGCATAAAACAAAAACAGGGAGCACCAGAATTCCGCTCCACCAGAAACCAAGCACGCCTAACATTTCTCCGGCACCGATCACCAGGACTCCGGCCAAAATGGATTTAAAGGGAACCGTCCATTTCATCCGCATGCCGGACAGGTATTGACTGACCAGCACCACGGGGACCACCCCAACCAATTCTGTACCAATATAACCGATCCCCGCACCGAACAAACCGTAAGCGGGGATCAGCCAACTGAGCACAACGACCTTCAGTATAAGGGTCAAGACCGTTATCCAAAGGGCTTTCTTTTGTCCTCCCGGAATAATAATGAGCGGCGAGACCACGGTTGTGGTGGTGCGGATCAATACTACCCAGGAAAGGAGTTTCAGGAGGAACGCGCCCTCGATCATTTTCGGATCGATCAGCCCCATCAAAAATTCCGCCATCGAATACAACAGGCAGAACATGGCCGACGCGACCAGAAGCGAGGCGTTCAAAGCGGCTTCCTGAACTTTTTCAAATTTCTCCTGATCCTTTTGCCAGTAGGAAGAAAGCAAGGGGTAAACCGTGTGACCTATCGCGTGCAATACAATGATGACGGGAAACACAAAGCGCATGGCACAGGCGAAAAAAGCGACCGCTTCCATATCCGCCATTTTGGACAGGAACACAGGAATCAGGGTTTCATAGAAACTGACCAGAAGCCCCATAACCCCGAGTGGGATGGAATTCCTGACGAGTTTTTTCATTTCCTCTTTTATTGCATCAGTGACACGAAACTGCAGGGACCCTTTCGCCAGATAAAACGCGCCAAAGAAAAAAATCACGCGGGACAAGGCATAGCACACCACCAGGATTTCGAGAGAAGCGTGATTGATTCCGGCGATCCAGATCAAAGGGATGATCGCCAGCACACCAATGACTTCGCTCAAAACATCCTTGTCCATTTCCATGCGGAACCGGAACCCGGCTCTCAACACCAACGCGCCTGCATAAAAAATTAATCCTATACCACCGTAAAGTCCGGCGCGGATCACGGGGTCCGGATAGTCCAGCGCAACAAAAATGCCGACCACCAGAAAATAAACCAGCACCCCCTGCATCGCCTTGACCAGAGCGAGGGCATTGAGAACGGATTGGGATCGCTTCGGGGTCTGACACATGTCGCGCACGGAAATCTCGGTGAAGCCGAAATCGACCAGCCACTCGCCGAGAATCAGAATACTGACCACGAGTGCGTACTCCCCGAAACGGGTGACCCCGGCATAACGCACAATGAGTATGGAAATTAAAAGACGGGCCAGGCTCAGAAAAACCCGGCCACCGATTTGACTGGTAGCGTTTTTCAGCACCGACCATTTTATATTTTTAGGTAAATGAAGCATGGCGACCCGGGATGTTTGAAATAAATTTTCCCATGTTATTGCATGGGAAGAAATTGGTAGCCGCGCTTCGGGCCTTCCAGCAAAGGTTTTATTTCCTCAAATTTTTTTGGGGAGAAACCAATGTAATTAGGGCCGACCCAGTTTTCATCCCACTGCATTTCATCGTATCCAAACCTCAAATAGGTCGGGTAAATTTTCGCCGTTTCATACCCGCAACGTGACAAAAATGAAATCAGGGAATGCAGAGTGACCCGGTTGAGTACATTGACCCGACCATATTCAAATTGGATAAAATCAATGCGGTGACTAGACAGCATTTCCTCGAAGCCCTGAAAAACTCCCAGCTCGAAACCCTCGACATCGATTTTAAGGAACGAAATATTTTCAACTCCTGATGCTTTGCAATAGGAATCGCCGGTTTCAATTTCAATCGGGTATTCCACGAAATCCGTTGCCTGGTCCCACGATGTTTTCGGGATTTCCTTGAGTGCCGCTCTCACGTCCCCCGCCCCGACTCCGCGGATCATCGAAGACATTTTTTCTTCGCCCAAGGCGAAAGCATTGCATTGAAATGAAAGGGATTCATAACCCGATTGCAAGACACGGTTGTTTTTGAGTTTTGCAAATGTCGGCGGATACGGTTCAAACAGGTGGACTTGCGTGACCCCTGGGAAAATTTCAACGAAGGTGCGGGTCCAGTCACCAATGTTGGCACCGACATCAAACACGATGCCCGAAGTCAGCAATTTTTTTTCCGAAAGAAACTCCAGGACCCGCTGTTCACCGTTTTCCTCAAATTCATAATTGAGGTTTTCCACCCGGTTTAAAAATTTGGTGGCCCCGATTCTTATCACTTCCCGATATTTCCAGGGCAGGCGGGAGCACCATTTAGGGAACCAAAGAACGCTACGGAATAAAAGTGCCAGTAATTTGAACATGAATAATTTTTCTTCCAGTCAGGCCCGTGCCGGTATCGACCGGGAAGTTTCCTGTACGGAACTTCTGGCCAAAACTACGGGACGATTTAATTGATTTTCGCGATACCAGTAATTGATCGATGTGATCAACGCAATCACAATCCAGTAAACCCGGGCACCCGGAGGATGTCTGATAAAAAAACTGACCATTCCATCCGCCATGACAGCGATAAAACCGGCTAAACATCCCAGGTTCATCATAAACAGCATGCGCTCCTCAAAAAAATTGGCATTTCTGAAACCTAGCCGGAGTACATGAATGTGCAGGCCAATAAAAAACAGCATTCCCAGTGTGCCCTGTTCACTCCAGGTGAGGAGATAAATATTGTGCACGACGGGCAGAACATCGCCCAATCGGTCCCGCATATTTTCAAGGGTTTTGTATTTCGAGTAGGGAATCATTTGAAAGACAAACGAATTAAGACCGAACCCCAACACCGGTTTTTCCGCCACCATTTTCCAGGCAATTTCGTTCCATTCAAAACGAAAACTGAGTGCGTTGGGATCGCTCTGTGTCACCCGTTTCAGGATCGGCCCGGAAAAAGCAATCCCAATAATCAAGACACTCACGATCAGGGCGATGCGTGCAAACAGGAAGCGGCGCCGCATCTTGAAGTGATAGAAAGACATCAGGATTAAAATTCCGAACGCCAGCGCAAAAGAGACCCATCCCGCTCGGGACAGGGTGAACACGAGGGCGATGCCCCCCATAACGGTCGAAATTGCGATGGCAATTTTATAGGGCAATTTAATTTTTCCAAAAAGTGAGGCGATTAAAACAGGCAGAAGGAGAGCCATGAATGCGGCCAGAAAGTTGGGATGCCCGAGAAGGGCACTGATGCGATAGGTTCCCCCGCTACTGAGGTAGGTTGCCTTGGAAACAATATTGATGGCCTCTTGAGACGCTTCGCCCAACGCCTGAAGATGCAGGTCTATTTTAAAAACGTACTGAATAATTCCAGCCAGGCCCTGGATAGCAACACTGACCGTCAAGGCCCCCAGCACATGCATGAATTGTTTGACCCGCATCAGTTCGTTGATCACCACGAGATACAGAAGTAGTAATTTGATCATACGAAACACTTCCTGCGCGGGAATATGACGGAACGGTCCGAGAGCTACCGAAAATATTCCAAGCAGAATCAAGGCCGACCAGTAGAAGGTCGCTCTTGAAATCCGGATACTTTTTATTTTTCCCCATTTGAAATCGCGAAAGATAAAAAACATCAACGCGAGGATGAAAACATCCACCAACTCGATACTGTAGGAGCCCGCTCCCCCCATGTGCGGAATCGGAAAAAATCTTTTGCCCAGACTGATGGGTGCTGAGAGGATCAATCCCCAAAGGCAGAACAGGCGGGGATTTCCAGAAATATAAAGGAGGGCAAGTAAACCAATGACCCCAAAAATTGCGATCGCAAATACTTTTTTGGCAGAGAAAATAGCGACGACAGAGGCGGCTACAACAAATGCAACTATTACTGCAAGAAAAACCTGAGTGATGCCCGTCCTGATATTGTTCTTGTTGAGTTCCATGTGGTATTAGCGAGTTGGTTTTAAGGGGATGGCACTTTCTCAACTCTTCTGAGACATCACGATCTGGTAATTTGAAATGTTATGGTTTTCCAGCGTTGTGCGGTAACTTTCGATTTCGCCTAACAAGGTATTACCTTCTTCAACCAGCAACAAAACAAGTTCAGCATACTCCGCAAGCGAGATATAACGGGTATCGTTTTGCAAAGGGCCGACCTGAATCACAATATAATCATAAACCGTTCCCAGTTTTTGAAATATTGCTTTTACCTTCTCGCCTTTCAGGGAAATATTTGTTTGTTCCTGTAATTTACCTACAGGGAGAACGTGGATACCGTCAACGCGAGTGGCCTTGATCATCTGCCCCATTTTTGTGTTGCCTTCATACAACAGATTCATCAGGCCCGGCTTGCCTTCGTAGCCCAGGAAATCTCCCACCCCCTGGTTCCGGAAAGTTGCATCAATGATGATAATTTTACCGCCAAGTTCATTTTTCAATCCGTAGGCGAACATTAAAATGGTTTGATTGATAAACTCAATAGATCCCGGACCGGTGACCACGACTTCGTGAGCTTTTTGGGTTTCACCCAGGTCATTTTCAATCTGGCGGGCAAGATAACGGTAGGAGCGCGAAGCAGAGGCGTGTTTATCGAGTTTCATAAGTTCAAATCCTAAACCAGCAGGCCATTCTCAGAGGGAAACTTCCTCGACCGAAGATCCGACCCCTGACTTGTTTTTCCCGCTATCCGGGAGGTCGAGGTTTTGATCTGTGTCGTCATCCAATTCATGATCTTGCAAAAACTGTTGTTCAATAAATTCTCGATCCTGACTGACCGTCGCGTAAATGGTCAATCCTGAACTCGTTTTCAGCAGGTTACTGCTCAAGGGGTTGTAGATCAGGTCTATCAGGAGTGCCAATCCAATGCCTGCGAGAATTCCGATCACGAGAGCCATGAGTAAAAATATTTTTTTATTTGGGAACGAAGCTTTCTCCGGGGGCACTGCAAAATCCACCACACGCAATGATGGCGGAGCCGAAAGAGCGGTGGCTTTCGACACCGCCGCGACCATCAGTTTTTCCTGAAGCACCGTATATTTTTTCTCGAGCATCTGGTGTTCCCGGTTCAGCCCCTTGGTTGTTTTCATCTTTGAGGGAATGCCCTGCAACAGTTCACGCATTTTCGATGAGGCGGAAATCTTCATTTGTAGACCTGCCCGGGTCCCCTCCAGTTCAGATTCCAAACGGTTTTTTTTCTGACGCAGTCCCTCGTAGGTCTCGCTCAGTACTTGCGTTGTCTGAAACTGGGTGACTTCCCCTTCTTTACTGATCAACTGCTTGACCATAGCGATCTGGTTTTTAACCTCCCTGACTTCTGGAGATTCTGGACGATATTTTTCTTTCACCTGTTGCAGACTCAGTTTTAATTTTGCCAACCGGTCCTTCAAGGTTTCTCTCAGGGAATTTTTCTGGTAAACCCGCACACTGGTGATTTCCCTGTTTTCTTTTGTAAGCTGGTCATTTACTTTGCTCAATGTACTTTCAAGTGTAGCGATCATCGATTTATTTTCCACAATGGAAGTTTCCAGTTCAATCCATTGTGCGATCTCGACCTTGTCTTTTTCAAACATCAACAAGATGCTGTTATCAGTGAAATACTCTTCCATCACCAGTTCATGCAGAAGCAGTTCCTGACGCACCTTTTCCGCTTCTCCATAAAGACTGTTATAGGCATCTTCCGCTTCATTGACGTGACGCATTTTCCGGTGTTCCAGGTAAGTGCTGACCAGGTGGTTGGCAATCTGCGCCACTCGCGGGGAAGGACCGCGCACAACGAGCAGACCGATATTCGTTTCCGGCACGGCACTCAGGGTAATCCCTTTTTTAAAATCGTGCATGGTGCGGGCGCGATCAATCTGTTCGGGAGTCGCATCGTAAATGGATTTCTTTGGCGGAAAAATTTTCTTTTTGATCTTCCGGTATTGCTTGCCCACCCAGGACTGGGTCCACAAATAGGTCGTGTGGCTCATGAAGGGGTGAAACACATCATCGTAGGTGAGGTCCAGATCAATCACTACTTTTTCCAGGATTGCCCCGGCGGTGATCAACTGCGCCTCATCCGGTAAATGGTCTTTGCGGAATACATTCCAGAGCTGATAAAAACTGTCGCGTGTGCTGTCGTCCTCAGGGTCTGCGGCCAGAACCACTTCCGCCTGATAGGTAGACGGCCAGTAAATGAAAAAAGTGATCATGAACCCCAGGCTGATCATGCAGGTGAACGCGATCAGCAGTTTGTGCCGAAAGATCGAATGCTTGACGCTGTCCCAGGACCCTTGAAAGTCGAAGGCATCCGATTCCGGGCGATGAGGTATGGCTTCTATATCATTCATGGTTCAATTGGAAATTTCTGAAATCAAAGTGAACTGAAAATAAGGCGTCAACAATTGATTAATCCCACCCACAGGGGTGTTAATAAAGTCCTCAATGGTCCGTATAAATTGCGAGCGTCGACTTTCCGGCACCACAATCAGGTCATCGGCTTGCAGTATTTGACTCTGCAGGGCCATGTAATAGGCCGGTTGACCTGCGTCGTGCCTCCTTACAACTCTGGCATGGATATGACCATCGACCTCAAGACGGATAATGGCGATATGATCCATCGCTGCGGTACGTGCCAGACCGCCAACACGGGCAATGGCCTGGGCCGCCGTTCTCGCATCGCGAAGCGGCACTGCTTTTGGGAGGGCTACCTCACCCATGACAAACACCACAGGCTCATGCGGGTTGGTCACAATCACCGTCACCTCAGGATCGATCAACCTTGCTGAATAACCCTTGGTCAGTAAGTCGTCCAGTTGTTTGACCGTCAAACCTGCGGCCTTGACCTCATCCAGCAATGGCAGGGAAATAAATCCATCCTGCCGGATACCGACCGTTCGCGTTAAGTCTTCACTCCTGTAAATGACCACTTCAATCACATCGCCCGGAGCCAGCACAAATTCTTTCTTGTAACGCTTGAGCGATTTGATCACCTCTGGCTCCACGACCTTTGGAATTTTTGATACGGGACTTGGACAACCTGTCAGAAAAAGCAAACTCACCGCAAGCAGGAGTCCTCCCAAGCCCTGTGCCACTGCCTTCAACTTCCTCACTTCGGCTCCTTTACCAATAACGGAGCAGTCCGTTGTTCAGGCAGTTTCGGCAAAAATTTTAAAAAGAGTCCGGGTGCCAGAAAAAGTGCTGGCAGAGTCAGCCACGCCTTGAGGGATCGCACATTCTCCCGCACCGCTTTTAAAATGAAGTCGCGGCTTTCACCAGGCTGTCCATTTCTTAATTGAATGAGAGACTTCGCCCGGTAAAGTCGGGACAGCACAACTTTTCGTCGGCCTTCGTTTTCGCCTTCAAATTTTCGTGTGGAAAACAAATGAATCATGGTGTCCACAACTTTTGGATTGTCCATGAGCTTGAGGTAATTTCTGAGCGATTCCTTGTGGAAGCGAAACCCGAGTAATTCTTCCGGTTGAAACCACCCCTTCGCGCCCTGTTCGCCGAGCCTCATGAAAATATTGCACTCAAAAGGAAAATTGCCGTGGCACTCCGGGTCGACATAACCGGAATCCGCCAACGCCTGTCGCCGGAACAGGGTCCCGGAAATCGGGGTGAACCCCAACGCCAAATGCGTGGTCAACACGTCGATTTCCCCGGCATTCTGTTCCCGTCGACCATGTTCCCTCAAATACTGCTCAGTATCCGTTTCCGAAGGCGTTCCTCCCTGGTCCATCAGGTAAGGGTTGGCCACAAAAAACGCCATTTCGGTATTTTTGGTAAGCGATTGCAGTGCTTTTTCCAGATAATCCGGTTTCAGCACATCGTCATCGTGCAGAATCATAAAGAAATCAACGCCTTCTGACTCCTTAAAAAAATAGCGGCCCTGTCCGTATTCCCCGCAATTACTGGGCTGACGAAAAAAATGGAACCGCTCATCGTCAAGTTCCCTGACGAATTGCGCTACCGAATCCGATTGCTCTTGCTTTGAATGATTGTCGCTGATCTTAACATAGAAATCTGTAAATGTCTGATTTAATAAGCTTTCTACGGTTTCACGCACAAGGTGTTTTCTGTTGAGCGTCGGGATTCCAATATATACCTTGGGCATGACCTCAAAACCTCCCTCAAGGGTCGCGTTGGAACGCTAATCATTTATTTTACAATGATTTAAGTGTAATTCGTTTTTTGAGGAAAGCAACCCCCAAAAAGGGGGAATGCTGGTCATTTCCCCTTAGTCATTAGAATTCTGATACTTATAGATCGGTATTTTGTGAAAAAAACTTTCAGGAATTCTCGCGGTACCAGTCAAATGTTTCCTGTAGACGGTCGGAGAGTGATGCGGCGGGTTCCCATCCCAAAACCTCACGGGCCTTGGTGGAGGAGAGATACTGGTGCAGGATTTCCCCATGCGCACTGTTTTGCACATCGGGTTTGAGGTCTTCCCGGCCTGCAACCTTGAGGATTTTCTGAGTCAGTTCCAATACGGAAACCGGTTCGCCGGTGCCAAAGTTAAACGGCGTGCCATGGATGGATGTGTCATCCATGTGCTCGGCCAGCATCATGTAAGCGCGTGCGATATCCAGAACAAAAACATAATCGCGCATGGGGGAACCGTCACTGCGTATGACCGGGTTCTTATTTTTCATGACGGATTGCATGGTGCCCGGAATGATGCGGTTGTAATTCATGTCTCCCGGACCAAACAGATTGCCGCAACGGGTGACGCACACTGGCGTTCCATAGGTGTTGTGGTAAGTCAGCGCGATGAGATCGGCACAGCTTTTTGAAACATCGTAAGGATGGCTTCCCTGCAAGGCAAAGTCTTCATTGTAAGGGAGCACGGTGTGGTTTCCATAAGCCTTGTCGCTGGAGGCGACAACGACCCGCGACACCAGTTTATTCTGCCGACAGGCTTCCATCACGATCCAGGTTCCCTTGATATTAGCTTCAAAGGTGGACAGGGGATTGCGATTGGCCGCGCCCACAATGGCCTGCGCCGCCAGGTGGAACACGGTATCGATTTCATATTCGTTGATCGCCCGTTCAACCGTATCGTAATCTTCAATACGCCCACGGACCATGGTGATTTTTTTATCGGTGCCCTTGGCGAAGAAGGGAGCCTGTGGTGTCATGTCGCGCACCAGCCCTACTACTTCCGCTTTATGGCGGACCAGCTCAGATGTCAGCCACCATCCCAGAAAACCGGTACAACCCGTAACCAGAACTTTACGTCCTTCCCAGAAAGACATCAGCTTTTCTCCTTTACAAGCCAGGGCAACGCACCGTCCTGCATTAATTCTTCGAATTCAAGGATGTCCTTGTAATTATCCGCCGATTTGAAAAATCCATCGTGGCGATAGGTATAGGCCAGACCTTTTTCAAGGAGATTGGGAAACACTTCCTTCTCCAGGTTTTCTCCCTGCCAGTGATCGAATACGGTTTTGTCAAAAACGATATACCCGGCGTTAATCCAGGTGCCTTTAATTCGTGGTTTTTCACGGAAGTTGAGGACACGTCCATCGTCAGCCACATCCAGTACGCCATAAGGACTGTACATGGGAACCGAGGTGATGGTGCCTACTCCCTTATTTTGATCGTGAAATGCAACCAGTTTGTCGAGAGGAACATCACACAATCCGTCTGCATAGGTCACCATAAACTTGTCGCCCACAAGGTCTTTGCATGCCATAACCCTGCCGCCGGTATCGGTTTCTTCACCCGTGTTGACGATATCAATTTTCGCGCCAAGATCTTTTTTATAAAAATAATCTTCGAGTTCTGCCTTGCGGTATCCCGCCGCCAGAATAAACTCGTTGTAACCCTGTCTGATAAAACTATTGATGACATGGGCTACAATCGGAGAACCTCCGAGAGGGAGCATCGGCTTGGGAAGGTACTCTGTAAAAGGGAATGCCCGGATTCCCTTGCCTCCACTTAAAATAACAACTTTCATCATGACCTCTTTATTTCGTCTTATGTTAAGAAGCGATTAGTTTCCAGTATTTGCCAGCAATTTGTCAACCGTCATGCTGGCATAACCGATGCCAAATTCGGGGCCTTTGAAACCTCTGTTGATGAGGGGTGCCAGTTCACCATGGGTAACATGCCCGGAAAACCAGAGGTTGACCTTGTCTCCCTCCATCAAAACCGATGGCGCCAGCATTTCCCCGGAGGTCCAGCTATAGTCGTTGCGGGTCATCAGCGGTTTATTGTCCTGCACGAATCCCGTTTCTCCATTGGCGGAAACCGCGTGGTGCAGGCCGATCTGTTGCCATTCGGGATCGCGGCCTTTGTGGAAATGCGCCAGGTCATACACGAGATGGACCTTGCCTTTGTACAAAAAGGCCGTTGGTGTGGAGTATCCGACAAACCCTTTTTTTGGAGAATACATCTCAGCCTGACCAAAAACGCTACGGGCATTGGTGAAACTGCGACCGTCATCTGATGTCGCCAGACCTATCGTCTGTAGTTGGGGTGGGTCACCGCCAGGCCGCGCACCCACCGCAGTGAAATACAAGTAAACTTTTCCCTTGTGGACCACCGCCCCCGGTTCACCGACGAGGTACCCGTTCCATGCCGTGATGTCGGCAACAGATTTCAGGATGGGCATTTTGTCGGGCTTCCAGTTCACACCATCTTTTGAAACCGCATGACCAATCGCCATGATAGGCAACTTTCCGGGGGGATAAATCCCGGTGAAATACATATGGTACTGCCCCTTGAAAAAAACCACGTTGGGCGTTTCGGCACTGACGAAAACGGTTTGTGTCGGGTCGATGAGAGGTTTGTTGGGATTGAGCGTCCAGTGTTTTCCATCCTTCGACACCGCCCGAAACGGCACCACCGGCGGCTTGAACGGCTCGCCGACGCTGGAGGTCAGGTACATCACGTACCCGTTTTTATCCTTGAGAACACAAGGGTCATTCCAGAGTCCCTTGCTTCTAAAATCGCCCGCCTGAATAACCGGCAAGGGCACGCGCTCGGTCCACCCTTTTACCGTTTGAAATCCTTTGAGCGGATCTCCACCGGCCTGGTGGCTACTTTGTTTGGTGATTTTCTCTACGTGTTTCTTGAGTTCCTCAACCTCACTACAGGCACTCAGTGAAAAAAGGAGGACGAGGATAAAAACCAGACGAGGACCCGGCTTGATAAAATCAAATGTCGAATGTGCATTACGAAAAAAGTTCAAGGGGCTAATCCAGTTGGAATTGAGTCGATGTTTTAGCGAATAATACCTCAAACGCGGTTAAAAGAAAAACAGGAAAGGTTTGGGTACGAGCCTTATTCGCATAGCCCCGGAGCTTTCGGGCAGACACTTTCTCATTTGCGTTTATACAATAGAAGTTCTATTTTAAATCATGAATTATTTTTGAAGAACCCAAACACCTGCCGCGCTTTTTCCATTTGTCCTTCCTGCGTGAGATGGCAGTTGTCGACAAACCAGCCTTTTTCAAATCTTTTCTTGTCCAGCGTAAAATATTGCAGGCCGTTTTTTTGGGCTGTTCGTTTTAAAACTTTTTCCATTTTTGCCTGATACAGCGGAATCGATGTTTGAAGATTTGCCAGTTCAGCAACCCCTCCTGTTGGATCATAGGGATTGGTCAGGTACGGGATCAAGACCACCTTTTTTCCGTTCGCTTTGGCCAGGGTGGCGATCGTTTCAAGGTTTAAAGCCGTTCGCGCGAGGTCCATCTGTTCAATCCGTGCCTTCACTTTTTCCGGATCCAGATCATCAAAGGGAAAAGGCTGGCCCTGATAACTGCCGAATAAAGTGCCGCGGCTCCAAAGTCCCCACACATAACGCAGGATATAGGATTGCTCCAGCAGTTTTTTTTCAATCCTGCCGGCAGTCTGACCGGTCTGGAAACGTATATGAGTAAACTCTTCGTTGAAATCTGGAAACGCATAGGCCAGCAGATCGTTGCCGCCGGTATGAAGAACGAGAACATCGTGCTGTGTATGTTGAAGCCGGTGGACATACAAACTCAACAACTCGGCGGTGGTGGCGTAGTTGAGACCGCCATTCAGCACCTCGACTTTTTTCCCGGATTCAGCAAACAATTCCTGCAAACGATGCGTCCACACCTGTTCCGGCATTTTCACCCCTGTGCCATAAGTGGTGGACCCCCCCATGATGAGAATGGTTTTGGTCGGCGCAGATGTTCGGGTTTTCTCGTTTTCCCTTAACCCGAGGTTGTCATGCTGAGTTCCATTTTCGTCCTGATAGTCCGGTGTGTTTGCATAGAGAATGTAGGGATGGGCCAGGTTTCGGGGCTTGATCGTAGACCTTGAAAAATGCGGGTCCCGCACCCCTTCAAGTTTACTGTAAAGCGAAACCTGAATATCATCCGGAAAAATACGGTCGGAAACCCGCAATAGCACTTCAATAAAAACCAGTGCCAGTAGCAGAGAAAGCAGGATCAGTCCGCTATTCAATAACTTTTTCATGGATCGCCGTGACAGAAATTTTTGAAATATTAGCAAGTTGCCGCTTATCGGCTATTATATTAAGGGATCAATCAGGTATTCGCCAGACTTCTGTATTCTGTCAGAGTACAAAAAAAACGGGAAATGGACATGAGTTCCACGTCATCAAATAAAATTTTTAGAAAAGCACGGGAACTGTTTCACAACTATCAGTTTCGAACTGCCGGGTTTAAAAAACCCCGCGCCTATTTTAACTGGGCGCGTGCCAACCTTGAAATGATGGGACGTAAAACCAGGATACGGGCTCGTCCGCTCAAAACCACTGTCGACATCACCAATGTTTGCCAGTTACGCTGTCCGTTGTGCCCCACCGGCCTCGAAGCTCATGATCGCGAGAGCACTCATTTTGATTTCGATAAATTCATCAAGTTGATAGATGAGGTCGGCGACTACCTGTTCTTCCTCGATTTCTACAATTGGGGCGAACCTCTGCTCCACAAAAGAATTGAAGAGTTTATTCATGTTGCGAAGAAAAAAAATATCTCCTGCGGAATCAGCACCAACCTGAGCCTCAAACTGACCGACGAACGTATCCGGAAAATCATCAACAGCGGTCTCAACGAAATGGTGGTGTCCGTGGACGGTGCCTCTCAGGAGGTTTATGAAAAATACCGTCGGCGCGGCGATTTTGATCTCGTCCTTTCCAACATGCGGCGATTTGTGGAATTGAAACGGGAAATGGGTTCGCAAACTCCCTGCATCATCTGGCGTTTTCTCGTCTTCGGGTTCAACGAACATCAAATTGAAACCGCACGCGCGCTTTCCAAAGATATTGGGGTCGACTTGTTTGTCGTCACTTCTGCATTCCTCGATGAGGGTTTCTATCCTGTGCCGGATTCCGAGCGTCAATTGATGAGCGACTGGCACCCAACTCTTGAAGAGTTTCAATTGTATTCCGGACAACGGGAAGATGGCACCTTCATTCCAAAATACAAACCCAATGTTCCCAATCGGTGTGACTGGCATTACATGTCGTCGGCCATCAATGCCGATGGAAACATCTCCCCCTGTTGCGCCCTGTTTTCCAGTGAAAATGATTTTGGGTCCTATGACCCCGCCGAAAAAAATTCCTACATGAGCGTTTTAAACAACGAAAAATACACCGCGATTCGCTCCAAATTTAACGGGGAGCGTAGCGAAACCACCGAACTGGTCTGCGAAACCTGCCCCGCTACCATCATCATGCCCTATGGCTACGGGGTTAACCGCGATATCATCTTCATGACTGCGGTTCAGTTTTATAAATTTTTCAAGAACCTGTTTTCTTCCTCACCAAAAAAATGAAATCCGGTTTTATCAAAATTGTCGCCATCAACCTTCTGATAGTCTTGTTCCTGCTGGTGGCACTGGAAGGGATCACCAGCCTGATTCTGGCATACAGGGATTCTTCGCATGTAACTTCCGGTGAATCCGTAGCAGAAGTCAGGCACACAACGTGGGACCCCTTGCTCGGCTGGGTCAACCTGCCGAACGTCCGCATCGACGACATGTATGGCAAGGGCCTGTATCTTGCGACCAATGCTCAGGGCTTTCGCAATGAAATAAATTTCTCTACAAAAAAGAAAGTGGGCATCAGGCGCGTTCTTTGCGTTGGGGACTCCTTCACCCTCGGCTACGGTGTCAGCAATAAACAAACCTGGTGTCATGTCTTGTCCGAAATCATACCGAATCTGGAAACAGTGAACATGGGACAGGGCGGCTATGGCGTTGATCAAGCCTACCTGTGGTACCAACGCGATGGCGTTAAACTCCAACACGATCTTGTAATATTTGCCTTCATCACCTCCGATTTTTATCGTTTGCAGAAAAAAGATTTCAACGGTTTCTCCAAGCCGTTTCTAAAAATAGAAAACGGTTCACTGATAGCCACGCCACCCAACAAGCCAGATGAAAAGGCCCAGGATTCCAAGAGCAGTTCAGTCTTCGGCAGTTTCCTCAGCCAATTGCGAATGGTTGCGTTTTTTCGAAAACTGGTCTGGAAATTGAAATTGTGGGGCACCACCGACGGGGTGTTGTCGCCGAATGCAAAAAAAATAACAGCGGCACTTTTTGCAGAACTCAAACAAATCACGCAAAATAATAATTCTGAATTGCTCCTGGTGCATCTGCCCAACGCCGATGACCACCCGGTCAACTCCAAAACAGACGGTTTGAGAACCACCCTCAAACAAATCGCCAGTGAAAAAGGATTGCCATACATTGACCTCGTCGGAACCCTGCAAGCACTTCCCTCCGGGTTTGACGCGCAACTGTTGTTTGAATATGGAAACCACCATTTCAACGTCGAGGGCAATCAATTTATGGCACGCCATCTTCAACCTGAAATAGAAAAAATAATTTCCGGGCGTTAAATCATATTTTTTCCTGCCCCCTTCAAATCTGAAATATTTTTTGCAGGTGCTGGCAAACAAATTTTGTTATAGTTTGTTTCTTGACATAAAATCCTAATCCCGAAAGCCAGCTCTAACAAGGGAACAAAGGCCCATGCAGTTAAAGGACCAGAAAATATTAATCACAGGTGCCGATGGTTTCATCGGTTCGCATTTAACCGAAGAGTGCGTGCGCCGGGGACTGAATGTCAAAGCCTTCGTCTATTACAACTCCTTCAACTCCTGGGGTTGGCTCGATCACAGTTCGCCCGACATTCTTGAACAGTTGGAGGTTTTCGCAGGCGATATCCGCGACCCGTTCGGTGTTAAGGAGGCGATGAAGGGTTGCGATCTGGTTCTCCATCTTGCCGCATTGATCGCGATTCCCTACTCTTATCATTCGCCCAGTTCCTACGTTGATACCAATATTCAAGGCACGCTCAATGTGGTGCAGGCGGCACGCGAACTGGGAGTGCAGAAAGTTGTGCAGACTTCCACCAGCGAGGTGTACGGCACCGCACAGTTTGTCCCCATCACTGAAGACCATCCCTTGCGCGGACAGTCCCCGTATTCGGCCAGCAAGATTGGGGCCGATCAAATCGCGCAATCGTTTCACAGTTCGTTTGAAACGCCGGTGGCCGTGATTCGCCCGTTCAACACCTACGGACCGCGCCAGTCCATGCGCGCTGTCATCCCGACCATCATCGGCCAGATTTCCGCTGGCGCGAAACGCATCCGGCTTGGGTCGCTCAGCCCGACACGCGATTTCAATTTTATCGAGGACACCGTCAACGGTTTTCTCACCGTTGCGGAATCCGATAACAGCGTCGGCGAGGTCATCAACATCGGCAGTAATTATGAAATCTCCATTGGCGATACGGTGCGTTTGATTTCAGAGGTGATGAATACAGAAGTTGAAATCGAGCAGGAAGACGTGCGCCTGCGCCCGGACCAGAGTGAAGTTGAACGGTTGTGGGCCTCCAACGAAAAGGCAGAAAAACTCACCGGATGGAAACCGGACTACGCCGGGAAAGAAGGACTGCGCCGTGGCCTTGAAAAAACGGCTGAATGGTTTTCTCTTCCCGACAACCTGAAACTCTACAAAACAAACACCTACAATGTCTAAACGCGCAGTGTTACTGGCAGGCGGCAAAGGCACGCGCCTGCGCCCTTACACGGTGGTTCTGCCCAAACCACTCATGCCACTGGACGACTACCCGATTCTCGAGGTCGTCATCCGTCAGCTCATTCGCTATGGCTTCACCCACCTGACCATCGCTATCAATTATCAGGCGGAATTGATCCAGGCATTTTTTGGTCATGGAGAAAAGTGGGATATCACCATCGATTATTCGCTGGAAGAGAAACCTTTGAGTACCATGGGTCCGCTGAAGCTCATCAAGGATCTTCCTGAAAATTTTCTGGTCATGAACGGCGATGTCCTGACCGATCTCGATTTTCAAGAGTTTTACGATCACCATATAAACAATAAACATTTGTTTACGACTTCAGCTTTTCAGCGGGAAGAGCGATCGGAATTTGGCGTGCTGGAAACGGACGACTCCGACCGCCTCACCGGCTTCAAGGAAAAGCCATCCATCCTGCTCGATGTCAGCATGGGAATTTACATGGTCAATCGAAACGTCCTGGACTTGATTCCGGAGAATGAGTTTTATGGATACGACACTCTGATGAAAGACATGCTCAAGTCGGGCAATCCGGCGCACATCCGCCGTCACAAGGGTTATTGGCTGGACATTGGGCGGGTCGACGATTACGCCCGCGCGATTGAAGAGTTCCCTGCCATCAAAGACAAGTTCCTCAAATGAACCTGGTCACCGGTGCTGGCGGATTTCTGGGTCGCGCGTTGATGGCAGAACTATCAGCGCGAAACCTTCCCGCGTTGGGTGTCGACATGCAGGAAGGTGACATCGCCGACCCGGCATTTCTAAACACCCTGCCGACCAAAGTCGACCGCGTGTTTCATCTCGCCGCGCAAACTTATGTGCCGGACAGTTGGGAACGTCCGCAGGAATTCATCCGCACCAACGCGCTGGGCACAGGCAACATTCTGCAATATTGCGTTGAGAACAAAACGCCGGTCACGCTGATCAGCGGCTACCTTTATGGCACGCCGCAGGTCCTGCCGATCACGGAGTCTCACCCTTTAAGCGCGGGCAACCCGTATGCCCTGTCCAAAAAACTGGCGGAGGAGATGGGCGAGTTTTATCACCGCGTGCATGGCGTGCCGATCACCATCATCAGGCCCTTCAATATTTATGGGCCAGGGCAAAACATTAAATTTCTGATCCCTACCATCATTGAACAAGTGTTACATGCAGACAAGGTCGAGGTGCAGGACCTTGCACCCAAACGCGATTTTCTTTTTTATGAAGACCTGGTCGAGGCACTGATTCTGACCCGCGATTGCCTCGGCGGACTGGAAACATTCAATATTGGATCAGGCTATTCGATCGATGTGCAGGAAGTGATCGATACCGTTCAGCGCGTCGCTGGTACAGCAAAACCCGTGCACTCGAAAGAGATGCGCCGGCAAAATGAAGTGATGGATGTTGTGGCCGATATCACGCGAGCCAAAACACAACTCGACTGGGCTCCCCGCCACAGCTTTGAAGACGGTATCCGAAAAATCATCTCACTTGCGTGAGGGCCAATGGGCTGAACGTTAATGTGAAGGAGCAGAAATATCCTGGAAGCACCTCGCCATGTCTCCTATCCGCAGTCTGCGGAGGACTTACAGGTCTCGCAGTTGTTCCTGCACCCGTTTTTTGAATTCGAGGGGGTTGGGAATATTTTCGTAAGGATCGCTTTGCCCACCGGTGCCAGAAACTGAAATCGTACCAAAACCTAAAATGCGTCCCATCACACTCTGATCGACCTGGATACTCTCAATTTTTTTCAGGAACAATTCCTGCGTCTCTCGTCTGATAAGGCCCTCTTTCACAATCAGCCGTTGGTTTGTCAGCCCATGCTCAGAAGAAATATATTTGATGAATACGATAATCCCATGGATCAAAGCGACCAATAAAAGCACGCCCGCCACATCCACGATACCGGCTAAAAAAGATCCAAGACCTGCGACCAGCCAAACCATCGGCCATAAGAAAATTATCTTATGCGTTCGCGTATGATAAATAATCTGTTCTCTATCCAGCAAATTATCTTCAATATAACCCATTGGAAATTCTCCTCGCTCTCATTTACGATTTAAAGTCGGATGACAATACTTTTTCAATTGGTTCCGTAAAAACTACAGGATCGCGGGTATCTTCCGTCATCATAAGAAATTCAAAAAAATACTGCAAACACAGGGAAAAAACTAGCGTGGCAAAAAATTTCCGAAACCGGTCACGCGAATCATTTTTTCCTGAAAACTTCACCTTTCTCAAGCTTGACAGCTCCTCAGGGTGGGACCGTCTGGAAAAGAATTTGCAAAGAACATTGATTTATTGTAGCCTACAAGCATACTGAATTGAAGAACCGATAGGAATTTTTTAATGAATTCACCAAAAACCCGTTCATTTGTGCGTGGCTGTATGCGCGATTGGAAAAAAACCGGGAAGTTTTTGTGTGTGGCCCTGGCTTTTTTTGGTGTGCTCAATTTGTTTTTCCTGCCCTTCATTCACTTTCATCCGGAAAATATTCACACGCATCCCGGTGAAAATGGATCGCATCAACATAAGGGACATTTTCACTCGCATGAGCTGGATACCATTGCCCACTGGGCCAATGTCATTCCTGAAGATACTCAGTCAGACGACCCTCTGCATCATACCCATTCTCCCTCAGATTATGATCCCGATCAGGTCGAATACACCACTCTGGCGTTACATCTTTTAGATAAAGATAAAGTTTTTTCAACCACGGATCTGAAAGTTGTGCCGAACCAGTTTTCAGAAAACTATCAAAACACCACCTTCACCCCTCATCCTGCCTATCTCCCGACTGCGAACCGGCAAGAGCCGGTGCAACAAATGCGCGGGCCCCCCTCTGCCTGAATTGCCTCATCTCAAATTTAACAATTGACTGACACCGTCGTTTTCTTAACGGGCTGTTTAAAAATTTCCGGTACAAGCTCCGCGCTCTGAAGTTACAAGAGCGCAGGCTACGGTGATTTTTTTATGGCTTACATAAAGAGATATGACTCTCTTTTGAATATGGCGATGCAGTCCAAACAGGCAACTCAAATGAAACGTCTCTTAAAGCAGACCCTGCTATTGTTGGTCGCCGTTTGCCTGACAGTGCAACCCGCTCTGGCGGCAGAAAAAAATATTCCGGAAAACACCCATCTCATGCGCGGTGTGTTGACGCTCGATCAGGTCATTGCCGAAGTACTGCTCAAAAACCCGTCCCTGCAAGTTTTCTCATTGGAAGTCCGCGCCCGTGAAGCCCGCAAACTGCAAGCCGGGTTGTGGCCCAGTCCGCAATTGCAGATTCAGGCGGAAGATATTGCGGGCACCGGGCAATTCGACAGCACTCGCAATACCCAGACTACGGTTCAGTTGAGTCAATGGATTCGTCTCGGCGGAAAAATCGCAAAGAAGGAACGCGTTGCTGAACTGTCCAAAGACCTTGCGGAGTGGGATTACGAAATCAGCCGGATGAATATTTTGACGCGGACCGGTCAGGCTTTCATTGATGTCCTGAAAAACCAGGAGCAAATGAAACTGGCAGAAAAGTTGATTTCGCTTGCCGACACCAATCTCAAGGTGATCACGCTCCGGGCTGAGAGCGGCAAGGTCTCACCGATTCAAGTGGTCAAGGCAAAGATCGCACGCTCCAAAACCGGGCTCACAGCACGCAAGACAAAAAGTCAGGTAGACACCGCCCGGCGTCGCTTGAGCACCACATGGGCCGCGCCCACTCCTTTATTCAAGGGTGTGGTGGGGGATTTTTTTCGCATCGAAAACATCCCTTCTTATGAAGCCCTGCTGACCAACCTGGGAAAAAACCCGAGCCTCGCACGGTGGGCCGCAGAAATTTCTCACCGTCAGGCCAACATTGAGTTTGAAAAATCAAAAGCGATTCCCGATCTTCAATTACAGGGTGCTTACCGAAGGATTGAGGAATTGCAGGCCAACACGCTGGTGCTGGGGATCAGTATTCCCCTCAACTTTTTTGATCGCAATCAGGGCGGCATCAAGGAAGCGCATCACCGGTTGGAGAAAGCTAATGCCGAGCAAGCGGCTATTCGCTTACAACTGCAATCCCGTTTGGCCGACACTTACAATCGTCTTGCCATCGCGCATCAGCAGGCGACAGTCCTGAAACAGGACATCCTGCCCGGCGCGAAAACTGCTTTTGACGCGGTGCAGGAGGGTTACCGCTACGGCAAGTTCGGCCTGCTCGATGTTCTCGACAGTCAGCGAACACTGTTCGATTCGCGCTCGCGTTATCTGGAAGCACTGGGGGAATATCACAAGGCGGTTCTGGATATTGAACGAATCATTGGTGAGCCTTTGTCGTCGCGTTTGCCACTTAAAGAAAACTCAATGGAGGAGCCGAAATCATGAGCCAGAAAAAAAACAATCGGCTATCTCCGCTCCTACTCATCCTTGTTATTCTTGCAGGTGTTGCATGGGGATTACAAAACTTCAACTCGATTGAAAAAACATTGGCGGCTTTGATCGGTTTGGGCAATAGCTCTACCCAGTTAGAGCAAGGCGAGGATGACCACCACGGCGGACAACAATTTTCTAAAGACGGTTTGACTCTTGATGTCTCCATTTTCGAAAGTGGCATTCCTCCCCAGTTTCGGATAAAAGCCACGGACAACTCCGGCAAAGCCATCGCACCGGAAAAAATTAAATTGAGCGTGGAACTCAAACGTCTTGGCGGGCAGGTTGATGCGTTCACTTTCATGCACGGTGGCAACGGGTTTGTCAGCCGCGAGGTGGTTGTCGAACCGCATTCATTTGATGCCGAGGTCAAAGCAGAATGGAAAGGGAACTCCTATGCCTGGAAATTTTCCCAGATAGAAGCCCGCGCAGAAATCAGCCAGGAAATGGCAGACCTTTCCGGCATAAAGACGGTCAAGGCGGAACCGGCAACGCTTCGTGTGACGCAAAGCCTCACCGGTGAAATTGGCCTGGATGAAGGCAAGGTCGCGCACGTTGTGCCGCGTCTTGATGCGGTCGCCAAAAAAGTTCTGCAACATCTCGGTGACATGGTCCAAAAAGGCGACACGCTTGCTGTGCTGGAAAGTAGGGAACTTGCCGATGCCAAGAGCCGTCACCTGAAAGCCAAAAAACAAATGGAACCGACCGTCCTTGATCTTGAGCGACAGGAGCTTCTGTTCAAAAATACATCTAAAATGCTCGAACTGTTGCGTCACGAAACGGACAGGAAGACTCTCGATAAACAACTGGACGCCATGATCCTGGGCGAGGTCCGGGCGCAACTTCTGCCAGCGTTTGCGAAATGGAAACAAACGCACTCAGCTTACCTCCGCGAAAAAGTTTTGTTCGATAAAAAGATTTCATCTGAATCAGATTTCCTGATGGCGCGGGAGCAGTACCAGAGTGCCGAGGCTGAGTATCACGCCCTGCGTGAAAAAATTGCTTACGCCAATCGATTGACCCTGATCGAAAAAAATAAAACTGCCGAGCGGGCATTGCTTGATGTCCGCACCACCGCGCAAAAATTACTGGCACTGGGGTTGACCCTGGAAGAAATTGAAGAGTTGGCTTTTGATGAAGAGCATCGCTTCACTCATTACTCTTTGCGGTCGCCTTTATCTGGAGAGGTTATCCAGAAGCATCTCGCAGTGGGGGAGGCAGTCCGGCGCAACGATGATATTTATGTGATCGCCGACTTGTCCAGCTTGTGGGTGAACGTGGCTGTGCCGGCGCGTCTTCTGGGTACGGTCAAGATTGGTCAGAAGGCGTTTATCAGGGAAGAGCACCAAGGATTGCAAACGACAGGCGTTCTCAGTTACCTCGGTTCGGTGATCGATGAGACCACGCGTTCAGTGACCGGACGCGTGGTGATTGCCAATCCGAAAAGGACCTGGCATCCGGGAATGTTCGTCAGCGTGGATCTTGTTCAGGATGAAGTGAAGGTGCCCGTTTCCGTTTTAACCAGTGCCGTGCAAAAGTACCGCGGATGGGAAGTGGTGTTTGTGAAGTATGGGAATTTTTTTGAAGCTCGACCCGTCACGCTGGGAGGAACCGATGGCAAGCGCTATGAAATAATCAAGGGACTCAGGGCAGGCGAGCCTTATGTGTCTAAAAACAGTTTTGCAATCAAAGCTGAACTCGGCAAATCAGGAGCCACCCACTCGCACTAGGTGCTCGGCGCACGGCCAACTGAAAACAGGTCGCTATGCGCTCAGAAAAGTTTCAGCACGTTGCCTCCAGCGGAAGGTGGGGACGTACTGCCGGAACAGGAAATTCTAAATTAATAGAAGTCCTCTGGAAGGTTGACTATAAAAATGCTCGATCGCATTCTTGGGTTTTCCATACGACAACGCTTGATGGTCATCCTGCTAACGCTGGGGATGGGCGTGTTGGGTGTGTTCAATTTTCAGAAATTGCCGATCGATGCCCTGCCGGACATCACCAATGTTCAGGTCCAGATCAATACCGAGGCTGAAGGTTACTCTCCACTGGAAGTTGAACAGCGCATCAGCTTCCCGCTGGAAATGGCACTCGCCGGTCTGCCCAAACTTGAAAATATGCGTTCACTTTCGCGCTACGGTTTATCGCAGTTGACACTCGTCTTCGAAGATGGAACCGATATATATTTTGCCCGGCAAATTTTAGCCAATCGGCTGACAGAGGCGAGAAGTCAACTGCCGCCGGGGATCGAGCCGATGATGGGACCCATCGCCACCGGCCTCGGCGAAATATTTATGTGGGCTCTCAAATGGAAGGATGGGCAAGAACCCAATGTCAGCGAGCTTGAATCCCTCACTCAACTGAGGACGGAAGAAGACTGGATCGTGCGTCCGCAACTTCGCACGGTGCCGGGTGTCATTGAGGTCAACACCACCGGAGGGTACGTTCGCCAAATTCACGTCACGCCCAATCCCGGAAAACTGATGGCTTATCAGCTTTCGTTTCGCGATGTGCTGGATGCGCTGGCGAAGAACAACCAGAACATTGGTGCGGGTTATCTGGAGCATCAGGGCGAGCAGTACCTCATCAGGACCCCCGGTCAGGTCGCCACCCTCGATGATATTCGGAAAATCACTCTTGGCAGTCATCGCGGAATCCCTATCCTTGTTCAGGATGTGGCTAAGGTGTCTCTCGGTAAAGAGTTGAGGACTGGTGCGGCGACGCACAACGGTCACGAAGTGGTGATGGGCACGGTGTTCATGTTAAAGGGAGAGAACAGCCGAACCGTATCCAGGCGGGTCGCCGACCAGTTAAAACAAATCCAGAAAGCTTTGCCGAAGGGGATGGAGGTAAAAACTCTATACGACCGCACCAAGCTGGTCAACGCCACACTGGACACGGTATGGAAAAATCTGGCAGAAGGTGCGCTGTTTGTGGTGCTGGTGCTGTTTCTTCTGCTCAAGCATTTCCGGGCGGCGTTGATCACGGCCATGGTCATTCCCTTGTCAATGTTGTTCGCAATCACCGGCATGGTGGAAAACAAGATCAGCGGAAATTTGCTGAGTCTGGGGGCGATTGATTTTGGAATTATTGTCGACTGCACAGTGATCATTGTGGAAAACTGTCTGCGTCGCCTGCAGGAAAAACAGGCGGCATCCGCCGCTCCGCTGTCGCGTGAAGAACGACATAACATTGTTCGCGAAGCATCGCGTGAAGTTTCCCGGCCCAGTATTTTCGGCGTGCTCATCATCATGGCGGTGTACCTGCCGATTTTGACGCTGACCGGAATTGAAGGCAAAATGTTTCAGCCCATGGCGTTTACTGTGCTTGCCGCCTTACTTGGCGCGTTACTTCTTTCGATCACTTTTGTTCCCGCCATGGTGGCGCAGTTTGCCCACGTCAAACGAACCCCGCCCAAAACGCCCTTGTTCGATGTTATCAAAATACAATACCTCGCGGTTCTCGAATGGACGCTCCGTCACCGCAAAAAACTATTGGCTCTGGTGTCGATGTTGATGATCGCCTGTCTTGTTATTGCCATCAACATGGGACGGGAATTTCTTCCCACTCTGGATGAGCGCGATCTTGCGGTGCATGCACTGCGCATCCCTGGTACCAGCCTGAGTCAGGCGGTGAAGATGCAACACCATCTGGAAAAAAAGTTTATGGAACTGCCCGAGATCGATTTTATTTTTTCCAAGATCGGCACCGGCGATATCGCAACCGATCCTATGCCACCAAGTGTCGCCGACACGTTCGTCATTTTAAAACCGAAGGACGAATGGCCTGATTCCCGAATGACCCACGACGAATTGATCGAAAAATTTGAAGCCAGGGTCACACCGCTTCCGGGCAACAAGTATGAATTCACGCAACCCATCCAAATGCGTTTTAACGAACTCATCGCCGGAGTTCGCGCCGATGTTGCTGTGAAGATTCATGGGGACGATATGGACACTCTGCTTCACATTGGCGAAAAGGTGGAGGAACAACTCCGCGGCATTGCGGGAGCCTCCGACGCTCGTATGGAGCAGGCGACCGGTCTGCCTGTCCTGACAATACATTTAAGACGACATGAACTGGCGCGTATCGGATTGAACGTGGCTGATGTTCAGGATGTGATCCGAATCGCGTTAGGTGGAATGTCCGCTGGCAAGGTATTTCAAGGAGACCGGCGGTTTGATCTGGTGGTGCGCCTGCCAGAAAATATGAGAAGCCGTATTAGTTACTTGAAGCGTCTGCCTCTGCCTTATCCGAAAAAACCCGGAAGCGTGCCAGCAAAAAAAACCAGCAATGCGTTGAACCCGCATAAGGAAATTTTGACTTCCATTCCTCTTGGGACGGTTGCCGAATTTGAAATCATACAGGGGCCGAACCAGATCAGCCGGGAGAACGGCAAACGTCGCATCGTAGTGACCGCGAATGTGCGTGGGCGCGACCTCGGCTCGTTTGTGGAAGATGCACAAACATCCCTTGATCAAAACCTGTCTCTGCCGCCCGGTTACTGGATCACCTGGGGCGGTCAGTTCGAGCACCTGATCTCCGCCACCGAGCGTCTGAAGGTGGTGGTACCCATTGCGCTTGCCTTGATTTTTATTTTTCTGTTTTTTGCCGTGAGGTCGATCACCCACACCCTCATGATTTTTACGGGTGTGCCACTGGCACTCACCGGCGGCGTGCTCTTTATCTGGATGCGCGGCATCCCGTTGTCAATATCAGCGGCGATCGGGTTCATCGCCTTGTCCGGTGTCGCCGTGCTCAACGGACTGGTGTTGATCACTTTCATCAATAAACTGGTTGCAGACGGTCTTGAATTGAAAGAAGCCATCCTCAAAGGATGCGCCACCCGCTTGCGGCCCATCCTGATGACTGCACTGGTCGCCTCGCTCGGCTTCGTCCCCATGGCCCTTGCCACCGGCACCGGGGCGGAAGTGCAACGTCCACTGGCAACGGTTGTCATCGGCGGTATTTTGTCCTCCACCGTGTTGACGTTGCTGGTCCTGCCGGTACTTTTGTATTCGGTGCGATTCAAAAAACGATTGCCCCCGCTCACGCAAGCGTCTGCATCGGCAGTTTGATCTACACTTTTTGAATACAATAAATTTTCTTTGACGCGTTGCAGTATTTCCCGCATAGTGGATTTTTCATAGCGACTATTGGGCAAAAAACTTTTCTGAAAAGGTTGAGATGGTACCCAACAGGATTGCGCGATATTTTTTCTATCTGGGTTATGCGTTGGGTCGAAACGGCAGGACACCGTTTTCTTTGTTCCAGTCCAGCCTCACCGAATTTTATATAATCCATTTGCAACATGAATTCTGGTGGAAAGAACCGGGGCAATACCCAAAAACTTACGGCCTGAATTAAATTATTTTATAGACAAATTTAAAGTATCCTGAATTACACCGCCGGGTTTGCCCTGTCTTCAGCGTGGATTTCGCTGATCTGTTTATTCAGGTTCCAGAAATCGTAGATCACCCCCACCAGCAAAAGTCCTCCCGATAAAAGATAAATAATTCCTGTTCCCCATTTGCCAATGTAAAAACGGTGGATGCCGAAAACTCCAAGGAAGGTTAAGAGAATCCAGGCGGTGCTGTAACTGATCCGACCTTCAGTGAATTTCTGGTCGGCTTCCCGGTCCATCGAAGGTATTAAAAATAAGTCGACAATCCAGCCGATGAAGAGCAGGCCCAGTGTGAAAAAGTAAATGGTGCCACTGATTGGCTTGCCATAGTAAAAACGATGCCCCCCTGTGAATCCGAAGATCCAGAGCAGGTAGCCGATGGTTTTGCTGTGCGTGTCAGGCGTGGTCATAGGTTCCCTCTTGATTAAAGATAATTCATCATAGCAAAATTGCCCCACCTTGCGGTGGGGCTGATCGTCGGCTATTAAAATTAAAACAATCACGCTAAAAATGTTTTTTGGTTGCCGGGGCCGCCGACACCTTTATACTGATTCTCACATACCCCCATCCAAAAAAATGAGGCAGGACATGTCCTTCAAGATGACGAAAATTATAGCGACCCTGGGCCCGGCCAGTGCTGACAGGAAAACCATTGTTGCTCTGGTCAAGGCTGGCGTTGATATATTCCGACTGAATATGTCGCATGGCAATTACCCCGATCTTAAAAAATGGATCAGCAGGATTCGCTCTGTGGAAAATGAGAAGCAGATGGTCATCGGCATCCTGATTGATTTGCAGGGACCCAAGATTCGCGTCGGGAAATTTGAAGATGGCTCGATACAATTGAAACCGGGCAGTAGCCTCACCTTCACCACGCGCAAGGTGACGGGGTCCGACACGCTGGTGCCGGTGCAGTTCCCCGGATTTTGCAAGGCCGTCAAGCGCGGTGATCATGTCTACCTCAACGATGGCAGTCTGTGCGTGAAGGTCAAGTCGGTTTCCGGTAAAGACGTGAAAGTACAAGTGGAAGTTGGCGGACTCCTGTCTGATTTCAAGGGGGTGAATCTGCCGGACGCTGAATTTGCAACGAGCCCCATCACCGCAAAAGATAAAAAGGATTTGGTATTTGGATTGAGCCAGGGTGTGGACTTTGTCGGCCTGTCGTTTGTGGGTTCGCCAGGCGACATCCACCAACTGCGGCGCTTGATAAAAAAAGCCGATGGGCACGCTAACATTATTGCCAAGATAGAACGCAAGGCGGCGGTGCTCTGTTACAAGGAAATCATTGAGGCGGCTGACGGGGTGATGGTGGCACGCGGTGATCTTGGCATCGAAATTCCCTTGATGCAGGTGCCGGTGGCGCAACAGAAAATATTGTGGGAATGCGCTTCTCAACAAAAACCGGCGATTGTGGCCACGCAGATGCTGGAGTCGATGGTGGAAAACAATCGCCCGACCCGCGCCGAAGTTTCCGATATTTCCACAGCCGTCATGGGCGGGGCCGATGCGGTGATGCTATCGGCCGAGACGGCGACGGGGCGATACCCGGTGGATGCGGTTCGCATGATGGCTGACACTGCGCGGGAAATGGAACAGTATCAAAAAACACACCGGCGAATTTTACCGTGGAAACGTTTCTTTAATGAAGATCCGCCCGTCCACCTTGGAATCGCCTACTCGGCCAACCGGCTGGTGGAATTATTGGGTGGGAAGGCACTGATGGTGTTCACCAAAACTGGTGGCACGGCCCTGCAGGTGGCATCGCCCAAACCCAATGTGCCGATTTTCACGTTCACCTCGGTGCGCGAGTGCGCCCGGCGCGTGGCCCTCATCCGCGGCACGGTGCCTATCTTGATCAAAAGCGACCGTGGGTTTCTGGAAGACCTCGCGCCATTTTTCGAGAAAATAAAAGAAACCGGGCTGGTGAAAAAAGGCGACCGCATCATTCTTACCACGGGCATTCCTCTGGGCATTCCGCAATGGACCAATGTCATCCGCGTTGAAGAACTGCCTTGATGCTTGCGCGGAGCCTGCCTTGAGCTACGTCGAAGGGGCTAGCGAAAAACAAAGTCCAAGGCGGGATTCTTCACTTCGTTCAGAATGACAATTCGTTGATTTTATTTGTCACACTGAGCCTGTCGAAGTGCGGCCTCCTCTTTTCAGTCCCTCAAAAAGCACTTATGCAAAGATCTCCACCATCAAGTGGTGCGCTCAGAAAATGTTTCTACGCAACTCAATGGTCAGCCAACTGCCCCCACGGACCTTGCGGGTGCTTGCGCACGGCCAGCGAAAAACAGAAAAACCCCGCATGTCATTCTGAGCGAAACGCCGTGGAGTGAAGAATCTCGCCCTGGATTTTGATTTTGGTGCAATACAATATTCCCTCTTCCTCGAAGAGGGACGCGAAGGTGCTGGCACCCTGCCAGCAAAGAGCAGGGTGATTCACCACTTGTAGCATAAGAAATGACTTGCCCCCATTACACATTTTAAAAAACCCGTATTGTTTTGCCTGTCAAGTTGCCAACTGCTCCCACGCTAGTGGGCGGGGTTCTGCTTGTGTTTGAAATAGGTGATCACATCCACCGTGTCGATGATGAGCGAAATACTGTTCACTACAATCACGGACCACAACCACATACCGAACAACTCCGAGGTGGAAACAGTTTCGGCACGTTGAACAAGAAAAAATACGAGCGGTAGCCAATAGATGTGCATCAGACCGAGGAGCTTGGTGAACCCCTGAATTTTTACCAGCACGATTCCCGTCATCCCGCCAGCCATCATGGCAACCAGCGTGACCTGTGCCTCCAAGTGGGAAAGGAACAACAGCGGGATCATCATGTTGAGAACCATCATAAGGCCCAGCCAAACCTGCCATCCTAAAGACAGGCTCATGATTCCTTTCATAAAATCCTTGAACGCCTGTACCATCGCACTCCTCCCCTGATGATTTAATATCACACCATTTTATTTTAAGTCGGGCCGGCAGGAATTAACTTACAGACAGGCGGGATTATTTTCGATCAACGGGGAAGAGGGCTTTTTATTACTCATCCAATGCTTCCCCGGTTTTTTTCAGACTTTCCTCCAGGTTTTTGACAGCATTGTCCACGGTCTTCTGAGCTCTTTCAACAGTCTCTCTCGGTTTTTTGCCGCGCTCTTCGGCTTCTTTTTTCTGCTCCTCGCAACCACTTGCAAAGAGGGCGAAGGCCAAAAGCCCCATCATCAGCATGAACGGTGATCTCATTTTCGTATTCTCCCGTAAAAAATGTCTATTCCATAATAAGGGTAGTCGATCCGCACAACATCTTCAAAGCAATCCGGGGCTTCTCGCCTTTTTTAAGGATGGGTCCGAATAGATCCGAATTCCCTCCAATTACCATCCGAAATTGAATGAGAACAGGCCAAGTATTGAGAATATTCCTGCCTGTGGTAGCATTTTTTGCCGCCTAAAGTCGGAAATTTTCAGTGTTTGCCCTTAAAAAAGAATATGTTATAGTATTAATATCAAAAGACAGGTGGAAGGGGGGAGTGCTTGGCCGCCTGGCTTAGGTTTCCTTTAACAATTTAAAATCCAATAAGTTAGCCTATGGACTCCAAACCCGTAACTTTGACCATCCCAAGTGACTCCAAGTATTTGAGTCTCGCTCGCAAAGTAATCGAACATTTCCTGAGTTATAAGGAAGTCCCGCCGGATCTGATTTACAAAGTGGTCCTGTGTGTGGACGAAGCCTGTTCCAATATCATCAAATATAGCTATGAGGGCAAGCATGACTGCCCGATTGAGATCACCTTTCGTCTGGAGGACGATGAGTTTTCCGTTGAGGTGCGTGATTTCGGCAAGCAATGCGACACGAAATCCTTTCGGCCGCGCGACCTTGAAAAAATCCGGCCCGGTGGACTCGGGACCTTGTTCATCAATTCCATCATGGACAATGTTCACTACTGTACGGAGCGCGATTGCGGCACTCTTCTCACCATGACCAAAAAACTGAACTTCGCCGCGTCGAAGGCTACCCCGCAGGAGAGTTGATGTGGCCAGTCAGGGCATAGAAATCCAGAAAGCAGACAACAACGGTATCATCTGCCTTTCCTTAAAGGGTTACATGGACATGAATTCATCGCCTGATGTGCGCGATGTGCTGACCGAGCATTTTGATCGGAGCACCAAGGCGATCATCGTCGACCTTTCCGAAGTTCCTTATATCGACAGTTCCGGCATCGCCACTCTGGTAGAAGGTTTGCAGTGGAGCCACTCCAGCGAGAAAAAATTTCGCCTGGTCGGGCTCACGCCAACCGTCAAGGATATTTTTGAAATCGCGCGATTACTGCAAGTGTTTGAAGTGTTCAATACCCTGGATGAGGCCAACCAGGGGGTCTAAAGAAAAAGGTAGAACCAACGGTTGAACTGATCGATAACAGGTTCAGTCGTTGGTCCTTCTTTTTTCCATTACATGCAAGCGAGGGTGACCCTTGGTCCGCAATATTTTTGGTTTTATTGGGCGGAAGAGTTTTCAGCTCAGTGATTTTTTTCTCGATTTTTTTCGCGAGGTCAGCGGACTCTATTACCTGACGCGGGAAGCGTTGTACGTCACTTTCATCGAGCCATTGAGAGGCAAGTCCAACAAGTGGGGGCCGATCTGGTACCAGATGGATGAGGTCGGCATCAAATCCACCACCATCGTGTTCCTGGTGGCGTTTCTGCTTGGTGTCATTCTCGCGTTCCAGACGGCGTACCAACTGGCCCGGTTTGGCGCATTGAATTTTACCGGTGCTCTTGTCGGTGTCGCCATGACCAGGGAACTCGGTCCGCTAATGACCGCCATTGTCATGGCTGGTCGCGTGGGTGCCTCCTTCACTGCGGAAATGGGAACGATGAAAGTTGCCGATGAAATTCTCGCGCTGGAAACCATGGCACTCAACCCGGTCAAGTTTCTCATCGCCCCACGATTGATTGCGATATTGATCATGTTGCCGGTGCTCACGGTGATGGCCGACATGATGGGCATGCTCGGCGGTTTTTTAATTGGAGTCACCACGCTAGGCATCGACCCTGTACCTTACATTGACAACTCCATTGACTCGGTGAAGCTGATGGATGTCGTTACCGGGTTAATCAAAAGCGGAGTGTTTGCCCTCATCATTGTGATGGTTGGCAGTTACATGGCGTTCATCATCGAGGGCGGCGCGGAAAAAGTCGGGCAGAACACCCGTTCCGCAGTAGTCGTTTCGATGGTGCTCATCATCATCGCGGATTTATTATTCACCACTTTGTTTTACTTCATCACCTAGCGACATGACCGAAGCCGATAAAAACTTAATGTATTTCAATCCGGATGAGGAGGAATCGCCGAAGCAAACTGCGGCAACCGCTCCGAAGGATGCCCCTGAACCAAAGCCGGAAATTATGATGGAGTTGCGCGATGTTTCCAAAGCCTTTGGTGAAGGCGATCAGCGCATAATGGTGCTCGAAGGATTCAATGCCACTTTTGAAAAAGGCCAGGTGACCTCTATCATGGGTGGCTCCGGCAGTGGCAAGAGCACCGTCCTGAAACACATGATCGGTGCCTACAAACCAGACTCGGGAAAAATTTTCGTCGATGGGGAAGACATCACTGGCTTCAACCAGAAGCAAATGGACACGGTGCGCAAGAAATTTGGTTTCATGTTCCAGAGTGGGGCCCTGTTCCAATCCATGTCGGTGGAAGAAAACGTGGCATTGCCATTGAGGGAACACACGGACCTCAACGAGACGACCATCAAGATCATGGTGAAATTGAAGCTCGAGATGGTGGGATTGCGCGGTTGCGAACACCTCAAACCCGCCCAGCTTTCTGGCGGCATGATCAAACGCATCGCGCTGGCGCGGGCCATCGCTCTCGATCCAAAAATGGTGTTCTACGATGAGCCGTCTGCCGGGCTTGACCCTATTTCCATCGGAGTCATCGACAAGCTCATCGTCGATTTGACCAAGAAAATGGGCATCACCGCTGTGGTGGTGACGCATGAATTGCCCTCTGCCATGCGCATTTCGGATAAAATAATCATGCTGTTCAAAGGAAAAATTGTGTTCGAAGGATCACCCGAAGAAATCAGAACCAGTGATGATCCACGGGTGATCCAGTTTATCAATGGGAGTCCCGATGGACCCATCCCCTTCAGCAAATCCCAGGTGGATTTGGGTGAAGAACTTAAACAAATGAATTTTCTATAAGCCCTATGGAATATAAATCGAAAGAAATTAAAGCTGGATTTTTTATCGTACTCGGATTAATCACCTTGGGCATTTTTGTTTTCATGCTGGGCGATGTCAAACACATGATGGAGGAAAGGAAAGACCTGACCATCATTTTTGATTTCACCAGCGGGCTTCAAGTGGGTGCTACGGTGCGCTACGCGGGGCTTGATGTTGGGCGCGTGCGCTCCATCGGCTTGTCCAAACCGTCATCCGACCAGAACAAGGACCACATTGCTGTGGAGATTGAAATCGATCCTAAAATACATGTGAAAAATGATTCGCGTGCCAGCATCAAAACGGAAGGGCTCATGGGGGCATTTTATGTCGACCTTAGGCCCGGCACCCGTTCCGGCAAACCTCTCGGCCCCAATGAACCATTAGTCGGTCTTGCGTCTTTCGAGTTCACTGAAGTGGGCGACATGGTCACTGAGGTGGTGGCGCAGGTGGTGCGGTTCACTGACCTGGCAGAAGATCTCATTGTCGATTCCAGAAAAACGCTGGATGAACTGCGCATCTCCATCCGTCATGCCGATCAGATCATCACCGATAACCGGGGGACGACTAAAAGTGCATTCAAAAATGTAGATCGCATCACGGGGGAACTGGCCGAGACGCTGGAACAAACTGGGGGTGATTTCCGGGCAACCTTGAAAAATACGAAAGAGATCACGGAGAAGACCAACAGGATTCTCGACAAAAAACAAACTAGTGTCGAGAGCATCATCGACCAAACCGATAACCTCACGCGAGAGCTTGAACTGTTCATGGCCGACACTCGCCCGGCCCTGACCAATCTTATCCGGACGCTGGAAGCGGAATCGCCGGAACTGTCATCCAACATTCGATCCGCCGCGTTAAATTTTGATCAGACCATGCAACAGAGCAACCAGATGCTGGTGGAGAACCGGCGCAATCTTCTGGAGATGTTGAAAAACCTCAAAAAATCCTCGGAAAATCTGAAAGGGTTCACCGATGATTTAAAACGCAATCCCTGGAAACTGGTCAGAAAATCGGACGAAGAGCCGCCCATCGCGCCTGAGAAAACTGCGGCTCATCGAAAAGATAATATGCGAATGAAGCGGCTCGATAAGGTAGAGGAATAAAATGAACCGGGGATCAAATTTTCAGCGTGGATTAGGCCTGACACTTGCCCTCGCCTGGCTCGCTTTCGGAGCGTCGGCCTGTATTGTCATTCCGCCACCGATCGAGAGTAACTTCAACCGCGGTGTCGAAGCCTACGATGAAGGCAAAGTTGCCGACGCGATTCGATTTTACAAGCTCGCCTTGTCGAAAGACCCGTCCAATCATTTTGCCCGCTACAACCTCGCCGTTGCCTATCAGGATCAGGAAAAATACCAGCAAGCGGCGGAACACTATCGCCTCGTCCTGAAAGAACAGGAAGACACCAACAGCAGAATCAACCTGGCCACCATTTTGTACGCCCAGGGAAAAACCGAAGAAGCTTTAACCGAGTTGCACAAGGCCGCAGAAAAAAATCGGGACGATCCCAATCCGCTCAGCGTCCTCGGTCATTACCTTGAGGAAACCGGCAAGCACCCCGAAGCCATGCAGGCGTATCACGATGCGCTGGAAATTGACGCAGAACATGCTGAAACGCATTTCCGCAAAGGCCGGTTGGAAATCACACTGGGACGCCACAATATGGCAGAGGATTCGCTCATCAAGGCAGTGGAGTTGGACGATGAGCAATCGCCTTATCTTGAATTACTGGCCGACCACTATCTCCGGCAGGAAAACACACTTGCCGCGATTGACATGCTGGAGCGGGTCTCTGTGCTTGAGTCCGACCGCGTGGAAGTTTTTATAAAACTGGGCGACTTGTATAAAGGCCTTGCCTATCACCGGCAAGCCGCCGACCGCTACTGGCAAGCCCTTGGCATCGAACCGGACAACGCCTATGTGCACCGCATGCTAAAAGATATGTTTGAACACCTCGCCGAAGAAGAACGCAAGAAACTCGAAGAACTCGACAAAACCCGCGCCGTCGCCCAAACCCCGTCAAGCTAAAAATAATTTTCGGAATTTCATGTCTTGAAGAACGACTTAGATTCAAAGTTGCACTTACTAGTTGAAGCTAAGACTGTTTTATTGGATGGGTTCAGGCAACTAAAATAATACGGTTTTTTTAGGAGAAAAAATGTCTATGCTTGTTTTCAGGAAAAACCTGTTTTTGTTGGTGATATTTTTTAGCCTGACTTTTCCGACTCACGCCCCCGCAGGGCAGGGTGATCTGATCTCTGCCAGAATCGGGATGGAGGTTGTTTCCCAAGGAGCCGTTCGTCAAGCAAAGAGTCGAGACCGTATTCGCTCAGGAGATGAGCTTCGTATTCTGGTTGTCCCGGAGCAGGATTCGCATGTCTATGCTATTTATTCCAATAGCAAAACAGCGCAACTGATAAATCGCGATCAAGCCCATCAAAAGGTCATTAGTAATTCACTCAAGGTATTCCCTTCCACCAAAGAACTTTATCAATCTGACGGCCTGGACCCGAATGAAATGTTTACGGTGATATGTTCGCCCGACCCCATTGAAGATATTATCAAGCTATTTGACAATGGGGAAACCTCGCAGACCGAGTGGCTTGAACTCAGGAATCGCCTGAGTGCAAAGAACAACCTTGGCATGTCAGAGCGGGTGGAAAAAAATATCAGTACGGGTGGCACTGTAAGGGGTCATGGTTTGGAATCCGATAGCGAGTTTGACATCAGCAGTATAAGGATTTCATCAGGGAAATCCATTGTTAGCAAACATTACCGGTTTCATGTTCAAAAATAAGAAGCATCTTTCTCTTGTCGGCTTTCTGGTAGTGGGGACCACCTTTGCTATCGTTATTTTCTGGCGTTTCGGCGGTCATTGGTCGCAACGGGATCATTCAACGTTAGATTATTTTTACCAACGGTGGATTAATTCGGAAAAGGGGCCACCCACCTCTGACCTGCCCTTGTATCTTGTCATCACCGATGAAACCTATCAGTATTTCGAGTCCAGCACTCTGCGCCGACAAGATTTGGCGCGAGTCAATCAGGTCCTTGAGGAACTGGAACCTGAGCAGGTGGCCTATGACATCATATTTTCCCATCCCAGCCATAAGGATGCCGATGAAGTATTTGCCCGGTCGATCAAATCCCTCTCTAAAGCCTATCTCCCGGTAGCTTTTGACCAAAACCAGAATTCAACAGCGTTTCACTGGGGGGAAGGTGCGGCCTACGCAGAACTAAGGCAGGCACTTCAAGCTAAAGTCAAGGAAACCGGGAAGAGCCTTGCTCGCCCGGCACACAAGGCACTTTTACAGGCCGACTCCTTCGCAAATACAGGTGGGCATACGGGCCATATCAATGTTGAGGGTGACGAGGATGGGATTTTCCGACACGTGCCACTTCTGATCAAAGTTGATTCCGGAGTAGTGCCCTCGCTACCTCTTATCATGTTTCTCGATTACATGGGGGTGCCGTTGAACCAGATGCAGGTGGAATGGGGCACAGCGTTGACCATTCCCTCCGTCAAAGGGTCATTCCTTGAGAAGGATGTAGTGGTTCCAATCGATAAGCAGGGCCGCACCACGATTCCATTTGTTAAACCATGGAGGGAAGATTTTGACCTGATGACGGTTCATACCCTCCTCAAAAAGTTTGAAAATCCTGTTCTGCAAGGCAACCTTGCTGAGTTTTTTCAAGGGCGATTGGTTTTCGTCGCGGATATATCACAGGGAATATCCGACATTGGCCGGACCCCGTTGGAAGGCAATGTACCGCTTGTTTCGATCCACACAGCGATGCTCAATGGTTTTCTCACCCAGACATTTTTCAGAAAATGGACTTTATCGGAATCCTCTTTCACCTTAATAGCCGGGACTTTATTGTTGGGGATAGCCGCGGCGTTTCGCGCCAGTTGGCCTCTCTATTTGGTGGGCGTACTAGTCTACCTTGGAACGGTATACCTCACATGGTATGAATTGAATCAGCTGGTCCTTGTGCCGGTATTTTCCTTAATGCTTGGGCTGACTATTGTTTTAGTTACTCTGGTGGTCGGACTTCAAGTAGCGACAACCCGTGACCAGGCTTTTATCCGAGGAGCTTTTGCCCGGTATCTTCCAGAGACGGTGGTTAATGAACTTTTGGCACAACCGGATCGTTTGCAACTGGGAGGTGAGGAAAGGGTGCTCACCGTTTTATTTTCTGATATGACCAATTTTACCAACTTGTCAGAAAAGTTATCTCCAACACAATTGGTTCAACTGCTCAACGAGTACCTGAGCGAAATGACCGAGGAAGTGTTTAGCCAAAACGGGATCATCGACAAATACGAAGGTGATGCCATCATGGCCGAGTTCGGGGCTCCCATTCCTTCATTGGACCACGCGGACCGGGCCGTGAATTCTGCCCTGGCTATGCAAAAACGTTTAAGCGAATTGCGGCCAGAGTGGCTTGAGCGGGGATTCCCAGAAATCCATTGCCGCATCGGAATCAACACGGGTCCCATGGTCCTCGGTAATATGGGGTCAGACCAGGTGATGGACTATACCGTCATGGGCGATGCGGTCAACTTGGGATCTCGCCTGGAGGGGGCCAATAAGCTGTATGGTACTGCCATCATGATTTCTCAGTTCACTCTGGATCATTTGACGCCAGGATTGTTTCACACCCGGCTACTGGACCTGATCAAGGTCAAGGGCAAGGATGAAGCGGTTCGCGTGTTTGAAGTGGTAAGGGAGAGCGACGAAACCATAAGTCAAAGTGACGCTACCTATTTTGCAGAGTATCAAAGTGGATACGATGCCTATCTAAATAAGGATTTCTCTCAGGCTCGGACTGCGTTTGAAAAAGCACTTTCTTTTAGACCGGGAAACCCAGCCGCGTTGTTAATGATAAAAAGAGTCAGTGGGCTGGAAAATGAAACGCTACCTTCCAACTGGGACGGGGCAATTAGATTGACCGAAAAATAAAGAGAAATCTTGAAAGTATATTTAGAAAATTAATGCCCGAATAAAGTCGCCCTTGCGCCCAATCGTTTTGAAGGCTCCTCTGCCTTGCAAGAGGAAGGGAGACCCCAATGCTGGATGCGCGAAACATCAGGGTCACTAATCATCAAACTTAATGTCATATATGCGCTATTATGATTGGACCATTTTCTGTTTAAATGAGAGATAGGATTAATAGTTTTGGAGGAATTTTGATGGTTTTTAGAACGGTACTATTTTCGCTTGTTTCACTGATTTTATTTTCTGGTTGTATCAGCGATGTCATCATTAGTAAGGACGAGCTTTCATATGAGGGTGGATCGAATCAAATATTTAACTCCAAGGAATCGGTATTGAAAGTTTATGTCCATGACTTTCAAGACCTTCGTGAAAACAAAGAAAATATCGTCGGCAGTAAAGCTGGCTTAAACCTCGTATTCCCTTTTTACCAACAATACAAGGTGGAAGGCCACCCCCCTGGAATTGTGCGACAATTTATAAGCGAAAAACTTCGTTCCATGGGTTTCGACCTGGTTTTCGACGATTCCGAAGCCCAAGCTACCCTGCACGGGTCTCTCAAAGAATTTTCGAGGAATGGATGGGGTGCTTCATTGGCTTGGGGTAATTCTTCCAGGATCGTTTTGGATCTTGCCATGATCCCGACTGAGGAAAATGAATCGAGCTGGGAGGAAACACTGTACGGGGAGGGTGACGACCTTAATGAAAGTTTAAACAATATCGCCAATGCTTTAGGGACAAATTCCCGACTAAAAAATGTAGCCGCGAAAATAGCCTCTGGGTCCATACACACGACTAAAAGGCCTCCACCTGATTTGAATAAAATTTCTAAAAAACACGATTCTCAGCCTCCTTTAATAAATATAATATCTCCAATGGTCAGCCGAAATATTAAGATTGTATCAAAGGCTTCCACCTTGGACTTAAAAGGAACTGCTGAAGATGTCAGCGGCATATCCGAAATCACGGTCAATGGTCAGCCAATAACCTTTTCCAAAAAGGGTGAATTTTCAACGCAGGTTTCCCTGCATCCGGGGAAAAACTCTTTTTTGATTACGGCCAAAGATACTGCAGGTAATCTTGGTCGGAAAACGGTTTCCATTGAGCGGACGGGTTTAACTGCTTCCGCAAGGCTGAAGGACGGAAAGTATTTTGGAAATTACTTTGCTCTCGTCATCGGGAATAATAATTACAATTACCTCCCAAAATTGGAGACACCCCACAACGATGTTCATAAAGTTGCTCAAGTTTTGGAGGATCGCTATGGATTTCATACTCAAATCCTTTTGGACGCAAAGCGAGACGACATCATGGAAAAACTTAATACAATCAGGAGTCAGTTAAATGAAAACGATAATCTTCTGATCTACTATGCCGGGCATGGCTTTTATGACCGCGCTACGAGTAAGGCTTATTGGCAGCCTGTGGATGCTCACCAGAATAGCGATGCCCAATGGATCATCGTTGACAGCATTACATCCAATATTAAGCGAACCTCGTCCAAACATATCCTGATTGTTGCGGATAGTTGTTATTCGGGAGCCATGACCCGAAGTGGTAATTCAAGGTTAGGTCCTCACCACAGCGACCACAACAATTATATAAAAAAGATGCAAAAGAAAACTTCGCGAACGTTAATGTCTAGCGGGGGAAATGAGCCAGTTATTGATGGAGGAGGTGGGAGGCATTCCATTTTTGCTGCTGTTTTTATTGAGAGCCTCCAATCCATGGAGCGGGAAATATTTACCACAGAAGAGTTGTTTTATGAACACATTAAAGAATCCGTTGCAGGCCAGGCCGAACAAACGCCCGAATATAGTACGATCCGAAACTCGGGGCATGATGGAGGAGATTTTATTTTCCATAATCGGCAAAAAAAATAATTATCTGTCTCAATTGTACATCGTCAGATGAATGTGTACCGTATTGGGTATTGAGTTAGAGACACAATGATTTTATCTTCACTCTAAAAATGATTCAACTTCAGGCTAAGCAACCTTGGCTTTGAGATACTCCCCCTTTTTTTATTGCTCGTTTCCTTCTACGATCAAAACAATTAAATCGGTGGATTCAAGTTTGAAGTGCAACGGTTAGTGGTGGTTTCTTTTTGAAGAATAGTTCATGTGGTGTCTTATAGCCCAGTGATTTTCTGGGCCTGTGATTGAGCTTGGCCATGATGACGTTCAGTTGTTTTGAACCTAAGTACCTTCACCTAAAAGCCTGGCGTAAGTATTTATCAAAACTCCCATCAATTATTCAAATGGACAGAGACGACTTTGGAGACACCGTGTTCTTCCATCGTCACGCCGTACAGCGTGTCGGCGAAGCCCATGGTCTTCTGGTTGTGGGTGATTATGATGAACTGAGTGTCATCGGAAAACTCGGTCAACATTTCCTGAAACCGCACCACGTTGGCTTCGTCAAGCGGTGCGTCGATTTCATCGAGCAGGCAGAAGGGGCTGGGCCTTACTTTGAGCAAGGCAAAGATGAGGGCGATGGCGGTCATGGTTTTTTCGCCGCCGGAGAGGAGGGTGATGTTGTGCATGGACTTGCCTGCGGGACTCGCAGTGATGTCTACGCCAGATTCTAGCGGGTTGTCCGGATTGTCCAAAGTCAATTCTGCTTTGCCGCCCTGAAACAGGCGCGAAAACAGATGCTTGAAATGCTCGTTTACTTTTTCAAAGGTGTCAGAAAATAATTGCCGCGTGGTCTCGTCAATTTTCTCGATGGTCTCATGCAGGGTTTGAATCGATTGGGTCAGGTCCTGTTCTTGCTCGTGCAGAAACAGATAGCGTTCGTTAGCCACTTGAAAATCTGACAGCGCCGCGAGATTCACATCACCCAGCTTCCTGATTTTTTCTTTCAACTCGGCGATGCGTTTCGAGGCCGGGTTCTCATCGACCTCTTCAAATGTGCCATGCATCAACTCTTCGCGATTGATTGAAAAATCCTCGAAGGCTTTTTCCTCAATGTGCGTGACCTGCAACTGAATTTCACCGTGCTTGGATTCCATCCGCACAATCGTTTCGCTGAGTTCCTGCAGTTCCTGATGCAGAGTACGCGTTTCTTTTTCCTGTGATGCCAGCGTCTCCTCCTGCCCGCGCAGTTCGTCTTCGCCTAGCACAATGTCTTCGGACAACGTGTCTTTATCCCGCGCCTGATTCAAAATAACTTCTTCCGTCTCGGCGATGATCGTATCGCAGTCTTCAATCTTGTCGCGGTTGAGCCCCTGCTCGCCTTCGCGCTGACGAATGCGGTGTTTCAGATTTTCTTCCTGCTGTTGCAGACGCTTGATCTCGTTCAGCACCGTTTCGCGTTTGCCGGTGAGCGAGGTCACCCACACCTGGATTTCATGGATGCCGGAATTGATTGTCTCCAGCGTCAACCGGTGTTGCTCCGCTTCGGTTTTGAGCTCAGCCACGCGCGTTTCAAAGCTTTGCTTATCGGCTTCCTCCCGCTCCAGTTCACCGATCAAAGCCGTGTGGCGCGTTGCCAGTTCGGCCCGCTCCTGCTCAGCTGTCTGTCGCTCAAACGCCAGGGTCTCCAGCTTCTGTTGAAGACGCGCGCTTTCCTGAACGAAACTTTCGAGATCCTTCTGGCTGTGTGCCATTTCGATCTCCGCTTGTTGCGCCAGCGTGACCAAAGATTCAAGTGCAGTTTCCGCTTGCGTCATGCGTCCTTCCTGCTGGACAACTTCTTCTTCAGCGTGCACCATGTCGTTGTGTAATACCTCGACCTCTTTCGCCAGCAGTTCCATCTCGCGGTTGCGTGCCAAGGGTCCTTCTGCCGTTTCTTCCGTTGCGCCACCACTGACAATGCCGAGGGAATCGATCACCTCGCCTTCAAGTGTGACCACCGTTCCCTGAAACTGTTCCTGCCCATGCAGATGCAAAGCCGTTTCGAAATCGCGCACGATGACCACATCACCCAGCAAGTGATCGATGACCCCGCGATAATCTTCGGTGGTCTGTACAAAATCCCGCGCCTTGCCGATCACACCCTGATGCCCGTTGAGGTAGACCGGTGGTTTCGGCGCAGACTTCGGGTGCAGAGGGATGAAGGTGCCGCGCCCGGATTTATTTTCGCTGAGGTAGCGGATCGCCTGCGCGCTGTCGTTATAGGAATCAACGATGACACTGTTGAGACGATTGCCGAGCACCGCCTCCACCGCGATTTCGTATTCCGCCGGGGCTTTTAAAACATTCCCCAACACTTCGCGCAAACCCTGCATGCGGTCGCCGTTGCTCAGCCCCATGAGCGACTGCACGCCTTCACCGAAGCCTTCAAACTTTTTACGCAACTCGGTGAGCGAAGCGAACAAGGAATGCTTGCCCATATAGGCTTCTTTTGATTGCATCGCCTGGCCGCGTTTTTGCTTCGCCGACTCCTTCTCTTCGATCAACTGCTGTTGCGCCGCTTCCTGCTCCTGTTTCCATTGACCAAAGGCAGTTACTTTTTCCTGACTGGAAGCACGCGCGCCCTCTTCTTTCTTAAGAGCGTCTTCTTTTTGTGCGCGGGTTGCGCTATCTTCCTGTTCCAGGCTGGATGACCGGCTTTGCAGATTTTCCTGCCGGGTGACAAGGGCGGTCACTTCGTTTTTCTTTTGCGATGTCCGGTGCCACAGGTCGAGCACCTTCTTTTCGACTTCCTGCAACTGCGTTTCCGTGGCCTGCAGTTTTTCTTTTTGCGCCAACTGTTCTTCGGTGCGCGACACAAGCTCCGTTTCGCGTTCATTAATTTGCTCACCGATGCCAGTCAACTGCGTGCGTTGTGCCACGGTTTCCTGCTGGTGAATCTGAATCTCCGTCATCATCTCGGTGACTTCACGTTTGCCCGATTCAATATCCGCGCGCGCCTGTTCAATCTGCTGTTTCTTTAAATCGATGCGGTGCTCGTTCTTGCCAATGGCTTCGGACAATTCATGGCGCGTTTCTTTTTTGGCGTTGAGCTCGCCCACCACCGTGTCGATGTCGAATTTGAGTTGTTCGATACGCGTTTCCAATTCAGACAACCGCGCCTGTTTGACGGTTTTGCTTTCCACTCGTGTTTCCAGCTCGGTTTTGATCTCCCCTATCTCCGTTTGGAACCGGCGGATTTTCTGGGAGAACAAACTCAGCGACAACTCCTTCACTTCGGTGTGAAACTGTTTGTAACGCTCCGCCTTGGCGGCCTGCCGTTTGAGCGATTCCACCTGCCGCTCCAACTCCTGCACGATATCGGAAATGCGTTCGAGGTTCTGACCCGCCGTGTCCAGTTTGCGCAGGGCTTCGTTCTTGCGGACTTTAAACTTGAGAACCCCCGCCGCCTCTTCGATCCAGATGCGCCGGTCTTCCGGCTTGGAGGTGACGATGTCTTGTACATGATTCTGCTCGATGACCGTCAACACCTTCGGGCTGATGCCAACATCGAGAAAAAGATCGGTGATGTCCTTCAATCGGCACGGCACATTGTTGATGTAGAACTCACTTTCCCCCGAGCGATGATAGCAACGCGTCACCTTGATCTCTTCCGATGCGTTGGGGATGCTGGCGATGCGCAGTCCCTCCGGCACGTCGGCGAGGGTCATCGTCACCTCTGCCCGATTGACCGGTTTGCGACTGGCCGTGCCATTGAAAATCAGGTCGGCCACGCGGGTGCCGCGCAATTGCTTGGAACTTTGCTCGCCGATGACCCAGCGGATGGCATCCGAGATATTGCTCTTGCCGCAACCGTTGGGACCAACCACAGCGGTGAACCCCTGGGTGAAATCGAGATGGGTGCCATCGACGAAGGATTTGAAGCCAGCCAGTTCCAGGTTCTTTAAAATCATGAGGTTAACTCGGGTGGGGTGGAGGGTGAATTTCAGGTTCAGGAAGCTTTTTCGAGATTATCGCAACAGCATTCCCTTGTAAAGCAAATTATACCATGTGTTGTGGATTTGTGGGAAGGTACCACTATATATAGGGCTATTAGCGGTATTTTAGGGGGTCGCTCCCCCTACAGATTTGAATCAAAAGACCTTGCGGGTGCTGGCCGCACGGGCAACGAAAAAGAAAACCCCAGCATGTCATTCTGACACCTCGCCGGAGAGGCAACAAAAACTCCGCATGTCATTCTGAACGAAGTGAAGAATCTCGCCTTTGCTTTTGATTTCAGCTTTTCCACTCTGTCATCCTGAGCCGATAGCCTGTCCTGAGCTTGTCGAAGGAAAGAGGGCTTCCACTTTTTAGTCCCTCAAAAAGCACTTATGCAAAGCTCCCTATTATAAGGGGGATACCCTGGGTATCTCGCAAAGCCAGCTTAATCCCGTTGCCGAAATCAGGCGAGGGGAAGTGGAGGGTAAACAGGAGGCTTTTTTGGGGAGCTTTCGCGTCCCTTTCGGTCAAACATTTGAATTGATTTTGGCAGATTAATCTTATAATATTCGACAGTTCCAATCCTGGTCGAGCTTTCATCGAGAGCCTGTTTTTTTAATGGTCAAAGGGATCTCTAGTAAACCGAAAATTTCTGTTCCAGCGATGCGCTCCTTCTTCTAAAGTCAGTGGGGGCATGCGGTCAGAAGTTTTTTAGAGGCTCCCTCAAGTCTCGCGGTGGGAACTCGAACTGGATATGGGCCGTTTGTAAACCTTGGTTAAATACAAAATCTACCGGCACCCGTCCTTTGAACTATCCTCAGCGGACCTACCGGAATTTTAAGGATATAAACAATGGCCGCTGTAAATCCCCTGAAAATAACGGATGTCATCCTGCGTGATGCGCATCAGTCCCTGCTCGCCACCCGCATGAAAACCGAGGACATGCTTCCGATTGCTGAGAAGCTTGACCAGGTCGGGTTTTTCTCGCTGGAAATGTGGGGCGGTGCGACGTTCGATGCCTGTGTGCGCTTCCTCAATGAAGACCCGTGGGAGCGGGCGCGTCAGCTCAAGAAAAAAGCACCGAACACTCCTTTCCAGATGCTCCTGCGCGGGCAAAACCTGCTCGGCTACCGGCATTACGCCGATGACATCGTCGAGCGTTTCGTCAAGCAGTCGTGCGATGTCGGTATCGATATATTCCGCATCTTCGACGCGCTCAACGATTTCCGCAACATCCGCAAGGCACTGGAGACGGCCAAAAAATATGGCGGCACGGTGGAGGGCACCATCAGTTACACGGTCAGTCCGGTGCATACGGTGGAACGCTACATCAAAATGGCCAAAGAGCTTGAGGACATGGGGGCGGATATCATCTGCCTCAAGGACATGGCCGGTCTGCTGACACCGGAGACCACCAGCGCGATCATCAAAGGCATCAAGGATACGGTCAATCTACCGATCCACCTGCACTCGCATGCCACCACTGGCTTGGTCGGCATGAACTTCATGCGTGCTATCGACGCAGGCGTGGACATGATCGATACGACGATCTCCTCGCTGTCGATGGGTACCTCGCACTACCCAACCGAATGTATCGTTGCCGCGCTGAAAGGCACCGAGCATGACACCGGTCTCGATCTGGATTTACTGCACGAGATTGCGGACTACTTTAAAGAGGTGCGCACTCATTACGCCGAATTTGAAAGCGACTTCAAAGGTGTTGATGTCAAAATTCTCGACTCGCAGATTCCCGGCGGCATGATTTCCAATATGGAAAACCAGCTCAAGGAACAAAACGCGATCGACAAGCTCGATGATGTTCTGCTGGAAGTCCCGCGCGTGCGCAAGGACATGGGATATCCGCCGCTGGTCACGCCGACCAGCCAGATTGTGGGATCGCAGGCGACGCTGAATGTTCTCACCGGTGAGCGATACAAGGTCATCACCAAAGAGACGCGCGAATGTGTGATGGGCAAATACGGCAAACTGCCAGCGGATATCGAGCCGTCACTTCTGGAAAAAGTCAGTGACGGTAAGGAAATTATTGAATGTCGTCCGGCAGATCTTCTGGAGCCGGAGTGGGAAACCATCTGCAAGGAACTGGGCGAGAATTTTACATCCGATGAAGACCGGCTGACCTACGCCATGTTTCCGAAAGTGGCCCTCAAATTTTTTGATACGCGCGGGAAACCGCTTCCGAAAAAAACACCGGCGGCAGGCGCGCCGAGCTCTGCACCATCAGCGGCACCTGCCCCAGCAGCCCCGGTTTCGGCACAGGGAGCGGCGGCGTACACGGTTCACGTCAATGGAAAACCTTACACCGTCCAGGTCGCTCCGGCAGGTTCTGCTCCAATGGCAGTCGCACCGGCACCTGCGGCCGCGGCAATACCGGTTGCTACCGCGCCGGTTGCACCGGCTGGCGGTGGCGGACAAGCTGTGACCTCGCCTTTACCCGGCTCGGTCTTCGCTATCAAATGTCAGGTCGGGCAAGCGGTCAATGAAGGCGATACGGTCATCGTGCTGGAATCCATGAAAATGGAAACCGAAATTCACGCTCCCGTTTCCGGAACCATTAACTCCATCCTCGTGCAGGAAGGGGCCAATGTGCAAACCGGCGACGAACTTGTGTTGATCGCCTGATGGAATTCACTCTCTCGGACTCCCTGTCGCGTATCGCGTCGTCAACAGGTTTCGCCGCTTTAACCGGCGGGCATGTGATCATGCTGTTGGTGTCGCTCGTTCTGTTTTACCTCGCCATCTGGAAACAATTTGAACCCCTGTTACTGTTGCCTATTGGCATGGGCTGTCTGCTGGCCAATCTACCCTTGACCGGTCTCGCCAATACCGTGGATGGCGGGCTTTTCAACATTTTCTATTACGGCGTGAAGCATGAAATCCTGCCGCCCCTGATTTTCCTCGGGGTCGGTGCATTGACGGATTTCGGTCCCATGCTGGCCAATCCCTATACATTATTTCTTGGTGCCGCCGCGCAGATAGGCGTTTACACAACGTTGGTCGGTGCTGTTGCGCTCGGATTCAACATGCAGGAAGCCAGTGCCATCGGAATCATCGGCGGTGCCGACGGTCCGACCTCGATTTTCCTGGCCGCCAAGCTGGCACCGCATTTGCTCGGGCCCATCGCCGTCGCCGCGTACTCCTACATGTCGCTGGTGCCGCTGATCCAGCCGCCGATCATGCGGTTTTTTACCACAAAAAAAGAACGTGAAGTGCGGATGGAGCAACTCAAACCCATCTCACCCAATGTGAAAATCATTTTCCCGATTGCGGTCACCGTCATCTGCTGTCTGATGTTGCCCGGCGTGGCTCCGCTACTCGGCATGTTCATGCTGGGCAACCTGTTCCGCGAAAGCGGTGTTACCCAACGCCTCAGTGAAACCGCGCAAACGCATCTCATCAACATCGTCACGATCCTGCTGGCACTGTCGGTTGGCTCTTCAATGACCGCCGAATCATTCCTGACGCTGGAGACCATCAAGATCATCGTGCTCGGGCTGATCGCGTTTTGCTTTGCGACGGCTGGCGGCGTGCTGTTCGGCAAGTTGATGTACATTTTTACCAAAGGTAAGGTCAACCCACTCATCGGGTCGGCTGGCGTCTCGGCTGTGCCGATGGCGGCGCGTGTCTCGCAGAAAGTCGGCGCGGAAGAGTTGAAAGGCAATTACCTGCTGATGCACGCGATGGGACCCAACGTCGCCGGTGTGATCGGCAGTGCCGTTGCGGCGGGCGTGTTCCTGTCCTTGTTCGGCGATGTCGGGGCGGCGCACAGCACGGCCATGGTCCTCACGGTGGGAGAATAGAGATTATGATAGTTGCTGCTGTAAAAGTCTCCATTCTGGCAATGGGCGTGATCTTCACGGTGTTAACCGTCCTGATCGGAGTGATCCAGTTGCTGGTGAAGTTCATCCCCTATGTGGAACCGCCTGCACCTCCCGCCCGTAAGACGGCACCCGCATCAGGCACCGGCTCGGAAGAAGAAGCCGAAACCCTCGCCGCCATTCACGTCGCCGTCGCCCATCATCGCGGCGAATCCCCGCAAGCCATCCAAGTCACCAACATCCAGTCGCATTAACTCCTCGCCTAAAAGGGCCACGGGCTAATATTTGATGAGCGACTACAAGGATCAATTGCAAAATATTTTGGCGCAGTCTTATCCGAATCTCGCGAGTCGGCATACGCTTGAATTCAAGAATAGCGGAGCGGTAGCCGGATATGTAGACGAACGAATATTTTGTACCTGCGGAAAATTCGGATTTTCTCTTAAACTACCCTCGGCTGATAGGGAAGAAATTTTAAAGGCTGGTGGAAAGCCTTTGCAGTATTTTCCCAAGGGGCATATCAAAAAAGATTATGCGGTCATTCCCGAAACTCTTTTGGTCGATAAAAGTTCGATGAAGGCCCTCATCAAAAAGAGTATCAAGTTTGCTGGTTCAGTTTAATTTAAGCCATTTAAGTGATCGGAAAAAGGTAAACGAAGGATCACTCTGTTGTGGTGGGGGAATCGGGGATGAGGTCGGTGGGGGATTGCAGGATGCCCTGGAAAATACCGACCACTTTTTTGCCAAGGGAGGTGAAGGGGATAGAGTCGACCTTGGGATTATCGAAGCCTCCCTTGACGGTATAGTAATTTTTAAACAGACTTTCCTCATCGCCAGCGGTGAGGATTTTTCCCACTAACGGAATCTTGGTGAGGAACCGATCCAACTCGCGCAAGGGGGCAACCCCAACCACCGTGTCCATGTGAAATCGGCCCATATCAAAATCACCCACCATGGACATGCGCTGGTCCGGTTCTTCAAACATAAAATTTTCCGTCCGCGCCATGCCCACCTTGGATTCAAAACTGCCGAAGATGTCGACGTAAGGGGTTGGCGGTATTTTCAACTCCTTTGGTTTGATTTTCCCCGAAAATCCGAACAACTTGTTCAGCCCGTTACGCAAACGGTAGGTTTGCAGTTCGCCATTGGAAATATCGAAGGCAATGTCACCGTTCAAATGGCGAAACAATTCTTTCAAATTTTTGCCTTTGCTATTCAGTTTAGCTTTGAACCAGTTGAGCTGGCCGTCCAGACTGTCATCAAAAATCGGTCCGAAGATGCCGAGAAACCCTTCCGCCCTGATATTTCGCGCCAGCACCAGTCCATCAAACCCGATTCGTTTTGGATCTTTGAGTGAAATGATTCCCTGCGCCTCAATGCGGTCGCTGTTTTTCCGACCAACGCTCAAATTTTTGAAGTCAAACTTTTTTCCCTTGAAGGCCATGTTTCCCTTGAGCCGCTTCAAGGTCCACTTCTTGAAATTAAAACGATCCAGTTCAATATCCACCGACCCCGAACCTTTGCTCAATAATTTCGAAGTGCGCCACCAGCCCGGTTGTTCCAATTCCTCCTGGGTGCCGGGTTCGGGCAACAACTCGCCCAGGTAAACCCCGTCACCGCGTAGTTTCAGCTCTAGTTGAGGTGCGGGCCCGGCATAGTAACGCCCGTCAAACTCGGTCCGGGTTTTATCCGATTCGAGACGGCCCTTTTTAATTTCGACATTGAGCCCTGTCCATTTCACATCGCCATCAACCGTAAATGATTTCATAAACCCATCAGGCTTGAATTCGAGTTGCGAGAGATGGGCCGTCCCTTTGAACATCGCATCCTCCAACCGCCGTACATTTCCTTGCCCGTCCAGGCTCATTTGAACAATGCCGCCGAGGTTGGTTTTCAGGGCTGGAATGTAAGAGGCTACCGGGAAAGTTTTAAAATCTTTCGCTACCAGATGCGCTGAAAATTGTGGATTGGAAGGATCCTCGATGCGCGCATGACCGGTCACCTTATTGTCTTCGAGTTCAAACGTCATTTCCTTCAGGTTCAATCCTCCGCCGGGTAAAACGCGACCGATCACGGTGATATTATTGGGTACGCCCTTGGGCTTGATCAGCCAGTCGCCATAACGGTATTCAACCTGCGAAAGGTCCACATGGTTTTCAAATTTTTTGTATTGCCGATTGCTCTGCCAGATGAATTCCAGTTTAGCGAAGCCATCATATTTGAGCGTTTCAAGAAACGGGATGTCAGCAAAATCGGAATGTCTAAATTCCGAGGAACTGGCACGCAAGACGAGTTCTGGGTTTTTGGAATCCATGAACAGGTATTGACCTTTGATTTTTACCGGCGAATCTCCATACCAAGCCTCATGGGTTTCCACACGAATCTTGTTCTTGTCAAAAAATAAAACTCCAGAGACATCGATCAGAGGCCGGAAGCCTGCCTTGTGTTGCAGGGTGACTTTTTTTAACGCGACCACCCCCAACGGCCCGGAAGATTCCAGGCTGAACTCGTCACCCTGACCTCGAAAATCAACCAGCACCTCGCCTCCGGAAAAACTGACATTTTCCAGCACCGACTTAAATCGACCGAGCAGGGTACCGGAGGCCAGGTCTGCGGCTTCGAGCAACCCCAGTTTTATTTTTCCATAAACGCGACGCACCGGGCTTCCCTTTTCCAGGGTGGTTTCTCCGGCAAGTTCGGTAATCTTGTGCTGTCCGAGGTTGCCGGAAAAGCCTTCCAGCTTCACTTCCCAGGGTGGGGCACCATCGCTCGTCTCCACCACCGGGTTTTCCGGTCGGTTGGTGAAACGAATTCTCCCCTTGATGTTTTCAAACGGCTTGGTCAGCCCCGTCTGTTTAAAAGACGCGTTCTCCAGCATCATGGCCCCTTCAATTTCCATTTGGTTTGGTTCTTTCAGAGGCCCCCGTAAATGCAGGTGCACACTGCCTTCTCCTTTCAAGTCCTTGAAAAATCCAAGCTGTTTTTCAAACGACCGCGTGTCCATCACTTTGCGCAGGATTCCTTTCAATTCTTTAAGCTTGAACTGCCCATCGACGGTCCAGCTCACCACCGGATCATCCATCACGGCGGAAACCTTGCCGGACAACCCGGAGATCAAAAAATCCTGATATTGCGCCTGGTTGATGTTGATCTCGTTTTTTCCCGACATGAACTTGAGGCCACCGGTCACCTGTTTTAATTGCAGAAGGTCGACGCCAAAGTCTATCTCGCGTAAAATCAATTCCGCGTTGAGCCGCTTCAGGTTTTCCGGACGGGCAAGGTGATTCAACTGATTGAGGGTTCCGTTAAAATTAAACGAACGAATTTCGAGCGACCCGCTTTCAAATCGTTTCTTAAACGCCGTGTGTGTTTTTGGGAAGAACAGTTTAAACGGCAGGAGTTTTTCGGTGCCGTCGACCGCAAAAGGACTGCTCGTCATCTTCAGATGAACTGTTGGGTTTTTCTTTGAATGTCCTGTGTACGCTCCCCTGACTTTAAAATCGAAAGCCCCGGCGTGATAATCCAGGCGATGGAATTGCACGTCATCCGGTTTGACGGTCACATTAAAATCAAGGACGCTCTCCGGTGATTTTGGAAAATGAAATTCTTTTTCCTGCCTGGTCGGGTGGGATTGAGAGAGATAAATTTTTCCGCTGTAGTTCACGCGCTTTCCGGGGTTCCAGGAAAATTCGGAATCCGTTGAGATCGATTTTTCTGTAGGAACGATGGCAAATACCTTGTGGAGGTATTGGGTAAACAGGGGAAGATGCCCCCCGACCAGTTGCAGACTGCCTTGCAATTCCGGCGTACCTGGGAGGTCTTCTGAGTGTTTCCAGCGACCGTTTATTCTGAAAGGGGCCATCCGGTTATGGGGGCCGGTCAGGTTTCCTTCGAGCGAAAACAGGAGTGCTGTTTCGAGCAGGGGTTTGGACAGCGAGGCATTGACATTTTCTGCCACCAGCCGGATCGGCGATTTGGTGTCCATCCAGGGGTCGACAAAAATCAGAGTGGTGTTTTTAAAATCCACCCGGCGCACCCGTTTCCAGTTTTCTTCCAATTGCTCGTTCGTGCCAATACTTTCGGTATTGAAATCCCCCAGTCCTTCCACCGCCCAACTGCGTCGCCCCTGCCGTGTGACTTTCAGTTTGGCTCCATGCAGGATGACTTTTTGAATTTGTGCGTCCTGTTTAAAAAGGGACCAAAGGCCCATGGTCACCCCGGCTTCATTTGCGGTGAACACTTCAGCGGATTTTTCCGGGTTGCTTAAGGCCAGTTGATGCAGTTTCAGCCCGATCCCTTCCGAGAAATCCAGGCTGATCGCTTGAACACTCACCTGACGTTTGGTGAGTTCCTGTAACTGCTCCACTACCAGAAACTTCAGATTCTCCAGGTCGCGAAACTGCCAATAGATCAGACCCACCGCCAGAACAACGATGCTGATCATTCCAAAAAAGACAGTATAAAAATGTTTGCGGGTGATTAGGGGCACGGAACCGATGGAAGATCCGAAAGTTTTTTTAAACTTAAGGACAAAATTCTGCTAGGTTTGTGGAAGACCCGACCCTGAACCGGAACAGTGAAGGTAAATCTGGATGCTTGACGGCAGGGGTCGGGCAGATTACTAACGGGTCCTCCGCGGACGGCGAACATTCAAGAACGCGGCTAGCGATTCTTGAACATGTCGCGATGCGCTCAGGAAATAGTTCTGCTCAGAAGGGGTTAGCCTTTTTGCCCCACCGCAAGGTGGTCCTCCGCGGACGGCGGACCTTTCGGTCGACTAACAAAAAATCCTTTTTAACGAAGGGTGCTCATGGCTAAAAGCAATTTTTGATGACCTCTATTAGTATAAAATGATGGCAGACAATTTTCAATCACCACCTCGCGGGTAACATGCTTTCGAGGATTCTGAATTCTGGGCTGACCTCCCTTTTCACATGACAATAAAATGACTGTTTCCTCCAATACTGAAATAATCGTCGGACTGCACGCTGTCCGCAAAGCTCTGGAATCCGGTGACCGCGCTTGCGAAAAACTTGTGGTGGCCTCCGGGGGGCCTGGCAATCGATTGCGCCCGATTCTGGACCTGGCTCGGAAAAAGGGAATTCAAGTCGATACCCTGTCTCCTGCGGTTTTCCAAAAGCGGTATAAGGACAAGAACAGCCAGAATCTGGTGGGCTATTTTTCGATCCGCCGATCCCAGAACCTGGAAGAATTATTGGCACTGACCTCGGCCCATCCCAATCCCATTGTGGTGATTCTTGACGAAATTCAGGACCCGCAAAACCTGGGGGCGGTCCTTCGCTCGGCAGAGGTGCTGGGTTTGCAAGGGGCGATCATTCCCAACCGTCGTGCGGCTCCCCTCAATGCGACAACTGCCAAATGCGCCTCCGGTGCTCTGGAAGTTTTACCGGTGGCCACCGTCACCAACCTGGTGCGTGCCGCTGAAGAGCTGAAGGAAAACGGCTACTGGGTGGTCGGGCTTGATCCGGAGGGTGCCACCGATTGCGGCGTGTTTGATTTTAATTTTCCGCTGGCTCTGGTTTTGGGCGGCGAGGAAAAAGGCATCCGCCCTCTGCTGAGGAAAACCTGCGACGCGCTGGTGAACATTCCCATGCAGGGGCAGGTGGAATCGCTGAACGCCTCGGCGGCGGCGGCGATTGTTTTTTACACAGCCTGCGGCAAGCGGATTTAACAGGGCCTCTAGCAGGTTGTTGAAAAACTCCCGATGTGCGGCATTCCAAATGGTCACATTCAAGAACGCGAATAGCGGTCCTTGAACAGGAGCACCTGTCCTTACCCTGTCGAAGTGCGGCCTTGATAATAAAGGCTGGCTTCACACGTTCCTTCGACAAAATCAGGACAGGTTCCAGGTGAAAAACTCCCAAAAAAAAATGGCCGGAGCCAAACGCCCCGACCATTTTTGAATTTTCTTTTCTTACAATTTCCCTTACAATTTCCCTTACAACTTTCCTTACATTCCGCCGCCTCCACGCCGCATGGCGGACTTACGTTTTTTCTTGGCTTCCTTCTGCTTACGTTTTTTCTTAACGGAAGGTTTTTCGTAAAAACGTCGACGTTTTAATTCCTTGAGCAATCCTTCTTTCGTCATCTGACGCTTGAGCGCCTTCAACGCTTTATCGACCTGATTTTGATGAACGGTGACTTCCAGCAAAAAGCAACAACCTCCTTTATTATGGAATAGCGGACGTTAATGTGGGAAGCTGATTGTAAGGGTAACCGCTTCCCGCTTCGCCCGGCAGGTGTCTTTTCGGACACACTGTGATCGAAAATCGAATTGGGTATTATCTTTCATCGTATGAACAATGTCAATATGCCAAGCCTCCGGTGGTCTATGAACCGTCTTTTCGCGCCAATAATCTTATTTGGTCTGTTTTGCCTGCCGGGCCTGTTGACGGGGCTCACCAGCCTTGCCATAGCAGAAGATTACGCCGTCCCTAACGGCGGATCGCCCTACCGTAACCTGTCGGAATTAAAGGACAACCAGATTCTGCACCTGCCCACCGGTGTGACCGTTTCCAAAGAGCAAATGCTCGATACCATTTCAGCGGCTCGCGTGATTTATATCGGCGAAACCCACGATAATATCGAAGCGCACCGGGTTCAGCTCGAAATCCTTGAGGGGCTTTCCCATCGATTTCCTGGCAAGGTAGCGGTCGGCATGGAAATGTTTCGTCGTTCGGCCCAACCGTCTCTTAACTTGTGGCAGAGGGGGCAGCTTTCAAAAAAAGATTTTAACAAGCTGTTTCGTCAGAACTGGGGAGGTGGCTATCGCCTGTACCTGCCGATCACCGATTTTATGAAGACCAACAGCATGCCGCTGATTGGCTTGAAGTCTTCGCTGGTAACCGAGCAAATCCTGCGCGATGGCGGACCGTCTGCGCCCGGCTTGCCGGTGATCGATCTGAAAGATCCGTATCACAGTGCCTACTCGATGTCGCTGTTCGGGGCCAACAAGGATCACGCGCCGGAAGTTTTGAAACCGTATCAGATGCTGACCTTGTGGGAGGAGTCGATGGCGCAAACGGTGGCGGAATTTCTTGCCGATCCAAAGTACGCGGACTGGAAGCTGGTCGTTCTTGCCGGTGGGTTTCATGTGCAGTATGGATACGGCATCCCCAAGCGTGCCTTCCGCAGAGTGCCGCACGCCTATTCGATTGTGCTACCGCATATCACCAAAACGCCGGAGGCATTGAAGGACCGCGAGATGAATGTCGACCCGGTGTCCATCCCGCTCTACAGTGCCGATTTTGCATGGGCCGTGCCCTATAGTGTTGAGCCGGATAACGGCATCAAGCTGGGCGTGATGTTACAGGAAAAAGACGATGCCGGATTGTGGATCACGTCGGTCATGCCAGGCTCCAACGGCGAACGGCTCGGCTTGCAAAAGGAAGACAGGATCGTTGACCTCGATGGGAGCACGGTCGCTAATATCGATGACCTGCGCGATCTGCTCCGGGCAAAATCCCCCGGCTCTGCCGTGACCGTTGGGATTATAAGAGCAGGCGAACCCCACAGCCTCAGCGGCAATCTTCAGGGGAAATAACCACCTTGCGGTGGAGCTAATGGGCAAACCCTTCCTCCTCTTCCTTTGATATTACTATAGATTATTGTCAAATTTTTTTCATTCGGTAGCTGCTTTCATTTTATTTTTTCGGAAATTTTTATAGCCTTCTTGAAAATTTTTCGATCATAGGGTTCATAAATAATTTGAAGGTTTTCTAAAAAACCAACTTTCTCTCTCAATTGGTCTTCTATTTTATCCAAGTTTACAAATGATAGTAGTCTTGTGGAATAGAGTATTATGTAACACTTTTCCTCAGGAAAGTTTTTAACTTTTTTTCTGCAAACCCATGCACACTTAATTCCGCTGATTTCATTTGCAATTGATTTGAGCTGTCTCATTTGTTTTTCTGAAATCATTGGCAAAATGAATTTATCTTTATGATGTATTTTTTCTCTTTCATTTACAGCATTTTCAATATCATCCAATGCATTTTCATGTCGAATCAAATAATATTCCGCCAGTTTTTTATTATCCTGAGTTAGAAAAAAACCATGGCATAATTGACAACACGAAGCTGTAAAAAAACGATCCAGTTTCATTGTGGTCTCCAAAAAAGAGACCCCTTTTGGGTCATTTTTTGAAAGATAAATCCGGCCAAGTGCAAATGACGCATCAGGATCGTCATTATTAATCTCAAGATAATGAAGGTAATAAGGGATAGAGTCTTCCTTGGATTTAACTTCTTCAGTCAACTGAGCCAATTCCCATAATTCATTATCACTTTGCAAGTTTTTGTCATATTTATTCTGAAGGTTTTGAAGCCTTTTGGAGGAGTTCTGGCTGTATTCAAACTGGTTTTTCCAGTCAGAAGAAAATTCCTCTATCCATTGTTTGTCAAATTCTGAAAGAATAACTGAATAGTAAGATTTCATGAAAAATTCACCAGCATTAGGTTCCCCGCCCCAGTCCATCTTTATAGTTTTTGAAAACTGCTTTATTCGCTCGTGTAAGGTGGGATGTAGGGAAGAAAACTTATTTTCCTGTTTCAGGAATCTGAAAAAATATTTATACTTTTGATCTTGTGAAAAGGGATATTTCTTTAAGAATTCATTAAGGCCACTATAGGGATTGATAATAATATCTTTTTGCAAGCCCGCCTTTTTAAATAAGGGTTCCCAATAATACTCCTCGATTAAAATAGGTTCAATTTCTGCTTGAACCAAAGTTTCTGTAACAATTTTTGCGGATGTGATTTCTGAGGCTACTCGATCTGCATTACTTTCATTTTCATGAGCTAAAGGAAATATAAAAGCAAAGAAGCGAAAGCTGTACCAGTTTACAAAAAGCCCCAATACTATCCTTGCCCACTTCCCCTGGCTTTCCAAGGAATCTTTTAATTTGCTAAAAATTTGCGAAACGTAAGTAGTAGTCAGATTCAATCTGGACCGAAATTGAGTAAGGTGCCCTAATTCGTGGGAAATTATCATCCTCAGTTGTTCTGGAGAAAGGGCAGCAAAAAGCGGGAGGCCAAGGGAAAGCGTAAACTTGGGTTTGATGGATACCAATAACCCCAGGTTGTAATATACACAGGCATTGAAATCCTGAGTGATGATCAACTTTTTTATTTGGAAAGCCCCTATTTTTTTTTGTATAGAATTTATTTCCTTAAATAGTTCGGGAATTTGTTCATTGGAAACTGGTAAGCCAGGAGAGTCATCAAAGGTAATATGGAGAGCCCGAAGAAGGCTTATAAAACATGGTACTAGAATGGATAGAAAAATTATTACCCATAAAGTCGAAGAAACGCCCCACGCATATCCCCAGAGCAAAGTAATTAAAATTAGAATTAAATGAAGGGAAAAAACCCCAAAAAAATACCCGGCACCAAATGTAATAAACAAAAAAAGTTTTACAAAATATAGCCTAGGATAATTCTTTAGCAACAACTTGGACTTGCTAGCTAATTTTTCAAAAAGCTCTCTTTCTTTGGTTCTATTTTGGTTGTCCATAATAAAATTCACATAATAGGCGCTAAAATATTGTTCAATTTTTACCCTATTCCTTTTAAGATGATTTGATTCTCAAAAACAGAACATTTGTTCAGCGGTTCAAATTGTTCATTTACATCTATATTAATGTCGAGAAAGGACAACCAAATTCCAGCCAGCATTCTTGCCATCAGTATAATCCTAATAAATTAATGGTTCCTATTTGCTTTTTCAAACCATTTAATCAGACCCCTTCAAAACACACACTACCAGCTATAGGCGGGTGCTAGCGCAGGGCGAACGAGATGCATATTGCGATGCGCTTAGAAGCTATTAATTGCTCAACAATATTCAGCCCATCGCCTCCACGGCGAGTGGCCGCAAGCGGATCATGTATTCAGTTTCTTCCCGAGTTTGGCTTCGACGGCGGCCATTTTGGAATCGAGCCTGCCGCTTTTGCCTTTGCGATAGTCGATCTTGATCGAGCAGGTGATGCGGTTGCAGTCAGTGCTCATTTTTTCGTAGCACTGTTTGATGACGCCCATCACCTCATCCCATTCGCCTTCGAGGCAGGTGCCCATCGGCCCCAGTTTATAGTCGACACCGCTGTTGGAGATGATGTCGAGCGAGCGGCTGACGTAGTCGCTGACGCTTTCGCCTTTATCCATAGGCGACATGCTGAATTGAAGCAGGATCATGGTATGGATCTCCTAAAAGTTTTCGTTAGTTTATGTGATGAATGCGGAGTTGATCAAATCACCCTGCTCTCTGCTGGCTGTGCGCCAGCACCCGCGAGGTCCGGCAAGGAGTTAGAATGACAGTTCGTTGATTTTTTTTGTCACATTGAGCCTGTCGAAATGCGACCTCCTCTTTTCAGTCCCTCAAGAAGCACTTATGTAGGTCTCCTTGAGAGCGGAGCATCGCCTCCGTAATAAGTTTCTGCTTGCTATTTTAGGCCGAAATACGGAAAATACGCACAATCCCTTCGAAGTTCCATGAATTTCGAGATTCTAAGCAAAGGCGGTACTATGCGTTGGGCGATATTGACAAGCTCCGCGAGCAGATCGACAAGATAGACGATAAGTTTCTGGAAATGCTCAATCGCCGGTCCCGGCTGGCGATTAAAATCGGCAAGGAAAAATCAAAGCAGAACAAGGCGAATCACTTTCATGTCCCGCACCGGGAGCGTGAAATATTTGAACGCCTGAAGTCCCAGAATTCGGGTCCTTTTCCCGATAAAGCGGTCGAATCTGTTTTCCGCGAAATCATTTCCGCCACACTCGCGCTCGAAAAACCCCTCAACATAGCGTTCCTTGGTCCGGAGACCACGTTCTCCCATCAGGCGGCGGTGCGCAAATTTGGCCATGCGGCGGAGTTTTGCCCGGCCAACAACATCGGCGACATTTTCAATATGGTGGAAAAGGGTCACGCTGATTATGGCGTGGTGCCGATTGAAAACTCCATCGAAGGTGTGGTCAACCTGACGCTCGATTCGTTCGTCGATTCACCGCTGGTGATCTGCGATGAAATCCGGCTTGGCATTTCGCATTGTCTGCTGTCGTATTCCGGCGACCCCAAACAAATTAAAGAAATCCACAGTCACCCGCAGGCGTTGGCGCAGTGCCGTAACTGGCTGGCCGAACATTTTCCAAACGTCGAGTTGATCCCCACATCCAGCACCGCAACGGCGGCGAAACTTGCCGAAAAAAATAAACGCATCGGCGCGGTGGCAAGCAAGCTTGCGGTTGAATCCTGTGACCTGAAAATCATCGCGCAAAAAATTGAAGACGAAGCCCGCAATACCACCCGCTTCCTGATCATCGGCAAGGAAATGGCGAAGAAGGCCAAGGCCAACAAAACGTCCATCATGTTTTCGATCAGGGACGAGACCGGGTCCTTGCTCAAAATCCTGCAAATGTTTGCGCGGCACGATATCAACCTGACCAAGATACAGTCGCGGCCTCTGCGCAACCGGCCCTGGGAATATTTATTCTTCGTCGACTTTCAGGGCCATCTTGAAGATGCCGGAATTAAAAAAGTGCTTTCTACTTTAAAGAAACGAAGCCTGTTTCTGCGTGTGATGGGATCGTACCCACGAAAGGACGGGTGAGCATGGCCTCGTTTGAACGGATGGCTATCATCGGAGTCGGGCTGTTGGGCGGATCGCTGGCTTTGTCCGCACGCGAGCGCAATCTGGTCCAAACCATTACCGGATTCGGGCGCAATCAGGACACACTCAAGCGTGCTAAGGAAAAAGGTGTGATCGATGACTGGTCGGCGGATTTAGGCACAGCGGTGAAAGACTGCGATCTGGTGGTCCTGTGTTCGCCGGTGGGGACGTTTTTGCCGAGGCTGAAAGAAATGAAGTCTGCTTTGAAGCCCGGTTGCATCGTCACCGATGTCGGTTCGGTCAAAGGCGACCTGGTACGCGCAATGGAAGCGGAACTGCCGGAGGGCACCGTTTTCGTTGGGGCGCATCCGATAGCAGGCAGTGAACGTTCTGGACTCGATTCAGCGTTTACGGAATTATTTGAAGGGGCGCGTTGCATCGTCACCCCGACAGCAAAGACACCAAAAGATGCGTGTGATCGCATCATTTCATTTTGGTCGGCACTGGGCATGGAAGTCATCAGCATGGACCCGGATGAACACGACCGGGTGCTGGGCGCGGTGAGTCATCTGCCGCATGTGGTGGCGTTCGCCTTGATGAATACGGTGGCGAATGTAACCACAAAAACTTACGACGACGTGCTTTGTTTTTCCGGTGGCGGTTTGCGCGACATCACCCGCATTGCCTCCAGTGATCCTGTCATGTGGCGGGACATTGCCCTGTCCAACCAAAAGCAGGTGCTGACGTTGATCGACGAATTTCAGGTGCGTTTGGATGAATTGAAAAACATGATCACCCGGCAGGATGCTGAGCCATTGGAAGAAGCATTTGCGACGGCCAACAAAAATCGCTTGAAGCTGGCGAAGGTGCACGAGTGATCATCGCCATCGACGGACCGGCAGGCAGTGGCAAGAGCACGGTGGCGCGGCGCATTGCCGAGTTGCTGAACTTCAGTTATATCGAGACCGGCTCGATGTATCGTGCGGTGGCGTGGAAAGCACAACAGCTTGGCATCGATGCAAAGGATAACGCGCGTGTCGCCGATGTGGCAACGCACCTTGAAATACGATTTGTGCCGTCGCCGGAAGGGCAGAGGTTGCTCGCCGATGGTGAAGATTTAACGGGCCATCTGCAAACCGAGATCATTGGCAAACTGGCCGCCAGTGTTGCCGCCAACCCGGCGGTGCGTAACGTCCTCGTGCCGAAACAGCAATCCATGGGGCGTGCCGGATCTGCGGTCATGGACGGGCGCGATATCGGCACGGTGGTTTTTCCCACAGCGGAGAAAAAGTTTTTCCTCGATGCCGATGTGAAAGAACGCGCCCGACGCAGGTTTGAAGAAATACGCGACCGGCATCCCGGCCTGACGGTTGATGACGTGATCTCGCAAGTGAAACAGCGCGATCATGAAGACCGCACGCGCGAGGTTTCTCCGCTGGTGCAGGCAGACGATGCGGTTGCCGTCAATACCACCGGCAAAACCATCGATGAGGTGGTGGAGGAAATGATGCGGTACATACAGCCGGTGGAGAAATCATAAGGAATCTGGATGCGTGGCGCAGGAGTCTGCGCTCAAAATAAATTTTCAGTTTTGACTTTATTAGATAAAGAAAAATTTAATTTTGAACTTTTAATTCGGAAATTTTAATTCGGAGGTAACACAAAGTGGTTGAGGAAACATTGGACGATTGGGATGAGCTCGAGGAACTCAGCGAGGAAGACAAGGCTCTGCGCGCCGAGATGGAGGCTTATTTTGATAGTAGTCTCAAACAGTTTCGCGAAGGCGAAATCATTCAGGGCAAGGTGCTTCATATAAACAAGGGTCTGGTGACTGTCGATGTCGGGTTCAAATCCGAAGGCGTGATCAGTCTGCACGAATTTCCAGCGGCGGAAAAAGAAACGCTTGAGGCTGGTTCTGAGGTCGAAGTATTCCTGGAGCGTGTGGAAGATCAGGATGGCATTGTCGTTTTGTCCAAGGAAAAAGCCAACAAGATCAAGATATGGGAAAAACTCGTCACCGCATTTGAAGCCGAACAAACCATCGAAGGCATGGTGGTGGCCAAGGCCAAGGGCGGCCTGACGGTCGATATCGGACTCAAGGCCTTCCTGCCCGGTTCACAGATCGACTTGCGTCCTGTCCGCAACCTGGAGAAATTACTCGGCGACAAATTCGACATGCGCATCATCAAGATGAACAAGAAGCGCGGCAATATTGTGCTGTCGCGCCGCATCCTGCTGGAAGAAGAACGGGCCGCCGCACGCGAAGGCACGCTCAAGCAGATGAAGGAAGGCAACATCGTTGAAGGGATCGTCAAGAACATCACCGACTACGGGGTGTTCATCGACCTCGGTGGTATCGACGGTTTACTGCACATCACCGATATGTCCTGGGGCCGGGTCAACCATCCGTCCGAAATGTTTGCCATCGGCGACAAGGTCAAGGTCATGGTGCTCAAGTATGACCGGGAAAAAGAACGAGTCTCTCTCGGCCTCAAGCAGATCACGCCGGATCCATGGGTGGATGTCGACAAGAAATATCCGGTCAGCACGCGCATCAATGGTCGCGTGGTCAGCATCACCGATTACGGCGCGTTCGTTGAGCTGGAAAAAGGCATCGAAGGTCTGGTGCACGTTTCCGAAATGTCCTGGAGCCGTCATGTCAAACACCCCAGCAAGATGGTGGCTATCAACGATCAGGTCGATGCAGTTGTGCTCACCCTCGACAAGGAAAAGAAGCGTATTTCACTCGGCATAAAACAGATCGAACCGAACCCCTGGGACAACATTGACGAGAAATATCCCATCGGGTCCTCAGTTGAAGGCACCGTGCGTAATCTCACCGATTTCGGTGCGTTCGTCGAACTCGAAGACGGTGTCGATGGTTTGATCCACATTTCTGATCTGTCGTGGAACAAAAAGATCAAACACCCGTCCGAAGTGGTCAAGAAAAAGGACAGCGTCGAAGCCGTGGTGTTGAACATCGACAAGGACAACTGCCGCATCAGTCTTGGAATCAAGCAACTGCAGGACGATCCGTGGGACAAGATTCCAGAACGTTTCCCGGTCGGTACCGAGGTGGAGGGCACTATCATCAAAGTGACCGGCTTTGGTGCTTTCGCAGAATTCGACGACGGCCTCGAAGGGTTGATCCATATTTCCCAACTCAGTTCGGAAAAAGTCAGTCACCCGGATAAGGTGGTCAAGGTTGGAGACAAGGTCAAGACCAAGGTCATTAAAGTGGACCCGGCGACCAAGAAGATCGGTTTGTCTGTCAAAGCCTATGATGAAAACCTGGACGCATCTGAAATCGTGATCGAGGAGGTCGAAGAGGAGGATTCAGAAGACTAGTGCTCCGCGCACGTCAGCAAACTGGAAACAGTTTTTAGTGCACTCAATAGTTTTTGACAGCTCACCTTGCCCTCCACCAGGAGGGCAAGATGGGTGCTTCGCGCACGGCTTGTTCAAGAACCGCTATTCGTGTTCTTGAATGTGGTCGGCGTAAAAAACCACTGCAATGTCATTCTGATGAACCCGAAGGGTGAGGAAGAATCTCACCCTTGCTTTTGATTTTTGAATTATGCCAACTCCCTTTCAAGGGGGAGGGTGAGGGAGGGGTGTCAACCTCCCTCGTACCCCCTCCTTATATGAAGGAAAGGGAAGGTAGTGTTTAAATTAGAAAAGATCCACTAAACAAACAGTGTGAGGAATGAATGGACGGACAACCGATTGTTCAACCTGTGAAGTCTGGGTTCCGTAAGGCATTGATGTATTTCCTTCTGGGGGTCGTGATTTTATTTGGTTTCGCCAACTTTTTAGGAGGCAATCTGCTGACCGGTGCCGGCGGCTCCAAAGACACCATTGCCATTGTCGAAGTCGCCGGGTTCATCGGCGACTCGCGTGACATCGTCAGGCAAATTCGCAGTTTCCGTGAAGACGATTCTGTGCGCGGCATCATTCTCCGCATCGACACTCCCGGTGGCGCGGTGGCTCCGTCCCAGGAAATTTATGACGAGGTTCTGCGCTCACGCACCAGCAAACCCATTTACGCATCGATGGGCAGTGTCGCCGCCTCAGGCGGCTATTACATTGCCGCCGGGGCCGAAAAGGTGTATGCCAACCCCGGTTCCCTCACCGGCAGTATCGGTGTCATCATGGCCTTCACCAACTTTGAAGGACTGATGAAAAAAGTCGGCGTGCGTCCCGAAGTGATCAAGGCAGGCAAGTTCAAGGACACCGGATCGCCGGGCCGCAAAATGAACAAGAAGGAGCGCAAATATTTGGAGGCTGTGGTCAAGGATGTTCACAATCAGTTCATTGAAGCGGTGACCAAGGGCAGAAACATGAGCCCGGCGCAGGCAAGACAACTGGCCGATGGGAGGATATTTACCGGACGGCAGGCACTCGATTTGAAAATGGTGGATAAGCTCGGTGGCCTGGAAGATGTCATCAGTGACATGGGCAAGCGGCTGGGCATCGAGGGGCGCCCCCTTGTCATCCAGGAACGGGAGCGGGAAACCCTCATGGACTGGTTGATGAATAGCCAGATTCCAGACTCTCTGAAAACGGCCAGCCTGACTCAGGACTTCCCTCGCCTCCAGTTCCTGTGGGCACCATAAGTCTTTTTAAAACAATAGAATTCTCTGTTTTTCCCGAGAAAAATGTTATATTTGTGGGAAAAGTTAAGGCCCTCCTGTTTTCTTGCTTCGTATTTTTGACCGAAATGGCAACCAAATCTCCTTCCCCAAATTCACATAACCGCTTCAAAACTCTTGACTTGGTGGATTCGGATGGTATACTTTTTCAATATTTTTTGGGAGAGGCTGGATGACAAAGGCGGAGCTTGTTGAAAAGGTTTCACAGCAGATTAATCTAACCAAAAAGCAGACCGAAGTTGTCGTAAACACTGTGTTTCAAAGCATTACCGAGTCCCTCGCCCAGGGTAAAAAGGTCGAGCTACGCGGGTTTGGCAGTTTCCGGGTTCGGAGCCGCAATGCACGGGTCGGGCGCAATCCAAAATCCGGGGCTCGGGTTGAAGTTCCTGCCAAAAAAGTGCCCTTTTTCCAAGCTGGGAAAGAGCTGAGGGAACTCGTCGATGGCAATGAATTCGATGAGGAAATTGAAATGGAGATGGATTGACCTTGTAGGAATCTCTTCCCCTCCCGCTGGTTCTTCAAACTGATTTGGTTTCCGAGCAGGGTGCTTACCCTGCTTTTTTTATTGGGTGCTCCGCGCACGGCTTGTTCAAGAACCGCTATTCGCGTTCTTGAATGCGGTCGGCGGACGGGAGATACGGCGAGGTGCTCCCAAAATATTTCTGCTCATTAACGGTTTACACGTTAGCCCCCACGCCAGTGGGTGTACGTTGCCCTCCGCGAGGAGCGCGTGGTGGTTAAAGTTCTTAAAATTTTTCAATCTTCCTGGTAAATCATCCCATGTCTGGAAACAGTTTCGGTCAACTTTTCAAGATCACCACATTTGGCGAGTCGCATGGTCCGGCTCTCGGAGTCGTTGTTGAAGGTTGCCCGGCGGGGCTTCCGCTGGTAGAAGCGGACATCGAAAAGGAACTCGACCGACGCCGAACCGGTCAGAGCAAAGTCACCACCACCCGCAAGGAAGACGACAAGGTCCAGATTCTATCCGGCCTGTTCAAGGGAAAAACCACTGGCACGCCCATCGGTATGTTGATCGTCAACCGGGATGCAGACTCTTCCAAGTATGAATTGATCAAGGACCTGTATCGACCGGGTCACGCTGATTTCACTTACGATCAGAAATACGGGTTTCGTGATTACCGTGGGGGCGGTCGCTCCAGCGCACGCGAAACGGTGGGGCGTGTTGCCGCCGGTGCCATCGCCAAAAAAATTCTGGCCCGACAAAAAATAAAAGTGTTCGCTTACACCCGGCAGATCGGCGACATCGTTGCGCAGAAATTCAACGTCCGCGAAATTGAACGCAATATCGTCCGTTGCCCGGATAAAAAAGTTGCCGAGCAAATGATCGAGGCCATCATGCAGGCGCGCAAGGAAGGCGACAGCCTCGGCGGTGTTATCGAAGTGATCGCGCAGGGCGTGCCACCGGGTCTCGGTGAGCCGGTGTTTGATCGACTCGATGCCGACCTTGCCAAAGCCCTCATGTGCCTGCCCGCTGTTAAAGGTGTGGAAGTCGGCGCGGGATTTGCCGTTGCCAGCATGAAGGGTTCGGAATGCAACGACGTGTTCACCTCGAAGGGCGGCAAGATCACCACCGTCACCAACAACGCGGGCGGCATCCTCGGCGGTATTTCCAACGGTGCCGATATTGTGGTGCGCATGGTGGTCAAACCCACGTCTTCAATTTTGCGGGAACAGGACACGGTGACGCGCAAGGGCAAAAAAGCAAAAATAAAAGTGGAAGGGCGGCACGATCCCTGCGTTGCCCCACGCGCCGTACCCATGGCCGACAACATGGTCGCCTTGGTATTGGTCGACCACCTGCTCCGCCAGCGAGCCGCTCGCTTGTAAGTTCTGTTCAATCCTTCACAAACCAAAAACCTGCCATGACCTACCGCGTCGGATTCATCCAGAACCAGCCGGTCTTCGGTGACATTGAAGCCAACCGCAATCGCATCACGCATTTGCTGGAAGGTTTCGAGGCCGATTTGTTGGTCTTGCCGGAGCTGTTCACCACCGGTTACCAATTCGCCTCAAGAGAAGAAGCGAACGATCTTGCAGAGACTATCTCCGGTCCCACCACCGAATTTTTAACGGCGTTTGCTAAAAATAAAAATCTGTTCATCATCGCCGGTCTGGTCGAGCGCGATGGCGACGCGATTTATAATTCCTCTTTGGTAACAGGTCCGGATGGTTTGATCGGTCGCTATCGCAAGATTCACTTGTTTGACACTGAGAAAAATATTTTTGATGCGGGAGATGAACCGCCTCCGGTGTTCGAGCTAGGTCCTGCGCGTGTCGGGGTGATGATTTGTTTCGACTGGCGGTTTCCAGAGACGGCGCGTTCGCTCGCGCTGAGCAACGCCGATGTGATTGCGCATCCTTCGAACCTCGTCCTGCCGCATTGTCCCCAATCGATGATCACGCGCTGTCTGGAAAACCGGGTGTACGCCATCACGGCGGACAGGGTCGGCATCGAACAACGCATTCCCGGAGAAACGCTGACTTTTATCGGGCAGAGCCAGGTGGTGGACCCGGATGGCAATGTTCTGGTGCGCGCTTCATCGGATCGCGAAGAAAGCGCGGTCGTTGAAATCGATCTCGCCAAGGCGCGGCAAAAATCGATCAACCCGGCCAACGATCTGTTCCGTGACCGCCGTGTCGACCTGTATCGTCTGTCCTGAAATGTCATCCCCTTTACAGACTCACGGCTTATCTGGTACGATTGCCGCTTCCAAGTTCAGCATCTATTAATTCACATGACTTCTGCATCGGAGCGCGGTGCATTTTCCCTTTGGATAAACCATGCCGTTAAAAAAATCACGTTTTCTGAAAGATGGCGAACACGCCATATACGATTCCATCTCAAGTCTCACGTGGACAGCGCAAGACTCGCGCCTGGCCAATGGCAAAGAATTGAGCTGGGACGAAGCCAATGCCTGGGCAAAAACATTGAACGAAGACAGTCACGGCGGTCACAGTGACTGGAGGCTTCCCAGTGTCGAGGAAGCACTGTCCCTGTTCGATCCCGAAAAACTGAACAAAGATTTCAAGGGCGGAGACATCCATCTCGACGCTACTTTCCCACCGGGTGCCGGCAACTGCACCTGGACCTCAAGCGAACGCGGGGAAGAAGCGCAAATCGTTTTTTTCCTGAACGGTTGTCCTTATTGGTACAAAAAAATTGACCAGACTATTTCGCACGCTGTCCGCCTCGTCCGCCGCGGCTAGCCGCTGGGCGCGGGGCCAACGGGCAACTTGTCGGGCTGACACTGGGGTTTTAACCACCTTCCGGTGGGGGCGACGCGCCCACTTGCGTGGGGGCTAACGGGCCGACCCTGCAAGAGCAGACGATGATTAATGAGCGCATCGCAGAATGTTTTCTGTTTTACGCTAGCCATGCGCAAGCACCCGCCAGGTCCGCCGTGCGCGGAGCACCCGTATGTCATGCTGAGTGGAGCGAAGCATCTCGCCTTTGTTTGTAATGGTATATTTCCCCTTCCACGAAGGGGGAAGCGTAGCAGGGGGATTTGAAAAGTTTTATTCCTCACAAGGACAATCAGACGACCACGATATTTTGAAAACGCCAAGTATGAACGAACCCAGCCGATTATCAAACGAGAACCCCGATCCAACGCCGCCTCCCAAAGTGCGCGAAGAACCAAAATTTTTTACCATCTGGGTGCATGTCGGTTATACCGTCCTCATCCTCTCCACCATCACGTGGATCATCTACCTCGAATATTTTTTAGATTGAGTGCTCACCGGACCTTGCGGAGGGCCGATGAAAAATCATTTGGTGTTTATTTTTTATATTCCCTTTTGTAAAGGGGAGCTTTGCATAAGTGCTTCTTGAAAGACTGAAAAGTGGAGGCCGCACCCTGTTCGAGAGCGCTACTCGCGTTCTCGAATGTGACACCTTAAATCAACGAATTGTCATTCTGAGCGAAGCGAAGAATCTCGCCTTTGCTTTTGATTTTGAGGTTATGCAAAGCTCTCTTTGTAAAGAGGCAATGTCTTATTACCCTAAGTTCAAAATCCAGGGCGAGATTCTTCTTCGCCTGAAGGCTCATCAGAATGACAGGCGGCGGTTTTTTTCTCCGACAGCAAGGTCCGCGGAGGAGCGCGAAGTGGTGCGATAGAAAGGATGCTTTAAAATCCCGGTGTTATTGCCCGACAAGTTGAACGTCAGCCCCACCGCAAGGTGGGTGCTCGGCGCACGGGCGACGGCAAAACAATTATGATGCGCTCAGAAAACAATTCTGCTCATCCAAAGGGTCAGACTATTACTCCCACCGCAAGGTGGTTAAAATCCCGGTGTTATTGCCCGACAGGTTGCACGTCACCCCCACCGGAAGGTGGTTACCGCCAGGGGCGGAGCAGGCGGACACGGAATTTCGAGAAAGTCAGTTCCCATGAGGGGGTGGGGTCGGTGAGGAGGCCTTTGTATTCTTCGCCGTGATGCAAAAAATGTTTCATGAACTTGGCGCTGGTCAGTCCCCATTTGGCGGCAAATACTTTGCGACCGGAATGGCGAGGGCCAACGCGTTTGCCGGTCACGTTGTGGAAGTGGTACACCCGGCTTTTTGAAATGGTTTTGAACTGCCGCACTCCGGCGTGCCAGAGTTTCATCGCAAAATCCGGATCGGAATTCCATCCGGGTGTGTATTCGATAGAGTAGCCGCCGACCCGTCGCCACAGGGAAAGCGGCACCACGTTGGCACAGCCGCCGGGGCTTTGTTGATCGTGCATCGGGTGCGTTGCGTATCCCGCCAGTAATTTATCTTCGCGAAAAGTTTCGAGCGACTTGCCGTAGTCGGCACCGATCACGCAGGGGTTGCCTGTTCCGGCAGGTTCAATCAGTGTCGAGGCCATGAACCAGGAATCGTCTTTCATCTTTTTGATTTCTTCAAGCAGATACACGTCCCAATCGGGGCAGACGTACATGTCGTCATTCAAATAAACCAGGTAGCGCGTTTTTGCCAGCGAAGCTGAGGCGTTGATGCCGAAACAAATCCCGACGTTCATTGTGCTGTGCGTGAACGCGATGCCGGACTTCTTTGCCCACTCCAGAGTGCCATCGGAACCTTCGTTGATGTGGAGAATGATCTGGTGTGGGAAGCGGGAATTTTTTTCAAGACTGCCGAGGCAGTGCTGAACATAAGGCAGGTTGTTCCAAGTGGGAATGACGATCGAAAACTGCGCGTCTACAGAAATGCGTGTGGGATGATACGTGATGGGGGTCATCAAAGCTGGATTACTTTTTGAATATGGAAAAGACTTCGTCGGTTTCTTCAATAACTTTTGGTTTGATTTTTTCGATGAAGTCGCGGTCGATACGGAGAATTTTCAAAGCCGGTTTATACAAGGGAGGTGGCCCCGGTTCGCCGTTAGTTCCGAGTCCCAGTTCATGCGCTATGACATCGGCGACATGAATCGCCGCCGTAATTTCCGGATGCTCGGTCGCAAGAGCCGGTTGATGATGAAACGCAACAGCTTCAACCAGGGGGGAAGGCAAGTTCCACCCTTTCAATATGACACCGACCATGGCGGTGTGATCAAACCCCAGCACCTTCACCTCATCGGCACAAAGCGGACCCCCCGTCTCTTTAACCGTTGCGAAAATTTTTGCGGCGAGTTCCGGTTCGGCCTTGCACACAACAAGAGTGCCGATATCGTGCAACATACCGGCGAGGTAATAACGCTCAGCGGCGGTTTTATCGACCTGTGCTGAAAGGATGCGGGCGGTCACACCAGTGGCCAGACTGTGTTGCCAGAAGCTTTCAATATTTATCAGCTCCTTGGGTATCCCCTGGAATTGGTTGATGACCACAATGGAAAATACGAGATCGCTCAACTGCTCCATCCCGACAACACTGAGGGCATGAGTGATGGTGTCGACACTGTTGCTCAGTCCATAATAGGCACTGTTGGCCAGTTTGAGCAGTTGCGATCCCAGATTGGGATCGGCATTGATCACGCGGCTGAAATCCTCGAAAGAGGAATCCGGGTTTTCAATGATCTTTTGAATTTCCTGATAAATGACGGGCGGAGAACAAGCCCAGTTGCCCACCATGTCATAAACGCTGATTGCCATAATCCGTTATCCTCAAAACACCCGAAATCTCCCGGTGATCAAAAACGAAACGAGGCACTGACCGCCCCGAATTCATCCGTTTCATTTTGCCCTGCAAATTCATCCGTCCTGAAAATATTAGTGAAGGCCAGTCGAAAATCGCGGAAGGTGACGACCAGCCCCACTTGTAAATCTCCCACGACAGTTTTCTTGGCCACACTGTGACTGTTCTCAATGGTATTGCCGTCGAGAAAAATATTGCGTCCGACAACGCGTCCTTCTATTCCCGCAAAGAGGTACCAGCCAAACGCTCCTCTGGGCCGATAAAAAAAATCGGAACCCTGCACGCCGGGGCGGATTCGTGGTGCGCCGTAGTCGGCCTCAATATGCATGCCGATCCGGGCGGTGGCCCCGAGGGCTCCGTAAGTGAACACGTTGCCAAGGGCAACACCGGCGTGCGGCATGAAATCAAATTGCAGGCCCGCTGTTTGCGGGTCCGACTTGTAGAAGCGCCACTTGCGCTCGTAAGTCAATAAAAGTCCCGGTTCATTCTCCAGTTGGTTGCCCCAACCTTCCGGGTCGGTGGTGCTGATCACATCGTGCCAGCCCTCCTGAATATATTCAGCCAGTGATGCCGGCCCGACCACCCCGATATCGGCTTCGAAGGTATCGAAAGCATCGCCACCAAAAACGTCCTTGCGTTCTGCCAGAAAACCAAATCCGATATACAACCAGCCAGCATAAGGACGGTCATTCAATATCAAACTGGGTTGGCTAATATTTTCCGGCGTAAAAATACTCTGCCCCAACACAAAGCTGAACCGGCTTTGTTCCAGTTCAAGGACCCTGGGTACGGCTTCCTGAATGACCTCGCGTGCCTTCTGCCAAAGTCCGGGGTCCGCCTCCTGACATTGACCGGAGATATTGGGGGTGACATAAGAAAACCGTGTGCCGTGGGTAAAATGCCGGTCTGCGCCATTGCCCCATAAATCATTCTCCGCAATAATATTGAACGCGCCTTTATCCTCATCACAGGAGGCTTGGGTCGCATTATCAGCCCAGGCCGGGGAGATAATAAACAATATCAGAGTAAGTGGAAGACATAAAGTTGTCCAGAAACAGTTTTTCCGGGGAACCCAATGTCTGCACGGTCTGTAGGGGGTTATGGGTGAGAGATTCACGCACAATTTCCGTTAAACGTGTTGATCAGCATACTGCATTCATCTCCGGACAACATTCCGGTGAGCTCGTAAGTATAGTGCATCTCCTCCATTTTTGCGTGAAGCGCGTCACTCATGCGGCGTTTGAAAATCTGTTCAAACATCGAATCCACCGTCACAATTTTCGGAGTCGCAGGTCGGTGTTTGATTACAGGCGGCAGGGCACTTTTCGGTGCCGACTGCTGAAACAGATCGGCCCATTGTAAGCCCTCTTTTTCCCGGATATCATTTGCTTTGCGGAGAGCGTTCAAAGCTTCTCCGTCATGTTCGGAACGGGTCAACTCCAGAAGTTTCAAGATTCTTTCTTTAGACGATTCTTCCACAAGACCACCGTGATAGTAAGGCCCTGCTCACACCCACCCGCGCTCCTTGCAGTGGGCTAGCGGCCTAACCGTTGATGCGCGTCAAAGTTTTAAGAACGCATGTCAAAAGTTTCCCGTCCACAGTGGACCTCCCCCTTCTCCGAGAGAGCTTTGCATAACCCAAAAATCAAAAGCAAAGGCGAGATTCTTCACCTTCGGTTCAGAATGACATGCGATGGTTTTCTTATTTGCCTTTCGTTTTGCAGACGACAAGGTCTGCCGACCGCAAGGCCCGCGTCTCTCTTAAAAGAGGGCATATTGAAGCCCGCTGAAAATGTTTTCTGTCGCCTGTGCGGCGAGCACCCGCAAGGAGCTAATCGACTTTCTTTGCGTTTTTTGGAGTCCGACCGAAGTAGGGCACCGTTTCATCCTGAATGGAAAACTTGCGGTAGAGGACGTGAAACTCCTGGTCGGAAAGTTCCGGGTTCATCAATTCTTTCACTTGCCCGGCATCGACAATCTGTTGCGATGGTTCGTCAAACTGGGTGGTGCCGATGCCAATCCAGTGTGCCGGAAGAAACGCCTGATTGACCAGGCTCTCGACACCGCCGGTATATTTCAGAGCTTTTTCCAATACCTGACGGGCGATGAACGCTGGCACACAGCGGCCCACTGCGATCACCTTGGCGGTTTTGCCCATGGGAAACACCTTGATCGAGGTGCGGGTTTTTGGTACTTCCTTAAATTCCTTGACGATGGCCCGGTGTTCCTTGCGGTACTCCCGGTTGATCCACCCTTCAATTTTTATTTTCTTGTCTTTCTTGGTTTCCTCGGGTCCGCAGGCTCTGGGGGCTTCCGCAAAAGCGGGAGTGAAACAAAACCCGGTCAAGATAACAACCATAACAAATGCTAATACTCGTGAACTCATTCTCATTCAAACCTTCGCTTTCTTTTCTTTAAAGAACTGTAGAGGATCAAAAAATTTAATAAATTTCGTTTGATCCCTGATGATGAATACAAATATATTTTTGCGCATCATCAATGGATTGATGAACAGATCGGGATCAGGCGTTAAAAAAACGAATCCCTGATCGCAGGCGGTGCCCTATGTTACAATCAGGGATTATCTGATTCGGTACGATTGGGACCGTTGAGGCCCATCTTCAAAGGTCAGGAGGCACCGTTTGGGCCTTCCTTGTTTTTGTATTCATCGGCACATTTTTGACTACAGAAAAAATGTTCCCGGTCATCTGTTTTCTGATACACGGCTTCAGGTTTGGGAACGTAAGTGCCGCAATTTGGATCCTGAACCATCTCCGTAGATGGAGCCGCAAAAGGGTCCGAACGTAAAAACGAGCGGAACAACAGCACGATTACGGCCAACAGAGTCGCGATGATTACCAGTCTTGTCATGCCCCATTGTACGGTTAAACCGAAACTCGATCAACGCCGGGAATCAACCGGCACACTTTTTATTTCATGGCTTCTATCGACAACAAGCTAAAGCCCGATGCCCTGGAGGAAGAGGACCTGGAAGAAGGTTCGCTTGACCCGGAAGTTCTGGACTTGCAGGATGAACTGGAAACGGGTGCAAGCGGGGATTCCGATCAGGAACCGGAGGGCCGCCCCTCCGGGCGCAACCTGCCTGTCCCGCGCACCAGCGGGTCTCTGGCCCGGCTCGACCCGCTCACCGCGTATCTTAATGAAATCCGTTCTTATGATGACCTCACCGAGGAGGAGGAGCATGAGCTGGCGGTTCAGTATAAGGAAACTGGCGACCTCAAAGCGGCGTATCGCCTGGCTACCCACAACCTGACGCTGGTGGTCAAGATTGCCATGACTTTTCGTCGCGAGTGGGAAAACATGATGGACCTGATTCAGGAGGGCAACGTCGGCCTGATGAAGGCGGTCCAGCATTTCGACCCGTTTCGCGGGGTGCGATTGCCGGCTTATGCCAGTTGGTGGATCAAAGCGTACATCCTGAAATTTATTCTGGATAACTGGCGGCTGGTCAAAGTGGGCACCACCAACACGCGGCGCAAACTGCTGTACAATCTGAAAAAAGAAAAAGCCCGGCTGGAGGATATGGGCATCGACCCTACCAGCAAGAACCTGGCTGAACATTTTGGTGTGAATGAAAAAGAAATCATCGATGTGGAAGCGAGTATCGGCGCGATGGATGTTGCCATGGACAGGCCGACCCATCCGGACAGCACCCTCACTCCGGCAGAGACTCTGTCCGATGGCAAATCAGGACACGCTGAGGAGGTCGTCGAGGAAAATTTTTTCATGGTGCTGAGAGAGAAAATCGACGGGTTTATGGAAAACCTGAAACCGGTGGAACGCGATATCATTGCGACGCGCATCCTGTCAGAGAACCCGCGTTCCTTAAAAGAAATTGGCGAAGATTACGGAGTTACCCGCGAGGCGGTGCGTCAATCCGAACAGCGCATGCTCAAAAAAATGAAACTGTATCTGGCAGAACATCTGCCCGAAGCAGAAAATTACTTCAACGACCAGTGAGTGCTCGACGGACCTTGCGGTCAGCTGACGGCGGACGAAAGAAGCACGTTGTGATGCGCTCAGGGTGACATTGCGTTGCTTTAAAGTGTCACCCTGAGCTTGTCGAAGGGGGGCCTCCATTTTCAGTCCCTCAAAAAGCACTATGCAAAGTCTCCTCCGAATGGGGAGTAAAGGAGGGGTAACGGACCTTGCGGTCAGCCAACGCGTGAATAGCGGTTCTTGAGCATTATTGCGATATGCTCAATTGTATTTGATAGCTCACTTTGCCCTCCGCCAGGAGCGCAAGGTGGTGCATGAGGAAAGGTAAATTAAAATTCCAGTGTTATTGCGTAACAAGTTGCACGTCGCCCCACCGCAAGGTGGTGGAACATTTTTTTTATAGAGAGGAAACACAATGGAACATCGGATTGAAACAGACAGCATGGGGGAAATCAAAGTTCCTGCCGATCGATATTATGGTGCGCAAACGGCGCGATCACTCATCCATTTTAATATCGGGTGGGAGACCATGCCGCGCGAGATCATCCGGGCGATGGGAATCCTCAAGAAAGCCGCCGCGCTGACCAACGCCGAGCTAAGTCTTCTGCCACAGAACAAGTGCGACCTGATTGTGCAGGCGGCGGACGAGGTGATCTCCGGCAAGCTTGACAACCATTTCCCTCTCAAGGTGTGGCAAACCGGCTCCGGCACGCAAAGCAATATGAACAGCAACGAGGTGATTGCCAACCGTGGCATTGAAATCGCGGGCGGCAAAATGGGAAGCAAGGATCCGGTGCATCCCAACGATGACGTTAACCGGGGGCAGTCTTCCAACGACACCTTTCCGACGGCGATGCACATTGCCGCAGTCGAGCGCATCCATGAAAAACTGATTCCCTCCATAAAACTTTTGCGTTCTGCTCTGGATAAAAAAAAGGATGAGTTTGAAGGCATCATTAAAATTGGTCGGACGCATCTGATGGATGCGACGCCGCTGACACTCAGTCAGGAGTTTTCCGGCTACGTGATGCAGATGGACAATTCCCTGCAACGTATCGATGCCTGCCTGCCGCGCCTGTACCAGATCGCATTGGGCGGAACCGCCGTCGGCACCGGCATCAACACGCACAAGGATTTTCCGATCAAGGTGGCGGCGCAGATTGCGCGGATGACAGACCAGCCGTTCATTACCGCACCCAATAAATTTGAGGCGCTGGCCGCGCACGATGCCATTGTCGAAGCCTCCGGTGTTCTCAAGACGATTGCCTGCTCGCTGATGAAAATTGCCAACGACATCCGCTGGCTCGGTTCCGGACCGCGTTGTGGTATCGGGGAACTGGTCCTGCCGGCGAATGAACCCGGCTCATCGATCATGCCCGGCAAGGTCAACCCCACGCAACCGGAAGCGATGACCATGGTGGCGGCGCAGGTGATGGGTAATGATGTCGCGGTCAACATCGGCGGGTCCTCCGGTAATTTTGAACTCAACGTGTTCAAGCCGCTGATGATTTACAACCTTCTGCAATCAATCCGCCTCATTTCCGATGCGTGTGAATCGTTCACCAACCATTGCGTGGTCGGCATCGAACCCAACAAACAGCGCATCACCGAACTCATGAACCAGTCGTTGATGCTGGTCACCGCGCTGAACCCTCACATTGGTTACGACAATGCCGCCAAGGTGGCGAAGAAAGCGTATGAAGACAACACCACGCTGAAAGCCGCTGTCGTTGCTTTGGGATTACTGTCGGAGTCCGAGTTCGATGAAAAAGTCCAACCAAAAAATATGACCGGTCCCAATTAAATTTTGGAAAGCGGACTTTGGGGTCAGCGGACAGACGATATTGAGGAGTGCGCAGGAGATTTTACATAAAACAGGATTGACCGAAAAAGTCTCCGCAGAAAAAAAAATACGGGATAGGTGGGCCGAAATCAAAACCACTGAAAAAGGTCATATTAATTGTGGCTGGATGGATTTTTCCCGTTCTCCTTTAAGGGAATCAAGACGAATAATAGTATTTGGTTATCGCTAATTATATTGATATAATATCGGAATTATATATTTTGTGAGGTTGAGAGGTTCGCTTATAAGCTCTCTACTCTTCGTTTCTGGCGAAAAAGAAAAAGGGCCGGAACTAAGAAAAAGTTGGATTTTTGGGTCTCTAACCCTTTAGAATAGCTACATAATTTTAATTATGACTATCGATGAGTTGGACATCATTATTTTTGGTGTCCAGTTTTTTAGACAACGCATCGTGACTCTGGAAGGATAGATGATTTCAGACGAGACCCAATTTGATGTTCCCATAATCATCGCCGAAGATGACGAAGATGATTATATGCTGACCCTTGAAGCCCTCACCGAGGCGGGGATTCACTCGCGGGTGACCTGGGTCAAGGATGGCGAAGAGTTAATGGAGTACCTGCGCAAGTGCGAGGTCGGCAAGAGTTCGTCGGCAGGTTGGGTCAAGCCAGGGTTGATCCTTCTCGATCTAAACATGCCGCGCAAGGATGGTCGGGAAGCCCTTCAGGAAATTAAAGGCAGTGCAGGCTTGAGAAAAATACCGGTCGTTATTCTCTCCACTTCCAAATCGGAAACCGACATTGATCATTCGTACGAGTTGGGAGTCAATTCCTTCATTCAGAAGCCGGTAAGATTTAACGAGTTTGTTGAGATGGTGAGTGTGCTTTCCAAATACTGGTTCTCCATCGTTCAACTTCCAAAATGATGACCTACCTTGAACCTCCTCTGCAGATTCTTCTGGTTGAAGATGACGAGGATGACGCTTTCCTTATCAAGGACCTGATGCGGGAAGTTTCCATTTCCCCACAACCAAAAATCCTGCACGTTTCCAACGGCGCTGATGCCCTGGCTCTGCTCGAAACCACTCCGGTAGACCTTTGCATTTTCGATTTTCGTTTGGGTTTGCAGACCGGTATTGACCTGTTGGAGCAGGTTCGGGAAGTCGGTTGTGAGGCCCCCATTATTTTTCTTACCGGGCAAGGCGATCAGGAAACCGCAGTGCAAGCCATGAAGAGTGGGGCTACGGACTACCTGACCAAGAACAATTTATCCGCCGAGAACCTCTTTAAGTCCATCCGTCACGCCACCAAATTAAAAAAAGAAGAAGACCTCAGAAAACGCGCCGAAGAAGAACTGCGCAAATCGCACGACGGTTTGACCCAAGCTCACGAAGAATTAAAACAGTCTCTCGATAAATTACAAAATGCGCAGGACCAGATCATTCGCTCGGAAAAACTGGCCAGCGTTGGACGGCTGGCGGCAGGAGTTTGCCATGAAATTCTGAACCCGCTGAATATTATTTCCGGACATATCCAGGCCTTGACCCTTGAGCGTGATAACGACCCTTCCCTCATGGAAGATTTTGAATCCGTTATGGAGGAAATTCAGCGCATCGAAAAAATCATCAGCGGTCTTCTCAAGTTTTCCCGCAAAGAGGAAATGGTTTTCAAACCTGCGGATATCAACGCCGAGCTCGAATCCGTGCTGGCGTTGACTGAAAAGGAAATGTTGCTAGGCGGCATTCAGGTTGTTCGGGAATTTGATGTGGCCCTGCCCGAATTTAAATTCGATGCCAACCGGATGCGGCAGGTGTTTCTGAACCTGATCAATAACGCCCGCCATGCCATGGACAAGGGCGGTACCCTGACAGTCAGCACACAGATTATTTTGATAAAAACAGAGGGCGGAAAAACATTCAAGATGCCCTTCAATCCTGAATCCTCTGATGAAGCAGGAGCAACGCCTTTCCTGAAAATCCAGTTTGCAGACACGGGAAAAGGCATTCATCAGGAGAACCTCAATAAATTATTTGAACCCTTCTTCACCACCAAACCCGAAGACCAGGGCACGGGTCTCGGACTTTCCATTTGCTATTCCATTATCGAAAAACATTCAGGCAACCTGGAAGTCGAAAGTGTATTTGGCAAAGGCGCAATCTTCACCATCGAACTGCCCATCCACAACTCGGTTAAAACACCCTCCCTCCTGCTCAGTAACAGCCAGAGCTAACAGATCCTCCGCGGACGGCGAACAGAAAAAAAGACTTTCGCGGTCGGTCAGCCAACAAAACATGGCATGTCATTCTTGTATGACCCTCTTAACTTCCTTCCGAGGATCATACAAGAATGACATACGGGATTTTTCTGTTTTACGTTAGCCCTCACGCCAGTGAGTGGGTTAGCGAAGGAAATCGAGCAGGCTGGGCTGGAGAATTCGAGCAGAGGTGTTGAGGGTTGCGCGCAGGGCGAAGTCCAGTTGCGCAATTCTGGAGGCTTCCGCCGTGATGTCGGCATCTTCTACGGTGGACAACTGTTCCGTCTGGGTGACGGTATCTGATTCATGAATGATTTCGGTTGTTTCCAGGCGACGTTGAATGGAGCCCAGTTCGGCGCGGGCGTTATTGAGCTGAGCCTGCGTGGTTTTCAGGGCATCGAGGGAAGCGATGATGCCAAAAGAGTCGTCTTTCTCCAAAGCTTCTTTCAGTTTACTGAGCACGACAAACACATTGCGACCGCCGCCGAGTCCAAACGCTTCGGCTGTTTTACCCGTGCCAATATCGCGCACAATGGCGGCACTGTTAGGGCTGTTGGAATTCACCTGGAGAGCGTTGCCGCGGGAATTGATGGAAGCGGTGACATTTAATCCGGCCCCGTTGATCGCCGCGAGGACATCATTCAACGTGGATGCTGAGGTGAGATTGACCGTGCCCGAGGTGGCTCCGTTCACAATATTGATGGAACCGAGGTTGATCCCCTGACCCCCGTTCAAGTCTGAAACCAGAGTGTTGCCCGATACACGCGGGTCTACGTTGCGACCCTGCAAATTGCCATCGACCCGTCCTTCGATGCCGAGGGCCTGTGCCGTATTTCCATTGCCTAATTCCGCAACGGTGAGGGAACCTGTCAGGGTGGTGCTGGAATCGGTCAATACCAGGCCATTGCCCTGAGCGTTGATGGACGCGGTAATACTCAATCCTGCCGCGTTGATTGCACCGATGACCGTGTTGATATTGGCACCTGCCGCTACCGTAATGTTGGCGCTGTTGCCAGCGCGGTCGGTGATGCTGAACGATCCTGGTGGAACACCTGCACCTGCATTGAGATCCGACAACTGAGTGGTTCCGGTGAGAAGCGGGTCGAGGTCGGTGGCGAGCATCTCCGAGCCTGGAAGGGTGAGCGGCACACTCGAGCTGTTTGCAATCTGAATTTCAAACCGCTCGGAATTGCCGAGGTAGACAATGCCGGAGGCGGCCGATACAGAAAAGGGTTGCGTGCGTGATTCGGTACCGGAAAACAGAAAATTATTTTTTACTTTGGAGTTCGCCGATTGCAGGGCCTGGTCAATGATATTGCGTAATTCGATTGCAGCAAATTGACGGCTCTCGGCCGAGTCGGTTCCTGCAAGGGCCCCGAGACTCAGCTCGCGGGCACGAACCAATCCCAGTCCAATAGAATTGAGGGCGGTGTCCGCGTTTTGCAGAAAAACTGTATTGTTTTCGATGTTGCGACGAAACTGGCTCACCTGCGAGATCGAATTTTTCAGGCTCAAGGAATCGCGCAAGGCCGTTGGGTCGTCTGACAACGTGTTGATGCGTTTGCCGGTGGCGACGCGTTCGTTGGCCTTGAACAGACCTTCCGTGATTCGGAAAATATTCTGCAGGGAGGTGGCCTGCATCGCCTGATTGGTGACCCGTTGGACCATGAGTGTTCTTCCTGTGATTTACAAAGTGTAACTTCTAGATTCGATTGGCCAGCACATCGAGCATTTCTTCGGCGACGTTGATCAAGCGTGCCGCCGCCGCAAACGCCTGTTGAAACTTGATCAGGTTGATCATTTCTTCATCGATGGAAACACCCGATATACTTTCGCGCCTGTTGTGCAGTGCCAGCATGACCCCTTCCTGCGCTGTAACGGCGGACTGCACGGACCGTGAATCCACCCCGATACCGCTGACCAGTGAATTGTAAAACTCGCCGAAGGTGAATGACCCGGACCCGGCATTGACCAGCGATTGACCATCGAACAGCAAGTCATTTTGCAGTTGCGACATGCGAGTGGCATTTTTTCCATCCCCTGTTCCGTTGCGCCCTGCGGCAATTTTTGATCCATCCACGGCGATCGCCGCATCAAGGTTCAATCGCGCCGCCGCATCTTCTGACACGGAGAAATTGACAACATCGCCTGCCGCCCCGGCACCGGTGATGGTCACGGCAAGGCCGTTGGCCAGGTTGAACGTACTGCCCGGAGTGAACACAAAGGTTCCTGATGCGGCACCGGTGGTCAGATTGACCAGATCAAAAGAGGCCGCGCCGGTGAATCGCATTTGATATTTATCAATGGATGCGGTGGTTGGGCTGGCGTTGGTCATGCTGACCACTGCGGAACCGGTATTCAAAACGCTGGCGCGCACATTCGGTTGCAAGGGTGTGAAAAAATCCCGCCCCGATCCACCGTCAAGACCAAAGCCTTCGCGATGCACCCGGTTGAATTCCCGCACCAGGCTGGCGGCGAGTCGGTCGAACTGATCCTTGATCTTTGGCACTTCCCGGTCGCGCAGGTCGAGCAGGCCGCGCAGTTTGCCACCGTTGATCTGGCTGGTGATGTTGGAAGTTCCACCTTGACCATCGGAAACCAGAATGTCCTTGAAACCTTTGTTGTCCCCATTGAGTTGCGTGCTCAAGGGAAAATCGGTCAGGCCCAGAACCAGCGGAGTGCCGTCCGCCAGCGTCAGGCGTAATTGATTATTTTGTTCATCCACCAATGTGGCATCGATCATTTCAGAAAGATCCTTGAGCATACGGTCGCGTTCATCGCGAAGATCGTTGGCGGTGGACGTGGTGCCGATATTTTCATTCTGAAAAATTGTGCGGTTGAGCTGGGCGATGCCGCTGAGTTGGGAATTGATTTCCGATACGGTATCTTCGACTCTCAGGTCAAGATTTTGTTGCTCGCGAAAAATTGCGTTGCCAATGGTGTTGAACCCGAGGATCAGGGAACGTGCGTTGCCCTGAATCGTGGTTCTCTCAGGAAGCCCGGTGGGGTTGGCCGCCAGGTCCTCGAACGAACTGAAGAGATTGTTCATCTCGGTGTTGATACTGCGACCCGTGGTTTCATTGAACAACTGCTCCAGTCGTTCAAAGCCATCCTTGCGAATTTTGAAACTTCCAAAAGGAACCGATTCGCTCAGGGTCTGGGCAAACACAAAGCGGTCGAAGTTACGGGAGATACTCCTGACGCTGACACCGGTGCCAAGTTGGCCGAGGCCGATTTGGCGCGGTGCACTGTTTTCAAGGTTGACCGTCTGCCGGGTGTAACCGGGAGTCTGCACATTGGCGATGTTGTTACCGGTGACTTCAATCGCCAACTGCTGGGCCAAAAGGCCCCGCTTGCCTTCGGTCAATACGCTGAAAATACTTGTCGTCATAATCTAATCCCACCAGTGGGTTTAATTCCCCGTGGCTTGCCACGAATATAAAATTATAGTCCTTGTCGGATACCCCGTCCGCTTGCGGCGGAGTCGTTCATTCCGCTTCAGGCGCTGGTGCGCACCATGTGGCCTTCGAGCGGGGCATCGGCAAGATCGCCCCTCGTATTGTAAGGTGTGTATTGTGGGCCCGGCTCCACCAGATATTCGATGGACTCCTTGACCGTGCGCGCCGACTGACGGACCAGCTTGCGGTTGGCCTGATTGGTTCGATTGATCGAGTCTATCTGCGAGCGCAGGACCCGTCGGAAATGTTGTAATCTGGATTTGAAGGGATTGCCGGGCAGGCTGATAATATCTTTCAGGGTGATGTCTTCCGGCACCAAACCAAATTGGTTGGCAATCTCATGCACCACCTGCTCGCGTTGAAGGTTGAGCTCCTGAATGGTAATCAGCAGTGTTTCTTTCCGGGTCAGCAGGGACTCCAGCATGTCGAGCGAGTTTTCCCCGATGTGCCGCCACTCTTCATTCAAAATATCGATCAACTGTCCGTAATAAACGGTTTTCTTTTCGACCAGATCGTCTAGTTGTTCAAAAGAGTCACTCATGCCAACCTCCTTGTTAACGGGTCGGGCCTGATTCCAGTTTCGATAACTGGCGATACACCATATCGGCCAGACCCATGCTCTTGTTTTTGACCATATCCTTGGTCCATTCCTGATCCATCATTTCCTGATAGGTATCCTGGGCATAACTGTTCAGCGGATCAAATTTGGGAACCGCACTGCGCATTTCCTTCAGCATCATGTTGAGGAAAATCGATTCAAACTCGCGCGACACTTTCATCAGACTTTTCGCGTCATCCTTCCCGCTTTTAGTTCCCTGCGCCAGATCGATGGCACGATCAAGCGCGCCTGAATCAAGAGGCAACTGGGTTGAAGGACCGGGCACAACTGAATTGAGCGTTACCATAGATTGTTTCCTTTACGGGCGTGTTTAAGGAAAAAACTTTCACTTCACTCAGTGCAAAATGCAAGGGCAATGCCAAACCTGGAGGAGATGCGCGGCGATTTTCTATGCCCCCGGAGCCTTTTTAATTCAGGCGTTTAAAAGGTTTTTCCGGAGAGCGTCCGTTTTTCTTTTTCTCCAGAGTCTTAGCTTCACCCGGCAAATTTTGCCTGCTCTGTCCTCGCCCCCATTAAATGATGCTCAGTTCGGCATGCAGGGAGCCGGAAGCCTTGATTGCCTGCAGGATGGCGATGAGGTCTCGCGGGTTGACACCGATGGCGTTGAGCGCGTTGACCACTTCACCGATGCCGATGCCGGAAGGCACGATGATCAATCGGTCCTCGCCCTCTTCCGTCACCACCCGGGTTCTCGGCACGATCACCGTTTCTCCGGTTTCGGAAAGGGCTGATGGTTGGGAAACGATAGGCTCTTCTTTTATCTGCACAAACAGACTGCCGTGGGCGACGGCCACGGTGGATATGAGCACGTTCTCGCCCATCACCACGGTGCCGGTACGTTCGTCGATGATCACTTTTGCAATGGTGTCCGGTGTGACTTGCAGACGCTCGATGCGCGTGACAAACGCCGATGCGTTGTCGCTATAAAACGCGGGCACTTTAAGGTGAAGCGTGCGCCCGTCCAGGGCGGTTGCGATGATTTCTTTCATGTCGGAATTCACCGCTTTGGCAATGCGCGATGCGGTGGTGAAGTCGGTGCGCCGGAGAGACAGGTAAAGGTCTTTCTTGATATTAAAATTGACGGGGATTTCTTTTTCCACCATGGCACCGTTCACAATTTTGCCAACGGTGGGATGATTTTTCTGTGCCCCCTGGGCTCCGCCCTGCACGACAAATCCACCGATGGAAACTGATCCTTGCGCTACGGCGTAAGTTAAAGAGTCGGGTCCTTTCAGCGGAGTCATGAGTAGCATTCCGCCTTGCAGACTGACCGAGTCACCAATGGACGACACGGTCACGTCGATTGAGTCGCCCTGCCGGGCAAAGGGTGGCATGTGGGCGGTGACCATGACTACGGCAATATTTTTAAACTGCAACTGGGCTATCCGGTTTGCGGGAACGGTGACGCCGAGTTTTTGCAACATGTTCACAATTGTCTGGATGGAGAAGAACACGTTGGTGGCGCGGTCCCCGGTATTGGCCAGACCAATCACCAGGCCAAAGCCAATAAGCTGGTTGTTTCGCACGCCGGAGATGTTGACCAGTTCTTTCACGCGGACGGCATAGGCGCTCGAGGCCAGCAGGGCGACGATCAACAATGTTGAAATCAGTTTGAGAAGGATTCGATTGGATGACATAAGAAATTCCTTACTGTGCGATCAAGGTCAAAGTTGCGGTACCGGCGGTGGCGATGCCATCAGCGGCAGTTATGGTCAAGGTCTGGTTACCCTGCGCGAGAGTCGGTAACGTGGTGATGGTAACCACCCCGGTGTTACTGTCTATAGTGGAAGCATTGTACCCGCCGGTGAACCCGCTGAGCGTGAACACGGTGGTGCCGACATTTCCCACGACGTTGAAATCCGGTGCTGTTCCCGGTATGGCGTTCAGGGTCAGCGCGGAAGGTGTTACCAGAATAGTCGCCGTGGTGATGGTGACTCTTGCGGTGGCTTTATCGCCGCTGGCATCAGTGACGGTTACGGTGACGGTACCGGGTAGCGTGCCGGCTGTGAAGGCACCGCTGTTCACGTTGATATTGGCAAGTTTCGTGTTACTCACGGTCCACGATATGGGTGCTTTGGCATTGGTGGCAGTGAAAGTGAGCGTCCCACCAGGGGCCACTACCGTATTTTCGGGAGTGATAAAGAGCGGTTGCGGAGTGGTGGAAAATGGATTTTTATCATCGATAAGATTGTCGCAGGCGGCCACCACCCATACCAGCAGGGCGATCACCACCGCGTATCTTTTTATTTTCGATTCATCCCTTGGCATGGATCCGTTTTCCAATCCGTTTTATGAGACGGAACTACTGATGTTGACAATAGGCACGATGGTTGTGGCGGATGCATTTTCTATGGTCGCCACAATCGATGCTGTTCCAGGTGATGTCACCGAAGTCAGTGTGGTGATTCCGACGCCGTTGGTGACGGTGAGCGACTCGGTGCCGAGGGTGCCGCGTGTTGTCGTCAGTGTCACCGTGGTGCTGACCCCGCGCCCGTTTTCATCGAACACTTCGACCCGGATGGTAGCCTTTGATGTGCCGTCTGCGGGCAATCCCGCCGTTCCAAAAAATGCTTTGATGCCGATGGTAAAACCGGAATTGCTCGGGCCAACAAGATCGGTGACCTGTTCCGAGCAAGCCAGCAAAACCAGCAGAAGGCAAACCCCCGCCCACTTAATAAAGGAAGGGCGGAGTTTTAGTTTTGTCTGCAACATTGTTAAGGCATCTTTGAAAAATGTTTCTGACCACAAGGTGCTGGCGCACTGCCAACAAAAAACTCCCTTTACCTTAAAGGCGGAGCGATCTGCCGGAATGGGAAATTCCGAATTATTAGAAGTCTTCTTTAAAATGGCCATACCTTTGTCAGGATCCTGGTTAACCAGCCGACGCGTTGTTCATCCGAGACCACGCCTTCGCCGGACAGGACGATGCTGGCATCTGCTATCAAACTGGAGTTGACGGTATTGCTGAATGAAATATCCACTCGGCGGATCACGCCGGTCAGCACCATCTGTTGTTCTTCGTTGTTGTATCGAATGGTTCTCCTGCCTTCGATCAGGAACTGGCCGTTGGGCAGGACTTCTTTTATCACCGCTGACATGGTGCCGGTCATCGACCCATTGCGCGTGGTGGTGCCAGACCCATCGGTGGCGCGGCTGGTGGTGGCGTTCAGGTTCGGGTCAAACTGATTGCCAGAACCCAGAAAATTGGTGACGCCAAGATTGGTCGGCAATCCCAGTAACTGACCGGTGCTGAGATTGATGTTGGATGTTTTGGAGGTCGAGGTGGTGGCGGTTGCTGATGAAGTAAAACTTTCATCAAGGATCACGTTGACCACATCGCCGATATGGCGTGCTTTGGTATCGCCAAACAACAGGTTTTGCGAAGTATCTCCTGGCCAGATGGAGCCTTCATTAGGCTTGGACGCTGGCTTGGCGTAGATATCCTGGGTGACGATGGCGGCTCTTGGCCCTGGTACCGGCTTGAGTTCCTTAAAGGTCGAGCAGGCTCCCAGACTAAACCCCAGGGCGGTGACAAAAAGTATGCGGAGATAGTTCATGATCAAAATTCCACTTTAATGGTTTTGGCATCGACGACGGTGCCGTAAATAATTTTTTTGGTTTGCTGGTTTTCCACCTGAACAATCGTGTCCTTGAACCCCGGCTCCTTCACCACACCGGGGGCGGTGATGCGCAAACGGTTTCCTTCGGCAATGATCAGAACGCGGTCGCCTCGGTTGACCAGCGGTACCCGCTTGACCATGTAAGGTGAAATGTTCTGACCATGATCGATATCGCGCAGAGCTTTCTGACCGATCACTTCCTCTGGATCGTAAATAATGTTACGCAACGGGCGCTCGGACATTACCCGGACGATTTCAACATCGCCTGCCGTCAACACCCGGTTTCTTGGTACCGGGCGCGTGGCCTGCACCACATCAAAGAACACGTTGACACTGGCGTTGAGCCATATCTTGCGCTTCATTTCGCCATCCACCTTTAGCACCAGGCTCAGAGGTACCCGCCCAACCGGACGTGTTTTTCCAGCCAGCTGATACTCCATGTTCAGTTCGCCTTCTGGCAAGGCGATGGGTTTGCCCGCATAGTCGACGCTGACTTGCACATCGTTCGGGTTCCAGTCCATCGCGGTCAGAAGATAATTGCGTGCCGATTCCCGGATCGCTTCGCCGGTCAGTACCTGCGACTCCCCGGCAAAAACCGGAGTGGTGGACAACAGTGCCCAGGCGATCAAAGCAGAGAGCCAGCGTGTTCCTGTTTTCAAAACGGATTCAGTTTTCATGCTGGCCTCTTATCGTTTGAGGTTGCTCGCCACCTGCAACATTTCGTCGGCGGTCTGCACGGTTCGTGAATTGACTTCGTAAGCACGCTGGGCGGTGATGAGATTGACCATCTCTTCCACCACACTGACATTCGACAGTTCCAGAAAACCCTGGCGCACGGTTCCTCGATCCGCAATGCCGGGGCTACCGACGTTGGGTGCTCCGGAAGCTGATGTCTGCAAAAACAGGTTCGACCCGATAGCCTCGAGTCCTGCTGGATTCTGGAATGTGGTGGTTTGAATGGTGCCAACAACTGACGGTGTGGTGGCTCCCGGCTGAGTCACCGAGACTTGTCCGGTAGGATCAATCGACACGTTCAGCGCATTTTGCGGAACAGTGATCGCCGGTTGTAGCAGTAATCCGTCGGAGGTGACGACCTGCCCGGCCTGGTCGAGTTTGAACGCACCGGAACGGCTGTAACCAATACTGCCGTTAGGCAATGTGATCTGGAAGAAACCCTTACCCTCGATCGCAAGATCGAACGGGTTCTGGGTCTGGGCGAAATCACCCTGAATGAAAATTTTCTGGATGGCGGCGGGTTTGACACCGAGACCGAGCTGGGCACCGGTCGGTACCTGATTACCACTGACGTTCAGCGTCCCGACCAGACGCAGGTTCTGGTAGACGAGGTCTTGAAAATCCGGGCGACTGCGCTTGAAACCTGAGGTGTTGACGTTGGACAGGTTATTGGCGATGACGCTTACATTAAGGTCTTGGGCATGCATGCCCGTTGCGGCGGTGAATAAGGAACGTATCATGGCTCAGTATCTTCCTCCCAAAGACTGAATTTTTATCAAACGAGCGAGTGCCTTGTTTAAGCCACCCGCGCAATGCTATTAATCGATTGACCATTGAGGTCGTCTATTGTCTGGATCAGTTTTTGCATCGATTCAAAGGCGCGAACTGTTTGAATCATTTTGGTCATTTCGGCAACCAGGTTGACGTTGGAACTTTCCACAAAACCCTGGCGCACTGTGGTGTTGGTCGGGCTCTTTACAGGCGGATCGCCGGACACCTGACGGAACAGGCTTTCGCCAGCCTTCTTCAACTGGTTTTTGTCTTCAAACTGCACCAGGTCGAGTTGGCCGATAGTGATGGTGCGCAGGGAGGTGCCAGCGGTGATGGTGCCTTGCGGGTCAATGGTGATCTTGCCGCTATTGGGCGGGATCACCAGTTCCTGGCCCTCCGGGGACAGCAAAGGCATTCCCGCAGAGGAAACGATGCGATTACTTTCATCGAGATGAAAATTTCCCTTGCGCGTGTAGCGCGGACCCTCATCGGTACCCACGGTAAAAAAACCATCGCCTTCAAGGGCGAGATCGAGCGGATTTTCGGTTGACGTCAAGCCGCCCTGCGAATAGTTGGTGGCAAAATCTGTCAGGCCTACATAGGAAGCACTGCGACTGCTGTAGCGCGGTTCCTGAAGAGCCTGTTTGCTCGATTCAAAATCCAGACCGGGATTGAGCTCGGGCAAAATTTCCTTGAACACCAGACTGTCCATTTTGAAACCGGTGGTGTTCACATTTGCCAGATTGTTGGCCAGGGTTTCCATTTTTCTTTGTTGAATCATTCCGCCTGAGGCGGCAATATATAAGCTTTCCTGCATTTCGGGCTCCTTGGAAATTTTAGAGAACCTCACTTGTTGCGAAGCATTCATTCTGGCAACTCGCTCCCTTTCGTAAAAAAGGGAATCTTATTGACCAGAAATATATTTTGAGGTGCTCGTGACCTTAACTCAGCAATTGTCATACCAAAAGGCTCCTGACGGGCAGGGGAAGCCCTATAAGTCTTTTTAAAATAAAGAGTTATTTGATTAATTTAGGAGGAAAATCGACCCGATCCTGCTCTAAAATGGGTCAGGAGTCGGCAGTTTTTTCCGGGTAACCCTTTGAAAAAACATTGCTTTAGTTATGCCGGAAGCCTCTGGCCCAGGGCCGGACCGGGCCGGTATTCAACCAATCATTTCAACAGGAGATGAAGACCATGGAGCGAATCAGTATCGACAAATTGCACGATGAGATTGTGCCGAACTTGGGCGAGGATGAATTGATTCTGGATGTGCGCTCAGCGGATGAGTTTGCTGAAGGGCATATCAAAGGCGCGCGCAACCAGACTCATGAAGAGGTGGCAAAAGTAGCCGGGGAACTTGCAAAATACAAAACGGTTTATGTCCATTGCAAAATGGGGGGCCGGGCGCAACGGGCGGCAGAGGCACTCGATATCGAAGGACTCGATAACATCGTCTGCGTCAGCGATGGCGGTATGCAAAAGTGGATGGATATGGGCTGGGAAATGGAATAGCCACCTAGCGGTGGAGGCGACGTACAACTTAATAGCCAATAACACGGGGACTTTAAAATATTTTCTCTATCGCACCACCTTGCGGGTGCTCCGCGCACGGCGAAAATTCAAGAACCGCAGGTCACATCTGTTCCAGAGCCGCGCATCTACAGAGCGCACTATGCAGGAGGTTTTTAGTTGGCCGACCGCAAGGTCCGCCGAGCACCACCTTGCGGTGGGGCAGACTGGCTAACCGCTTAAGAGCTAATAAAAAATATTGAGCACATCGTAAAATGCATCCAGTTGGCCGCGTGCTGAGCGCCTAGCACCAGGCTTGGGAGGTGGGGGAAAATATATGGTCACGGCGACCGGGAAGTTCGGTTGCGCCGAGGAGCATGATGGGTTGGCGTTCCACTTCTACAAAACCAGCCTCGAGCAATACTTCTTTCAAATCCTGCCGTTGATCCATGACATCAATCCGCACCGAGCCGCTATGGTCTTTGATAAGTTGGCGCACAATTTCCTGCGCGGTGAACCGGTTGAATGCGATCACCGGTCCGATCAGCAATTGCTTTCCCTGTAAAATTCCGAAGCCGTAGCCCAGCAGAGTTTCTGTGCCCTGTTTCAGCAGGACGGTTTTTGAAGCCGCTTGTTCGGCACGGATCGTGAGCAGGGTACTGCGGTCACAAGCGTGCACTTGCGCATCGAGCCCCACCACGCGTTTCAATATTTCAGCCGACCAGGAACGGCTGTCGATCTTTGAAGAGAACCCGGAATCCGGGACTAAAATATTAGGCCCTGCCTCCAGTTTTGACAACCGCTCCACCGTTTTAAAGCCGAAGCTTTCGTAAAACCCCTCGACCGACTTGCCCGAACAGAGGATCAATGGATGTGCGTCCGGGTTTGCTGATTTGATGGCGTGGCGCATCAAGTCTTTGGCCAGTCCCAGTCGCCGGTTTTCTTCGCAGACGATCAACATGCCGAGCGCGGTCATCGTGTTGCCAAAAGCCGTGAGCACGCAAGAGCTGATGGCTCGGCCCGATTCATTGCGGTGCCCGAACGCACTGCCCGATTTGAGTAAGGTGTGCCAATCGGCTGGCGTGTGTTCCCACCCGGCCTGATCGGACAGGGCGTGCAGATCGGGCAGGTCATCATGTGTGAATTGATGGATCATATTGGGCACAAAGGACAAAGGTGAAAACAGGTTTTGCTCTCATTCAATGATAAACTATTTTGACAGATTCAATAGACCGTTACTGATAACCTGAAAAATAATTTTGAACAATGGCAGAGACTCTCAAAATTTTATTTCTTTGCACGGGCAATTCCTGTCGCAGTCAAATGGCAGAAGGGTTCGCACGTGCTTTGAAAGGAGATCGGCTGACAGCCTATTCTGCCGGGGTCGCGCCGCAAGGCATGAACCGTTTGGCTTGCCAGGTGATGCAGGAAGCCGGGATCGATATTAGCGGCGGGCGGTCCAAGCATGTCGAGGAGCTAAAGGATATTTCCTTCGATTACGTTGTGACTGTGTGCGGTCACGCCGATGAAACCTGTCCGCGCTTTGCAGGAATAACACAGGTGATCCATCGCGGGTTCGATGATCCGCCGCGTCTGGCCCAGGATGCGAAAACGGATGAGGACGCGTTGCCGCACTATCGCCGCGTCCGCGATGAAATCAAACAATGGATTCAAACGTTACCGGAAGGATTGGATATTGATTGACCCACCTTGCTCAAGAGCCACTACTCGTGTTCTCGAAGGCGTGGGGGCTGACCACCTTCCGGTGGGGGTGACTGGCTGATCATTGGGATGAGTAGAAAAGTTTTCCAAGCGCATCGCCGAATGTTCAAGAACCATTATTCGCGTTCTTGAATGTGACACATAAAATCAACGAATTGTCATTCTGAACGAAGTGAAGAATCTCGCTTTGGACTTAAATTTCTGAGTTTTGCAAAGCTCCCCCCTTATAAAAGGGAAAGTTTTTTTTGGTCGACCATTTTAAATATTCGGAATTTGATGAAGAGGTCAGCAAACAAATCGCTTAGTGTTAAAGTGGGAGCGAGTTACCGGAGTATAAATCACCGAAATTTTTTGAGGTCCCTTGTATAGAGGTTTTAAAATGCGTGTAAACGATTTGAGTATGAGGCTCATTGGTTTTTTCGTTGTTATGTTGATGGTCGCGTTGTGCACACAGGCCACCGCCCACGAAGAAGGCCCCATCACCGTAGCTGTGGTGGGGGACACCGGTGTCGGGGAACGTGCCTATCACCCGGGGTTCCTCGCTGTGCAGGCCGCCATGCGCAAGGCGCGACCGGATGTGCTATTGCACCTCGGCGATTTTGTTTATCAGCCAAAAATGTTTCCGGATCATTGCCCGCAAAAATATTTGCAGGAGATTCGCCTCACTCTGGTGCAACCGTATCCGGTGAGAATTTTTGTTGCCGGAGACAACGACCTGCCGCCGAAAAAAAACAAGCCGAAAGCCTCTGGTTGCTGGGAGGGCATCGCACCGATGGCTTCGCCCTTCGATACTCTTGCGATGACTCAGCCGCAACCGGGCGATCTCGAAGGGGTTGTCCGTTTGGGCCATGCTATGTTTATTGTGGCCAATACGTTTCCGTGGACGGACCCGACACCGTGGATGAAACCTTTGGTTGAAGAGGCCAGAAGCAAGGGCGACTGGGTCATTGTCGCCATGCACAATCCACCCATCACCACCATCTGGTACAAACCCTGGCGCGAGCAGTGGCTCGATACACTCTCTGCGCTGGGTGCCGATTTGATTCTTGCCGGCAACGAACATTCCTACGAACGCTTTTCGCCGAAAGGGCAGGAAGACCCCTCGCCGAAAGTGAAAACGGATTATGTGCAGGGGCAGGGTCCGGTAGTCGTTGTTTCCGGTGGCGGGGGTGCGACATTCAAACCACCGGCGGATGTTCAGGGCGATGCCGAGCACACCGCGCCGCCGGAGTTGATGAAGCGTTCCGAAGTGCGCGCCCTCATCCACCACTTTGTGCATCTTGAAATTGACGAACACGCCATCAAGGCAACGACGCATCGCGTGTGCCCCGGCCCTGATGCCAAAGGCAATCCGCGCTGGAAGGCGAAGAAAGATTTCTGGAAGGGAGTGCCCCTCCCCTGCGATGGTGAACCGGCGGGCAGTAAAGTTTATGATAAGTTTGTTATCCGCAAGCCATCAGAGGATTAGTTTTTAGCGGGTTCTTTTTGAAATATATTCTATATCTCTCCCTAGGAAAGTAAATTTTTTCAGGGGCGATTAATGAGGTGACTGCATGCAACCCGATTCATTTGAAAGCGAGCCGGACCCTTCTTTTGAGAATGGCTCTTTTGACGGTTCTGATACCGGTTCTGGTGCTGGTGCTGGTCACGGTGGCGGTGATGGCGCGGGAATTGATGAGTCCCCAAAATTTGATTCCGATGCATCGATGCCTGCCGACCAACCCTTTACTAAAAAAGAATTCCTCGATCAAATGAAAAGGGAAAAGGATTCTGAAAGCAGAGTGCGCAAGGTAACAGCACCCACCGCCGAACACGCCCATTCGGACAAACCATCCAGAATCGATTCGCTTCATCGTCAGCATTACGTCAAGGCACTTGCGGCTTTGATCACCCATCCCAAAACGGAGATACCGCTGACTCTTGGGATTTACGGACCGTGGGGCAGTGGCAAGTCATCGTTCATGCTTCAGTTGAGGGAAATGATCGCGCCTAAAATTCCAAGTGTTGAGTTCAATCCCTGGCGTTACAACGATCCATCGGCACTCTGGTATGGGTTGATCTCGCAGATCGCAATGGCTCTGGACCAGCAGTTCACTCTATGGGACCGGTTGCGGTTACTGCTGTTTCACAAGCCCAGTGGTCATGTTGACATCCTGAAAAAGATGCGGACCCGTGCCATGGCGGGTGCCAAAAAGATTCACAATTGGGTGACCGGTACGGTGGCGTTTTTAGGCCTGACTCAGCCGGACACCCTTGCCATCCCCTTACATAAAATGGCTAAATATCCTGTTGTGGCGGACACGTTACAAGCAATGGGTTTGGTTGACGGACCGGTCACACCCGAGGCGGTGCTCATCGGATTAACGGCGTTGATGCTTTTAGGGTGGTCCATTTTTAAACTGGGGCGTGGATGGTTGAACCCGTTTCTGACACAGGTCGAAGCCAATCGATTGTCCAGCGGGGAGGGTCAAGCCGAGTTCAGACAGTTGACTTTTGACGAGCTGGATTTGATCCGGGATTTGCTCAAGGGGGCGATGCAGGACAAGAAGGGCAAGCCCATCCGGGTCGCCATATTTCTGGACGATCTTGACCGTTGTTCACCGGACCGCGTGGTCGAGGTGCTGGAAGCTGTGCACCTGTGTCTTGAGGGCTTGCCTTTTGTGACGGTGCTCGGGATGGATTCCCGGGTGGTGTCGCACGCCATCGCCAGTCGTTATGAATTCATGCTGGATGATGAAGCGACTTCTATTGAGAAGGAAGCCTATGGTCAATACTTTTTACAGAAGATCGTGCACATCCCGTTTCAATTGCCACCGCCGTGGGTTTATGGAAAATACATCAAACGGTTGATGGGAGTGAGCCCATCTGCCAGCCAGGACGACCCTGCCGGGGATGATGAGCCGAAGTTGATTCATCTTGAACAACAGGATTTGCAGGAAAAAATGGCGATCGCCGAGCAGGAGATGCAATCCCTCAACCCGCTGGTGATGGATCTCAAAGCCAGCCCGAGAAGCGTCAAGTGTCTTATCAATCAATACCGGCTGGCCAAGGCGATCAACTCTCAATTGGAAGGGGACCGTCAGCTGGAACCGGAGAAATTGTTTTACTGGCTGGTGTTGTTCCAAAACTGGCCCAAATGGGGAAGTGTTTTATTTGGTGAGGTGGAAAAAGACAGGACCTTTCTTGATCTAATCGACCCAAGAAGTGACAGGTTAAAAGATTACCCCTTGTCACTGGTTCAGTTTGTGAATGCCAACCGGGGCCTGTTGGCGGAAGTGGTCGGGCACCCGGGCGGGCTGGAATTTGCGCGATGTTTTTCTTTTCTTGCGCCGGAAGGCCCGTTCAACACCCCTCAAGCACCGGGGCCGGGCAAGTAAACCGTTGAAACCTTTCAGCATTTCCCTTATTATATTTAAAAATTATGGGCACCTTGAAAAAGACTCGATAGCAGGGTCGTGCCATATATGACAAGGCTTGGCGTGTTGCCTGCCGGAAGCGGTAATATCCATGAAGGTTGTCTTGAAGGTCGTCTTGAATGTCGCCTTGAGGGAGGCGACCCTTTTTAAATTGAGGAGCACTATGAAACGGTTTGTCTGGACACTAATATTTCTGATGTCGGTCGTGTCGACTTCTTGGGCGGGTGGCCCCGGGTCGCATTGCACGGATCACTACGGTCGTGATGTCGCCTGGGTGGATGATGCCAGCCAACCCAAGCTTGCGGATTCCCTTTACCGGGCTAATGGCGCACCACAGATTCATTTCAATAAAGAAGCTGGCGGGAAAAGTGGACTAAGCGAAGATGCCCAGACGTTCTTTTTCAACCACGAATGCGGTCGGCTGGTTCTGGGTCACGTGGGTCATCCCGGCAACAGTCTTTCGACTTACAATGTACAAGTGGATCAGGCCGATTGCTGGGCGGCGAGCCAATTTAATGGAGCCGGTGCGCAGGATAAGTTGAATGCAGTTGAAGCCGAAATCAATGGTCTGGAGCCAGCTAAATGGGTGAACATTGGGGGGCCAGTCCGGAAACTGAATTTAGCCAGGACCTGTAGTTTTAAAGGTGGTGCAACTCAAGCCAGCGCAGTTCAGGCCAGCACAGCTCAAGCCGGCGCAATGCATTGCACGGATCACTACGGGCGTGTTGTTGCCTGGGTTGATAACACCCACCAATCCAAACTGGCAAATGCCATATACCGGGCCAACGGCGCACCACAAATTCATATTAATAAAGATGCTGGAGGAAAAAGCGGGCTGAGTGCAGATGCACAGACGTTTCTTTACAGTCGCGAATGCGGTCGGCTGGTTTTAGGTCACCTGGTTCGCCCTGGCACTAACATGACGGATTACAACGATCAGATCGATCAGGCGGATTGCTGGGCGGCGAACGAATTTTATTACGCTGGTGAGTTGGATAAATTAAAAGAGGTAGAAACAGAAATCAATGAGCTGGAACAGGCTAAATGGGTGAACCTTGCCGGCCCTGTGCGGAAACTTGATTTGGAAAATACCTGCCGCTTCATCAAGCCCAACTGGAACTAGCTTATTAAATTTATGAAAATATTTTAGCTCCGTTCCTTTAAAGTCAGGGAACTTCCAGCAGAGCTTTCTTAAAGACAAAAGCTGAATTGAAAAATTACCCGCCACCGGCCAATCCGGTCGGCGGGTTTTTTTTTGTTTCTGCTTAATCCTCTGCAAGTAAATCCAGATAAGGCTTGTAGCGGTACACTCGGTTGCGGGCACCTTTTGTAGATTGTTCGAGAATACCGACTGAGCAGGCCTGCTGGATAACACTTTGAGCCGTCGCGTTAGAGCATCCTAAAGAGTCCTCTATACTTTTTGCGTCAATAAATAGACTTATTAAAAGGTATTCCAGAAGGAGGTAGCCATGTTCAGGATTTTTAAAAGAATCCCTTATAAGGTTTTTATGATCCTCTATCATGACTAATATTGCTTTAGCCTTATTTGTTGCCTGCAAGCTCACCTCGGCCACTCCGGTTAAAAAAAACTTTAACCATCTTTCCCAGTCTCCGTCTTCCCGGACAGCCATGAGGTGGTCATAATAAGCCTGCTTGTGCTTCTTGAAATAATGACTCAGGTACAGGAGCGGTGTGGTCAGTATTTCCATTTGGCAAAGTAGAAACGTGATCAGCAATCTACCGACGCGACCATTACCATCAAGAAACGGATGAATGGTTTCAAACTGGGCATGGGCCAGACCGCAAATAATGAGCGGAGGCAGGGGCTCCTCGCTGTGAAGAAATCTTTCAAAGTTGTCCAGAGCTCTGTCCATTTCATGAACGGGTGGCGGGATAAACTTGGCGTTCTCAAGAGTTGCCCCTTCTGAGCCGATCCAGTTTTGTGAACGGCGGAATTCTCCTGGTGTTTTGTCTCCACCCCGTACACCTTTCATTAATTTCCCATGAATTTCGCAGATCAGACGCAGGGAAACCGGAAGGTCTTTCAGTCGGGCCAGACCGTATTCCAATGCACGGATATGGTTTTGGTTTTCCACCATATCCCGTGTTTTTTTTCTTGGGTTTTTGTTCGCCTCGTATTCGATCACTTCTTCAAGAGTGCTTTGGGTCCCTTCAATCTGTGAACTCAGCACCGCTTCCTTCCGTGCATACATATGAACAAAACGGTGAGGGTTTGGCACCAGATCACAAACGGAATCCAACCGTCCAAGAGCCCGATCAGCTTTGGAAAGTAGTGTCCAGAGCTCTTGGTCAAATTGAATAGGGGGCTTTGGGGGCAAGGGAGAAGGGATAAATTCCTTGAAACCCTCTGGTTGCCTGATATATTGCCCAGCCCGATTTTTTGTTTCCATATTTTAATTTTATAGAAAAATTTAAAATATGGAAGGGAGAAATAGGTTTATATTTTAAATAATAGTAGAAAATTAAAATATAGGAGTTAATCTTGGTCTATATTTTAATGAACCGGTTAGCTTTAAAATATAAGGCGAAATACCTCTCTATATTTTAATTTCATAGTGATTTCTAAAATATGGAATGGGTTTGTAGAGTCTACCCCAACATATAGTAGAAGCTGTTTCTTAATAGTCGAAGATATTGTGGTATCAGAAAATGGTGGTTTCGCTCAATTGCTCTGAAAGCGGTAGGTGACGTACAGCATGCCGGTGTAGGCTTCATAATCCTGAATGGTGTTGCTGAGAAGGATCACCTCGCCGCTGGAGACGGGAGTGGGCGGAATGGATGCCTGCGGACTGTGCGAGTCGAGCGCGAAATCATCGAAGGAATAGCTTTCATAACCTGTCTGCATTCCCAGTGTCAGTTCCCTCGAAACTATATATTCGACCGTTCCATTTAATTGATGAAGCTGTGATTTAACAGACGGAAGGTCCACCGGGTTGGTCACCGCCGGATTGGTGCCAGCAGTGAAACCGATATCAGACCTGTTTTGGGATATTGAATAATCGGCTTTAAGGAGTATTTTCTTGTCCAGCAAAGACCAGTCAAGTCCAACGCCTGCCGTATAAGAATCATCCTCAAGCAGGACCCTGTAATTTCGCGTGGAATCAGTTATCGAACCGGGTGCCAGAAAATTGTGGGCGCGTCCTTCCTGATCCATTCGGTTCATGTCATAAGAAAAAAATGCAGTGTAGGACAGGACGGGCATCGGGTTGTGGGTGAGGTCGATGGTGGCACTGTTCACCTGAACACTTTGCAGGCCGGTGAATTGTTTTGAAAATTCCTGTTGGGTCCAACGGTGGGAAAATCCCAGGGTCAGGTTTTCAAAGGGGAAAAAATTCAGATCCAATGAGGACTGATACAGGTCGTTTTCTGCGATATCTTTTTTCCTGAAATCCGCCGGGGTGGCCAGCAGGGGTTCCAATGGGCCATTCAAAAACTGAGGCGTGTGCCGGAGAGACCGGACGTTTTCAAAATTATAGGCATCGGTGTCGGTGCGGGCATGAGTCAGGTTGGCCGTTACCGACATCCAGTCCATTTCATTGGATGAGATGCCGAGAGAAAATTTATTTTCATAGGAATTATCTATGGCGCGAAAGTCGCGGTCCTTGTGCAGAATCTGATATCCCAGCTTCAGGGTGGTGGCTTTGAGAACCCGGTAGCTCAAATCCAGGTTGCCCTGATTTTGCGAGTACTCCACCGGAAAATTAAAAACGGCTTGGTCGCTTGAAATTGGCATTTGGCCACCAGTGTCGTTGACGATCGGTTGAAAAAGAGTTCGCGGGGTGTTGTTATCGATTCGGAAATGGCGAAATTTTGTAGCGAGCCTGAGTTTAGGTGTGATCGAGGTCGTGGCCTGCAGTTTTATCATCAAATTGTTGATGGCCGCGTCCGCTCTCTGCCGCGGTAACAGGGCGCGGCTATTGCCAATGGCAAAGGGCAGGAGCGTATCATCCTGAAAGGCCATGCCATATTCGGCGGTGCCTGTCAGTCGGGTGACATCCGAAAGGTTCCACCCTCCAGCCAGTCGTATCTGATGAAACTGATTGTCCGGTTCGAGCGAAAGCCGCCCCCGATTGGGAAGGGGGCCGAGGGCCAACGGGCTTACATTATCGAAAAACGGGATGATCCCTGCGTAAGGCGAATCAAACACCAGTGAGTCCTGCCGGTTGTCAAAGAAAGAACCAAAGTACTGGAACTGGATATTTGCGTTTTCCATTTTGTGGGAAAAGGTGGCGCGTATTTCGTTGGTATGAAAATCAATCGGTGCAGGCAGGACGATGGCTCTTGGGTTGGCGGGTGAACCGCCGAACGTCCCGCCAATAGAACGGATTCCATTTTTCTCGATGCGGTTGAACTGGAGGTCGAACTGGTTGGCTCCGAGAGTTTTTGCGACACCAACTTTTGCTGTGTCACGCGAATCTACTTTTAGTTTTACCGGGGAGCCGTTCGGGATCGGAGCACCAACAAATGAAATTGTTCTTGGGAAGCTGGCAGGCAAGGTGAGGCGGGAATCTCCTGCTCCCCGATACGGTGTGGTGTTTTCACTGAACAGCAAATGCGGGGCCTGGTCCCATTCACCAAAAATTTGATAGTCATCGCTCTTACCGTATTCGAGCGAGACCTTTCTGTTGTCCAGTCCCAGGTTGTCCGCGTAAACATTCAGGAAGCGGTTTTCTTTGAAGTAGTGGAACTCGCCTTCGGCGACGGCGTATCCACTTGAGCCTTCAATCCCCGAGTATTCACCGAATTTGAAAGACGGTCGGCTAAGCGCGACCCCGGCCCCGCCCAGAGTGAGTTCACCGTTCCATCCCTCGGGAATCCATACGTCCTCCAGGACATTGTGGATGGCATCACCAACGATTTCATAAACCGGCATGTCTTCACCGGCGGTGAAACCGTCAGTCGCTGAAGTGAAAAGTATGAGAATTGTAAGTAGAAAAATCATCATCGCGTGAACCTGGATCCGGCGGGATGGTTGGAGCCATGGATGATGCTATGGCAGTTGACACAGGATTTTCCGCCGAGCCGCGAGGTGGCCCCCAGTTTGCGTCGGTCATAAATATCTCCTATATGGAAGACCTGCATATGACATTGCTGGCAAAGAAACGGCATTTTGTGTTTCAAAAGGGGTCGGAAGTTGGAACCGTGCGGGTCGTGGCAGGTGGTGCAGTTTTCGCGGACGGGAATGTGTTCCCAGATGAAAGGTCCGCGCTTTTCCTGATGGCAAGTGAAGCAGGTCAGGTTGACGGAGCTTTGGTTCAACAATGCAGGTCCATCACCACCATGCGGATTGTGACACGAACTGCAATTCATTTTTCCTTCCCTTAAAGGTATGTGGGAGGTTCGCATCATTTTGGAACGCTTGTCGCGGTGACATTGAAAGCAAACTTTTTTCGGGTCCTTATGGCGTAGAAGATTTTTTCTGGAACGGCGTTGGCTGACAAAATGACAACGATCACAGGATTGACCGGTCATTTCATGCGAACTTCCCTGCCAGGCCATCACCCGGTCCTCGGTTTCATGGCATTGCAGGCAGACCCGGTTTTTTTGTCTGGCAGAGGATTTCTTGAAGGAAAAGACAAAGCGGGATTTATGTTTTTTTGCAAGCGAGTTTTTGCCCCGACTCGCCAAACGGGTTTTCAGATGTTTGCCCAGCGGACCGTGGCAGGTTTCACAAGCGCTTCCAAGGTTGCCGGATTGACCGGCGAATAACTCCTGGGCGTGACGGGTTTTACCGAAGGCGCGAATATATTTTTCATGGCACAACAGGCATTCTGTTTCGTCTGCCGGGTCTCCTGATTCTGACAGAAACGGTAAGCCCTTAAGATTAGGCTGAATCTCCCCCCAGTCCAGAGTGGCGGCGTTTAATCCGGTAGAAAAAACCAGAGGAAGCCAAAGGAAAGTCAATACAGCGATCAACTTAAAAATCCACCGGAGATGTTCCGCAGGTTTTTTTATCAGGTGGATTCAAGTTTGAAGTGCAACGGTTAGTGGTGGTTTCTTTTTGCAGAATAGTTCATGTGGTGTCTTATACCCAAGCGTTTTTCTTGGTCTGTGATTGAGTCGGTCCATGATGATTTTCAGTTGTTTGTCAGTGAC
>JAJDBF010000006.1 GCA_029261535.1 Nitrospinaceae bacterium | reverse complement strand
GTCACTGACAAACAACTGAAAATCATCATGGACCGACTCAATCACAGACCAAGAAAAACGCTTGGGTATAAGACACCACATGAACTATTCTGCAAAAAGAAACCACCACTAACCGTTGCACTTCAAACTTGAATCCACCATTGATAATGAGATTTGTTAGAGCATTAACCATAAGCTTTTGGGCGTTTTCTTGCTGCTCGAGATTCTCATCAGATTTAATTAGCATGTGTAAGTTTTCAATGGTTATGATCTTCTTTATTTGATATCTTTTCTTGATCTCACCCTTGGTGCCTCTTGGCTCAAAATATTTTATCCACTTATATTGATGTCTTGAATCATTTGGACAAGAATGGATTAAATACCTTTCAATTAAATCAATAGTATTTCTCGCGGGGACACTAAGCCTTTCATCTGAGATTTCTTCGTTTGGCTTGCTATGTACATTTAAAAGTGCCCCATCCTCATTCAACTGAATTTCAAAGGATCTAATGGTCTCAACGGGATGAATATTTGAGTGCGATAATGAAGCATTCAAATCCTTATAAAAACTGGGCTGATTAAAAAAGACTGTTTGTTTTCCAGCCAAATGGTACCTGAATTTTTTTGGGATAATAAAATCTTTTTCTGAAACTGGAATGATTATTTTATTAGACTCCATCGCGATTTGAACTTCTTTGTAAACATGTTCTGAATTTTCTGAAGATGAACTAAGGACCAAAATAAAGGCCTTACAATTTTCAATCGCATTACCAATTTGACTTGGCCAAGGGATATTGCCCCCCGTTATTTTCTTATCCCACCAAACCGAATACCCATTCTCATAAAGGTAGTCGTAAATTTTCTTAGTAAAATCTTTATCTTTGCTCGAATAGCTAATAAAAATATTTTGCATTAATTTGTGTTACAGATTTAAGTTGTAAGCCCAACAGGGAGTAAATTTTTCTATCCCGAAGAATAACTCATAAGGTGTTTTGACGCCAATTGCTTTTCTTTCTCGATTATTTTATCGTCCTTCCAGTTAACGATGCGAGCTTGGCAATCTTCCTGCCTGTCGAAACTTCACCCTTATTAATTTAAACAAATTTGTTCAAATTAAAATATCCGATTAAACCCATAACCTATTGTTTTTCAATGGATAGTGGTGTATTCTATGCAAAATACTAATGGGAGTGAAAATCACCCCCCTTTGTCCAGGAGATGGGTCATGCGCTTGTCCGCCCTCACAGTGTGTTTCGTTTTGTTGTTCACCTCCACCGCCTCCGCCTGGCACACGGAGAAACATGAACTGCTCAACGAGGCGGTACAGGTTCTAAAAGAAATGCAGGATGCGCCGGACGTGGCCATCCCAACCAAACTCATCCAGAAAGCCAAAGCAATTGTAGTCATCCCGACTTTGCTGAAAGGCGGTTTCATGTTTGGCGCGCGTTATGGGGAAGGTGTGGCGACCGTGCGCAACCCGTACACCGGCAAATGGGGCCCGCCTTCGTTCATCACATCCGCCGGAGCAAGCTTCGGATTTCAAGCGGGTGCGCAAGCCATCGACCTGGTGCTTCTGGTGATGACCGAGCGCGGCATCAAGGGACTCCTGCGTGACAAATTTACGCTGGGTGGCGACATCGCACTGGTGGCGGGTCCGGTCGGGCGTTACGCCGAAGCGGGCGCGGACATCCTGATGCAGGGCGAAATTTATTCCTACTCGCGAAGCAAAGGTTTGTTCGGCGGCGTGTCACTTAAGGGCACGGTGGTCCAGCCCAATGAAGACAAGAACCGTTCCTATTATGGAAGCACGATGAAGGCGAACCAGATCATGATGGGCGGCAAACTCAAGCGCGTTCCCAAAACCGCTGTGGATTTTATTGCATCGATGAACAAAGTCGCGCCACCTTTTACAAATCCTTATCAGGGCGAAAAGCTGGCGCAAAATCAAGTTCCGGTTCAATCTGTCAGCGCTCCGGCGCAGACTGTAAACCCACCCGTGAATCACGAAACCCCCATTCCTGCACCGCCCGTGATGACGCGCCGTGTGGAACCGTCTTATCCGAAATCACAAGCTCCGGCGCAACCGAAAAAACAGGAGCCCCTTTGGTAGCAGGTCTTCCGCAGACGGCGGACCTTGTGGTCGGCAAAAGAAAATATTGCATGTCATTCTGAATGAAACCCTTCGACAGGCTCAGGATAAACTCCGTGGAGAGAAGAATCTCGCCTTGGATTTTAATTTTTTACTGTCACCTTGAGCCTAGAGCCTGTCCTGAGCCTGTCGAAGGAAAGGGCGGCAGTGAAACAAAATGGAAAATTTCTTGTCCTTACTCTCGTATTATTTTTTTCATAGCTCCAGTCTCATGAACCCCGGAAAAACTTATGAAACCCAGTAAAGCTCTCCAGATAGTTTTATTTTTGACGTTGGTTTTCTCTGCCCATTTCGTGTTCGCCCATGGAATGAGTGAGGCGGAAAAGCAAGCGATCATTGGCGGCGGTTATTTGCAATACATGTGGCTGGGGGCGAGTCACATGCTCACCGGTTACGATCATCTGTTGTTCGTTTTTGGCTTTGTGTTTTTCCTCACGACCTTTAAAGACATTGTGAAGTTTGTCACCGCGTTCACCCTCGGCCACAGCATCACCCTCATCTCCGCCACCCTGCTGGAAATCACCGTTAACTATTATTTGATCGACGCGGTGATCGCCCTCAGCGTGTGTTACATCGGCTACGAAAATATTGGCGGGTTCAAAAAGTTTTTTGAAAAACCGCCCAACCTGCTCTGGGCCATCTTTATTTTTGGCTTCATCCATGGGCTGGGATTGTCCACCCGCCTGCAACAACTACCTCTTGGCGACGAAGGCATCGTGCTTCGTATACTCTCTTTCAATCTGGGGATAGAGCTGGGGCAGATCGGAGCGTTGTGCGTCATGCTCGCTCTTCTTTATAAATGGCGACGCACGAAATCATTTTTACAAATCAGTTCAGCCTCCAACCACGCCATCATTGCGGCGGGAGTGTTCCTGTTCCTGATGCAAATGCATGGCTACGAGCACAACAAAAACCCTGACGAGTTTGGTTTTCCGGAAGACAACCATTTCCACGCGCACGAAGCCATGGAAGCGACCACCCCCTTAGCCCCCCTCCCCGGAAGCGAATATTTTGCGAACCCTGAAGAGCTTCATTAGGCTATCTGGTCAACTAACCCATTGGAAAAATCGAAAAGCTTATCTAAACCGTGGTGATTTTTTCGCGGATGCGGGCACTGATAAGGTCCAGTGCGATCACGACAAAGGCAATCGACCACAGCGCCGTCGCGGCTTTGTGGTATTGCAAAAGATTGATCCACTGTTGCAGTAAAAAACCAATCCCACCACCGCCGACGAAACCGATAATCGTGGACATACGGATGTTGATATCCCAGCGATAAAACATCAATGCCAGAAACTGCGGCACCACTTGCGGCACCACGCCGTACAGCATGATCTGCAAGGGTTTCGCGCCGGTCGCGGTGATGGCCTCCACCGGTCCGGGGTCGATCGATTCGATCTGCTCGGAAAATAATTTGCCGAGGGCGGCGGTCGAATGCACGGCCAGTGCCAGCACTCCGGCGAACGGGCCAATCCCCACCCACACGGCAAACAGGATCGCCATGATGAGCGGTTCCACCGAGCGCAGAATATTAAATAGGAACCGCACGCTGTAATAAATTCCGCGCGGAATCAGTCCTGTCATTAAATTACGTGCACCCAAAAAGCTGAGCGGCACGGCGAGCAGGACCGACAGCGTTGTCGCCATTAAGCCGAGGAACACGGTCTCGACGATTTTTTCCAGCGTGAGGTGAAATGTTTTGCTTATGACCCAGTCTCCCGTAGGCCAGGCCAGCACCAGCCGCAGTTTCTGATTTTCACTGCGCGCAATCGGCGGCACGGTGACCACACTTTCAAATGCCCCGTTGCTGTCGGTTGCGATCTCGCCTAAAGGAAATTTCTGATCGACTGAGTTGATCCAGAGCAATTGACCATGACTGTCTGCACTCAGACCTTCCCCTTGCACCGCCACGGCATCGCCCACCGCGCCTCTCGGCGGCGAGATCCGCAAGAACTGCGTTTTATTTTCGGGGATAGGAGCGGTGGGTGCGCCGAAGCCGAAGGCCATGTCCTGTTCAAGATGAAACGGCACCTCCCATTGTTTGGTGGTGTATTCGGCAACCAGGACTTCTGGTTGAAGCAATGCCACGACCAATGGCTTTACCAGATGCGCGTCTTTGAATAAAGCTGAGGGATCGATCTCCGTCACGCGCCAGCCGTAGAAAAAAACGACACCGGCGATTAGAAATCCGAGGACAAATTTTGTGCTGGCGTAAAAGGGGCGGAGTCGGGGAAGAGGCTCTGTCGATGTGTCAGTGCGATCCTTTTGCATTTGGCGTGTGCTCGGCGGACGGGAAACGGCCTGGTGTAAATACAATATTCCCCCTTCGGAGCCTGTCCTGAGTGAAGCCGAAGGGAGGGGGAGCAAAGCGCAACCCAAAAATCAAAAGCAACGGCGAGATTCTTTCCTTCGACAAGCTCAGGACAGGCTCAGCAAAGGAAGTTTCTCAGAATGACATTGCGGTGGTTTTTTTTGCCCACCGCAAGGTGGTCAGCCTGTTAGCTCTCCGCCAGGAGCGCAAGGTGGCGGTCACATATTCAAGTGAAGGGCGGTGATCCAGAGCATACCGAGCCCCATGACCAGCACCGTGCTGTTGAGCTTCACCGACATGGAGTGCAGGGATTTGAACCGCGCCTCCAGTGCATCATCGGTGCCACCGGCATCGCGAATTTTTTCCTTTATCTGCCGTGCTTCCGGATTGACCACCTGCCCCGCGTACAAGGAACAGCCCAGCATGATGGTGAGGAACAACCAGTTGGGGTTCATTGAATTTCCCTGCAGGATAAAAAGACTGATGAGCATGAGTCCGCCGCAAACGTATTGCAGTTTGTAGTATCTGGGGAAAATTGCGCTGATGAGTTCGCCGGCCTGCTGACGTTCCAGTTGTTTGAACACCACCGGCGCGGTGAAGAACGAAAAGAAAATGATCGCGCCGATCCACATCACCAGTGATAAAAGATAAAGGAACTGAGCAAAAGTTGTCATGGCTGTTCAGCTCGCATGGGCGCTGGCTTCAGCGATCTCATCGACAATACGGCAGGCGGCCTCTTTGGGATCCTTCGCATCGCGAATGGGACGACCGACCACGATGAGGTCAGCTCCGTCTGCCACGGCTTTGGATGGCGTGGTGATTCGACTTTGATCGTCCTTTGAAATATTGGCCCAGGCCGGGCGAATGCCGGGAACCACCGCAATGATTTTATTCTGCACTGCGTTTTTGACATGGGATACTTCTTGACCGGAACACACAACGCCATGGCATCCCGCCGATTGTGCCAATCGGGCGCGTTCCAACACGAGGTTCGCCAGTTGCATTTCCTTAATAGATGCGTCCGGCCCGGCAACCTCTTCTGGCCCGGCACTGGTCAGCACCGTCACCGCTAGAAGTTTTAACGAGCTACCAGCCGCGCCATGTGCCGCCGCGCGAAGCATATCGAGACCACTTCCGCTGTGGACGGTGAGGTATTGCACATCGTGACGGGTCGCCGCCTTCACCGCAGAACGAACGGTTGCGGGAATGTCGTGCAGTTTCAGGTCGAGAAAAATATCGGTATCGGAGTGTTCGCGGATGGCGGTGAGCACCGCCGGACCTTCACTGACGAATAATTGCAGTCCCACCTTGAAACAACCGATGTTTCCATCGAGCAGTTTCGCATAACGCACCGCCTCTGCAAGGTCGGGCACATCCAACGCAAAAATCAAACGATCTTTAGGTTCCATAGTATTTGGTCTAGTGGATTGTCTTGCGTCACTATAAGATGGCTTGCCTTTTTTGTAAAGCGTGCGTCAAAGGATGAGATGACCCGGATACCTTACCATCACCGATCCGTCGCGGACACTGCATTGGTCGGCAGGTGGCGCGTCTTCGGCAAGCTCGCTGTGAATCAACGCTGGAATATCTGCCCCGGCAAGAATCGAGTGAACATAGCCACTGCCGAAACGCAGGTTGACATCGGTCAGCCAGAACCGGTCTTCTTTATCGAGAATGCCTTGAATGGTTGCGGGACCTGTCAGCGACAAGGCCTTACCCAGTTCACGCGCGGCTTTTATGATTTTCGGATGAAGATGGATGCGACTTTTCATCACCTCCCCGCCGCGCACCGCAAGTCTCTCGCGCGGGGATAGCAAGCGTGGCGTGCTATCGCGATCTGAAAACCAGTCGATGCTGAACTCCGTACCCTCAATCCATTTTTGAAAAACATGATTCGGAAATTTTTTTCTGAAATAAACAAGGTCGTCCAGGTTGTCGACACGATGAACATCGCGACTGCCTTCACCTTGTCGCGGTTTTACGATCAGGGGAAAGGGACAATCGTCAGACAAGTCATCGGGCAAAAAAGTTTGCGGCACGCTAAGCGGAATTTCCCGAAATCGCTCGGCCAGTTTGAATTTATCGTGACACAGGTCCACCGTTTCAGCGGGAGGAAGATAGGCCGTATAAGTTTTGAGAGGCTGGCGATTGGCATTGAGGAAATCGACCGCCTTGTTGGTCAGCGGAAATATCAGACTCACCGCTTCACGCTGACAAAGCTCCATCAACTGATCGAGACAGGAGGCATCGGAAAATTCAGGCAGAGTAAAGGATTCCGTCAGTACCTGCAGGGCCCCGGCTTGCGCGTCGCTGTCGGCACCGAGCAAGCGGCCTGGCAGTTGGCGTTTCGACCACGAATCCTGAAACGCGCGCATCAGGGTGACGCGCCAGTGCGGTGCCAGAAACAGAATATTAATTTCGTTCATCGCTTAAAAATTCCTGTTAAATAAAGCTTGCAATGTAACGCAGGATGCGCGCCGTCGCGCCCCACACCCGGTGCTTGCGGTACCAGCATTCCCACATATCCTGCTCCGGTTTGAACCCGACATCCGGCTGAAAAGTAGAAAACAGCGGTGTCAACGGAGCCTCGATTATTTCATCGACCTCCCGCACACTTCGCTTGAGCCGGGGGAGCGACACCTGAAAAGTGAGAAACGGTACCACCTTAAACTCGGTGAGCGTGAACACGGTAGGCAAACGCCCGACCACATCCTCCGCTTGCAACGCCAGCCCGACCTCTTCATGCGCTTCGCGCAGAGCCGTGTTCAGCAGGGTTTCGTCCTTTTCCTCATAGACACCGCCGGGAAAAGAAATTTCTCCCGCGTGCGACCGCAGGTTGCCGGAACGCCGGATGAGCAGAACGTGCGGCTTGCCGCTTTTATGAAACAAGGTGACCAGCACCGCTGCCAGTTGCGGGTGCGAGACGATCTCCTCTTCAAGTGCGACCGGATGCTCGCTACACAGGCGCGACATGATGAGCGCAAGATTCATTGAGAGAAAGTCAGCTCCATGTCGAGGTGAATTCACTTTCATCGAAACCAACGGTGATGCGATCACCGTCCACCGTGATCGGTCGTTTGACGAGGCGACCATTACCCGCCAGCAGGTCGAGTGCTTCGGCTTCGGTCATCGTTTTGATCTTGTCTTTTATTTTGAGTTCCTTGTATTGCACACCGCTGACGTTGAACAGCTTTTTCACGCCACAGGCTTTCATCGCTTTCTTCAATACAGTTTTCGGCGGCGGTGTTTCCGTGATGTCGAAATCCTGGAACTTAACGCCTGCGCTTTCTAGCACCTTTTTTGCTTTTCGACAGGTGCCGCATTTGTTGTAACCATAAAACTTGATCGGCATAACGCCTCCAGTTGATCGGATCCATCTACAAACGGGACTGATTATATATGAAAAAACTTAAAGTAGGACTAGTGAAGTATTGTGAGCTCTATAAAATATTTGTCACATTCAAGAACGCGAATAGCGGTTCTTGAACAGGAGTGCCTATTCTTACCCTGTCGAAGTGGGGCCGCCACAATTTTATGGTGCGTTGCGGTATTCAAAAAACAGGCCACTGATCTTCCCCGGAACAAGTGGACAGTTAATTAAGCCGCATTTTGTTTCTCAAAGTCTACCGGACTGAGGTAGTCGAGATAAGAATGCCGACGTTGCCGATTGTAAAACACTTCGATGTATTCAAAAATAACCGTCTTCGCTTGTTGCCGGGTCTCGTAGATTTTGCCGTGAATCCACCCATTTAAACACCTCCAAAAATGATTATATTCATCACTTTCTTCGTGTCCACTATTCCAGAGGAAGACCAGTCATAAATCCACTGATCACCTGTACAGTCTTTTTTGAGGGGGGCAGTATAAGAGCTTTTTAGATATCGGTGTTTACGGTCGGAAAAAATATTTTTACTGATTGTAATTACGATTTATTATAAATCCCAAACCAATACCTTATTCGATCCAGAATATGATCCACATCCCACTTTTCAAAATACTCGTGGATTTCTCCATCCTTTAATAATGAATTTGTCCAAGATTTTGCCTTGGGGTGAGAACACTTTCCCAAATCGCTGTAAACACATTGTGTATCGGAATATACGCACCTAATGGTTTTTGGCGAGACATCCTGTATTGTCTTGAATAATTTAAACTCGAGAGGTTTTAAAAAGCAAATTTGGGTCATTGCTAAAAAAATGCTGTTTTTTTTTGTAAAACTTATTCCCTCAGTCCAATTTGTTTTTCCCTCCACATTAAACCCACCAATACGAACCAAATTCAGCAAAATATCCAGGAATTTTGGATCGCTATCCACTATCAAAATCAGCTGATTATCAAATGCGGTCATAACTAAAGCACCAAGACAGCTTCTCAATAACCTTTCTACTTTTACATAGAAAGAGAAGACTCAACGGGACATTGCAGAGGAAGTTCAAACCTTAGCCCCTCTACTAGTTAAGAGGCTATTTTGTGATAAAAATTCCACTTATTTATTAGAGTATCGATGCCTCCTTTATTTATAGGTGGATTCAAGTTTGAAGTGCAACGGTTAGTGGTGGTTTCTTTTTGCAGAATAGTTCATGTGGTGTCTTATACCCAAGCGTTTTTCTTGGTCTGTGATTGAGTCGGTCCATGATGATTTTCAGTTGTTTGTCAGTGACCTGGTCGAGCGGTTTTGATTTC
>JAJDBF010000005.1 GCA_029261535.1 Nitrospinaceae bacterium | reverse complement strand
CGCGGATCGCATTAGGGCCAGCGGCCATGAACAGTGCCGCATCAACAGGCCGGACACATGACTGCACCCGACCAGTTTGCACAAACCTCAAAATAACCCTTGCCAAAAGGGAGCCGTCCACACATGACCCAAAGCGGACATTCAAGCCCACAAAATAATATTTATTCGGAAAATCTTGCTAGGCTCTAATCCTGTCGCGGATCGGGGCATCTCATGACCCCTTAATCAAGGCCTCCTCAGGAGGCGTCCTTCGGCAAGATTGTGATCTGTTTCTGGGGGCAAAATCGCAGTGCTGCACATTTGTGGTCGCTTTGTTCTTTCCTCAGGCTCGTTCCTTAAGGAAGGAAAACCATGTCTTTAGTTCCTTTGTCCAGGCTACTGGTCTTAAGCGCCCTTATACTTCTCATCCCCCTATATATGATCGCCGCCGTATCCCCTGTTTCAGCGCAGTCCAAAGACGCGTGGGGGGCCATATACTATTCCCCCGGTGTAGGTGGTGAGTTCGGCTCTTCGTGGGACATTAAATCTCAGGATGAGGCCAACCGGGTGGCTAAGCAGGATTGCAGGAAAAACGGAGGCCGCAACTGTGAATTTGCAGTTGAGATCCAGACCAACGAATGCGGTGCGCTCGCTCATGGACCCGATAGTTGGGGCGCTGATTATGGTCCCAATGAAAACGCCGCAACAAAAAAAGCCTTGCAGCAATGCAGGAAGCAGGGAGGACAATGCAAGGTGATCGCAATTGTATGCAACAATTCCAGCAGCCGCACTGCGGCACCATCTACCACTCCTCAACCAACCTGTTCCGCCGGGTATGCTTTTTCGCAGGGGCGGTGCGTGCCGACTGCTGCTCCTAGGGCTGCCCCGACCAACGCGCCGCCCCTTGCAACCCTGCTGCAAAAAGAGCTTAAGCGCCTTGGCTGCCTGACCGGCGTTGTGGATGGAATATGGGGAGGTGGAAGCAGGGCCGCGCTCAACAGGTTTTCCAGCCAAGCGGGCCTGCGTCTCGGCGGCGAGCCGTCACAGACCGCGCTGGATGAGGCCCGAAGGACGGAGGCCGGGTTCTGCCAGCCAGTCCGCGCGGCACCGAGGCGCAAGAAACCCAAGAAAACGGCGAAACCCAAAGGCTGCCGTTCGGGAACGGTATTCCTCGAAGGGCAATGCATCCCCAATTCAGAAGTCGCGTCCTTCTGCGGGCCGGGCTTCACGAGGAGCGGGTCAAAATGCGTGTCTATGGCTGGGCGGGAAGAACAAGTGGCCCGTTGCAACAGCAAGGATTATGCCTTTTGCAAACCAAGAGCCCGGGAATATTGCGAAGGGGATGGGAGCAATAGTTGCATCAATAGGGAAACCAAAATGTGTTTGCGTGAGGAGATTGGCTGCACGCCATAATCAGGGGGTGCCCAATGTCCGCTTCTGGCGGTGGATTCAACGGGTCGCCGCAACACTCTAGTCTTTTTGGAGAGATGGAGTGTTCAAGATGGGATATCGGCAGAGGATTTATTTTACGCAGAAGCAAAGGTCTGAGATCTGGGATCGTTGGCAGCGCGGGGAGTCGATGAGTTCGATTGGCCGCAGGTTTGATCGGAACTCGTCTTCGATTTTTCCGCTGTTGGCGCGCACGGGTGGCATTCGTCCTGCGGCGCGCTCAAGATCGAGGTTGGCCCTGACGCTTTGTGAGCGCGAAGAGATCTCCCGGGGTCTGAGGGCGCGGCTGTCCTTTCGGTGCATAGCGCGGCAATTGCGTCGCGCGCCTTCGACGATCAGCCGTGAGGTGGGGCGCAATGGCGGACGCACCGGTTACCGGGCCACGCGGTCGGATCAGGCGGCGTGGGACCGGGCATTGCGTCCCAAGCCGTGCAAGCTGGCTTGCCGGCGGGGGCTGTGCCGGACAATATCCCTCAAGCTTCAGCGCAAGTGGTCACCACAGCAGATTGCGGGGTGGCTGAAACGCAACCATCCTGACGACGAGCACCGCCGCGTGTCCCACGAGACGATCTACCGGAGCCTGTTCATCCAGACGCGGGGCGTTCTGAAGAAGGAATTGCTGGCGCATTTGCGGGCGACGCGCACGATCCGTCGCTCCCGCCACGCCAGTCTGAAGCGCGATGGGCTGGGGCAGATCACGGGCGCGGTCTCGATCCGGGAACGGCCCGCATCTGTGGAGGACCGCGCCGTCCCCGGGCACTGGGAAGGAGACCTGATCGCCGGTTCCCGCAACAGCTATATTGCAACGCTGGTCGAGCGTCATTCCCGCTACGTGCTCCTGGTCAAGGTGCCAAACAAGGACACCGGGAGCGTTGTGGCCGCCCTCATTAGCCAAGCGAAAAAACTGCCCAAGGAGTTGCGCCGGTCGCTCACTTGGGACAGGGGCAAGGAGCTTGCCGATCACAAGCGCCTGACGCTGGCAACCAATCTAGAGGTCTACTTCTGTGATCCAAACAGCCCATGGCAACGGGGAACCAATGAGAACACCAACCGGCTGCTGCGCCAATACTTCCCCAAGGGCACCGACCTCTCGGCGCACAGCCAGGCCCAACTCGATGCCGTGGCACGGGAGCTCAACGAACGGCCACGAAAGACATTG
>JAJDBF010000004.1 GCA_029261535.1 Nitrospinaceae bacterium | reverse complement strand
GGGTCAACCCTTTTTTCCTTGGATCGGAATACGCCCACCCTGCGCACCATCAATCCGAGAACGGGAGCCACGCTCTCCACGATCCCCCTTGTTTTACCGGGCGTTCCCATTGAGGGAGGGACCGGATTGGCTTTGGATCCTACGACGAACATTTTGTGGGGGTTACTCAAGGAACCGACGGAAAGAAATCGATCGACACAATTAGTCCGGATTGCTCCCGGAACAGGGGTGGTCACCTCTATACGACAAATGCTTGGGCGGTTTGCAGATATTGCCTTTGATTCGAATGGAAATCTGTTTGCGATATCCGGCAATAGACCAGTGACCCAGGGTGAATTTATTCGCCCGGCTCGGATATTTAGGGTGGATAAGGGCACAGGGGTGACGACGGAATTTTTGGATGTGTCGGATGGGGCCGTTCAGGGACAAAATAATGCGCGACTGGGTGAGACCATTGGGTTTGGCCCGGTGGCTGAGCGGCTGTTTCATCTGTCCGGTCAAAATATCGATGCGAACGGAACAACCAAGAATATTTTGTTTGAAAGCATTGATCTGGGGACGAGGGCTCGAAGCACGCCTATTCCCATTCTAGGCCCTGATTTTTTTGTTACCACCGCCTTGACCGCTTGCACATCCGCCTGTTCCGGAGGTGTATCGCGGACGTTTGAGCTGCAGGATGTTGCGGATGTGAATGGGGATGGCCGGGCGGATTTCGTGTGGCGCAATACGCGTTCGGGAGCGACGATGGTGTGGCAGATGACGGCGGCAGCCGGGCGCGGCCCCGTCACCTTTCCTGGGGGCCTCCCGCTAACGTTTGAGCTGCGGGATGTCGCAGATGTGAATGGGGATGGCCGGGCGGATTTCGTGTGGCGCAATACGCGTTCGGGGGCGACGATGGTGTGGCAGATGACGGCGGCGGCCGGGCGCGGCCCCGTCACCTTTCCCGGCGGTGCGGCGTTGGCGTTTGAACTGCGGGATGTTGCGGATGTGAATGGAGATGGCCGGGCGGATTTCATCTGGCGCAATACAGACACCGGGGCAACGGCGGTGTGGCAGATGACGGCGGCGGCCGGGCGCGGCCCGATCACTTTTCCCGGAGGCCTGCCATAGGAATGGCTGCTAAAGCCTTAAAAATTTTGTCCTTGGTGTGAACTGGAAGACTTTTCTTGTCCCTCGTCCACCACCAGTGCGGGAAGCAAAGTTGGGCAGAGTCGAGCCTTCTTGGGGAGAAGGTGGTTTTAGGTGTTCAGCAGGGAGAAGCTGTTACGGTAGAGATGCCCGATCAAAAACCAGATTATTCCAACTTTTTCATCGGTGAAGGAGCCAGACGGCGTGACTATTAATTTCCGAGAGAAAATAAAAATGGTAGTCCTTGGGTGTTGGGTCGGCCTCAACTCGATTTACCACAAGCCCTTCCGGCGGTTCGTTGACGTTAGTCGATTAGTAAGGAGGCTATAGAGATGAGTTACTTAATTACCAATGCGTTCGTTTTTTTACTAGCTTTGGTCCGGGATGGCGACCACCATTATACCGCTTGAATTTGGCGCAATGGTCAAGCAGTCGAGCTTGGTTGTCGAGGGCACTGTTACTGACCTTAAAGCTATCTGGACAGGGGTTGACGTCGAACAGTCGTTGCAGAAAACGCATGTACCGCCAAAATCCCCATCTTCTGTAGTTGCAGATGAAGATGCTGAAGGCGTATCGGATGCAGGCGTTCAAGGATAGGACGGGTTGTCTGCTCCAGAAAGCGTAGGCATTGAAAAATGGACAATGCTGATGACTGACGTCACCTTGACGGTTGAGCGAGACATCATTGGTGAAGTGGATGCTACCGTAACGTTTCGCATGGCGGGAGGGACCGATGGCCAAACGCGAGTCCTCGTTCATGGCATGCCGGAGTTTGAGCTCGGCAAACGGTATCTTGTATTTTTCCGTCAGAATTTTGATGCCACCAGTGTCCCGATCACAGGCGTCAATCAAGGCTATTTTGAAGTGAGCCGCAATGCCCAAACCGGCGAAGAAATCCTGTTGACCGCCGATGGAGATATGGTCATTGGCGTCGAGAATGACCAGCTGATTCTTCGGCACCATCACAAGCAAGGGACCGGGCCTAGCCCTCGTTTTTGAGGAATCAAGTCATTCCAGGGAAGGGAAAAGGGAGTGCCTGTGTCGTTGTGAGTGCTCACTTGATTTTATTTAACGTAATTGAGAGAGTACTCAGGGCAATGCTCAATGAACGATTAATTAATAGATACATACATGTCTGGTGAAACCTTAAAGGGTGATACTGATGGAGCCTACCACTGGGAGAAAACGTATTGCTTCCATGTTGGCCTTCGGACTTTTCCTTGTCAGTCTGGGTGTGGCGGAATCGAATGGAGTGGGGTTGACGTCGAATGGTCCTGGCCCTTTACAGATTGAGCAAGGGCGCGTGTCGGGTCGGGTGACTCATTTGCCCCTAAAAATCCTGTTAGACCAATTTCATGAACAGCTGGGAATTGACTATAAGGTTGCTTACGAAGAATTAGCCACGCTCGTCTCGGTGGACTTGCAGCAGGCATCAATTCAGGAGGCGTTGGAAAAAAATTTGGGAACCTGGGATTTTGCGTTGAAGATGGATCACGAAGGGCAAATCCAGCACATCTTTGTCGTGCGAAAAATTCTAGCCGACGGGGTGGAAGAGCAAACCATTAAAGCCCAGAGGAGGCGGAGTCTCACGTCTCCGTCTCCAGAGGCGGAAGAGCCTTGGGCCGCCATGGCAGACGCGGGGGTGGACTCGCCACCCATGTCGGAAGGGGAAGAATTCGCTTTAGTCGACGCACTTGAGTCACTCACTGGGGACTTGTTTGAACCGGAGTTAGACATCACGCCTATGTCGGAGGAGGAACAACAAGCTATTCTTCAGACACTCGATTTACCCACTGGGGACCCGTTTGATCCTGAACGAGACATCACGCACATGTCTGATGAGGAACAACAAGCCATCATTCAGGCGATTGAGTCTGGCCAATAGAGTACCCTGGGGCTGGTGTGCCTGATTCGGAAAGAGTAAGGATCTGAAAGTACAGGAATCTCAAAAAAAAATAAGACAATCCTTGTTTTGACCGATCGTAGGGTCCTGGGAGGGGCTTTCCCTTTGTGGCACGAACAAAATGCGCAAATAAGGAACACGATGGTTCGAAGGGGCCGAGGTCTGGGCGTGATCTCATGGCAGTTTGGACCACGCGAAGGTAAATTTCAGAAGGAAAAGGAAGCGATAGTCGTTGGGTGTTGGGTCGGCCACAGCTTGGTTCGCACTATCCCCTCAGGCAGGTTGAAATAACGCACGGATAAATGCAGGAAGCTTTATAACGGGAGGTTATAGAGATGAAAGGGTTCATCACCAGCGTAGTCGTGCTTATCCTTACTTTAGTGGGTACCACTTCTGGATTAGCGACCCACATTTCGAGTTTTAACGAACAGTTTAATACCGGCACCACGGCTCCTAATTGGGGGCGAGTTTCCGGTACTTGGAATGTGGTGAGCCCTGGGTATTTTTTTTCCACTGGCATTCAAAATAAATGGGCCACTACAACATTTGGTTCCTCAATTGGTAACTCAACATTTATAAATGGTGACTTCCGTGCAATGATTGCGCGGGGCACCACGGGGTGCGATAACTGTTCCAATGCTATCTTTATTCGAGCATCAGGGGCTATTGCAAGTGACGGCCTCCCAGCAAATTTCTATCGATTTGCAGTAACAAAACAAACCGGAAGATTTAATATTTCCAAACGGGTGAACGGCACTTTTACAACACTCCAAAGTTTTACATCATCATCTGCCATTAGAGCCAATCAATTTAATGAACTTCGAGTCGTTGCGGATGGGTCTTCGCTGAAATTCTACATCAATGGGAGCTTAGTTTCGTCAAGGGTTGATAGCAGTTTATCAATTGGGAGCGTGGGGGTCACTTTTTTTAGAAACACTACTACCCCTGACGGATTGTTTGTAAACTTTGCCACCTTTGCCCCGATTCAACGGCGTTTGACGGTGACCGTAGGCGGGAGCGGCAATGGGACTGTGAGTGGGGGTGGGATCTCTTGTAATAAAGGCGGGGGCACGTGTGCTCGGGACTTTAATCATGGGACCCAGGTGACGCTGCTCCCTAATGCCGCTTCCGGTTCGAGCTTTGCGCGCTGGAGTGGGGCGTGTGGGGGTACTGGGACGTGTCGGGTCACCATGGACAGGGCTCAGGCAGTCACGGCCCTCTTTAATCTGATTCCTCGCCGATTGACGGTAGCCGTCAGCGGGACGGGAACCGGAACTGTGGGTGGTGGAGGCGGGATCTCCTGCAGTAAAGGCGGAGGCACGTGTGCCGTGTCCTTTAGTCATGGGACCCGGGTGGGGCTGACCGCCAGTCCCGCTTCGGGCTCGAGGTTTGAGCGCTGGAGCGGGGCGTGTTCTGGGACCGGCGGCTGTACGGTCACCATGGACCGCGATCAGGTTGTCACGGCCATCTTTACTCAGGTTCGCCGGTTGACGGTGACTGCCAGCGGGACTGGCAACGGGACGGTGAACGGGCCGAATGGGATTGCCTGTCGTAAAGGCGGGGGCACGTGTGCCGCGTCCTTAGATCAAGGGGCTCGAGTGACGCTGACCGCCGCTCCTGCTTCGGGCTCGAGGTTTGAGCGCTGGAGTGGGGCGTGTTCGGGTACTGCGCCGTGTCAGATCACCATGGACCGCGATCAGGCGGTTTCGGCCATCTTTACCCTGTTAAAACGCCGTTTGACGGTGACCGTCAATGGGACCGGCAATGGGACGGTAAGTGGGGGCGGGATCTCCTGCAGTAAAGGCGGAGGCACGTGTGCTCGGGACATTGATCATGGGACTCGGGTGACGCTGAGCCCCAGTCCCACTACGGGCTCGAAGTTTGAGCGTTGGAGTGGGTCGTGCTCCGGGACTGGTGGCTGTACGGTCACCATGGACCGTGATCAGGCGGTCACCGCGGTCTTTACCCAGGTCCGCCGGTTGACGGTGACTGTGAGTGGGACTGGCAACGGGACGGTAAGTGGGGGCGGGATCTCTTGCAGTAAAGGGGGAGGCACGTGTGCAGCGAACTTTGATCAGGGCGCCCAGGTGACGCTGACCGCCGCCGCCGACCCCGCGACCTCGAGTTTTGTGGGCTGGAGTGGCGGGGGGTGTTCAGGGACGGGCGGCTGTACGATCACCATGAACGGCGATCAGGCGGTCACGGGCATCTTTACCCTGCTACAACGTCGTTTGACGGTGACCGCCGGTGGGAGCGGCAACGGGACGGTGCGCGGGGGCGGGATTTCCTGTAGTAAGGGCGGGGGTACGTGTGCCGCGTCCTTTGCTCATGGGACCCGGGTGACGGTGACCGCCCGTCCTGCTGCGGACTCGACGTTTGCGGGGTGGAGCGGAGCGTGCTCGGGGACGGGCGGCTGTACGATCACCATGGACCGTGATCAGGCCGTCACCGCGATCTTTACTGAGATTACTCCGTCATTGGGGGTCCGCAAAATCCCCGCAGGTTTTGGGACGGTGACGAGTACCGCAAATGGTATTTCCTGTGGGTCGGACTGTGAAGAAATCTATAGGTTTGGCACCAAGGTGACGCTGAACGCGGTAGACAATGGGTTTTCGACGTTTTTGGGCTGGAGTGGTGGGGGGTGTACGGGTACCGGTTCCTGTACGATCACCATGACGAAGGATCAGGCCGTCGCGGCCAGGTTTGCCGCGAATTCCACGAATTTCCTGGGTGGGGATTCTTTCCTGGTTAGTGTTCAACAGGTGGATAATATACGGGCTAGCCTTCTGTTCAATATTTCTGCGAGGGGAGTGGTGAAGAAGATAGGGGACCTCGACCATGGTGCCCAAGCCTTAGCGTTAATTGGATCGGTCCTTTATTCCTTGGATGGGTTGGACCCCACCTTGCGAACTATTGATCTCAAGACGGGAAAGACTCTCAGCACGATTCCACTTGTTCCTTCGGGGAATCTTGACATTGAGGGAGGAGTCGGCCTGGCCCTTGACCCGAACACGAACAAATTGTGGGGGTTACTCCGTGGACCTCTGCCAAGGGCCAATGGGTTTACCCAGTTAGTGATGATTGATCCAGTGAGCGGAGTTGTTACCCGTGTAGCGGAATTGAGGGGAGTGTTTGTCGATCTTACCTTTGATTCGAGTGGAAAGTTGTATGCCATAACTGGGAATACTGAAATCACCCAGGGACAATTTATTCCTGCCGCCACCATATTTAGGCTGGATAAGGTGACGGGGGTGGCCGAAATATTTAAAAATCTGTCGAATGGTGCGACGAGAGGGAAACCAAATTTCCCAAATTTCCGAGAGAACGAAACCATTGGGTTTGGTCCAGGGGTTGGTCGGTTGTTTCATTTGTCCGGTCAAAATATGAATGCGAATGGAAAACCCAAGAATATATTGTTTGAAGCCATTGGTCTGGACACGCAGCGCGCCAGAGTCTCTATTCCCCTTTCTGGCCCTAATTTTTATCTCACCACAGGAATGACTGCTCTTCCTCCCACTTCCGCAAATGGGAGTGATGTGAATGGTGATGGTCGAGAAGATCTGCTGTGGGGGAATTTCAAGAATGGACAGGCTCTGGCCTGGCTAATGACGGAGGAAGGGCTCCGTGATGGGCAAACTTTTCTTGGAAGGGTTCCAGCAGGGTGGGCCCTTCGGGGTGTTGGGGATATAAGCGGAGACGGTCGGGCCGATCTGGTGTGGCGCAATACGACCAATGGGGCGACGATGGTGTGGCAGATGACCGCTGCTGGCCGGCCGGGCACGATTTCCTTTCCCGGCGCGGTAGCCGTGTTTTGGAAAATCAAGAGTGTGGGGGATGTGAATGGGGATGGCCGAGTGGATCTGGTGTGGCGCAATACGAACAATGGGTCGACCATGGTGTGGCTGATGACCCAAGCGGGCAAGCGTGGGGGAATCACCTTCCTTGGAAGAGTTCCGCTGATTTGGGAAATTCAAGAGGTGGCCGACGTTAATGGAGATGCGCGGTCCGATCTGATTTGGTGGAATCGAATTAATGGGCGCACGATGGTCTGGCAGGTCAATAGTGCTGGCCGGCGTGCGAAGATTACCTTCCCTGGTTCTGGGGTGCCTGCCAGCAATTGGGCTATCACGGCAATAGGGGATATGAATAGAGATGGCCGCTCTGATTTCGTGTGGCGGGACAAGAGTAATGGGGATGTTGTCATATGGCTAATGACGGCGGAGACCAGCGTCGAAACCGCCATCGGTCTCGGGAGTGTGCCGACTAGTTGGGTCATCCTGGCGGTTAAGGATGTGAATGGGGATGGCTGGGACGATGTGGTGTGGCAACGGACAAAAGATAGGCTGGTTGTGGTGTGGCAGACGACGGGAGAGATTACGAACGGTCGCGGCCCGGCTACGAATCTCGGGGCGTCGTCTTTGGATTTCGTGCTGCAGCCTTAGCCTTACAAGGGAAGGCCCTGGCGTAAATGGTTCGGCCCTTCTTCCTGTACCTGTCCGCCAACCGTTTGGAGGCCAGGCCTTGAAATGATGAATCTTTCTCGCTGATGGCAGGGCGAGGCTCGTTGATCAATAGGGGTAGACAATACGTTGCGAAGGGGTCCAGACACTAACGCGGACTTTCAGGCTTCACCCTCGGGCAAGGGTGGGTTCTTGGCCAGGTTACTGAGCCGTTGTTTTATGTTGTCCTTGTTTGGATAGGGAGGTCCCAAAAGATGTTCGTAGCCTTAAGAACTCAGGAAGATGAGTTGGGGGAACGCAGAATGCTCGATGAGGAAATAGCGGGATACTTTAAGAATTTCTGGCGCAACGAAATCCGATATAAGGACTACTATTTTCAGGTTTTTCTCTGGCCCGATAGGTGGTCCTCGCAAAAACAAATGGGACACTCCAAGACCCACCTCGATGGACCTTCATGCTACCCGAATCTTTCCCTTGCGGGTTATGTACCATGGTGGCTTGATCCGTATAGGGTGCAAACCAATCGGCTACCCATTCGGAAATATTCCCAGACATATTGTGGAGCCCGTGAGGGCTTTTCCCTTTGGTGAACTCTTTTGCGGCTAGCGGGCCAGCCTTTTTTTCATTCAATGCCGCTTGCATCCAGGATGCCCACTTGTCTGATGAGGATAAGGCCTGGCCAGCCCAATAACTAGCTGTGTTCGCGTGGACGGAGCCCCAATAATTACCCCAGGGATACAGATAGTTCTCTGGGCCGCGTGCAGCGTTCTCCCATTCTGCTTCGGTAGGAAGCCGTTTCCCAGCCCACTCACAGTAGGCTTTCGCGTCATACCATGTCACACCTAAGATTGGAAGGGCGGGTTGATGGAAGCGTTCATTGTTCCAGAATTTGGGGGGGGGGTGGTTCCTTGCTTCAAGAAAGCGTCCATACAAGCTGACCGTGACCTCATAACGATCAATTTCATACGCATTCAAGGTAACCTGGTGTTGAGGGAATTCGGCCTTGAAGGCTTCAAAAGGGATACCTTGAAAATCTTTTAAGATACTTGCAACCTCTTCAGAGGTACTCCCCATCGTAAATACTCCTGCTGGAATAAAGACCATTGGAGCATCGTCTTTCCCGGATACTTCCGAAGAAAGTGCTTTTGGTAAATCCGAAGGGCGTAGACGAGCTTCAAGTATAGGTTCGGGTTGAGAATCCTGAGTCTGAGCGATTGGTGATTCAGACGTTTGCAGATGATCGGAGGGGATTCCTTCCTCCAGTGTCTCTGGCGCAACATCAGAATTATTGCCACCAAAGATGTTTTCAAAGAACCCCACGAATCCGGTTGTCTGTTCTGAAGATGCGTCAACCACGGAACTATCGATGGGGGCGTTTGCGATCTCATCCATTGAAGAAGAGTCCTCAAGTACATCGCCAATCCCATCGGTCTGCGTTTGTTTATTCTGTATGACGTTTTGTGGCTGGGCCACTTGCGTTTCCTCGGCCAGCCGTTGTTGTTCTGCTTCCTGGGCAGCTTGCTCTTGAGCCACTCGGGCCTCTTCGGCCAGGCGAGCAGTCTCGGCTTCTTCAGCCAGCCGGCGGGCGTCGGCGGCCTGTTGTTGCAGTTCCTGTTCTTTTTGAGCTAAAGCCTGCTCTCGCTCCGCCTCAATTTCAGCAGCTAGCCGTTGTTGTTCTGCTTCCTGGGCAGCTTGCTCTTGAGCCACTCGGGCCTCTTCGGCCAGGCGAGCAGTCTCGGCTTCTT
>JAJDBF010000003.1 GCA_029261535.1 Nitrospinaceae bacterium | reverse complement strand
TCACTGACAAACAACTGAAAATCATCATGGACCGACTCAATCACAGACCAAGAAAAACGCTTGGGTATAAGACACCACATGAACTATTCTGCAAAAAGAAACCACCACTAACCGTTGCACTTCAAACTTGAATCCACCACTTAAAGATCACCCCGGTTTTATATTTATACATTTGGACACAAAACTATTCGGCTTAGGAATTAACAGATCGGCAGATCACATTAAACCGAAAATTCAAAACGATATTGAGAGAATACTAGAGGGTTACTCGCGGATTTTTGCAGTTTTCATTGACTTGTCGGAGACAGGGTCTGTATCGCATGCATCATTAAAAACCACAAGACTCATAGTTTTAAACAAGAATACTTCATTGCCTAAAAACTTTAAGCAACCAAAAAGTATTTTGTTTTAATGAGAGCTGTTGGCACACAATAAGATTTTATTCTGCCCTCCTTTGCCGTCAGAACAAAATAAAGGGGGTAAATCCTTTCTTGACTGCAAGTGGTGAATCACCCTGCTCTCTGTTGGCCTCTTCGATAGGCTCAGGGCTGGTTGTGCGCCCAGCACCCATCCTTGTGTCACTGCCGCCCTTTCCTTCGACAAGCTCAGGACAGGCTCTAAGCTCAGGGTGACAATGGAAAGGCTCAAACCAAAAAAAATCAAAACCCAAGGCGAGATTCTTCTCTCCACTGCGTTTCGCTCAGAATGACGTGCGGAGGTTTTCGTTGCCCCTCCGGCGAGGAGTCAGAATGACATGCAATGTTTTTTATTTGCCGACCGCGAGGTCCGCGGAGCACCCGCTAGGTGGTCCGGTGTCAAACGACAGTGGCGTTGGAGCTGTTTCCTTCTGCCCAAAACCTGAATTGTAAAACCAACGCATAGAGCGCGGGAAGTACGATCAGGTTTAAAAGAGTGGCGGAAACCATTCCTCCCACCATGGGTGCGGCGATGCGTTTCATCACTTCGGACCCGGTGCCTGTTCCCATCATGATGGGAACCAGTCCTCCTATTGTGGAAATCACGGTCATCATGATGGGACGTATTCTGGAGGAGGTGCCATCCAGTACGGCCTTCAATACGTCGCCGCTGGTTTTAATTTTTCCTTCCCTTTTTCTTTCTTCATAGACCTGGCGGGAATAGGTCAGCACCAACACTCCGATTTCAGCCGCGACGCCTGCGAGGGCTATAAAGCCGACGACCACGGCGACGCTCAGTTCATATTTCAGATAATATAAAATCCAGACGCCGCCTATCAACGCCATTGGCAGAGACAGCATGACGATGACCGCTTCGGTCACCCGCTGAAAATTTAAATAGAGAAGTACAAAAATGAGGACCAGCGTCACGGGAACAACTATTTTCAATCGTTCTTTGGCCCGTATCATGTATTCGTACTGACCACTCCAGGTCAGCGTGTATCCCGGTGGAATCTTCAACTGTTGCTCAACAACTTTTTGGGCTCTTTCCACATAGGTGCCGACGTCGATATTTTTCAGATCAATATAAATCCACGCATTCAATCGGGCATTTTCACTTTTAATTACGGGTGGTCCTTTTTTGATTGAGATATCGGCGACCTGCGCCATGGGAATCTGCTCGCCGCGTGGCGTTGGAATCAGGACGCGTTGTAATTTATTAAAATTATCTCTAAGCTCCCGACTGTAACGGACGTTGACGGGATAGCGCTCCAATCCCTGGATGGTTGTCGTGATATTCATTCCCCCGATGGCTGTTTGAATGATGTCCTGAACATCGCCAACGGTCAGGCCGTACCGCGCGGCTTCTTCCCGATTGATTTTAAAGTCCAGATAATTTCCTCCGACCACCCGCTCGGAAAAAACGCTGGCAGTACCGGGGACATCTTTAATTATTTTTTCTACCTGTTGACCCAGAGCTTCGAGGGTTTCCAGATCATTCCCGGCAAGCTTGATGCCTACGGGAGTTTTGATGCCTGTGGACAACATATCAATTCTATTTTTTATTGGCATGGTCCACACATTGGTAACGCCAGGAATTTTTAGTGCAAGGTTCATTTCTTCAATCAGGGATTTCTGGGTCACTCCCGGTCGCCATTCATTTTCCGGTTTTAGAGTGACGGTGGTTTCCAGCATACTCAAAGGCGCGGTATCGGTTGCGGTTTCGGCCCGACCGATCTTTCCGAAAACCTGTTTCACTTCCGGAAACGTCATCAGAATTTTGTCCGTTTGCTGGAGGAGTTCCCGTGCCTTGGTGATAGAGATGCCGGGAAGCGTCGTTGGCATATAAAGGAGATCCCCTTCATTTAGCGGAGGCATGAATTCCGATCCCAGGCGTTCGAGAGGAATCCATGTTGCGGCCACAATGCCCAGGGCCAAAATCAACACCGGAATTTTTAGGCGAAGAGAAAGCCATATGAGCGGTTTGAATAACCAGGTGAATACAATATTAAGCGGGTTGTAGCGTTCGGGCAGGATATAGCCTCTAATAAAATAGCCCATCAATACGGGCACCAGAGTCACTGCCAGAATCGCCGCCGCAATGAGTGAATAAGTCCAGGTAAATGCCAGCGGAGAAAACAACCGTCCTTCCTGGGCCTGCAAAGTAAAAACAGGAAGGAACGCGGAGGTCATAATCAATAAACTGAAAAACAGGGCTGGGCCAACTTCCGATGCGGATTCATAAATAATCTGCCAGTGGCTTTTTTTGCCTTTGTCCCTGGCTAAATGTTTGTGCGCATTTTCAATCATGACGATGGCTCCGTCTATCAAAGCACCAATGGCAATGGCAATGCCTCCCAGCGACATGATGTTGGCATTCAACCCTTGTTGATTCATGATGATAAGGGCAATCAACACACTTAGTGGAATAACAACAATAGCCACCAAAGCCGAGCGAATGTGAAGAAGAAATACAAAGCAAATTAACGAGACAGCGATGCCTTCCTCAATCAGTTTTTCTTTTAAATTGTTGACGGCACGTTCTATTAAACCGGATCGGTCATACACGGGGACAATTTCAACTCCCTTGGGAAGCCCGGCTTTCAATGATTCCATTTTGCGTTTAACATTGCGAATGACTTCCAGCGCGTTCTCGCCGTAACGCTGGATGACGACACCGCCGACGACCTCGCCCCGACCATTGAGGTCTACCAGTCCCCGGCGCAGTTCGGGGCCAAATTGAACGCGGGCAACGTCCTTGACCAAAATGGGTGTTCCCTTTTTGTCGACTCCCACCGGAACCCGTTTCAAGTCTTCCAGAGTCTGGATGGTGCCCAGTCCCCGAACCATAAATTCGGTTTCGGCCATCTCCAGTAAACGACCTCCAACATCATTGTTACTCCGTTGGATGGCCTTGATGATTTTCTTCAATGGCAAGTCGAAGGCGATCAACTTATTGGGATCGACTTCCACCTGAAATTGTTTGACATACCCTCCAATACTGGCGACCTCAGAAACACCAGGGACCGTTTGAAGTTCGTAGCGAAGATACCAGTCTTGAATACTGCGAAGTTCGGAGAGATCATGCGTTCCTGTTTCATCCACCAGAGCATATTCATACACCCAACCCACACCGGTGGCATCCGGTCCCAGCGATGGGTTTACCTGCGGTGGCAGTCGCCCGGAAACAAAATTCAATTGCTCCAGAACCCGACTGCGAGCCCAATACATATCGGTGCCATCTTCAAAAATGATATAGACGAAAGAGAGGCCGAAAAATGAATAGCCCCGAACAACTTTAGCGAAAGGAACGGAGAGCATCGCCGTGGTCAGAGGATAGGTGACCTGGTCTTCAACAATTTGAGGTGCCTGCCCCGGAAATTTAGTAAAGATGATGACCTGCACATCGCTCAAATCCGGAATCGCATCCAGGGGAGTTCGATTCATGGAGTAGATACCCCAGGCCACAACAAAGGCTGTGACCAGTAGTATCAGAAACCGGTTTTTTAATGAAAACCCTATGATTTTTTTTATCACTGTTTCTCTCTATCGATGTCGAGCTTGGCAGTTAATCTGGAAATATTTTTGAGATGAAAGGAAAACAAACATTAAGAAAGTTTCCCGATGTGACGGCTATTCCCTCTAATGGTTTTTATGTAAAGGTGGCTCTGAATTTTTATGAGCTGATGGCATTTCTTTTAGAATAATTTTTTTACTGCTCTTCTCTGCCAGTGGTTTTATTTTCCCTCCCAGTTTTCCCAAAGCTTCCTTGAGCCGACTTTCAGAATCTATCAGGAAAGTCGATGACGTTACTATTTGCTCCCCTTCTTCTATTCCTTCTAAAACCCGCACGTAACCCTGAGACGTGACACCCAATAAAACTTCCCTGGACTCAAACCCACCCTTGGGTCTTTGCACAATAACAATGGTTTTTTCACCCGTGTAGATGACAGCTTCCTCCGGAATGGCAATGTCTTTTTCAGTGATCTCTTCCTTGAGCGTCACATTGGCATACATTTCCGGCTTGAGTGCCCAGTTGGGATTCGGAAATTCAATTCTTACTTTCAGCGTCCGGGACTCCGGGTCCAAAAATGGATCGATAAAGGTGACTTTCCCTTTAAAAGTTTTTCCGGGGAAAGAAGACAAAGTCATTTCCGCCTGCTGGCCTAATTTTACCCAGGGGACCTCGTATTCGTAGATATCTGCCAGCACCCAGATGTTGGAAAGATTTGCAATCGTATACAGGGGATTCCCCGGTTCCACATGCATTCCATGTTGAGCTTTTTTGTGAACCACAAACCCCTTGACGGGAGAATGTATATGCATGGTTTTCTTGATTTGTTTATTCTGAATCAACTCATCGATTTGATGTTGAGGCACATCAAATAACTGCAACCGCCTTTTAGTGGATTCAAGCAGTCGCGAAGCTCCACGCCGAATCTCGGTAAAAGCACTTTCTTTGAGAGCTTCATTGTATTTCAAGGCAACAATTAATTCTTCCTGCGTAGAAACCAGATCAGGGCTGTAAATCTCCATCAACAGGTCTCCCTTGTTGACTTCCTGTCCGGTAAAATCAATATAGAGTTTTTCAATCCATCCCCCATACTTGGTATGAATGTGATGAATCATTCGCTCATCGTAAGTCAGGCGCGCTACGGTTCTGATTTCCCGTCTCAGCACTATTTTTTCGGCGACTTCCGTTTTCACGCCAATGTTTTGCACCATCACCGGATCGACAGAAACCAGCCCTCCCTCTTCGTCCTCATAAACCGGGATCAAATCCATACCCATCGGGCTTTTCCCGGGGCGGTCGGAAGTGTATCCAGGAACCATTGGGGCTTTCCAATATTTTACTTTCCGCTTTCCCTTCATCTTCATATTGTCCGATCCCATTGGCTGGCTGGAACCGCTTTCAGTGCCGTGAATTTTATCGACCATCTCAACAGTTTTTTTGTACATCTCCTCGCCAAATGGCCTGGCTTTATTCACTCCCTTATCGAACCATCCTCCGGCATCTTCCACCCAGTGGTTGAAGACTTCAGGTTGTGTGCCATAGCCCATCAAATAAATCACGCCAAGAAAAAACATCATTAACAGCCCGCGAGCCACACGGGACAAAGGGCTTCTGGACGTTGAGCGTTTCTCTTCTTCCATTGGGAAAAGAATCTCATCATCGGAAGCAACGTCTCCGCCATCTCTTTCCTCATTTTCAATAGGCTCCGCTTTTTCCGAAGCGTTCTGCAAAGAGACCTCCTGCGGCAAATCAACTTCACTTCCCTGAGGAATCTCTTTTTTTTCAACGTCAGATTTTTCTTCCTGAGGTCCGTTACCCGGTTCTGTATTTTTTTCCGTCATTGACCTTCATCCTTCCAGACGGGCTTGATGGGATGATTCAAAATAAATCCTTTCCTACTGTTCTTTCCAGGTCCGCCAGGTTTTTTTCATACGTGGTCAATTCCCTGTGGTACTTGATTTCCCAGTTGAACAGGGTGACCTGGTTATTGAGCAGGGTTAAAAAGTCCACCTTATCCACGCTATAACCGGCTAAAGCGGCTTCTAATGATTGGCGCGCCTGGGGCAATATTCCCGTCTTTATCAAACTCAAGGTCTCGCCTGTACGAGCTTCTTCATCGGTGATTCCTTTTATTTTTAGAAATATATTGTTCCTGGAATCATTGAAAGTTTCCTGAACCATGTCTGTTTTGTAAACTTGCTCCATGACCTTCCGGCTTTGTTTGGACTTATGCCAAAGTGGAATGTTGACCCCCACAAATCCCGATATAAAATCCGGTCGATCAAATCTACGATTACTTTCTCTTAGCCCGTATCGGATACCAACATTGAAATCCGGATAGTATTCTTTCTCCGCCAGCCGCTTGGCCAATTGGTATTTTTCCTTGATAGCTTGAAGCTCCTTCAATACCGGACGATGGTCCAAAGCCATTGTCTGAAGTTCTTCCAGTTTGAACAAATAAGGGGTTTTGGTAATCCCATGCGAAATGAAAATGGGTTCCTGCGGGAGCCGACTCATTAACGTGTTCAGCTTCGCCTGTTCTGCTTCTTTCCTTTTATTGAGTCCGATCAATCGGTCCATGATCTTGGACAGTTCCACCTGCGCTTTTAAAACGTCTTGCTGGATTCCCTTCCCAACCGAGTATTTGGATTCGGTAATTTTGATGAACTGCTCTAAAAGGGATTTGTTTTGCTTTGTGATATCCATGGCCGCGAGGACAAAACAAAGCTCAAAATAGGCTTGTTTGACCTGCCGTTTGATTTCCAGCTTGCGCTCCTCGTAATCCTGTTCTGTGACGGTGACATTTTTAGCGGCGATATTCTCGCGCAGACCCAATTTCCCCGGAAAAGGAAATTTTTGAGAGAGGGTGATTTGCTTTTGGGTCATGGCCTCCTGATTCAACACAAACGTATCCACAGGAGCATTCATGATTCCAAAGGTCAGCATGGGATCATCCAACGACCCGGCTTGCGATGGGATTTCCTTGTGAAATTTGATACGGTTTTGGGCTTCCAACAGCCGGGGATTGCTCTCCAGGGCTATGGAAATAAATTCACTTAATTTTTGTCGGAAATGTAATGCCTCCTGCCCCCATGAATTTAATGGAAATATCAAGGACAGGGCAATACACATTCCAATGAGGTTTCGACGCATGATTCCCTCGAAGGAAAATGGACAATGAACACCACTCCGCTTAACAAGCCCAAACGGACTAATTGCGAAGAGCTAACTAAAGTCAGGAATTGCGTCTGTTATTTTGGGGGGTGGTAGAACGACAGGGGAATGAAGTCAAGATCAGCGGAAGGAAGATTTTCCGGGACACTTTCAAAAGAAAAAATTGGGGAAGCATCAGGGGCTTTGGAAATTTCAGGTACGGTGCAATCGCAACATTTGGAGGCAGAAGTACAATCCTGTTGGACAGGCATCATTTGATCCATGGCCATGGTATGAGTCACCCCCACCATGAATAGACCAAGGAACAACAATACAAAAATCAGATACCTTTTATTGCCTGGATTATGTGGCATAGCACCATCCCAACATTTGATCAGATAATAACAATATATACCCCCACCCAGCAATAGTCAATACTTTCAATAAGTTGATTAGGCTTAACCTACTTCTATACTGCCCCCCAAAAAGACTGTACAGGTGATCAGTGGATTTATGAATGTCACCGTGTGGGTTAAGATTCCCATCGGAGCCACCCCGTCACTTGAGGAAGAGGCCGGAGGAGATGGGGAATCGTATTCCCATTGGAGTCATACGATGGAGAGTGGAATTCAACGCTGGACGGCTAAGCGTAAGTCTGAGTTGGTATTGCAGTTGATTAAAGGCGAGAAGACGCTGGTAGAAATCTGCTGGTCGCAGGATTTGAAACAGTCGGAGGTTCAGGGCTGGATGGATGCTTATATGAAATCCGGTGAGCAGGGGTTGAAGACGAATGCGAAAGGCGAACAGTCCCAGCATACACCGCATTGTCCCAGCAGTCTCCCTTGCGACTCATACTGCACTGGATGCCATGGGTTTTCAGCAATGCCTGAAAACCGTTGCTGGCGTACTGAACTCCACGATCCGAATGATGGATCAATCCCGGCTTCTCTGATGAATCACCTTGATCTCCATCAGTACGCCGGTTTCCAGAGTGCGTAGGCTTTCAGGACGCTTCAGCCAGGCATAGAACCCACTGCTACCCACTTCCAGAGGCTGGCACATCAAACTCACTGGAAATGCTCCCCGGTGATCCCGTATGAAAACGTATTTCATCGAGGTTCCTCCGAGAAGATGGCCACCGCTTTTTTTAATATGTCCTGTTCCATCCGAAGACGTGCATTCTCCCGTCTTAACCGCCGCAATCTCGCTCCCTTTCTGCCTCATCGGGCAATTGAAGGGGGACGATTATGAAATGGTGCGAGAGGGGGGACTCGAACCCCCACGGTTGCCCACTGGATCCTAAATCCAGCGCGTCTGCCAATTCCGCCACCCTCGCAGTGCAAAGTATTTTTTTTGAGACGTTCTATTTTAACCCAAAGTTGGGGGAGACGGACTAACGATTTTTGTTGCGCGGTTTGATGTCGCGTGGCAATAGAATCTGCCGTGGCGAGTAAATGCCTTTTGGAATGGTAAAGTTGGGATACACCCAGACATGCGCCCCCAGCACCACCCCCGGACTGAGCACCGCATTGCATCCTACCTCCGAGTGATCCCCGATCACCGACCCAAGCTTGTTGAGACCAGAATCTTCTTCACCGGTAGCCGTCGGCATGAATATCTGCGGAAAATGTTCTTTCAATTTGTCGTCGTCACTTCGAAACTGAAGGTTCGCCAGCTTGGAACCTGCCCCGAGGTTGACGTAGCTTCCAAGAATACTATCGCCAATATAATTAAAATGCCCGACCTCGGTATGATTCATCAGGATACTGTTCTTGATTTCGGTAGCATGGCCCAGTGTGCAACGGTCCCCTGTCAGCACATTGCCGCGCAGGTAGGCCCCTTGCCGAACATCGCAATGATCGCCGATAACGCAGGGTCCTTTGATAATTGCGGAGGGCTCCAGCCGCGTTCCCGCGCCTAGATAAATTCCAAGTTTGGGAAAGCAAGTGGCTTTGTCAAACATGATCCATTCCTTCACAAAAAAACCTGCGTCCGAACCCTGCGAGCCGTCGGTGATGGTCAGGCCGTCAAGGGTGTCGAGTTGGATTGCTAAGTTGGGAGTCGATTGTAGAAAGTTCGCAAGATACGGTGCCAGTTTCTTGAGCGCAGACCACGGGGCTGGGCTGTCTTCAAATAAAGAACGATGGTGAAAATCGTCGAGGTGCGGAAAAAGTTCAGCCGTTTCCATCACGCAAGTCTCCCATGCAGGTTTTTTGGGTCGCAGAATATTATCATTCAGTGCTCCCCATCGAATGCTTAAGATACCACGTGCCGCGCGGGGTGAGTCGCCACCCGGCTTTGGAAAACGCGACCAATCCCTGTTTGCCCATCTCCATCAATACGCGCGGAGCGGGGTCCGGTCCGGCTTTGCCAGCTTCCAGCGGACGGGAATTCATCTTGTCGAGTAAGTCCTGTTCAACTTTGTACAGCGGATGATGTGCGTCTTTCATTAATTGCATGAGCAGGCGTATACCCTCTTCGCCGACACCGCATAAGAATTTTTTGTCGCCACGACCACCGCGCAGGTTGATGCTGATTTTATTTTCCGTACCCGAGTTGCGCACGAAAATTGCGCCTGGCCGATTTTTTTTAGCATGGGTCAATGCCAGATACAACATGTCCGGGTCCGCAGAAAACACGCTCTGCTTGACGAGGTACCCGTTGGCACGGGCGTATCGGGTCAGCAGGTTTTTGATTTTTTTCCAAATGACCGAGTCCACATAGAAATCCGGCTGATCAATATAGTAAGCGTAGAAGGTGCCTTTGAACCCTGGTGTGAACGGTTTTTCAAGTTGCGCGAAATAGCGTTTTGCCGGAGTCTTTTTAAATAGATATTCAGTCGCCGCGAAAGTGTTGAGCGCGCTTTTTAAGCCGTTCCCACAGTGCACCGTCGAGTAAACGCCGGGGCGGACTTCAAGGTGTCCTGTGGTGATGTTATGCCCGGTTTCTTCGCTACCCACAGCCAGCGGAATTCCATTTTCTATTTTGAAGGCCGGATCAAGCGCGGGCAGTCTTTTTTCCAAACGATCAAGTTCCCGGTCGAGACCTTGCAGAGCTGGCATGTCCAGCGCATTTTTTTTATCAGCTCGCTTCCATTGCGCCAGAACAGATTTTATTTCTTTTTGATCTTGCTGAGTGCCTTGAAATTTTGCCTGCTGGGTCAGTATCCGAGCTCTACTTAAACTGCTCATCACAGCAATCTTCCAGAGGATCCATTTATCGCCGACAGGGGAAAGACCCCGCTCCAGCCCAATCGCTTCCGCCGACACGCCGGTGTTGAGATCGCTCTCGACGGTATGAATGTAAGAGTTTGCGAGGTGCCGGTCAGGGTATTTTGTGATGAGAAATTTCGCCTGAAGAAATGCCGTTTCATCGCCGCTCAAAACCAACAGACGGTCCTTAAAGGGATCGTATTCGAGGCGAAAAAACCGGTCCCCGTCGGCATCGAACACGGCCCCCGCAACCCGCAAGGTTCCCTTTCTGATTTTCGCGCGATGCTTGCGTCCCAGTTCAAACAGTTTCAGCGGTGCCTTGTGGCACGCAAACCGGCCTCCAGCTTCGATCATGTCCGCCGAAATCAGGGGAGTCCCTTCGAGATCGGCAACTCCTGAAAGGTGATTGACGTTGCCGTCCTGCCGGGCGTTGACCTCGTGCACTTCTTTGAACCCGGCTTTTCTGAAAACCTTCGCCGCGATTTTTGCAAGGGCTCCGCGTGCGGGGTCGACCACCAGAATAATGTTGGTAAACGTATCGGCCTCAGCCCAGGAATTTAAGGGAGACCGATGAAACCGTTCGCAAAGCGTTAATGCTTCCTTCCTGAAATCCACCAGCTTGCCTTGAAACCGTTTGTTCTTTAGCGAGCCCTGCTTTAAAACCGCTCGGGTCAGGGCGATATCATTTTCCGGCAATAGTTTTAATCCACGATAGGCGAGGAAAACCTTGATGCCATTCTGATCTTGCGGGTTGTGCGATGCCGTCACCATAAAGCCTCCCGCCGCGTTTTTCATCTGCACGAACATGGGCACCATTGGGGTAGGCATGGTGCCGATGACCCAGGCGGACGCGCCGGCTTTCCTGACCCCGCGTATCACAGCATTGGTGAAATGCCGCTTCGGATCACGCGGATCCCAGCCGATAACAAACGCGTTTTCGGTGTCCTTCGATTTGTTTTTCAAAGTCAGGCGCACATGGGCATAGACGTACCGCTCCATGAACTCTTCCGTGATAATGCTGTACCTCAGAAATACCTGTTGCGGAGACCATTTTGGAAACCTTGATTGCAATGCGACTTCACGTCGGATGCCATCGGTTCCTTGCAGTCGAAAGAGTGATGTTTTGTTCGGAGTTTTGGATCGGGACATAATAGGGAATTTTTGTCGGCAAAAAATAGTTACACGCAAAACTTTAGCACAGTTGTCCCGGACGAAAAAGCAGGACCACTGATAAGAGTTAGGATTCTAAAGATATCTTGGGAGCTGGTTTTCGAAAACTTGCGAAAGAGAATTAGAAGAAGTGAGAAAAACAATCAATCGTGAAATCGCGTTTTTAAAATTTCCACCGGGCTTTCGTACCGATCACAGGCCACAACCGATTGATCCGAGTCCAAGGATTCCACAGATAAATTCAACTCCCTGGACAGAATGGGATTCGCTTCGCAGGAAGGAAATTCTTTCGAGCAAAAACGGCACATATGAATGGTCTGTCGCATGACGGTGTCCTGGCTCATGATGACCACATCTCCAAACAGGGTGGCACGCTAATCAAGGGAAATTCAATTGTTATGTAAATATACTAGCGATCTATCAGGAAGTTGCAACCCTCTAATTTGCAAGATGGGGCAGTTTACCGGTGTCCCGATAATTTCTTTCGTAGTCCAAATCTATAGCGGACATCTCTCCCTCATTGTTAGAGAGGTATAGAGCATCGAACGGATCGTCTTCTATTTTCAGGATTTCAAGGTCTGCCAGTTCCGGTGTGATTTCATCGCGGCGTAGCAGTTCCAGTGTTCCTCTATGGAGATGAAATTTTTCATTTGCGATTTTAAGAACTTCCAGCGGATGCAGACCGTCCCCAATTTGCGCTTTCACGAAATCTTCGATGAGAAAATTTCTTTCGAGAAGATTAGCGTGAGGAAAATCCGGTTTGGACAGCAACATGAACTCAAGATGCGGCCAGTGATTGTTGATGAAGTCTTCGAACGCAACGGGAACGCCGGAACTGAGGTGAATGTCGCGTGAGACATCGAGCTTGTCCTTGAGAGCCGCGTTGTAAATTTCGATGATGTTGTGTGTGGTGTCATAAAGTACGGCAAGATGCCAGGCGGTGAGAGTCTCCAGCGTCCGGAAAGAATCCATCGCTCCAATCAGGCGCACCATCAGGCCGTGCATGTCTTCCATAGTCATGAAGGCGGAGGTCCAGGGAAAACGTGAACTGAACCATTGCGGTACATCGGCCGGAAAATCCTGGCGGGAAACATCGGCTGGTGCCTCATGATCGTTATCAACGTAACGCAGGATATCGTCGAGTTCCTTGTAGGCAAAATCGAGACCGCCCCGGATGATGGTGTAGGGAAACAGTTTTCTCTGGTAATCCATGTAGGACCGGAGTGCTGGGTCGAACTCTTCCCGGGCATGAACGTGATCCCGTTTACGAATGTCTTTGGCAAAAATGAGCATGGTGTTTGACGAATCCTTTATCGGGTTGGAGATCCAAAAATGAGGGACCATATATGACTCTTCAATTTTAAGGGTACCTCTAAAAATTGCTTTTGGCCGCGAGCAGACCTTGGTTTTAGAGGGTCTGCGAGTTGCCGGAACAAAAAATATCGAATTATTATAGGCCCCCTTAAAACAGAGTCAGGAAGTCTGCATGAGTTTTTCAAGTTTGTGTACTTTGTCTGCAAGTTTGACAAAGGCACGCAGAATATCGGTGGAGGTGATGATGCCAATGAGGCGTTCGCGCTTGACCACCGGCAGACATCCTATTTTATGTTTGGCCATGATCGCCGCCGCATCCGATGCCTTGTCATCCGGGCCAATGGTGGTGAGCTTGCGGTGCATGACATTGCGTACCAGGCGGCTCGGAATTTCAAAGGTTTCCTTTCCACCCTTACTGTGCTTGACGGTTTTTCGAGGACCCAGGATTTTTTTTACATCCCGGTCGCTGACCATGCCGATGACTTTGCCTTTCTCCACCACCGGCAAATGTCGGATCGCATTGAAATGGAACATCACCACCACGCTGTCGAGCGTGTCTTCCGGTTTGATCGTATAAACCTTGGTGCTCATCAGTTCCTTGACTTTCATCATGGCAGACTCCGGCGAATTTTTCAGGGAACCTCTAATGAACAACCCCGCCGCAAGCGGACGGGGTATCCGACAAGGACCCTCATTTTAAATGCGTGGCAAGCCACGGGGAATTAAACCCACTGGTGGGATTAATTCGATATGTTCTGTTCCGGCAACTCGCAGACCCTCTAAAACCAAGGTCTGCTCGCGGCCAAAAGTAATTTTCAGAGGCACCCTTCATTTATTTTTGGGATCGGAGAACAGGTTACCGTAAAACTGGATGAGCTTCATTTTTTCTTCAGGACTCATGGCATCGAAATTTTCCTTGAGGCTCTTGATCTGCTCCGGCGAAAGCTGGTTCATGGCGTTCCCGGCAAGCTCAGCGAGATTATCGAGTCCGCCTGGAAAACTACTCGAAGAGGATACCGGAGGATGGGTGCCGGTCATGCTCTCATCCGGTTCGCCAGGTTTTTCAGACACCTCTTCTACTTCGACTGCAAGCTCAGGCGTCTGAAAAAGAATGTGGTCGCCGGTGATTGTGCCGATGATACCCTCTTCTCCCAGTTGGGTGAGCACTTCGGCGAGCGGTGTGCCGTGTTGCTTGCAACTGGCATACACCGGGCGAAACGGCAGTTTAACCGCTTTGCCAGGGAACCCGTTTTTTTCGATGGAATGTCGGATGCTTTCCGCAACCGGGCTTTTGGAACTCAATATTCAATGCACCTGTGTCACATTCAAGAACGCGAATAGCTATTCTTGAACAGTGGAAATAGAATTTCAATGTTATGCAAAGGTCCCTGAACCCCAAAAAGCCCGGTCAGGGATTTATTTGCCCGGGAAGATTCTGAAAAAATCTATCAGCTACAATCATCATCTTTCACAAAAAAGTTACCTAGCTATGATAATGTGATGCTTGCTGTCTTTCCATTAAAATGTCCTTCGATGCCAAAATCCAGCCTGGGTTTTGCTGAGCCTCGTTGGGTCGTTATCTTTTTATTATAAATACAATAGGGGAATATTCGTGAAAAAACTATTGGCAATCGTAGTGGCGGCCAGCTTTCTTACTGCCTGCAATCAACAGTCTGAAGAAACCCAAACCAAAGTCGAGGCCGTCAAGGCAGGTGCGTCAATGACCCCGGCGCCTGAAGTGTATACGGCCCCTGAAATGAAAACCGATCTGCAAAAAGCCAGCTACGCGATCGGCTCTATGCAGGGCGGCAGGATGCGCATGGATATCGAGCGGATGCAGGAAATGAAATTAGACAAAGCTCTTGTAGAAAAAGGTTTCACCGATGGGATGAACGATAAAAGTTCAATGTCTCAAGAAGAAGTCCAGGAACAGCTGATGGCTTATCAGAAAAAAATCCAGGAAGTGATGGAAAAGAAACAAGCTGAAGAAGGCAAAGTGGCGAAGGCGAGTTCTGATGCCTTCCTCAAAGAGAACGCTGGTAAAAAAGAGGTGACGGCAACCGACTCCGGATTGCAATACCAAGTGATCGCGAAAGGCGATGGTAAACATTTCCCCAAGGCGATCGATACGGTAAAAGTCCATTATGTTGGTACGCTAACCGATGGCAGTACCTTCGACAGTTCCGTGGAGCGCGGCACCCCGGCGGAGTTCCCGCTGAATGGTGTGATCCCGGGCTGGACCGAAGGGTTGCAGTTGATGAGCAAGGGCGCGAAGTTCAAATTTTTCATCCCGTCCGAGCTGGGTTACGGAACCCGCAGTCTCCCAAAAATTCCCGCGAACTCTGTGCTGGTGTTTGAGGTGGAACTGCTGGAGATCACCCCGGCAAAATAAAACCTTGCGGGTGCTCCGCGCACGGCGAATGTTCAAGAACGCGGATAGCGGTTCTTACACAGATGTGAAAGCGGTGCTAGAAAGAAAACCATAGCATGTCATTCTGATGAGCCGTCAGGCGAAGAAGAATCTCTCCTTTGCTTTTGATTTTTGAGTTATGCAAAACTCTCTTCAAGTGGAAGGTGGGGCAGGGGTGCTTTTGAAAATATGTTAAAATTATCTGAGGAAAACTGAGGTTTTTGCAAAATGAATTCAGCGGAGACAAGGCGATGAAAAAGAAGATTGGCGTGGTGCTATCGGGCTGTGGTGTTTATGACGGTGCCGAGATTCATGAATCGGTCCTGACGCTTCTGGCGATAGACCGTGCTGGTGCCGAAGCTGTTTGCATGGCCCCCAACGTCGACCAGTTGCACGTCATCAATCACATGACCGGCGATGAAATGGATGAAACGCGTAACGTGCTGGTGGAAGCATCGCGCATCGCTCGCGGCGACATCAAAGACATCGCCACCGTCAAGGCGGACGACATCGACGCATTGATGTTTCCCGGCGGATTTGGCGCGGCCAAGAACCTTTGCGATTTCGCAGTGAACGGCGAACATTGCAAGGTGCATCCAGAAGTCCTGCGGCTGGTGCACGAGTTCAAGGACAAACAAAAACCGCAGGCGGCGGTATGCATTGCCCCGGCCTTGATGGCAAAAATATTCGAAGGAACAGGAACCAGCCCCGTTCTCACCATCGGTAACGATGCTGACACCAGCGGCAAAATTGAGGCGATGGGCAGTCGGCACCAGAATGCGGCTGTGACGGAAACTGTGGTGGATGTCGAAAATAAAATCGTCAGCAATCCGGCCTACATGCTGGGGCAGTCCATCGGTGAGGTGGCTCAAGGAATCGACAAAACCGTCGCCGAATTGATGAAGCTCCTTTAACATAAGGGGTTACACGTTCAGCTCCGGTATTTTTTTTAGTTTCACCCAAACATCACGTCGCCTCAGCACCAACCATTTGATGCCAACGGCGCAAGTGTCGCCAGCAATCCTCCCTTCGCGCCAGTTTTTCCTCCATTTTCAGCTCCGATCCCGGAGCCGCTTACCCTGGCTAAAACCTTTTCACTAAAGGATTTTCAGGAGAATTCCGAAAAGCAATTGAGGACCACCTTGCACTCCTGGCGGAGGGCTAGCGTGCAAACCTTTTCTGAGCAGACAATATAATTTCTGAGCGCATCACACCACCTTGCGGTGGGGCTAATGGGCTTGCCGTATTGCGCGATCAAAAATTATTGGGCGCATCGCAACATGCTTTCCGTTGGCTGACCGCAAGGTCCGTTAGCCATGCGCAAGCACCCGAGGGAGTTTTAATTTATGAAGACCGTTCTTGTCACCGGTGGTGCCGGTTTTATCGGTAGCAATTTTCTCCGTCATCTCCATGGCCGTTATCCTGATTACCGGATTCTTCTACTGGATGCGCTAACCTATGCTGGCAATCTGGACAACCTTCCGGATGCGCTAAAAAGTAACGGACAGTTCGAGTTTTTTCACGGCAACATCACCCAGGCAGAACTGGTGCAACAACTGGTTCAACGTTCAGACGTGGTGATTCATTTCGCCGCTGAGTCTCACGTCGCCAAATCGATTTATGACAACTCGATTTTTTTCGAGACAGATGTTATCGGCACACATGTCATCGCCGATGCCATCGCAAAATATCCTGTCGAGCGATTCATTCATATTTCCACATCGGAAGTTTACGGCACCGCCCTGACCGAGCCGATGGATGAAAACCATCCGCTCAATCCGATGAGCCCGTACGCGGCGGCCAAGGCCGGGGCGGATCGATTGGTCTATGCCTACCGGCAGACCTATGACATTCCGGCGGTGATCATCCGTCCCTTCAACAATTACGGCCCGTATCAGCATCTGGAAAAAGCGGTGCCGAATTTTATTGTCAGTGCCCTGCTGGATCAGCCATTGACGGTGCACGGCATGGGCGAAGCATCGCGCGACTGGATGTTTGTCGAGGACACCTGCCATGCACTCGATGCTGTCATGCACGCGCCGCTTGAAACCGTTGCCGGGCAGACCATCAATCTCGGAACCGGTCGCGATACTTCCGTGCTGGAAATTGCCCAACTGATTCTGGGGCTGACCGGCAAGCCGCAGGATCGCATCGAATTTACTTCCGACCGGCCCGGACAAGTGACCCGGCATATTTCCTCGACCGCCAAGGCGCGGGCTCTGTTAGACTGGAAGCATACGATAAACCTTAAAGACGGACTGGCACGCGCGGTTGATTTTTACCGCGACAACCGTGGCTGGTGGGAGCGTTTCCTGTGGATGAAGGATGCGTGGAAACCGGAGCCGGGCCTGGCTCGCACCCGGTCCGAATAAGCCTATGCAGATTGCCATCCTTCAACCTTCGTTCATTCCCTGGCTTGGCTATTTTGATCAGATAGCCCGAACGGACGCGTTTGTTTTTCTCGACGATGTTCAATACACACGGCGCGACTGGCGCAATCGCAACCGCATCCGAACAGCGTCCGGCTGGATGTGGCTCACGGTGCCGGTACAAACGCGTGGCAAATTTGATCAATCCCTTCTCGAAACCCAAATCGATCATTCAACAGACTGGCGTGCCAAACACCTGCAAACCCTTCGCCACAATTACACCCGTGCTCCCTATTTCGAAGAGGTCTTTCCGCAACTGGAAAATGTTTACGCCAGGGAGTTGGCACTATTAGTCGATTTTTGTCTGGAGATGCTGGCAACCATCAATCAAATTTTAGGTTTGCAGACGAAAATATATCGTTCTTCAGAGTTGAACATCGAAGGCCAGAAAGCCGACAAGATTCTATCTCTATGTCAGGCACTCAATGCCGATGAATACCTCACGGGTGACCTGGCGCGCGACTACCTTCCTGTCGATGAATTTGAAGAGCGGAATATAAAACTGACCTATCAGAACTACGTGCACCCTGAGTACCATCAGCTTCATGCAGAATTTTTCAGCCACCTGTCCGTGATCGACCTCCTGTTCAATGAAGGACCACGCAGTCTGAAAATATTAACGGGTGCGCACGCCGAAAACGCGGAGGTCGTGACAGCCTCATGATGACCTTCAAGAATCTGCAAAAATGGTTGCCGCGCCTGTATTCTTTTTTGCCCTATCACTTCGCCAGCCGTTACGCCCTGCCACCGGCACATACTTTTTTTGAGGTGACGTATCGGTGCAACCTGCGTTGCGACATGTGCCATTACCTCGAAATCATCGAGGACACAGAAACCAATCGCAAATTCACGCAAGAACTTTCGACCGAACAGGTCAAGCAGGCCATCGATGGTCTGCCACGATTCAGTCTCATCACCTTCACCGGTGGTGAAGCGTTTATGAAAGCGGATTTTCTGGAAATCCTGAAACACGCTACACGAAAACACAAGGTGCACGTCATCACCAACGGCACCACGCTGGGTGATAGCACGGTGGAATTTCTGGTATCAAACAGGGTCCGGCGCTGGTGGGGGCCGGGAATGTTTTATATCGGCGTTTCGCTGGAAGGTCACGAAGCCTTGCACGACAAGATCACGCAGGTTCCGGGGTCCTTCCGAAAAACCAAAGAAGGTCTGGAGCGTCTTGTTGCGGCGCGTGGGAAAAACAAGTTCCCGCTCATTCACGTCACCTGCGTCATTGGAAAAGATAACGTGCAGGATCTGGTGCCGCTGTATGACTATGCCAGCGGACTCGGTGTTGAGGTCATGAACTTCGCGGTCAAGAATCCTGCGACCTACAACCATCATCCGGGTTACGACGATACCGAACAACTGCGCACGCCCGCGCCTGAAGTGGAAACCATCGCACCCAAATTATTGCGCGATGTGCTCGATCAACTGGAAGACAAGGCTGAGCGGACGGCGACGCGGTTACGGTTTTCTCCGAACTACATCACGACCAATGAAATCGTTCGATATTATTCCAACAAGAGTTCATATCAGAATTACCGTTGTTTGATCCCGTGGACTAAAACGGCGGTATCGGCTTATGGCGATACGTTCAGTTGCCCGCATATTCCTCTGGGTTCGTTACAGGATAACGGCGGCGCGTTGCCATGGCATAGTGAAAAGGCCAAGCAGTTTCGTCAGCTTTTAAAAGCAGAAAAAATATTTCCCGGATGTCTGGGATGTTGTCAGTCCGAATACACTGGTTCAGATTGAATGAAAGGCGCGGGCAAATAGCCGGGCCTTTGAAAGGATAGAGCAACATGAAAGTCCTACTACTAAGACCTGCGGCGGAAAAAAAATCGATGGCACGTTGCATGCCATTGGGACTGCTCGCTATCGCATCGGTGCTGAAGCGTGCAGGTCATGAGCCTCACATACTGGACTTGAGAATAAGCGAAGATCCAGATCAAGCGTTAAAAGACGCGCTGTCAAATTTCCAGCCGGATGCTGTGGGTATCGGCGTGATGACTATCGAAAGCAAGTACGGTTTCATCGATGCGGCGAAAGTCAAACAGATGGCACCGGGGGTTCCGGTGATCCTGGGTGGCCCGCATTGCAAACACGAGCCGCAGTATATTCTTAATCACAAGCAGATCGATGTCATGATCATTGGCGAAGGCGATGTGACCATCGTTGAATTGATCGATGCCATGGCAGAAGGAAAATCGCTCGACACCATTGCTGGCATCGCTTTTCGCCGCGATGACGAATACATCACCACGACGGCCCGCCCCATCATTCGCAATTTGGATAACTATCCACAAGAATACGATCTCATCGACATGGAAGCGTATTTTAATTTCAAATGTTCCATGGATTTTTTCCCCGTGTACCGGAGTCCACGTTTCATACCACTGGTAACGTCGCGTGGATGCCCGTTCAAATGCACCTACTGTCACGATATTTTTGCCAAGTCCATTCAGTACCGAACCGCCGAGGTGGTGGTGGATGAAATGGAAATGCTGGTCAACAAATACGGCATCGAAGAATTTCACATTGTCGACGACACGTTCAACCTGAATATGAAACGCGCTAAACGCATCATGGACCTGATAATTGAACGCGGTCTCAAAGTTCATCTCTCTTTTCCGAATGGACTGCGTGCTGATTTTTTTGATGACGAGTTGATTGAAAAAATGGAACGCGCCGGGGCCTATCGATTGGCTCTGGGCATCGAGTCTGGGTCGCAGAGGATTCAGGACATGATCAAAAAGGATCTCGATATTTCCATCCTGCCCGGCGTGGTGAAAAAACTCAGCCAGGCACACATCAGTGTGCACGGATTTTTTATGCTCGGGTTTCCGACGGAGACTAAAGAGGAAATGAAAGGCACGATCGATTTCGCCTGTAAACTGGGACTGACCACGGCCAATTTTTCTCTGGTGATCCCCAATCCGGGAACGGAGCTCCGCGATTCATTCATTGAGGAAATGGAATTGTCGGAAGATGGGTTTTCAGATTACTCGTTTGATGCGGCAGAGTGCAACGCCTCCAATGTTGATGACGATGTGTTGATCGAACTCAAGCGGGAAGCCAACCGACGCTTCTATTTTACTGGCAAGCGAGTGCGCCATGTTTTGCAGACGGTACAGCCGAAATGGCTGGTCCAGTCCATTTTTAAAACGCCATTCGCACTGCTGTGGCGCAACGCCATCGCGCCGACCAACGCACCCACCGGGCACGACACGCCGGTGCAGAATCAGGAAGTATCATGACAAAGCCATCGACACGATTGTCATTGCGTGGAGAAAAACTAACACCAGTTAAGGTGTCGGTGGTGATTCCGGTATTCAATGAAATTGGAATCCTTCAAGAGTTGTACGAGCGTTTGACCGCTGTCATGGAAAATTGCGAGCCGCATTACGAGTTGGTGTTCGTTGATGATGGCAGTACCGATGGTTCTTACGACACCTTGAAATTTTTTCGCGAGAACGATGAACGCGTCAAAGTGGTGCGGTTCACGCGCAATTTTGGACAACAGGCGGCAGTGCTTGCGGGTTTTCGTGAAAGCACCGGGCCGGTGATGGTGCAGATTGATTCTGATCTGCAAAATCCGCCGGAAGAAATCCCCAAACTGCTCGACGCGATGACGGAAGACATTGACCTTGTCACCACCATTATTAAAAAAAGAAACGACGGGCTCATGCGAATCCTCGGTTCACGATTATTATTATGGCTCGGAAAATTGGTGTCCGGCAATCGCTTCGAGCTCAATCTCAGTTCGTTTCGCGCCTTTCGCAGAAGTGTGCTGGAAAAAATCGAGTCCTGCACCGATCGCTCGCGTTATCTTGCTGTGTTGATGAGCTGGATGGCAGTGCCCTCGGTTGAAATTGAAGTGGAACATCATCCGCGACCCTCCGGTGACACCAAATATCCTTTCCTCAATCTTGTGAAACTGGCCTGGGACCTCATCACCGGCTATTCCAACATGCCGCTGAGGCTGGTGACCTACATGGGAATTCTCGGTGCTGGCATCGGTTTTTGTCTGACTTTGTTTCTACTCTATCAACGCTTCGTGAACGGTATTCTGGTGGACGGACTGGTGGTCATGTGTGCCGTCTTTGCTTTTTTTGCCGGAGTGCAATTATTTTCGATTGGGATTCTCGGTGAATATCTCGGGCGCGTCTACTTGCAGGTGCAAAGTCGGCCCGACTACATCATCGAAAAGGTGCTTGACTGATGGACATCAAAAAACTCACGTCCCTCATCATTGAACCGACCAATACCTGCAATTTGCGTTGCACCTTTTGTTATGTCACCGAAGGCATGGAGCGGCCCGAAGGATTTATGGAATTGGAGTTGTTCAAAAAAGTGATCGATGACAGTCCCGACCTTGAACATCTGTGCATGCACAACTGGGGCGAACCACTTCTGCACAAGGACATCTTCGAAATGTTCGATTACGCCCACAATGCCAGTGTACCGTGGTTGGTGATGAACACCAATGGCACGCTGTTGTCGCCGAAAATGAGGGAGCGGATTGTTGACAGTCCTCTGTCGATCATTCGATTTTCGATTGACGGCTCGGCGGAAACGTTCAAGCGTGTGCGCGGTGTTGAACTGGAAAAAATCAAGGATAACATCCTCCGCTTGAAGGAGTTGAAAGAAAAAAAACGGCCCGACCTTTCCATGGGTGTTGTCTTCACTGTTGAGGAAGACACCTGGGAAGATGCCGAACAGTATGTCGAAACCTGGAGTGAGATTGTCGATCATGTTCGTCTGCAACCGAAATTGATCGACGGTCCACGAGTCGAGCCTTGTCCGGAATTATTTGGCAAGGACTACGGCAAACTGGTGGTGTTGTGGGATGGTACGGTGATTCCCTGTTGTGTCGATTACAACGCCACCTTAAAACTGGGCGACGCTTTCGATTCTAAAGTCTCCGATCTATGGTGGTCGCATGAAATGGATAATCTACGCGAACAGCATCTGGAAGGCGCGTTTCCCACGCGTTGCAAAAATTGTCAGGAATGCGAAACGCCGGTCACGGAAAAACGATTTTTCTTTCAACAGCCCGTTTCATCATGAGTCCTGCTTTGGATGCACAGCTTAAGGAACAGGTTCTTGAAGAAAACCGTCGTGTGCATTCCCTCGAGAACGCCCAATACCTTTCTCGCCACCCGGAACAAACCAACCGCTATCAACAGAAAATACTAAAGGCCACACTTGATAGTTTTGAACACAGCTTGGCCAACCCGCGCGCACATATTTTGGATGTCGGCTGTGGCACGGGTTATCTGTTGCTACCGCTGATACAAAGAGACTATCGTTTGACGGGACTCGATCTCTCATCAACGTTGCTTGATATTTTGCAGGAAAGTATTCCAGATGATAAAAAAGATGCCTGTCAATTGGTTGCGGATGACATTGAATCCTTTCTGAATAATTCCACTCAACTTTATGATGGCATCACCTGCTCTGCCCTGCTTCATCATTTATATGATTACGAAACCGTAATGAAATTGCTTTGTCAACGCCTCGCACCCGGCGGAGTCCTTTTGATATTTTTCGAACCGCTCAAACAAACAATCCAATCGCAACTCCGTTTCAATCTGCATCGCAGACTTGGCAGAATTGACGAGCACGCTTATGAGCGCGATATGATTCGGCGCGGTATTGCGCTTATCCAGGATGACTACGAAGTGGCCGACTATCAAAGGCGCTTCGGGGGAATTGATCCCAATTGTTTGATTGAACTTATGGAAAGCGAAGGGCTTCGTCTGCTGGACAAGCAAACCTACTGCGCCCGCAGAAACGGATGGGCCGCCTGGGTCGCCAATCGCATTCTCGGCACCTGCAACACCTTCAACCTTCTGGCTCAAAAAGTTTAAGTTTCAATACTTTCCCCTGTTTATACTGGCACACATTTTTGAAAATGGTGCAGGTGCAGGGGATTGCCCCAGAGTTTCAACTTCCCGGTAAGCACTGCCCAGACTGGGGATGCCTGTTGATTAAGAATTCCAATCCAAGTCTCGGAATCGACCTTTATTTCTAAATCTGCAATTTCCGCTCGGCCTTCTCTCACTTTCAACTGACTGTCTTTTATTTCTACGGTGATCTCGCGTTGTTCTTTTCCGGTAAAACGAAAGGCAATGGAAAAGCCCAAACCTTTAGCCGCCAGTGGATTGAATAGAATCGGCAGACCTCTCACGAAACCCAGAATACTGGAAGGTCTCAGGCGATTGTGTACATAACGCACCTCTTTGTTTTTTTCCTTGAGTGCGGCCTGCTCTGCTGGTGTTCCCTTCTGTACATATATTGGCTCGATCTTTTCTTTGAGGGGACGCAGTACCTCCTGAATATATTTTTTTTTCTCTGAACCAAATTCAAAATAAACATCTTCCCCAGCCGGGCAAACGGCCATGCAGTAGGCGGCTTTGTAATTTGCTCCGAAGGAAAGTGATTGCCACATAGAAGCCGATTCATTGTCTTTCACCTGACTGCGGTACTTTGAAGAATTGGTAGAGTCGGCAATAGTTTCCACCCAATCCTGAAAACCTCCAAAGAATTCGCGATAGTTGTGCGTCATGCAGGCAGAGAAATCAAAGGCACCGTTTGTTTGGATGGCACCCACAGGACAGGCCGACACGCACAGATTGCATTTCAGGCAAGGGTCATAATCAACGGGTCGGTCGTAATGATCTATCTCGACATCGATCAACAATGTTTCCAGTAAAATATAATTACCCAGTTTGGGATGGATCACGTTGCGGTGCAAACCTCGCCTGCCCAGGCCCGCTTCCTCGGCGACCAGTTTGTGGCTGACATCCCAGATTTTGACTTCACCGATTCGGTTCATGTCCATTGGAAAACCAACAGTGGGCAAAGTGCCGCGTATTCCGAGTTGGTTGAGACGTTTGATGATGTTTCGGCCGGTTTCCGTGAGATCGTGAATCGTATGATGAAACTCGTCGTTGGCAACATTGCGCGCCGGACTGCGAATGCTTTCGCGGTTCATCAGACCAATGATAGAGATGAGGGTCTTTGTTCTGGGAAATACCTGACGTATGCCCTCTCGATCAACTGCCAGGGCGGGTCGATCGACTTCCACAAAGCCAACATCATCGGCACCCTCCTCCCGGCAAATTTCAGCGATCATTTTAGCTGAAACCTTTTCAGCCTGGACAGTTCTCTTAGTTTCGAACTTCAAGGTGGCGCTCATGTTGTGATCTCCTAAATAGTGTATATACACTTAAAGTAAAGAAAAAAATCAGTAGGGGTTCATGCGCTCGGAAGTCAGGTGCAGGTGTTTCATCAGTCCGTCCCAATTGGTTTTTCCGAGGCTGGCTATCACTTGCTTTTGCGCCTGTTCCCACAGGGGAACCGCTTTGCCAAATACCCGACGACCCTTTGCCGACAGAGACAGGGCTCGGGTGCGGCGGTCCTCGCCCGGTGAGACACGAACCAAACCCTGGTCCTGCAAAGGTTTCAAGTTCCTGGTGAGCGTTGTGCGGTCCATCACCAAAGCCTGAGACAATCGCGTTACCGTGGCTGTTTCCGATTGGTACAGTGCCGCCAGCAAAGTGAACTGGGTTCCCCGCAAGCCGGAGGCCGCGAGGAAATCATCAAACACCGCTGTCACGGCACGGGTCGCTTTGCGCAGATTAAAACAAGTGCAGGACATTTCAATTTCTCTGAGCTTCGATGGCTTCATTTGATCTCCCTATTGCATAATAAGAGTATATGCACCTATTTTAATTTTGTCAACCAGTTTTTGAAAACTAATTGGAGGGTGAGGATCAAGTGCCGGGGTAGCCCGTCACCCCCCACGCAAGTGGGCCGCTGTTCAAGAATCGCTGTTCGCGTTCTTGAATGAGCACGGCAAGCGAAAAATATTCATCGATGCGTTCGGAAAATATTTCTACTCAACTCAATGGTCAGCCATTCACCTCCGCCGGAAAGCGGTCCAGAGTTACGGAAACAGATTTAAACGGAGGAGTGTGGGAACGTTTGTCGCTCTGCCGGGGCACCAGTACGTTTGCCTCAGGATAATACATCATGAGGTTGCCCGCCTTGATCGGATACGCCACAAGTTTCTGCTGTGTCAGGCTTCCGGTGTCACTGCGCACGGTGATGCGTTCGCCCTCTTGCCAGCCCAAACGTTCAAGGTCGTCCGGATTGATCAACACCACATCGCGCGTTTGAATACCTCGGAATTGATCGAACTCTTCATAGACCACCGTATTGAATTGCCCCTCGGAGCGAATGGTCATGAGTTGAAATTTATTCTCGGCGGTGCTTGGTTCAACGTGACTTATCGTCTCCGGAATGTGAAAAGTCGCTTTACCAGTGGGGGTGGGGAACATCGGCTCGTGCAATTTACGGCCTTTGATATGAAACTCCTGCCGCGTTTGGTCGATCTCTTTCAATGGCTCAAAGCCCTGCACCACACTGCCGATATCCTGCCGCACATTTTTGGTGTGAGTCAGCACCGACCAGTCGATCGGGCCGTCATTCAAAACGCGTCCGGCAAGGGTGGCGATGATATTCACTTCACTCAGCGGACCATCCAGCCGGGCGAGCCCGCCGTCACTCATGCGCACAAAGCTGAACATGCTTTCTTGTGTCGTCGGCTCGGGCTCTTCATCCCGCGCCAGCACAGGCAGGACGAGCGTGTTGCGTCCTCGTCCAAGGAAATGTGAGGGATTGAGTGTGGTGTTCAGGTAAAGGTTGAAATCAATTTCCTTGAACGCCGACTCCATAAACCGGGAGTCCGGGTTCGCCCCATACAAATTCCCGCCGAGGTTAAAGGCAAAGTCGACGCGCCCCTCTTTAGCCGCTTCCATGCAGGTGAGCGTGTCCCATCCTGCATCATTCGGCAATTGGATTCCATAGTGAGATTCTATTTGCGTTTTCAGATCAGGTTTCAGTTGAGGGGTGACGCCAATTGAGCCGATGCCTTGCACATTACTGTGACCGCGCAAGGGCAGTAAACCGGCGTGCGGTTTGCCAACCATCCCGCGCAGAAGAGCCAGGTTGACGAACGCCTGCACATTGTCGACACCATGCGCATGATGCGTGAGGCCCATGGCCCAGGCGAACACCACATTGTCGGCTTTTGCATATTGAAGGGCCGTTTCCCGAATTTCATTTTGCTTGAGACCTGACTGCGTTTCAATTTCCTCCCAGGTCATCTCTCGGATGAAACGTTCGTAGCTTTCAAAATTGAGTGTTGCCGATTCGATAAACTCACGATGCAAAACATTTGGTTGGGTGTCGGACAATTCAAAAAGAGTTTTGGCAATTCCTGAGGCAAGTGCGACATCGCCTCCGATATTTGGTTGCAGATAAGAGCTTGCGATTTCGGAGCCGAACATCAGGCTGAGCGGATCGGAGGGAACGTGAAAATTTTCAAGCCCCGGTTCCCGCGCCGGGTTGATAACGATAACTTTTCCTCCACGGCGGCGGATTTTCATCAGGGTACTCATGAACCGTGGATGGTTCGATGCGGGGTTCGATCCGACAAGGAAGAGCAAATCCGTATGACGCAGATCTTCAAGCTCAATGGTGGCGGTGCCAGTGCCGAGGCTTTGAGTCAGGCCAACGCCGGAAGCCTGATGACAATAGAAAGAACAATTATTGACGTTGTTGGTTCCAAAACTGCGGGCAAACAGTTGCAAGAGGTAACCCGCTTCGTTGGAAGAACGACCGCTTGCATAAAAAAATATGCGGTCGGCAGAAACGGTTTTCAGACGGTCCGCCGCCAGATCAAAAGCTTCTTCCCAGGATACAGGGCGATAGTGCGTGTCTCCCTCGCCGCAAAACATGGGTTGTGCGAGTCTGCCTGCGTGTTCTAACTGGCGCGGTGTCCAGCCGGATAATTCTTCGACACTATGCGTGCGGAAAAAATCAGGTGTTATTGCTTTTTGCAGATCCGATGCCTGAGCGTAGAATGATTTTTTGCAGACGGCGGGAAATCCACCGGCCTCGTCTTTCATACCACCCTTTTGTCCGCCCATCCCGAGCGCACAACTCTTACAGGAGTTTTTTGAAAACAGACTCCGCCACATTTCAAAAAAACCAAAACGCAGGGCGAGCTTCAGGGAGTAGCGGATGGAGTGCCAACCACCAATAATTTTTGGAGAGAAACGGGACATGGATATTATTTTCCGTTTATAAGTGAAGAGTATTTACATCATACCTGTTGTTAGATCACAAAAGCAAAATCGGGACCACGTTGAAAGAAATTAATTTCCCGTCCCTGAAACCGGGATGGACCACGGCCTTGAAATCAGTGTGATTTTTGGAGTGAATGCTTTGCACTGATTTTTTCGATCAGCGGAGTCAGTTGCGTGGCAAGGTATTTTCCGATTTTCTCTTGCCCCTCGGCGGTCAGGTGAATGGAGTCGTTAAAAAACCGGGACCGGGGAACAAGTGCCGTCTGGCTCCACAGATCCAGGTCAACCAGGTTTAAATCCATATTTTCAGCTATTGTCCTTAAGTCACGGTTGTAACGCTGAGTCATTTTGGCAAATACATAAGGGTTTTGTGTGAACTCGGGAAGGTGACCTTTCTGAAGATCGGATTTACCTGGGGCCTGATTCACCTGATACAGTCCCGGCAAAGTGATGAGCGTGACCTGGCTCCCCCCCGCCTGCATACCCTGGATAATCTGTAGAACATCTGCCAAAAATCCGGGGACATAATCCTCATAGGATTTTACTTCCGGAGAGTCGGGAGCGGGAATTTTTGGTTTTTGATAAAGGGACTCGGCATAGGCGGAAGGACCGAGCCATGCCATTTGAATTTGCATCGATAAATTTCGTAGTAACCAGGTCGTTGCCAGCTGAGGCCCCGCTCCTCCGTAAGTGAACAGGGCATTCCACCCAATATACAGGGTGGTGATTTCAGGTTTCAGTTTTCGATAGTCGCTAAGGCGCGGCAACAGGTGTTGTGGCGCAATGCCTTCTATTCCCGCATTGATCACCTCTACAGAAGATTGCGTTTTATTTAATTCCCGCTCCAACACCCTCGGGTAGGCCAACCTGCCGAGCAGAGTTCCGAACGTGCACGAATCTCCCAAAGTAAGAATGCGCACCTTCGTGTGAGCGGAATCAATTTCCGGGCCCTTGAAACCGTGCCGGTTGATTCGGAGCATCACATCGTCGCCATCAAGCTGATAGGTATTCGCGAGACGGTTCAGAATTTTAACGGTCAGGTGACGGCCTCTTTCAGTTTTCGATTGAATCAACTGATTGAAGGTGAGAGTGAGACCGGGTTTGAGTAGAAGCGTGCCGGGGCGTGCCGGGTCTTCCTGTTCATAAATATCCAGGTCCTGCAAGAGTGGCAGGCCGAGGGCCTGCTTGACCGGTTCGCGTACCTGGTAAATTATTTGGCAGACACCTTCAAGGAGCAACAGTGAGCACAAAAAAGCGAGGCCAACGAAAACAACCTTCCGAAGTTTTGGAATGAGGGAGGTCATGAGTCACCGTCTTTAAAAGGTGGGCTCAGTATAGCACTCCAGGTTGTTTAAGAGTGTTCCAGCGTTCTTTACCTAAAATATTTCGAGGTCCGCTGAAAAATATTGACGGCTTAGTCTAAATCCGCCATCCATCGTGGGGCTGCAATTATTTCCAAGGTGGATCCTGTTCCCACAGCCATTGATTGCCACCGGGAAGACCCGACCCGTCCCATGGATCAACCACCGGGCCGTGCAGATAGTACCCGCCCGGTCCCCACACTTCGAAGTGCAGGTGAGGCCCGCGAGACCTGCCGGCACTACCGACCTCGCCTATCTTTTGGCCTGCCTTGATGCGCTGACCGGGAGTAACAGTGATAGACCCGCTTTTTAAATGGTCGTACCGGGTACCGAAGACGTTCTTCATTTTGGGATGCAGAATGACCACCACATTGCCGCCGCCAAAATTCCAGTAACAACTGCCGAACTGTTTACCGCCGGTTTTGCAATAGGGGCCGGGGCCGGTGGCAACATCAGTCCCATTCGGAATAGAACAATCCGGGTGGGTGCGGGGACTCTTGCAACGGTCGAACCGGTCGGGGTCGTCGAAAACAAATTTCACCACGCCATCGGCCGCAGAATAGACATTCATGCCCCTATCCATTTGATCAAAACTGATCATCATGTCGGTGCCCTCGTGACCCCGGTACATAGGGCGTTCGCCATAAGAAGTTCTTCCATCGTTGTCGATGTCCGGAAATCCAAGGCGGCAATTTCTTCCGGGAACACAGGCGATGGGCCATCTCAGTAAACTGGGCTTGGAAAATGTGGACTGTCCCGTGAGCGAATCGTTTTTCCTTGCTGGCAAAGCTTTGCTTCGGAATTTTTCCGGCACTTTTTCTATGGAATCTACAATGTGCCATCGCCCTCGATGATCTTCCCATTTATAAAGGATGGCGTGGGAAGGCGATGCGGTTGATAGCATAACTAATACGCAGGCGATGAAAAGAGCAATGGCCTGCCTGCAATACCTCAAAATTCGAATCCGATGTTCCAATGCAGTTTCTCTTTAAAATTTTAACGTCAAGGTGAGTGGCGCGTGATCAGAAAATTGGTTGATCCATTTATCCTGATCTTTGGTTGCATTAAATTCCGCCCAGCCCCCGACATGAACATCGGTCCTCTGACCTGCGTTGGTAAACTTTAGATGGTCTGCCGCAAACACATGATCCAGGTCCGCTGGAAGGTATCTGGATTTAGACCCATTGTTGAAAGTTGCGGTGTGGTCTTTTGAGAGATGAGTCATACCCCGTCTTTTGAAACGCTTTGCGGTAATGTCAATTTCGTGCTGAGAGGGGATGTCAAATTTTTTGCCTTCATAGTTCATTCCCATCGTATTCATATCGCCCAGAATAATAAAGTTGGATTGTTCCTGCCCATTTCGTTTGGCGGCTTTATCCAATGACTTTTTGAGACGGAATGCTTTATCAAACATGGCATCGCGCAGTCCAAAACCCTCCGGGCTGGGCATACTTTTGAGGTGCATGAATAATATCGGGATGTGTTGGTTGCTCATGGTGACGGTTAGCAGGGCACCGGGTCTCAGATGCGGGTTACTTTTTTTGAATTCATTTCTCTGTGTAAAAAATGAAGTGATGCCATGCTTCACTCCGATCAATATTTCCTGTGATTGTCGACCTTCTGTGATGCTGAAGGTATAGCCAGATAAAATTCGGGTCATGCTGGAATGGACCACCTTTCCTTCCACTTCCGAGAGGCCAAAAATATCAGGCTTCTTGCCTTTTATAAATTGAGCGACGCGGTCTACGCGATCCTGCCGCTTTCTTCGATTGTTTTTATCAATACCCCCTCGCCCATTAAAATGTTCAATATTCCACGATAAAATATTAAGTTTATTCATAAGTTCTCTCCGTTAATTGATCGGTTAAACAAAGAATTTTTTTCAGAACCTCCGTAGAAAAAAATAAGGTGTCATTTGAAAAAATATTAAAATTTTTACTCAGCAATTTGTGCACTCCATTAATTTTACCTTTGATATTTCAAAAAGGAAAGGAACTCGATAGGGTCAGAAAAAATTCAGGACAAGCAACCTTGTCCATCGAGCATAACTCCGGCTACGCTGTTTGGTCAAAAACTATTTGATTTTTCGGGGATCTGTCAGCGCAGGGGGGCTATTGAGAAATTGTTTCACATCATTAATATCCTGCGTGCGGGAGCAATCGGGCAGGGAGTCGATAAACTGTTGCCCGTAGCCGCGTCTCACCATGCGCGAATCCAGAATCGAGACCACACCGCGGTCGCTACGCGTACGAATCAGCCGCCCGAATCCCTGGCGCAGTTGGATGATCGCCCTTGGTATTTGAAAATGTTTGAAGGGGTTGATCTGGCGTTTTTTCATATCCTCGATCCGCGCTTGCACGAGCGGGTCGGTGGGCACATCGAACGGCAGTTTGGTGATGACCACCGAACTCAAAGCATCACCGGGAATATCGACCCCCTGCCAGAAGGAGTTGGTGCCGAAGATCACCGACGGTTCCTGCTTGAAGCGATCCAGCATGCGCGAAGGTGAGAGGTCGCCTTGTTTCAACAAGGGGTAATGCGACAATTTTGGATCCAGTACCTTGAACACGCGGTTGAGTAAATCATAACTGGTGAACAGGAGAAAAGTTTTTCCGCCCGCACTTTCAATGAGGGCTTCAATTCGCTCGGACAAAGCCTTGACGTAACGATTGATCTCTTCGCTTGGTTCCGGTAAATCTTTCGGCAGATACAAAAGAGCCTGACTTGGGTAGTCGAACGGCGAATCCAGGATAGATTCTTCTTCAGGCTCGAAACCCAGCCGCTCCTTCACGTAATCGAAGGTATGATTGGTCGACAAGGTCGCCGAAGTCATCACCACCCGTTCGGTTTTGTCGAACACCTGTTTTTGCATTTCATCTTTGATATTGACCGGCACCCCTTTAAGAGTGGCACGGATGAAGCGTTTGCGCTGATTGATTTCCAGCCAGTAAACATAGTTTTCGAGATCCTGATTCAGCCAGGCGGTGAGCGTGTTGTTGAAAGCAAAACAGCGTTCAGCGGCAGAGGTGGCTTCAAGAATATCTTCATCGACATCGAGTTCAGGCTCCAGCGACTTGAACATTTCATGCAGGTCTTTCAAGGGAAGAAACAGGGTGTTGTTGATCGACGGCTTTTGGTGGAAGCGCAGGGTCCGGTCGCCCCGCCCAAACTGGTCAAACAGGTTTTCAAAAAATGCGTCTGCCGCTTGCCGGACCTTGATCACCTGTTTACGAATTTCCGCCGTCAACCGGTCTGGCAGGTGGGTCACGCGCCCTCTTTTGGTGCGCGGATTGTACAGTCGGTCGAGGAAATAGTTTAGCGATGCGTTGGATAACTCCAACCCGAGAAAATTCGTGCCCACCTCTTCCAGATTCTGGCCTTCATCGAAAATGACCGCATCGAACCTGGGCAGTACGGCCCCGGAGTTGGCGACGTTGGCGAAAAACAGCGAGTGATTCACCACCAGCAAATGCGCGCTGTACCATCTGCGCCGCTCCCGAAAATAAAAACACTGTTGATAGGTCTCGCAGTTTTTTCCCTGGCACAAATCTTTTTGCCGCCCAGTCTCCTCCCACACGGAAGGCAAAGGTTGAAACGGCAGTTCGCTTTTAATCCCAGTTTTGGTGATGCGGGACCAACTGAACAGATCGTCGAGTTGCTCGTCTTCCTCGGAACGGTTGAACAAACCCGTTTGCCCAGCGCGCTTCATCCGGCGCAGAGACAGATAATTTTCGTTGCCGAGGCACAACGCGTATCGAAACGGTATCGGAAGCGTTTCGCGCAACAGCGGGATGTCGTGATTGAGGATTTGTTCCTGCAGGGTTTTAGTGTAGGTGGAGACCACCACCTTCTTGTCGTTCGCCACCGCCCAAAGAATCGCCGGGACCAGATAGGCGAGACTCTTGCCCGTCCCTGTGCCCGCCTCCACCATCAAGTGCTCCCCATCCATCAAGGAATGCATGACCGACTCTGCCATGGCCACCTGCTCCGGTCGGCTTTCAAAATTTGGCATGCGCTGTGCGAGCAGTCCGTCTTTGGCGAAATAGGATGTGACATCTTCGACTTTCATGCCGTGCAGAATACGGGGGTTTCCGGTAAGGGACAAGAAGAATACTAGATTATTAGGTGAATAGTTTTTGAGTCAATTTAACTGAGTTTGCCGGGAAAATTTTTCAACAATTTTTTATAAATTGGTCGGTGTATTTTTATAGTGGCGGTAAATAAAAATGTTCCCCTCCGTCATAGCATTTTGGCTCTGGATAGTGCCAATCTAGTGATAAAAAATAAAAGCGGTTATTTAGCCAATGGTTATTTTTTTTAAAATAATTCGAAAACCTTTTCTCTTCATGTTTATTAATAATTTTATTCTTAGATTCAAATAGTAAGTGCAACTTCTATCGATTGGGAAAGTGGATAAGCTGCGGTAACATCGTGGTTTTTCCCACCGACCAAAGCGAGAGGTGCACCGATGAGAGGTTACACGCAACTTACCCACGAACAACGATA
>JAJDBF010000002.1 GCA_029261535.1 Nitrospinaceae bacterium | reverse complement strand
GGGGTTTCCATCTTGTGTCACTGCCTCCCTTCGACGTTGCTCAGGGTGACAGTGAAAAAGCTGCAATCAAAAGAAAAGGCGAGATTCTTCGCTTCGCCCTGCTTCGCTCAGAATTACAGGCGGGGATTTTTCCGCCGACCTCGATAATTAAACTGAAACGTTTGGTCTGCTACCCTCTTTAATGAACTACAGAAATATTCAAATTTAACAACCGCCGGCCCACGGTTTTTCCATGCATTATTTTAAGGGGGCCTCTAATAATTCGATATTTTCTATTCCGGCAACTCGCAAACCCCCTCAAAAACCAGAGATGCCGTTTGTTGACCGTGCGCTAGCACCTCGTGGCTAAAAACAATTTTAAGAGATACCCTTAAATTCCTCCATCCTTCCAAACCTTCTTCCTGTGATACACTTACCGACCTTATGGACGCTTATTCCTGCATTCTAAAGTTAAACACTCCACCTGCCAAGGTCTATGATGCGCTGTCAACGCAGGCCGGGCTCATGGGTTGGTGGACGGAAGACTGTGAGGTCGATTCAACGCCGGGTGGTTCCGCCACGTTTCGTTTCGGCAAGACCCACTGGACGTTTCGGATCGAATCCTTATCGCCCAATCAGGAAGTCGTCTGGCTATGCACCGATCAATACCATCACCTGCCGGGACTCCTGAAAAGAACCAACGAATGGGTTGGCACCACCGTAGCCTTTTCGCTCGCGCCGGACGGCGACACCGGCACAGAACTGACTTTCCGGCACGAAGGATTGACCCCCGACATGGAATGTCACGCCATTTGCGTCGCCGGTTGGGATCATTTTCTCGGCAGTAGCCTCAAACAATTTGTCGAAACCGGCAAGGGTGATCCGTTCAACAATAGCTACCCTTATTCAGACTGAGCGCACCTGCTCAGATTTTTTTCCGGGTGTAATCGGCGTAGGATTTCTCTTCAACTAAATCCGAACCCAACGCCACATTCAATTCGCGTTTAACTTCCGCTCGCAGATCGTTTTGTATATACACCGACCGCGCCAATTCGATAAACTCCTTATCGAATTCCCCTAGCGATTCTTTCACGCGAATGTGATCCTCGATTTCCCACAGGGCTTCGTTCACCTTTTTAAGTTCGCCGAGTTTCTCACTCACATTCGATTCAGCCAGGTGCGATGCTTGCCAGGTTTTCTGCAACAACGCCAGCTCCTTCCGGACATTTTCCAGTTTTCCTGCATCCCGAATCCGCTCGGACTTGATTTCCAGAATGGTCATTTTATCGAGGAACTCGCCAACCGACACTTCCACTTTTAAATTCATCAAGAATCCTTTTTAATCGAGAAAATTTTGATCAAAACTCCCCGCCGGGAAAAACACTATACATTAAATAGCCTCATCATATAGCCCAATTCCAGGCCCTCTGCAGACAGGTGGTGCGCGAGAGAAGGTGTATTAAAATTCCAGTGTTATAGAGCAACAGGTTGTGCATCGCCCCAACGCTAGTGGGTGGTTGATTTTTTCAGGGTTTAGTCTACACTCCCGTGGCAACCGGTGTTATCTTAACTCTTTGTGAAACCAACGTCTGCGGCATAGAACCCGACTGCAAACCCGTCCCTTGCGGGCCCCGTCCCGGCTAAAAAAATCATGGCTATCTTAACTATTCGACATTGTCTGGACCCTGTTCTTCGCAGAAAATGTAATGCGATTGAAAATATAAATCAGGGTTTGGTTGATCTTTCCGAGGACATGATTGAAACCATGTTCGATTCCCAGGGCGTGGGGCTTGCCGCCAATCAGGTGGGAATTTCCGAACGCCTGATCGCCGTTGATCTGGGTTTTAAATCGCCCGAAGAAAAACCGGAGCAACACGAACCGTTGATCATCGTCAATCCTGAAATCACTTCGATGGAGGAAGAGCAGATCGGGCAGGAAGGGTGTCTCAGCATTCCGGAAATTTTTGCGGACATCAAGCGGGCCAAACGGGTGGAAGTCAAGGGGGTCGATCTTGACGGCAAGGATGTGCGGCTGGAGGTTGAAGATTATATGGCGCGTGCGTTCCAGCATGAAATGGATCACCTCAATGGCAAGTTGTTTTGGGATATGTTGAGCAAGGTCAAACGCGATATTCTAAAACGTAAATTCAAGAAATGGTTAAAGGGCAACGCATGAACCTTGTCTTCATGGGCACGCCGGATTTTGCCCTGCCAACACTCAGACGATTGCAGGAATCGACGCATCATGTATCTGCGGTAATCACTCAGCCGGATAAGCCTAAAGGGAGAGGCAGAACAGTGGTCGCAACGCCGATCAAAGCCTACGCGCTGGAGCAAGGGCTGACTGTGTGGCAACCGCCGAAAGCCAGTGCTCCGGAATTCATAGAGCAAATCGCTGAACTCAAACCGGATGTCATTGTCGTCATCGCTTACGGGCAAATATTAAAGCTCGCCCTGCTGGAAACTCCGAAACTGTTTTGCATGAACATTCACGCGTCATTGCTTCCGAAATACCGCGGGGCCGCTCCGATCAACTGGGCGATCATCAACGGCGATAAGGAAACTGGCGTGACCACCATGAAAATGGATGCGGGGATGGACACCGGCGACATCCTGCTAAAATCCAGCATGACCATCGAACCTCACCACAATGCGCGGGACCTGCACGACACCTTATCTGAAATGGGAGCTGAGCTTGCATTGATCACACTCAACCGGCTCGAAGCAGGCGACCTCACGCCGGAGCCTCAGGATTCCGCTCTGGCCACGATGGCCCCAAAAATGAACAAGTCCGATGGACTCGTCGACTGGAATCAATCGGCCGGGACGATACACAATCGCGTTCGCGGCCTGGAACCGTGGCCGGGGTCTTACACCTACTTCGACAATAAACGATGGCGGCTGGGCAAAACAGAAACGGGTTCCGGTTCCAGCACGGACACGCCGGGGGAAATCGTCCGCGTCTCGGACTATGGAATTGAAATCGGCACACAGGAAGGCCGCCTGATCCTGAAAGAGATTCAGCCGGAAGGAAAAAAACGCATGGATGTAAAAAGTTTTCTTGCCGGACATCCGGTGAAACAGGGAATGCTATTGAGCTCCGGCTCTGAGAAAAAATAACACACCAGAGGAAAACTCAATGCCAAAATCATTAGTCACCGGCGGAGCGGGCTTTGTCGGGTCGCATCTCTGCGAATATTTGCTGGACCACGGGCACGAGGTGATCTGCATGGACAACCTCATCACCGGCAGTGAAGACAACATTACGCACATAAAAAATGATGCGTTCCAGTTTATCAACCACGACATCACCGAGCCTATTAAACTCGAAGGTGACCTGGACTATTTGTATCAATTCGCTTCCCCGGCAAGCCCCATCGACTATCTTAAGCTCCCCATAGAAACGATCAAGGTGGGATCCATCGGCACCGGCAATGCGCTGGATCTGGCGCGAAGCAAAAACGCTTCCTTTCTGATGGCATCGACTTCTGAGGTTTACGGCGATCCTCTTGAGCATCCGCAAACCGAGAGCTACTGGGGCAACGTGAATCCTATCGGTCCGCGCAGTGTTTACGACGAGCCCAAAAGATTTTCCGAAGCTATCACCATGGCTTATCATCGGACCTATAACCTCGACACCCGCATCGTGCGCATCTTCAACACCTACGGTCCGCGCATGCGGACCAATGATGGTCGAGCGATTCCGGCGTTCATGTCCCAGGCATTGCGAGGAGAATCGCTTACCGTATTTGGTGATGGAAGCCAGACCCGAAGTTTCTGCTACGTCTCCGACTTGGTCGAAGGCCTGTATCGCCTGATGATGTCGGGTTATCACAATCCGGTCAACATTGGCAATCCGGCAGAGATGACCCTGCTCTCCATGGCCGAGAAAATTTTGCAAGTCACCGGGAGCCAGAGTACAATCGAGTTCAAACCATTGCCGGAGGACGACCCCAAAGTGCGTCGGCCCGACATATCCCTTGCCCGCGAGAAACTCGACTGGCAACCCACCGTCGAACTTGAAACGGGAATCAAGGCAACCCTCGATTACTTTAGGGAAGAACTCGGGTTTCCTGCACCCTGACCATGGCCGATTCCAAAGCACACTCAATCAAGCACTGGCCGGAAGATGAACGGCCCCGCGAACGCCTGATTAAATTTGGTTGTAACGGACTTTCCGATGCGCAACTGGTTGGCGTGGTGATCAGCACCGGGGACCAGCGGTCAAAAAAAAACGCGGTCGATCTGGGGCGGGACCTCATCCAGAAATTCGGTAATTTTTATCATGTCGACGGGGCTTCCGTTCCTGAAATCACTGCGGTAAAAGGTTTTGGCAACGCCAAAGCCGCACAGGTAAAAGCCGCTCTGGAAATGGGCAAACGCATGATGTCGCAGAAGGGCGGCGGCAAGCGAACCAAAATGAAAACCAGCCGGGACTTCTTTGAGCAGTTCGGACCTTTCATGCGCAATCTGAAAAAAGAAGTGGTGAAAGTGGTTCTGCTCAATCCCAAACTGCACATCATCAAAGACCTCACCATTTCAGAGGGCAGTGTCAATCAAAGCATTGTCCATCCTCGCGAGGTGATGATCCCGGCGATCAAGGAATCGGCATCTTCCATCGTATTGCTACACAATCACCCGAGTGGCGACCCGGTACCGAGTTCGGCAGATATCGAAATCACGCATCGCGTCAGCAAAACAGGCGAGATCATCGGCATCAAACTGCTCGATCACATCATCATCGGTCATGACGATTTTTACAGTTTTGCCGATGAAGGGCTTCTTTAAACCCCTTCCCCAAAAAGTTTATGCAGGAACGAACTCAATCATTTTTCAAAGACGAAAAAACGCCTCGTATTCTGGTGGTCGGCGACCTCATTCTCGACGAATACATCTGGGGCTCGGTCACCCGGATATCGCCGGAAGCACCAGTGCCGATCCTCGAATCCAAATCCGAAAACCTGGCACTGGGCGGTGCCGCGAATGTCGCCAACAACCTCATCGCACTCGGCTGTGAAGTACTGTTGGTGGGTGGCATCGGGCAGGATGAAAAAGGGGAACGGCTGTACAACCTCATTCACAGTCGCGGCATCAATGCCGATGGAGTGAGGCCGTTCGTGCACCGTCCGACAACATCAAAAATCCGTCTGATCGCCAACAACCAGCAAATGTTGCGCATCGATAAAGAAGACAATAGACCTATCACTGAAAAAACTGAAAATAAATTCATCGAGTACATCAACAAAACCCTGCCAACGATCGATGCCGTTATTTGCTCGGACTACGAAAAAGGTATCCTCACAGAAAAAATTATCAACGCCATCATGCACCGTGCGAAAAACTCCAGGAAACCGGTGATCGTTGACCCCAAGGGAACGGAATTTACAAAATACAATGGTGCCACCGCTATCACCCCGAATGAACGCGAGGTGGAGCGCGTCGCTCCTATTAAACTGTCCTCACGGGAAGACCTCAATCGTTCAGCCGAATACCTGATCAATTTAACAAAGGCGGAAGCCATACTGATCACCCGAGGCAAAGAAGGGATGGTGCTGTATCGCAAAGGTCAGAAACCGTTTGAAGTTGAAACCATGGCCCGCGAAGTGTTCGATGTGACAGGAGCAGGCGATACCGTCATCAGCGTTTTTGGACTGGCACTGGCGCAAGGTTTGGATATGGAAGAAGCGGCGTGGCTGGCTAATAATGCGGCAGGCATTGTGGTGGGTAAAGTCGGCACCGCCGTGGTCACGCGGGAAGAAATTCAACGATTCATCGAAGATCAGCAATTCAGCAATGCGCCGGCCCTGATGCCGCTCGACGAAGTAAAAAAAGTCGTGAGCCTTGCCAAAAGTTGCGGTCGGTCGGTCGTGTTCACCAACGGATGTTTCGATATCATCCACGCCGGGCATATCGAATTTTTACAAAAAGCCAAAGCCCTCGGTGATATCTTGGTGATCGGCCTCAACAGCGATAACTCGGTCAAGTCCCTCAAGGGACCGGAGCGGCCCATCAAAACTGAACAGGAGCGAGCGGATATTTTAGCGGCACTCAGGTATGTGGATTTCATCACCCTGTTTGATGAAGACACGCCGGAGAATCTCATCCGGGAAATCCGACCAGACATACTGGTGAAAGGTGACGATTATAAAATCGATGAAGTCATCGGACGCGAGATCGTCGAAGGCTACGGCGCACACGTCGAGTTGATCCCCATCGTCAAAGGTCACTCCACCAGCGGCACCGTCGCAAAAATCCTGGAAAACCATAAATAAAACTTCACCCCCATCACCATGCCCTACGACAAAGGACTGGCCGAGCGGATGGAAGGTCTCGTTGACTCCCGCCAGGGCCTGATACAAAAGAAAATGTTCGGCGGTATCGGTTTCATGCTGAACGGCAACATGACCTTCGGCATCTACAAGGATTATTTGATTTTGCGATTAGGACTTGAAGGAGCCGATGAGGTGTTGAAAGACGACTACACCAAACCGATGGACCTGACCGGCAAGGTGATGAAGGGCTGGGTCATGGTCGCCCCGGAAGCGATTGCCGAAGAAGACCAACTGCAAGACTATATGGAAAAGGCAATTCGCTTTGTCGTTACCCTGCCTGTCAAACAAATCTGAAAGGAACTTCTCTAATATTTACTGTCGCCTCAGAACCCCCTGTATTTTATCGACCTTGCTCCTCTATCTGCTCTCCTCTCTATCCGCCCACCAAATCTACTCTTGACTTAGTTTTCTCTCCACACATAATCACTTACAGAATCTTTTGGGGAAGATTGATTTAGTACGCCGAAAGCTTTTTACCTTAGCGGCGACAACAGATTAATTTTGGAGAGGAGTCCATCATGAAAAAGATATTGCTGGGGAGTGCCGTTCTGTTTTTCGCGCTCACTATTTCCATGCCCGTACAGGCACAAACTGTGGAGCAGCGTTTGACGACGCTTGAAGGTCAGATGGCAAATGTTGAATTGCTCTCGACTCAGCTCTTTACTTTGTTTTCGGCCTTGCAACCAGACATCGTTGCCATCCTCAATGCGCTGTCCGCTCAGGCGTTGGATGTTGCTGTCTTGCAAGCTTCTGTCACAGGATTACAAACTGATGTGGGCACTTTGCAAACCAGCCAGGGAACGCAAGATACTAGCATCGCAACTTTGCAAACGGGGCAGTTGGCGCATGACACCAGCATCACTACCCTGCAGACCGGTCAGGGAACTCAGGACACCAACATCGCGACCTTGCTGACAGGGCAGTTGGCGCATGACACCAGCATCACCGCGTTACAGACCAGTCAAGGCGTTCAAGACACCAACATCGCGACCTTACTGACAGGGCAGTTGGCGCATGACACTAGTATCACTGCCTTGCAAACCAGTCAGGCAACTCAAGATACCAACATCACCGCGTTGCAAACAAGTCAAGGTGCGCAGGACACGGCGATTGCCACGAATACCACGGCAATTGGCAACATTGTTATTCCGGATGTGACCGGAATTGCGACCAATGCTACCGCCATCACTGCTCTGCAAACCAGTCAAGGGACGCAGGACACCACTATCTCTGGATTGTTTACCAGTAATTTAGCTTTGACCACTGAAGTGGGAGTCCTTCAAACCAATGTCGGTGGTTTGATGGTCAGTCAGGGGACGCAAGATGCCAGCATTACGGCCCTGCAAACCAAGGACACGGCTTTAATGGCAACGGATGTTGACCTGCAAAATCAGATCACCGCTATCGTCGTGCCTGATATTGCGGGATTGACCACAGACGTGGCTGAATTGCAGACACGCTTCACCGGTGTTTCGCGCATCGGCACAACCCTGCGACTGACCAACATGAATTTGCAGGTGGTGTCCGGTTCCGGCTTGACAAGTGGAACAGTCAATGGCAAGGGCAACATCATCATTGGTTATAACGAAAACATCTTCCCGTTTATGGGTGCGGGACTTCCCGCGAGCGACAAAACAGGTTCGCATAACCTGATCGTTGGCAAAGGCCTGAATTACTCCCGTTACGGTGCCGTAGTGGCAGGTTTGGATAACGTATCTGGCAATAATTATGCATCAGTTACCGGGGGTGTTCGCAACCAGGCAATGGCATTTGGCTCCAGCATTAGCGGCGGGCAACGCAACACCGCATCCGGGTCTTATTCCAGTATCAGCGGTGGTGACTCCAGCCTTGCTTCCTCCACTGCTTCCAGCGTCAGCGGTGGTAATAACAATACTGCCTCCGGAATATACTCCAGCATCAGTGGAGGCTGGGCCAATCTCGCTTCCGGTTCCTATTCCGGTATTAGCGGCGGGCGGTCCAATACGGCTTCCGGAACCCAGGCAAGCGTTAGTGGCGGCCTCACCAATTTGGCTTCTCACGCTTATACGAATGTCAGTGGTGGACGGAACAACGACGCGACTGCCATTCATTCCAGTGTCAGCGGTGGTTGGAATAACACCGCTTCCGGAGACTCTGCCAGCATCAGCGGTGGACGGCAAAACAGCGCAACCTGGCCTTTTTCCAGCGTCAGCGGCGGATTTAACAACACAGTTGCTGGTGAATCTGCCAGCATCAGCGGCGGCAAGGATGGCAATGCATCCGGGGCTAATTCCAGCATCAGCGGCGGATTTAACAATTCCGCAACCGGTCTTCACGCCAGTATTCTCGGTGGAGGGACCAATACCGCCTCTGGAACATCTTCCACAGTCAGTGGCGGGGTACTCAACCAGGCAACGGGTGTCGGGGCAAACGTCAGTGGCGGTCGGAGTAATATTGCTTCTGGAAGCGAGGCGAGCGTCAGTGGTGGACTGAGCAGATCATCCGTTGGCACTGTCGATTGGCGTGCAGGAGGATTATTCCAGACTCAGTAGAACTTCTGCAATATTTTCATTTAGGGATCATCCCGAACCGGGGGAGGCGCATCACGCGCCTTCCCCGGTTTTGTATTCATCCAAATAAGAATTGACAAATCAACGAGTTACGGGTAATATCCTCTTATTCAATAACTTACGAGAGACTGATCTGCACCTGAACATGATCGGTCGCCGCGCTGGAGAGGGATTCCCGAAAGGGGGGGCCGCCTTTTTAAAAGGTCTCTGGCCCCACTGAGCACATCCGGTAACTTATTATTTTTAAATGAGTTATGGGTTGAATGCGGGTAATTTTCACAGCCGTGGGGTTAAGATTGAGGCCCAACCTGCCGAAGGTTTCTTTAATACCTACCGGGTACTTTCAGGGCTTTTGGTTCGGGAGCTGAGCCCCGAAGCCTCCCATAATTAATTGATTTTATTTGGATTATATGATTTATGAAACTTTTGGTTGCTCAAAAACTGTCTGCCGGGCAACTCTCTCCATTCCACGTTTTTTCTCTATCTCGCATGCATCGCTATAGCTTTCTGCCTGCATTCCTGCTTTTTGTTGGGTTTTTGCTGGTTTTCGCCCCGCAGGCTGAGGCGCGATCCCCACTACAGTTCAAAGTCGACAATCAGACCTTCGTCTATAATCTGGAATGGACCGGGATTGACTCCATTGTCGAAGGCGAAACCTTCATTGGTAATATCCTCAAGACCTTTTTTGAATACCATTTCAACAAGCGGCTTTATGTACAGGGCGGGGCTCTACTGCAACACCCGTTTGGTGATGATGACCGCATTGACGATGTGGACCCGGTCATCGCTCTGCATTACCGGGCTTTTCCCGGTTGGGAGGTAACGGCGGGCACGATCGACCGAAACCATCCCCTGCACGATGGAATTTTCTGGGAAGCGTTGCGCTTCACCGACCCCATCGAGCAGGGTTTCCAACTCAAGGCCGACACCAAACTTATCAGGCAGGATTTATGGATCGCGTGGGAACGGCGCGAATCCCCCGGTGTCCGGGAAAAGTTTTCAGTGGGCAACGTCACTGAACTGCGCTGGGACGGATTGAGCCTTGAGGGACAGGTTCTCTGGAACCACCTTGGTGGTCAGCAAAATGGTGGCCCCGGGGTGTTCAACAATCTCAGTGTCGCTTTTGGTGGTGGCTACACTTTCATACCGGATTTTGAAGGCTACTCTTTTTTCAAGGAAGCTGGCTTTCGCGTTCACTACCTCTATCAAAAGGATGAACCGGCAAGGATGCTCAAAGTTGATGAGAATGGGGTCGCTGTCAAAGCCTGGGTGAATCTGTGGGGAGTCAATTTTGTTGGCAAGTTCTGGAATGCCGATGGCGGCAACTTTAATTCGCGCCGGGGAGATATCGCCCAACCGGGCATCGCGCTTGCCAAGGGCAATCCTTTATACCGTGCAGATGAGTTTCAGGAGATCGGCCTCTATAAAATATGGCAGTTGGCCGACAGTGTATCCATGCGGTTTGACCTGCGCCAACAGTGGGTGCTGGATGAGACAGTAGAAGTGTATGGAGTCACCTTCCAGTGGGTGGAAGGATTCGATCTGTTCGAGGATTATTTCCGCAAACGCGGCAAAGGGCGAACCGAGAAAACAGTCCGCAAAACCCAATCAAAGTCACGCCTCAAGCGGCGCATCCGCGCTACCTACCCGACCGAGAAATAGCAGGTTATTCAGAACCAATTAATTTTTCTAAGTGAAGCTTGAAATAAAAGAGCCGACAACCGGAGTATAGATAAAATAGCGCAAAGGCGCGACATCCTCCAAGTAAATATAGATGCAATTGTTTGCACCGGCAAAAACAACCCAGCTTTGATCACCTACCGCCCAGGTTCCCGTCCACGGAATTACCGGATAGGATGAATCGAGAATACTTTGCCAAACCGACACGCATTCGGCGTGGCTTGCAGGGCTGACCGGGCCTGGCCAGCCGTTGCCATTCATCGCCGCACCATTCACAATGCTGGGAACAACAGGACTCCCCCCGGTTATCCAACCCATTCTGAAAATCTTTGTCGCCGATGAAAAACTACTATAAACAGACTTGGCAATAGCTGAGTGCGCATCTTCATCAAGAGTGACAAACCTCGGTAATACTACCGCCAGGATAATACCAATAATGACGATCACGCTGATCAGTTCAACCAGAGTGAATCCTGCCTGACAATATTTTCGTTGAAATAAAATCAATCCTGTCCTCGCCATCTGATATTTCTCTCACACAAACCCCATAGTATTTCAGGCACTAAAACTTTTGATTGGACTGAACCGTCCATAAATTATTTTTCGGTATTTCCTGAGATCTTCTTAAGGAAATAATCCGGAAGTCACCACGCCCACATGGGGGGCGTAGCCAATGTAGCGGGCAGGGGTCAGGTCCCCTCCATAAACGTACACGCAATAGGTTCCGAAAGTTTGCGCCGCCCAGATGTCATCCCCTTCTGTAAACGGGAGGGGAGGAACGATAGAGGTTAGCGGGATGACGGTATGTGAGGTATCCATTATTCCCTGAAACAATCCCTGGCATTCCCCCACCGTCATAGCATGGCTGGCATCAAAACCGGGAAAACCAAACTCGTTTATAGAAACGCCGTCAATGGAAACAGGTTTGCTTCGAGTCTGCCAGGCCAGGTTGAACATATTCACCGCCTCCCGAAAAGCTCCAGCAGAAATTGACCCAACACGAGTGTGCGCATCTTCATCTATATCAACGAAACGTGGCAAAGCAATAGCCAGAATAATACCAATAATCACAATGACACTGATCAATTCGATCAAAGTGAAGCCGGCACTGTTTTTTGGCATTCTAATGAGGATTTGCCTTGTCATTAATTCACAATCACAAAAATATTTTGTAATTTTTTAACCTCGAAGGTCTTTAGAGTACACAAATAGACTCTAAATCGCACTACCCTAAATGGGGTATTTGTCCAGAATGAACTATTCTCCCATCAATTTTCAACTGAAGGTAAAATATCTGGCCCAATAGCAGGGTTTGTGCCCCTGACACGGCCTAAATAAAAGGGTGTTATGCTATCATCAATCGATTAGGGCATTGTACTGAAAGGGCCTGTCGTTTCAGGCATTCTCCCTGGGGAAAACCCGCACTCCAAACAAGGCAACCTAATGAAAATAATGAGCATGATTCTGGCTGGTGGCGAGGGCAAGCGCTTGTTTCCTCTTACAGCCGAACGCGCCAAGCCGGCAGTTCCCTTTGGAGGAAAGTACCGGATCATCGACTTTGTCCTGAGTAATTTCATCAATTCAGGCATTTACTCAATATTCGTCCTCACCCAGTTCAAGTCGCAGTCTCTCACTGAGCACATTCAGGAAGGTTTTCAGTTCGGTGCCCTGCTTCCGAACCATTTTATTTTGCCTGTGCCAGCGCAAATGCGCACCGGTGAAAGCTGGTACCAGGGAACCGCCGATGCGATTCATCAGAACATCAACCTGATCGAAGATCGTGATTTTGATCTGGTGTGCGTGTTCGGCGCGGACCATATCTATAAAATGGACATCCGCCAGATGGTGTCCTTCCATGAAATGAATCAGGCCAAGGTCACGGTTTCGGCCATCCCCGTTCCGCTGGACAAGGCGACCGAATTTGGTGTCATTCAGGTCGATGAAAAAGGTCGCATCATTGGATTTCAGGAAAAACCGAAAGACCCCATTTGCATTCCGGGCCGACCTGACATGGCCTACGCCTCCATGGGCAATTATATTTTTGACAAAGAATTTCTCTTGAAAGTTCTTCACGAGGACGCAGAAAATCCAAACTCCTCTCACGATTTTGGCAAAGATATTCTGCCCACTCTCTATGAAGCCTATCCGTTATACGCCTACGATTTTGCGCAAAACCGGGTGCCGGGCATCACCGAAGAGGAAGTCGGGTACTGGCGGGATGTCGGCACCATCCATAGTTTTTGGGAAGCCAACATGGACCTGCGCAATGTGAAACCGGTCTTTAACCTTTACAATCGCAAATGGCCGATCAAAACAGTATCCCTTTGTCTGCCCCCCGCCAAATTCGTATTCAATCAGGACGGACGGCGTGGTCAGGCCGTCAACAGTCTGGTCAGCGAAGGCAGTATCATCAGCGGCGGCATCGTACAGGACTCCACTCTCGGTCGTGGCGTGTTCGTTGACACGGGATCGGCGGTCATTAATTCGCTCATCATGGACCGGGTGATGATTCATCCTGGATGCAAAATCAACATGACCATCATCGATAAAGATGTCGTGGTTCCGCCCAACACCATCATCGGCTACAATCTTGAAGAAGACAAAAAACGCTTCTACGTTGATGAAAGTTCCAACATTACCGTCATCTCCAAAGGACACAAGTTCGACTGACCCACCACCTTCCGGTAGGGGCAGTTGGCTGACCATTGGGGTGCGCAGAAACATTTTCTGAGCGCATGACTAAGTATTTTTCTGCCAGCCCTCTTCCCTTCAGCAAGCTCAGGATAGGCTTTAAATTTAGCAGGAAAGCATGAACCACCGCATGTCATTCTGATGAGCCTTCAGGCGAAGAAGAATCTCGCCCTGGATTTTTATTTTTGGGTGGGACTTTGCTCCCCCTTCTCCGAAGGAGTCTGAGGGGTTTCTTCCTTTTTTTTCTTCAATAAACTTCCCCAAGGTTCTGGGGTTTTGTTGTAAATTTTTTCCACATTATTTCTTAAACAGCCTTCCAATTGTTTACATCGGCAAAAAGAGACGTTTCCCGTCGCTCAATTTGATAAAGCCATCGCTTTCGTAAAATGAGGATGCCTTTTTGTGCAGGGCATCGACCACCACGGCGATGGAGCCGATTTGTTCAGACAAGAGGTAACAGCGTCCGAGGGCATCGGCCTTTTCCTGGGCACTTTGGATTACAAATTCCGTCAGGGATCGGTGGCCACCTAAAATTGCGGCCCGTTGAAATATGGTTTTCTGGTCCTTCGTAATCCGCGCTTCAAACCGGGAAGCTTTTGATATTTTTGTGTTTTCTCGCATGACCATTTCTTTTTAATTTTAATTGTTCGGGGAATTGCCGTACGAGTCAACGAGTGATACTGGAAATTGAGTAATGCGATTTTTCTCCCGTTGTGTACCGGGAGAACGAAACCGGGTTAAATGTTTTTCCTTGGAGGTTGGGGCTTGTCACGCTACAGACACATCTGGCAGGCTCAGGACATGTGTCGGGTTTAATATGGCGGGGGCAGGCCATGAAAATAGTTTTTCTGTTACCTGCCTAGCCCTGTTTTTTTGCAAATGGTATAGTGCGACTGTGGTCTTGAGTGACCCCTTTAGCCCTTGATTGGGATGTTAAGGCTTGATTGCCGAAAGTTGTTTCCCCTAAAAAACTTTTAACAGGTAGGAACCCGCTATGCCTAGAGAATCGCTTTCTTTTCATTCATCTATTCTTAAAAACAGCATTAAAGAGACCGACCCCACATTTAATGAGTATCTGAAATCTCTGGATACTATTAGCAATGATATCAAAAACCTGGAAAACTACCTTCGAATAAAAGGTATCGCCATTTATCACACACATTTCGCGGGCTCCTACTTGCCTGAAGAAAAGTCCTCATTTATTACCTGGCGATATTGTGAATCGATAAAAAAATTCCGCCTGTTTTATACAGTGATGGTTTGGAATGATCCCGAAGATGAATTTAACATCCCCGCTGTTGAAAATATTGAATGGGAAAAACCCCTGATTGAAACAGAATCAGTTATACGACTGAGCGTTTTTCCCGCCTTGCCTGAATTTATTACCTCCCTCGCTGAAGAAGTAAAAAAAATGCAAAGGAAAGCGGTTATTTCGATTTTAGGATCTTCTTCAGTTTGAATACTGAAAGTGCTTCGGGGAGCAAGTCTGGAATGGATACGGTGGGGCAGGGATCAGCCGTATGGCCCTGAGGGACCACAGGGTGTGAGGGGGCGAACCACAACACTTCGATGCGGATTTTTCTATCCAACCGGTACGCGCCAGCTTGCCTCTTAATCGCCAATCAAAATTGCACTTACTTTTTGAATCTACGTAAACTCTGATCATGCACCTGATCTGATTACATGAATGCGGAGATTCGAGGGGTATGAATTTAAGAAGCATGAAAAAAAGGGTCTGGCAATCAATGCCAGACCCCTGAAAATAAACATGGAGGTTCGAAAAAAAAAGTTCGAACCAAACAGGAAAATTTTGCCGAAGGGGGTCTTGTTGCCCCTCCGGCGAGGAGTGGGCCCACCTGGATTCGAACCAGGGACCATCCGGTTATGAGCCGGGGGCTCTAACCAACTGAGCTATGGGCCCTGATGTTTTATCCTTCGATGAAACTTTTGAGTTTTTTACTGCGACTCGGGTGCCTCAGCTTACGCAGAGCTTTGGCTTCGATCTGCCTTATGCGTTCCCGGGTGACGGCAAAATCCTGCCCGACTTCCTCCAGAGTGTGTTCGGAGTCCAGCCCGATGCCAAACCGTTTACGCAGGACTTTTTCTTCGCGTGGCGCAAGGGTAGACAGGACGCGCAGAGTCTGGTCTTTCAAATTCTTTTTGACCACTGCATCAATCGGTGACAATACTTTCTTGTCTTCGATGAAATCTCCCAGGTGACTGTTTTCCTCTTCGCCGATGGGCGTCTCAAGGGAAATCGGTTCCTTGGCGATCTTGAGGACTTTGCGTACCTTGTCGACTGGCAGGGTCATTTTCAACGCGATCTCTTCCGGTGTCGGTTCGCGTCCCAGTTCCTGAACGAGGTGCCTGGAAACGCGGATCAATTTGTTGATGGTTTCGATCATGTGGACCGGAATACGAATCGTTCGGGCCTGATCGGCGATGGCGCGAGTGATGGCCTGCCGGATCCACCAGGTGGCGTAGGTGCTGAATTTGTACCCACGCCGGTATTCAAATTTGTCGACAGCTTTCATCAGGCCAATGTTGCCTTCCTGAATCAGATCGAGGAATTGCAGTCCACGGTTGGTATATTTTTTGGCGATGGAAACCACCAGGCGCAAGTTGGCTTCTGCCAGTTCACGTTTGGCGGTCTTGTCCTTGACCCGACCACGGGCAATGGTGCGGACGGTGGACAGTAAGGAATCTTTTGTGCTACTGGTTTCGCGTTCAATTTTTCTGACCTTGCGCCGGGTGGCCTGCGCGACTTTGTAATGTTCGTCGTACTGTTTTTTGGTGACCACTTTTCCCTTGGGCAGTTTGACGCTTTTTTGTTTGGTCCAGTTTTTGGCCAGCTTTTTAATTTCGGCCAGCGACATTTTTAAATCGCGCTCTATCAGGCGCTCGGGTTTTCCGGCTTCCCGAAGCTGAGCCGCGATTTCATAGATACGTTCAATGACCAGGTCCATGTAGTTGATGTGCAGATTCAGGCTGGAAAATGTGTCGTCCAGTTTTTTTGCGGTGACGATCACTTCCTTGTCCCATTTGGCTTTCATTTTTTCCGAGAGTTTCGGGGTTTCCGCTTTCTTCACCACCTTGTCCATTTTAGAGTGAACTTTAACCAGTTCGCGAATATTTTTTGTCAACAGTTTGATTTCATCTTTTTCCGAGGGCTCTTTTTTTGCCTCAGGGTCTCCAGCTTTGACAACATGAAAAACGTTAGCTTCCCCTTTTTTCAAAACATCAATCAGATGGGTTAACTCGTGCAACGTGACCGAACAATTCGCGACGGCATTGATCACCTCATTTTGACCGGCTTCAATCCGCTTGGCGATTTCGACTTCCCCTTCGCGGGTGAGCAGGGAGATCGTCCCCATTTCCCGGAGGTACATTCGGACCGGATCATCAATCGTGACGTTGTCCGGTTTAGCTTCGGGAGCGGTTGCTTCTGTCGGCGTTTCTTCCTCTTTTTCCGCGTCCTCGTTTTGGGTGGTTTTATCTTCCTTCAAAGCTGTGTCGACGATTTCAATTTCGTTTTCACCGAACAGGTGCATCAAGTCGTCGATCTGATCCGGAGCCACCAGATTGGCAGGCAAAACGTCATTGACCTCTTCATAGGTCAGATAGCCTTTTTCTTTACCAATCGTAATAAGCTGATTGATTTCGGATACGTCCGCGATTTTGTCAGCGTTGGACATAAACTTGTCGTCTCCTTAGACTGAATTAAGGGTGCCTCTTATTAGAGGTTCACTTAATATGTGACTTGTTAGTATTGGATGCAAAAAAATCATCCTGGAATTAAAGTTTCTTTTATTTCATTCACTTTTCGGTTCAATTCGGCAAGCCTTTCCTGCTGGTTTTCCCGGAAGGCCACCTGCCGCTCCATTTGCAAGGATTTCAGCCGATCACGATAGGGCCGCCTGCGCAGGGTGGTAACGCATTCCACAATAGCCCGTGCCGGATTTTCAAAGGCCAGGGGTTCCATGGCGATACGCGACAGCTCGGATTTCGACTCGGAAGATTCCACACGATCGAGGAGTCGGTCGACCCTGAGGGCCTCGCCTTCGTCCAGCATTTCGTAAGATTTTTGCACCAGTTCCCGGTAACGCGACTGATCGAACTCTTCAATTTTGACCTGTCGCCTGATGTCGCGTGCCAGATCCTCACCGGAGAGCATGAGTTGCAGTAGAAAAAATTCGGTGTCAAATGCGGGAGCGTCCTGCTTAGGTTCCCTCGGGATATCTATCCGGGACCGGTTTTGCGCCAGTGTATTTTTGAGCTGTTCCAGAAACGCCCGGTCATTGATATCGAGTTTTTCCGAAATCTGACGAACCCATTCCGTGCGTTCCACTGAGTTGGGCACCTTGGCCAGGAAGGGCAGAAGTTTATTGACCACACTGATTTTCCCTTGCAGACTGGTGTCGTTATTTTCCTCGCGCGCGCGGTCCAGGCGGTAGGACAGAAACTGCGGTGCCTGAACGACCATCCTGGAGAACACTTCCTGCTGACCTTTTTGCAGATAAGAGTCCGGGTCCTCGCCTTCCGGCAATGCCACCACACGGACGTTGAGCCCCTGGCTGGTGAGAATTTCAAAACCACGGTCGGCGGCAGATTTACCGGCGGTATCGGAGTCGAATATCAGCACGGTGTTGGTTGTGTAGTGCTTGATGGACAACCCTTGAGCCGGGGTCAATGCGGTTCCGCAAGTGGCCACGGCATTTTCGATTCCAGCCTGATGACACTGGATCACATCGAAATAGCCTTCAACGATCAGCGCCCGGTCCTGTGTGCGAAAGGCGGTTTTTGCAAGATGATGGCCGTAAAGAATCTGTCCCTTTTTGTAGACGGGAGTCTCGGAGGTGTTGAGGTATTTCGGTTCGCCATCGCCCAGGATGCGTCCTCCAAACCCGATCACCCGGTTCTGACCTTCAAATATGGGGAACATCAATCGACCGCGAAACCGGTCGTAGTGCACATCCTTGCCACCCTCTTTTTCTTTTTTGATGATAAGCCCGGCGTGAACCAGTATATCGGCGGATACTTTTTCTTTAGCCTGCAGGTGGTCCAGCAGACCGCGCCATTCGTCGGGGGCCCAGCCGAGTTTAAATCGTTCGAGCGTTTCCCGATTGATGCCGCGCGTTTCAAGGTAGTCGCGGGCTTGTTTCCCGCCAATCGTATTCAGAAGCTGATGATGATAATAGTCTGCCGCTTCGGCGTTTAATTTGTATAAGACCTCTTTTTTATTCCAGGTGTCGGTATTACCCAGGGATTGGGCTGTCTCCGGGATGCTGACCTGAAACCGCGCCGCCAGCCGCCGCACCGCTTCGATAAAAGGCAGGTCTTCCATCCCCATAAGAAAGCGAAAGACATTGCCGCCGGCACCACAGCCGAAACAGTGGTAAATCTGTTTTTCCCGATTGGCGGTGAAGGACGGGGTTTTTTCCTGATGGAACGGACAGAGGCCCTTGAAATTTTTTCCGGCTACCTTGAGCGGAACATAGTCCGAGATGACCTCGACGATATCCGCCCGGCTTCGGACTTCTTCCAGAATGTGTTCAGGAATGAATGATTTCAAAGATTCGATTTCGTGTGTTGGAGGCCGGAACTAACCGGCGAGTCGTTCCTGGACCAGCGTTTTCAGACGGCTCCCGTCTGCCTTGCCCTTGAATTCTGCCGCCAGGGGTTTCATAATTTTCCCCATGTCTTTCATACTGGTTGCCCCGGTCTCCTCGACGATCTCGCCGATGCGTTGGCGCAGTTCGTCATCGGTGGCCTGTTGGGGCAGATAGACCGACAGGATTTCAATTTCTTTTTCTTCTTTTTCCTTGAGATCGGCACGTCCGCCTTTTTCGTAGAGAACAGCTGCTTCCCGGCGCCGCTTGATCTGCGTGGTCACCAGGCCCAAAATCTCGTCATCGCCGATGTCCTGGCGAACTTCAATCTCACGGTTCTTGATTTCGGCACTGAGAATGCGAAGGGTATCGAGCTTGAGGGATTCTCTTGCCTTCATGGCCCCCTTCAGGTCTGAAAGGAGTGTCTGTTTTAAGTCCATGGATCAGGGATGTCCCAGAAAACTATTAGCGGCCCGGAATGCACGTTTTTACCAAGGTGCCCGACCGGCCTTTGCAGGAAATACGGAATAGTGGGAAAACCCTCTAAATGCGTACTAAAAAAGGAAATATAGGAACCGGAAGCCAGTTTGTCAATAGGAGCACCCTGATTTTGCAAAGATTAGGCAACAAAGTGCCGAACTTTGTACAAAAAAAGGATTTGTCCCTGTGTGAGGCCCCTGTTTGGTGGAGAGCTTTGCATAACTCAACAAACAAAAGCAAAGGCGAGATTCTTCACTCTGCGGAGTTTATCCTGAGCCTGTCGAAGGGCCTCGTTCAGAATGACAGTTCGTTGATTTTATTTGTCACCCTGAGCCGATAGCCTGTCCTGAGCTTGTCGAAGGTAAGGGGGACCGCCACTTTTCAGTCCCCAAAAAAGTACTTATGCAAAGGTCTCTGTTTGGTGTCGGGGAAGTGGGATTTGGAGGAGGGTTGATTTCAAGGAGAAGAGGGTGTGGATTGGGGGGGGAGCAGGTCTTCCAGGAAAAATGCGGACAACTCGGACCGGTTGGCGAGCCCTGACTTTTGATAAATCGCCTGCGCCTGTTGCTGGGTGGTCTTGATTTTAGTCTGGCGCAGATCCGAAATTTCCTTGAGAGAAAACCCCTTAATAAGGAAGAACCCGACTTCCTTTTCCGCCGGGGTCAGTTTCCAGTCGGTAAACTGGCTTTCAATTTTGATCGACAGTCCTTGCAGGAGCCGTTGGGAACTCTGTTTCCATTGTTCCTTTTCAAGCGTCAACTCGTCCATATTTCTACGGAGAGTTACAATTTCCGTTTTTGCCACCTGAAGCTGGCGCAGGCCAAAAATGAAGAATCCGGCACTGATGGTGAAGAGGAGTCCTTCGACTATCAGGTGGGAACCGCTCCCGCCGGACTTGAAATCGGTGACAAGATCAATCCCGACCAGCACCGCCAACACGCTGGAGAAAATGAGCAGAACCTGATAAGCCCTTTTGGAATCGTCCATAACCCCCATGCTACCTGTAAAATATTATAAATAAAGGAGTTTCCTGTAGGTCAAAGCCCGGATGGTCTTTTTCGGAAAAAAGAGTGATCTTGGTGAAAATAACCTTTTCACGGAGATTACCATGTTTGATTTGCCCTTACATCCCATTATCGTTCACTTCGCAATCGTTGTCGGAATCGCTATCCCATTTATTGGATTCGGTCTGTGGTACGCCATCAAAAATAACTGGGTCTCTGCCAAAGCCTGGCGCGTCGTGGTGGGGATGGCTTTCCTTTACACCGCCCTTGCAATCGTCACCGTGCAATTGGGGGAAGCGGATGAAGAGAAGGTAGAAAAAATAGTCGCTGAAGATGTGATCGAACACCATGAAGAAGCCGCAGAGCCGATTCCCTGGATTGCCGGTGTTTTGTTTTTGGCGGCGTTTGCCGGTTGCCGTGGAAAAAATACAAGAAAACTACAGTTGGGATTCAGTCTTGTCGCTTTGCTGGCCCTGATTCCGTTGATGAATGCCGGACACACTGGTGGCGAGCTGGTCTATAAATACGGCGCGGCGAATGCTCACTTGACTCCGGAAAAATGGGCCGAACTGAAAAGCGGCGTGAAACCTGCCGGGGAGCACGGCGAGCATGAGCATGGGGACAATGATGACGATTGATAACTTGAACAGGCGGAAGCGCGAACAACTTCAGCCTGTTCAAGAACCGCTGGTCACACCTGTTCAAGAACCGCTATCCGCGTTCTTGAATGCGATCGGCTATCGCCAAGTATTTTGTCCTGCGCTCAAAATTATTGTCTGCTTTTGCAGGGTCAGCCCAAGTTTAGCGTGGAACATTTATGGAGCTTTTTCTTAAGTTAGGTATCTCATTAGGTCAACTTTTTGGTTGATGGCAGGTGGACTTCAGGGAAACGCTTGACAGGTTCATGGAGGCAATTTATACTCCTTTGCCTTTACGTGTTATATTGCGTAATGGCTTTGGGCTGATAGCTCAGCTGGTAGAGCACCGCCCTTACAAGGCGGGGGTCACAGGTTCGAGCCCTGTTCAGCCCACTTGTTTATTTTAGAATGGACTTATCAGTTTAAAAAATAGCAGGTTTCCATATCTGCAATACGGGGTCGTAGTTCAGCTGGTTAGAACGCTGGCCTGTCACGCCAGAGGTCGCGAGTTCGAATCTCGTCGGCCCCGCTTTTTTTTCAAGGGCACTTCTGATAATGGTGTCTGGCCTTGAGCTTCCCTTGTTAAACAAGGGAAAGCGAGTTGCCGGAACAGGATTGTTTGGATTATTAGAGGGCTTCTCAAAAACACCGCCCGACAAGCGGTTTATCCCCCCAATCGCGTTGCGTCCCTGAATTTTAGGACTGCCGCCTTTGGCCTAAAAGGTTCCCATGATTGCAGACGGCAAGGTTGTCACCCTCCATTACACTCTGAAAAATGACGGCGGTGAAGTTCTTGATGAAAGCACCAAAGAACACCCGTTCGCCTACATTCACGGCTCGGGACAAATCGTGCCCGGCTTGGAGTCTGCCCTCAGTGGGGCTAAGACAGGTGACAAAAAAGATGTCACCGTGACTGCGGAAGAAGGCTATGGAGAAATCAATCCTGAGCTTGAATTCAAGGTAGAACGCTCCAATTTTCCGGCGGATAAGGAGTTGGAAGAGGGTATGCAGTTCACCGCTGAGATGAAGGATGGTCGTCAGCACCCCTTCACCATTGTCAAGCTGGAAGGCGATGACGTGCACATCAACGGCAACCATCCGCTGGCGGGCGAGACCCTGCACTTTGCAGTGGAAGTGGGCCCTATCCGCGATGCCACTGATGAGGAAAAGAGCCACGGTCATGTCCACGGCGAAGGCGGAGTCCAGCACTAGGCTTGCCATAGTGCGCGACTTGTGAAATCGCCTCCATGATGACCCCCTCCTGATTGACCTGATAAAAATATTCTACAAGCTTGGAAAATATTGTCCTGACCCCGCAGTGGATTCTGCGGTTAAAATACTCCTATGGGACTTTACTCCGACATCATCCTGCCTTACGGCATCGACTTGTGCATGCGCGGCGACGATTTTTCCGAATGTCGCCGGAAATATCTTACCGATGTGACAGGAGACACGCTGGAAGTCGGATTCGGTACCGGCCTCAACCTGTCGCATTATCCGGACAGCCTCACTAAATTATGGGCACTGGACCCGGCAAAAAGGGGTCGCAAGATCGCTCAAAAAAGACTGGACGCGGTGACGTTCCCGGTTGAGTTTGTCGATCTCGATGGCGAGCGCATTCCGTTGCAAGATGCGTCCGTCGATACCGTTGTTACCACCTGGACCTTGTGCACCATCCCGCCGGTGGCGAATGCCCTACAGGAAATCAAGCGCGTGCTGAAACCCGGCGGACGCTACGTTTTTCTGGAGCACGGGTTGTCACCCGATGAAAAAATAGCGCGCTGGCAAAACCGGCTGAACCCGATCCAGAAAGTTTTTGCGGGCGGTTGTCACCTCAATCGCAGGATCGACGACCTCGTCAAAGCCTCCGGCCTCAAAATCGAAAAACTTGAAAATTTCTACTTCCCCTGCCCCAAAATCGCCGGGTATATGTATGCCGGATTTGCGGTGAAGCGAGACGAATAAATTTTGTGAAAATCAAGTAAACAAATTTAGCAGTTGGCCGGATTCGGCGGCGGGGCTGTCGGTGAACTGGCGGGTCTGTCTGCGCGTGACTGGATTTTCACGGGGGGCTTCTGAGCTATCCGGCGCGTTTTGGTTTGCCGTTGCGCCTGGTGCGTTCCCGGAAATTGGTTCAAAAGTATCGCCCTTGGTGTCGGCACCGTTGCCCGTCCCCGTCCCGCTAATGCCGCTTGCGCTGGCTATGCCGCCCGCCTCGCTGGTTTCTGCTGGTGATCCCGGACCTGCCGGAGCCTCGGTGCCGGATGTGTTTTCCTGTCCTGCTGAGGGTGCGGTCGCGCCTTCCTCTTCAGCTCCCTCGGTTTTCTCCTGATTTTCCGCGCGCCGTTCTTCCTGAATTTCCTGCCGTGCCTGCGTTTCAAGCTGGGTGGCGGCGGCGGCGACTTGCCTATCCTGCCCGGACGGATCGGCCGGAGCCAAGGCGGCGCGGCGAATGGTCTGCGCTTTCACAATGGTGGCTTCCGGATTATCCGGCACCGGCGCGGTGTCGATCCGTACCTCGCCACCTACCGCATAGCGTTTGCCATCGGGACCCGTGGTGTATTGAAAAGTCGGTCCACCGACAGCATAGGGTCCGGCGGCGGCTTTATGGGCCTGTTCATGGGCGCGCACTTCCCGGTCGGTGGCCTGCAATTGCTGGATTATTCGGGCATCTTCTTCCGAAACGGGTTGACCATCGGCCCCGACCGGTTTTCCGGAAGAATTCCCTGACTTAGAGTTTTTTCCTTCCTTTTCAAGAGCTTCCTGAGATTCCGCGCTGAGCGATACGCGGTCTTCTTCAATTCCCTTGGCCCGTGCTTCTTCGGTCTCTGTTTCCTCGCATTCCGCGCAGGGTTTGGTGATGGTTATCCGCGCGATCGGGACCGGATTGATTTGAAGTTCTGTTCGCATCGTTTAATAGTTTGAAATTAAATAAAACGGAGCCTTATCTGGCCTTAACGGCAATACCTGAAGAAACTTGAGGAAAAATATGCCCCTCCAATTGAAAAACTATCTTTGCCTTACATTGTTATAATGTCGCGAGGCCAAACAGCGTGCCACTACCGGATCCTCACAAAAACCTCATTCTGTTCAAACAGATAGCGCGGCAAAATAGAATGACAAAAGATTATTAATAACGAGCAAACGCCAAGAGGATGCCATGCCCGGTGAAAAAATACTGGTCGTAGAGGATGAAGAAGATATTCAGGAATTGATTCGCTACAACCTGGCGCGCGAAGCTTTTAACGTCACTTGCGTGACTTGCGGAGAAGAGGGGTTGAAGTCTGCTTTGGCGATGTCCCCGGATCTGATGGTGCTGGACTTGATGTTGCCTGGCGTTGATGGCCTGGAAGTGTGCCGCACCCTCAAGGCCAATCCCGAGACCGCATCGATTCCAGTGCTGATGGTGACCGCCAAAGGTGAAGAGAGCGATGTGGTCACCGGCCTCGAAATGGGAGCCGACGATTATGTCACCAAGCCATTCAGCCCGAAGATTCTGCTGTCGCGCATCAAGGCTGTTCTGCGCCGCAATCGGGGCAGGGTTGTTGACAAAAACGAGGTCATCAAAATCAAGCAATTGATGATCCATCCCGGTCGCCACGAGGTGCAGGTGGAAAATAAAGTGATCGACCTGACCTTCACCGAATTCAGAATATTACAGACGCTGGCCTCCCGGCCCGGTTGGGTGTTCACCCGTTCGCAGATTGTTGACGCGGTGCGGGGAGAAAATTATGCGGTGACCGATCGGTCGGTCGATTTTCAGGTGGTTGGCCTGCGTCGCAAGCTTGGTAGTTGCGCCGAATATATACAGACGGTGCGCGGCATCGGCTACCGGTTTCAGGAGTAGCATGATTTCCAAATCGCTGGTGCGGCAAAAATTCATTCCGGTGGCACTGGTTCTTTTTGTGGCGCTCGGTGCGGTGGGTTGGTTCTCCCTCAATTCCCTGCGCGATTTTATTTTTCAGCAGTCACGGGATGATTTGCAGGTCCGCGCGGAATTGCTCCGGCCTCAAATGATGCGTCTGCTGACATCGTCAACGCCTGATAACTTACAACAGGTTTGCCTTCGTTTAGGACGCAGTGCACAAGCACGCATCACCCTGGTGGCAGAGGACGGCTCGGTTTTATGCGATTCGCAAGAAGATCCTTCGCGGCTGGACAATCACGGCGACCGACCTGAAATCCGGCAAGCCCTCAAAGGTGCCTCCGGACACGATGTGCGCGAAGGTCACTATAAAAAAGAAAATACTCTTTATGTCGCGGTACCCTTGGTAACCCATGACCGCGTTTCAGCCGTCATACGGGCTTCCCTGCCACTCAGCTCTTTAGGAAATACACTCGACAACCTGGCCTGGCCGCTTTCTTTTGCGGGATTGTTATTTGCCGTGTTCGCCGGGTTGATGCTGTTCTATTTTTCCAGAGACGTGGTCCGGCATGTGGGGCAGGTGAAATCGGGAGCCGAGCGGTTTGCCGAGGGTGATTTTAGTTTTCGTCTGCCTCTGACCGAGATTCGTGAATTTGACGGGTTGTCGCAGGCGCTCAACAATATGGCGGTGCAGTTGGATGACCGCATCCGAACCATCACCGAGCAACGCAATGAGCAGGAAGCGATTCTCACCAGTATGGTGGAAGGCGTGTTCGCCATCGATCCGGATGAAATTGTGATTCATCTCAATCAGGCGGCGGGGCGATTGTTTGGAATCAATCCGCAACAGGCACAGGGCAAACCCTTGCAGGCGGTGGTCCGCAATACGCAACTGCTGGATTTCGTGAAGAAAGCACTCGACAGCCGCGACTTGCTGGAAGGCGAAATAGAACTGTCCTGGGAGGGGCAGGTGCGTTATCTGCAAACTCGCGGAAGCATTCTTAGAAATACGCAGAACGAAAGCATCGGCGCGGTGTTCGTTTTGTATGATGTCACCCGACTTAGAAAACTGGAAACGATGCGCCGGGATTTTGTCGCCAATGTATCGCACGAACTGAAAACGCCCATCACCTCGATCAAGGGGTTTGTCGAGACCCTGCTGGATGGAGCACTGAAATCACCGGAAGACACCAAACGATTTCTCGGGATCGTGTCCAAACAGGCCGAGCGACTCAATGCGATCATCGAGGATTTGCTCAGTCTGTCACGCATTGAACAGGATTCCGAGACCAGCGAAATTGTGACCGAAAAGTGTCGGCTCCGCGAAGTTCTGGAAAATGCGATTAACGACTGTTCCCCCAAGGCCAGCGAGAAAGATGTTTTTCTCAACCTTGATTGCGAAATAAAATTGATGGCCCGGATCAATCCACCCCTGTTGGAAGAGGCGGTGGTCAACCTGGTGGACAATGCCATCAAGTACAGCGATGCCCAAAAACATATTCATATAGAAGCGGTTCATCAAAACGGTGGCGTGACCATTCGAGTGAAAGATCAGGGGCGCGGCATTGATGTGCATCACCTGCCGCGTTTGTTCGAGCGATTTTATCGGGTCGATAAAGCGAGAAGCCGGCAAATGGGAGGCACCGGACTCGGCCTCGCCATCGTCAAGCACATCGCTCAGGCTCACGGCGGCTCCGTCGAAGTCGAGAGCCACCCCGGCACCGGTAGCGTCTTCTCGATTCACCTGCCTGATAGCGAATAGAAAAAAAGACCCCTCCCATTTTTTGCAAATACAAGTCTCATCACACCCTCATATTTGAAGGCTAATCTCGGCTGAAAGGCATCCAATTGTTGGTGGTTGTCCTGAATATTTGAAACCCTCATAAAACCCTAACAATGGAAAGGCAAAATTATATGGAAGGTCAAATTGGAAAAGGAGCTGGAACAATGAAAAGCAAAATTGTAGCCGGTGCCCTGGCACTGACTTTAATGTCGGGTATGGGTACCGTGGCGATGGCAGGACCGATTGTGGTTGATCCGGGTCTGCCGACTTATAAGAAAACCAGTGGGGTCAGCGGCAACCTCAACAGTATTGGCTCGGATACCTTAAACAATCTGATGACCTACTGGGCGGAAAAATTTCGCGAGACCTATCCTAATGTGAATGTACAGATTGAGGGCAAAGGGTCTTCCACGGCTCCGCCCGCGTTGATTGAAGCGATCGCTCAACTGGGCCCGATGTCTCGCGATATGAAGTCGAAGGAAGTCGATGCGTTTGAAGAAAAATTTGGTTACAAGCCAACGCCCGTTCGGGTGGGTATCGACGCGTTGGCGGTATTTGTTCACAAGGATAATCCCATCAAGGGATTGAGTCTGGCGCAAATCGATGCCGCCTATTCCAAAACGCAGAAGCGCGGCAAGGCCAACGCTAAAACCTGGGGCGCGCTTGGCCTCACCGGGGACTGGGCCAACCGTCCGATCAGTTTGTTTGGTCGTAACTCGGCTTCGGGCACTTACGGATTTTTCAAAAAAGTTGCCATGAAGAAAGGTGACTTTAAGAATGAAGTCAAGGAGCAACCGGGGTCGGCTTCCGTGGTGCTCGGTGTCAGTGTCGATCGGTTTGGTATGGGTTACAGCGGCATCGGTTACCGCACCGCCGGTGTGCGTGCGCTTCCATTGTCTGAGTCGGGTAAAAACTACGCCGAGCCCACCGTGGAAAATGCGCTGGAGGGCGACTACCCGCTAGCCCGTTTTCTTTTTGTCTATGTCAACAAGGCTCCGGGAAAGCCGATGGACTCGTTGACCCTCGAATTTTTGAAATTCGTTCTCTCCAAAAGAGGTCAGGAGCTTGTGGTCAAAGGGGGATACTTTCCCATGCCAGCATCAATTGCAAATGAAGAACTGTCCAAACTGAAAAAGTAAGCGAGGATTCATTGATAACAATTGATTCGCATCCATCAACTTTTTTTGCCTTATCTCAAAAGGTTCACCCATGAGTGAGGGCGTGACAGACTCGGGCTCGATCCCTGAAAAAGTCGCCACCATGGCGACCGAAAAAGGGCTTCGCGGACGACTGGCGAAAGACCGCATGGCCACCCGTGTGGTCTCGGCCAGCGGGTTCATGGTCATCTTTTTTATCCTCGCGATCTTTTTTGTCATCGCCGCGGAAGTCTTTCCCTTGTTTCAATCGCCGGAAGTTTCCCTCAACAAGGTGATCGATATCAAAGCCAAAGGAACGGTCCTGGCCTTTGCCACCGAAGAATACAAAACCATTGCCTACACTGTTACCAGCCAGGGAATTTTCTTTCAGTCTCTGAAAGGCGGCAACACCTGGCCGCCGGTTGCTTTGCCGGATCTTGACGGTGCCCGGATCACTTCCGCTTCAACGCCGCAAAACCACATGGTAGTCCTTGGCCTGTCTGATGGCAGGTCGCTCGGTGTCCAGATTAAATTTGATATCTCCTTCAATGAAAAAAATGAACGCAGTGTGCACCCGGGAGCAGACATCCTGGATTTTGTTCAACTGAGCGAATCCGGGCGCCCGATTGAGTTGATCCATCATCATGTGGGCGATGCGGGTTATATGGTCACAGCGGTGACCGGGCCGAACGAGGTTGCTGTGGTGCAGGTGAAACGCAAGAAAAATATGATGGGCGTGGTCCGCACCAAAACGCAGTCCCATCAATTTACCTTGCCCAATAAAGGAGCCATCACCGCTCTCGCCATGGATCATGAACTGAGTGCCGTCTATGCCGGAACCGAATCGGGTCAGGTCATCCGGTTGGCTTTGCCTACGGATGAAATAGATTCGTCCGCAGAAATCATCGGGGCCACTCCCGGCAAGGCGGTGAAGATCACCGTGCTTAAATTTTTAAAAGGCGGGATGACGCTCATTCTCGGAGATGCAGAAGGTCGTGTCATTTCATCCCAGATAATGAAGGGCGACGACCAACGTTATCACCTGAGTCTGGTCCACGGGTTTGAATCTCATGCAGGAGCTGTGCGCGCGATAGGACCTTCGCATCGGGACAAGGGGTTCGTTACCACTGGCGATGATGGCATGGTGAGATACCATTTCGGAACGTCGGGCCAGACCGAATACGAATTGGATACCGGATGGAAAGAGAACATTGCCGATCTGGTGATGGCTCCCAAGGGCGATGGGATTTTAGCGTTGGACGGAAAGGGAAGGCTGGGGCATTGGACGGTAAGCAATCCCCACCCCGGTATTACCTTGCGCTCCCTGTTCGGCAAGGTGCGTTATGAAGGGTATGAGAATTCAGAATACTCCTGGCAATCCACTGGCGGGACCGATGAATTTGAACCCAAGTTCAGCCTGACGCCACTTATTTTCGGGACACTCAAGGGGACGCTGTACGCCATGCTGTTCGCGGCCCCGCTGGCGTTGTTTGCGGCGTTTTATTCCTCTCAGTTCATGCACGACTCGCTGGTGCATCTGGTAAAACCGACGGTGGAGTTCATGGCGGCACTTCCCAGCGTGGTGCTGGGATTTTTTGCGGCCCTCTGGCTGGCACCCCGTGTCGAAGAATTATTGCCCTCCTTGTTGATGATGCCGCTGGTGATCGGTTTGCTGGTGGTTGTGGTGCAATACATTGCCGAGCACACCGACCTCAGGTTTTATTTTAAAGAAAAACCGGCTACAGAATTTTACTTCCTGCTTATTCTGGTTCTCATCGGCACCGGGCTTGCCCTGGGGCTCGGCATCTGGTTTGAATCCGTACTTCTGCAGGGAGATTTTAGAGTCTGGTTGCTCGATGCCGCCGGGCTGGGTTATGACCAGAGAAATTCCCTGGTGGTAGGCATGGCCATGGGGTTTGCCGTGATCCCGATTATTTTTACAATTGCAGAAGATTCCCTGTCGAGTGTGCCCAAGCTCTTGTCCGCCGGATCGCTGGCCCTGGGGGCGACGCGCTGGCAGACCGCTGTCCGCGTTGTTCTGCCGACGGCGAGTCCGGGAATTTTTTCTGCACTGATGATCGGGTTTGGTCGCGCGGTGGGCGAAACCATGATCGTTTTGATGGCGACCGGCAACACACCGATCATGGACTTGAGCGCGTTTTCCGGATTCCGCGCGTTGTCAGCAAACATCGCGGTGGAATTGCCGGAAGCACCGGAGGGCGGCACCCTGTTTCGCATTCTGTTTCTTGCCGCCTTGCTGTTGTTCCTGTTCACCTTCGTTGTCAATAGCATTGCCGAATGGGTGCGGCTCAAACTGAGAGAAAAATACCGGGTGCTTTAAGCTCTACGGAGAATTGATACTGAATGAATAAATTTCAAAAAATCTGGGCACGTGGCGACTCCTTCATCTGGTTGACCGGGGCCACTCTGGCGGCATGCATGATCCTCATTTCAGGATTATTGCTGGCGATCCTGGTCAACGGAATGGTCTATTTCTGGCCGTCGGAAGTTCATCGCTTTGAATTGAAGAATGGGTCCACGTTGATTGGAGAGATCACCGACCGCGAAGAGATTTTCGAAACGGAAGGTGAGAAAAAAATAATTCTCGGGTCACGCATTCAGGTCAAGCGCGGCAACCGCGATCTCTACGGCGATGACTTTATCTGGGTCGATGAGGTGGATATCGTTTCCAGGGCAACACCCGATGCTATCTCCGTTTTTGAACGACGGGAGTGGGGGCATTTTTACGGGGTGATCCAGGAATATAAAGAAGCAGGAAAAACCATTGCGTCCGGTCAGGACGAGGCCAACCAGGCCTTCCTGAAAAAAATTCCCGAAGTGGAAGATATCCTCGATGAAATCAAGGAGATTGAAAAATTCAGCATCGGCAGAATCAATCACGCTATCTCGCGCCACCGGCTGAACCTCAAACAACTGGCCCTCGACGGGATTGCGGCCGGTTCCGAGGTTGATGAAGAACTAGCGGAAATAAAAAAGCTGGAAGAGCAATATGAAGTTCACGTCAAGACGCTTTCTGAGCTTCGGAAAAAACTGACCTCCAGTCTGATGGTCCGCGCCGGCGACGGGCAGGACAAACGCATTCCCCTGGATCAGATTGTGCGGGCTTACCAGCCCAATAGTTTTGGCCTGTTCGACCGGGTCGGATATTTCATCAGCGGACTCTGGGAATTTGTGTCCGGAGACCCGCGTGAATCCAATACTGAAGGCGGTGTGTTTCCTGCAATTTTTGGTACGGTAATGATGGTCATGATCATGAGCATTGTCGCGACTCCGCTGGGTGTGCTGGCGGCGTTTTATCTGCGGGAGTACGCAAAGCAAGGCAAGATGGTGAGCATGGTACGTATCGCGGTCAACAACCTTGCCGGTGTGCCATCCATTGTGTTCGGCGTTTTCGGTGTTGGGTTCTTTATTTATTTTATTGGTGGCACCATCGACACCCTGTTTTTTGCGGAAGCCCTGCCAACGCCCACCTTCGGCACCGGCGGCATCCTCTGGGCTTCGCTCACTCTGGCATTGCTCACCGTGCCGGTGGTGATTGTGGCGACGGAAGAAGGGTTGGCGGCGGTTCCACGCGGTATCCGGGAAGCCGCGCTGGCACTGGGTTCGACTCAGTTTGAAACAATTTTCCGAGTGGTGCTTCCGGCGGTTATGCCGTCTATACTTACGGGGTTGATTCTCGCTATGGCGCGCGCCGCAGGCGAAGTGGCTCCACTCATGATCACGGGCGTGGTCAAGCTGGCACCGGCACTCGCGGTCGATTCGTTTTCACCGTTTCTTCATCTGGATCGAAAGTTTATGCACCTCGGGTTCCACATCTATGATGTCGGTTTCCAGTCGCCGAACATCGATGCGGCACGACCCATGGTTTTCACCACGACTTTTTTGTTACTGCTCATCGTGTTACTTTTGAACAGCCTGGCGATTTCACTCAGGAATCGGCTCAGGAAAAAATTGACTGTCTCCGGCTTGTAAAGGCAAAATTATGGAACCGGCAAAACCCATGAAAGGTGAAATCCGATCCTTCCTTTCCCAAAAAGAGGGAAATGAAGGTAAACTGTCAGATACGGATCACACGGGAAATTCAAGTGAGCAGGGAACGTCGAATCGCGTCATGGTCAACATCGACCATGTGAATTTTTATTATGGCGAGAAGCAGGTCCTGATCGATGTCTGTATGGAAATCCCCGAGGGCATGATCACCGCTTACATTGGTCCTTCCGGTTGCGGCAAGTCTACTTTGTTGCGTTGCCTGAACCGGATGAACGATCTGGTGGACGGAGCCCGACTTGAAGGCAAAGTGGAAATCGCCGGTGAAGACATCTACGACACCCGGCTGGAAGTTAGCGATTTGCGCAAGCGCGTGGGACTGGTGTTTCAAAAATCGAATCCGTTTCCGAAAAGTATTTATGAAAATATTGCTTACGGGCCGCGCATCCATGGTGTGAACAGAAAAGATGAACTGGATGCGATTGTCGAAAAGAGTTTGAAGTCCGCCGCGCTGTGGGATGAAGTGAAAGACCGTCTTCCGGAAAGTGCCCTCGGGATGTCCGGTGGTCAGCAACAGCGACTTTGTATTGCGCGGGCGATAGCGGTGGAGCCGGAAGTTCTGCTGATGGACGAACCCTGTTCGGCACTCGACCCGGTTGCCACGGCAAAAATTGAAGATTTGATGGTTGGTCTGAAAGAACACTACACGATTGTTCTGGTGACGCATAACATGCAACAAGCCGCGCGGGTGTCCGATCATACCGGGTTTCTTCTGCTGGGGAAGCTGGTGGAGTTTGAGCCCACGAAAGCCCTGTTCACGAATCCGCGTCAGCAGGAAACAGAGGACTATATCACCGGCCGGTTTGGCTGATACAGGAGCTTAAGATCATGCCTCGTCATACCATGCACATTGAAAATGCGATTCTTCTACTCAAGAAGATGACGCATACTCTTGGCGCCCATGTCGAAGAAAATGTGGCGAGTGCCGTCCGGTCGATCATCACCCGCGATGCCAGGCTGGCAACCGAGATCATGCAATCCGACAGAATAATCGATGAAATGGAAGTCGAACTGGAAGAAGAATGTCTTAAAGTTCTGGCACTCTACCAACCGGTCGCTAACGATCTTCGACTGGTGGTGGCCTTTCTAAAAATAAATAACGATCTCGAACGCATTGGTGACCTTGCGGTCAATATTGCCGAGCGTTCAGTTTTCCTGGCGGATCACGTCACCCTCACCATTCCGGATGAGTTTCCCCTGATGGCGGAAAAAACTCAATGGATGTTGCAACACGCGCTCAATTCTCTGGTGGACCTCGATTCGGTGCTGGCGCGCCGGGTGTGCGCCATGGATGATGAAGTCGATGATCTCAACCGCAAAATGTTTTTTACGTTTGAAAGTCAGTTGGGAAAGGGGCCGGAAAAATTGCGTCCGCTACTGGAGTTGCTCTCGGCCTCGCGTTATCTGGAACGAGTGGCGGATCACGCCACCAATGTCTGCGAGGATGTGATCTACCTCATTGGCGGAGAAATTGTACGGCATCGGAAGGAAGCTCTCATCATCCCGATGGAACAGGCGAAAAAAGGCGGCTCTAAAAATTAAAATAGTTTTTAAGAAACGAGCCACACCGTCTTTTTTATTTTGACTCACTCCCTGGTGCTTTCACCCCGCACGGCCCGTACCCCGCCGTTATTGCACAACGAAAACCGCCTGATAAAAGTCATCCCCGTTACAAAATAAAAAGTCCTGGCGCAACAGTCCGTAAGCTTGGTGAACTCAGCGTCCGAGGTCCAGTACCAGTAGGCCGCTCCCTTGGCGAACAGTGGATCGGTGCGCATCGTGAACTCGGGATTGTTGTCGTGCCCCATGACCACCTCCCGCGTGTCGTCATAAATACCGACCAAATCTATCAATGAAGGCATGCGCCAATCGGCGTGGCCCGCGAATTGATCGCGATTGAGTAGAGTCACGTATTCCCTGGACTGGTACCAGTTGAGACATTTTCCAAGATCGGCGTAGCTGTCCTTGCGGGTCCACGTCAGTCCATGATCGTCGGTGAGTGTGCCGTCGCCGTTGTCGATCATGTGCACCTTGGGCTCCGGCGGCGGAGGCGGGACGTAGGGCGGGGCAACGTAGGCAGAGCGTGGCAGGTAGCCGCTATCGACCGCCAGCGCGGGCGTGAACATTCCGACAAAAACAACAGGCAATAAAAAAATGAATGGAAGCCAGGTTCGATAAAAACGGTTTGCGTGGAAGAGGCTCGAGAAAAATTTCGCAGGGGATGGGTGGGTACGGGACATTTTGCAATAGCCCTTCAACAAAGATAGAATATTATTCTTTGATACCATGAAACCTTATTTTCGACAAATCGCTTCCCCAAAGATTCCCCCTTTTAAAGGAGAGCTTTGCATAACCCGGAATTTCATATTCCCCTCCTTCATCAAAGGAGGGGATACAGGGGAGGTTGTATGGATGACCCCTCCCAACCCCTCCCCTTGGAAGGGGAGGGATAATTAAGCACGGTTTATTAATTGACCGCACGGTTCCTTGAGAATACCGCCTTTAATTTTAAAGTTATGCAACGGTCTCCCTTGAATAGAGGGACGCGAAGCAGGCGACGTTCTCTTTTAAATTTAGCCAACCACATTATGTCGCAATACACACTTTGTAAAGTTTCAGACCTCGCGCCCGGCGCGTGCAAAACTCTTGAAGTCGATGGACACGACATCGCGCTTTATAATGTCGGCGGAGTTTTTTACGCGACAGATGATTTCTGCAAACATCGCGGCGGTCATCTGGGCGAGGGGCACCTGCTCGGCACCACCGTCACCTGCCCATTGCACTTTTGGCAGTATGACATCATCGATGGTCGTTGCACCTCCCACCCCAACGGCGACATCCGCGCTTACCCGGTAACCGTGGAAGGCGATGATCTTGTGTTGACCGTCGATCCACCGTTCGTCCGGCTGTTTTAATAAATAATAAGTAGAGTCAACTGTCCAGTTTGCGGAAGGTGAGGCTGGGTTTGTTGCGCAATACGTCCAGACTCGACAGCACACCGGTGAGGGTGGTGAGAATGATCGAGATGATGAGCGCAAGGCTGATCGGCCCCGGACGAAAATGCCAGGGTGCTTTCACCGCGTATTCCATCACCGCCCACGAAAACGCCATCGAAAGAGTGACACCCACCACAGCAGATATAGCACCGAGTGTGGCGTATTCGTAACCGAGTATCTTTGCCACCACACCGCGCTTAGCTCCCAGTGTTTTTAAGATAGCCGCTTCTTTCAATCGGCGGAATTTGGTTGAGGCCACGGCACCGGACAAAATGATGAGGCCGGACAGGATCGCGAAGGTCGACATGAAGTCGACCAGTGTGAGCAGTTTGTCGACCACGTTCTCGACAGTTTCAATGATGTCGCGAGTGCCAAGTGCGGTGATGTTCGGTAACGCCTGCACCACGGCGGTTTGCACCTCCAGCTCTTTGGCTTTGCTGACGGTGACGGACCCAACGAAGGTCAACGGTGCTTCTGCCAACGCGCCGGGGGAAAAGATCATATAAAAGTTGGTGCGCATGTTGCGCCAGTCCACCTTCCTGATGCTGGTGATTGGCGCAGAAATGGGGATGCCTTGTATGTCGATGGTCAGGATGGATCCGACTTTGGCACCCAGGCGTTTTGCCGCGTCTTCTTCAAGCGAGACCTGCGGCACGGAGCCCTCCTCCGGTGTCCACCATGTGCCATCGGTGATTTCGTTGCCCGGCGGCGGATCACCTCGCGAATAGGTCAGCACAAATTCACGGTTGATGAACCACTCTTCGCGCGCACGATCCTTGTATTTCCATTCGGCAATTTTTTGGTCATCAATTTGCAATATGCGCGCACGCACCAGCGGGGTGATATCGACTTTGGCTGAGGGAGCAGTCTCCGCCATCACTTTAAGAAATGTTGCTTCCTGATCTTTCTGAATGTCGATGAAGAAATAATTGGGCGGCGTGCCTTTGGTGTTGTCTTTCAGCATGGAGATCAGGTCCATTTGCACCAGTCGAATCCCCAGCACCAGCATGATCCCCATGCCCAGAGCGGTGATGATCGACCGTGCCTGATTGTTCGGGCGGTACAGATTGGCAAGACCATAACGTCGCGTCATGAAAGGCGAGGGCGGCAGACGTTTGATGAACTTCAATACCAGTGTGGAGACAGCAAGCAGGAGCAGGGCCGACACCGCCAGCGCGATAAGAAAAATCAGGCCACGTTTTACAGACTCCGCTTGCCAGAAAATACTCCCGGCAAGACCCATGGTAAATAAAAACCCTACGGCCCAGCGTTGTTTACGCGAACCTTTGCTGAGCTCTTCCTCTTCCGCGATATGACGAAACAGGCGAAGTGGTTTGGTGCGCACGGCCCGGACCAAAGGCCAGAGTGCGAATAGCAGAGTGGTCCCCATCCCGAGAAGCAGTGCCTGCACAGCAGGTTCCCAGTCGAACACCGGCGTGAGGGTGATGCGTAACAGTCCCTCGATTTTTGGCGGAAGTAAAAATTGCAGGCCGTAACCTGCGGCGATTCCCAGCAGACTGCCGACCAACCCCAGGAACAGTGCTTGCAGAAGATATATTCTAAAAATCGTTTTGGGTTTGGCTCCGAGGCAGGTCATGATGGCGATGGTGTCGAGTTTCTGCGCCATGAACGTGCGGACAATCATGGCCACGCCGATGCCCCCCATCAACAGGGCGATCACGCCGAGTGTCCCAAGGTAATTGCTGATGCGTTTAATGGACTGCGTCAGCGATGATTGCATGTCTTCAAAGGTTCGCAAGCTGGTCGCCTTGTCGGACAAGCCATCCTGTAAAATGAAAAACGCGCGATTGAGGTTTTCTCCTTCAGGTAAGCCAATCAGCGTGCGATGCTTGACCCGACTGCCCGGCGCGATCAACTGGGCCGCGTCCAGAGTTTCCAGCGACACCAGGAGGCGCGGGCCAATGCTGAAGGCGCGCGACAGGCGATCCGGTTCCGACTCCAGCACTCCTGATACCCGTGCCTTTATTTTGCCCAGCGAAAATGTGTCGCCAATGTTCAAACCTGTTTTGATGAGAAAATTGGTTTCAACCAGAGTGCCGTTATCCTGAAAATGTTCCGGCAAACTGCGCGCCGGACGCGTTTTGATATCTCCATAAAGTGGATAAAGCGGTGCCTTGGAGGGAACCGCTTTGAGCTCGACCAACAGCGAAGCCCGTTTGCCAGTTTCGGATGCATCAATGGGATACTGCACCATGGCGTGCAGTTCTTTCACAAAAACAAAGCGGGTACCGGAGGGCAAGGCTTTTAGCTGGAAGGCAAGGTCTTCCTTTTTTTGTGCCCAGGAACTTTTGATTTCGATGTCGGCGGAGAGCAGACCTTTGGATTCTCCTTTTATGGAATGTTCAAGTAGAGAGGAAAAACTTTTTATCATCATCACCGCGCCCACGCCGATGGCAAGGCACAGGACGAAAAACAGGAAGCGTTTGCCTGCACCGCGACTTTCTGCCTGCACCAGTCGAAATTGTTGGCCGAATGAAAGCTGACGTGCGGTCATGCTCCAGCCCGTGTCGGTCGGTCGTCGATGATTTTCCCATCAGCCATGGTAAGGATGCGCTGGGAGCGTTGGGCGACCGAGGGTTCATGCGTCACCAGCAGAATAGTGGCTTGCTTGACCCGGTGCAGTTCGCCGATCAAATCGAGGATGCGGTCGGAATTGGTTGAATCGAGATTGCCGGTAGGCTCGTCCGCCAGTATGTATTCCGGTTCATTGATAAACGCTCGCGCCAACGACAGCCGTTGTTGCTCGCCACCGGAAAGTTGAGACGGGTAATGGTGGTATCGCTCACCCAATCCGACGACCCCAAGAAGGTCTTTTGATTTTTTGTGCGCGCCTTCGGTTTGATTGAGCTCGGCGGACAGAATGACGTTTTCCAGAGCGGTGAGTGTCGGGATCAAATGAAAATTCTGGAAGACGAAACCGAAGCGTTGTCCGCGCATTTCAGCCAGTGCATCTTCATCAAGTTTCGTGATATCCTGACCATCAATTGCAATGCGACCGCTGGTGGGTGCATCAAGCCCGGCGATGAGACTGAGTAGCGTGGTCTTGCCGCTACCGGAGGCTCCGGTGATGGCAACGAATTCACCCTGCGGAATGGTCAGGTTGATTCCGTTAAGAATGTCAACGCGGTGTCCACCGCCGTGCAGGGATTTATTGAGCTGTTCAATTTCAATCATACTGCATTTTTCTCCGGGCTTTATTCGTGCGATTCACACAGGGACAACCCAATTCAAATGACAAAAAGTTATCCTTTCATTGTTGCAAAGTCTGGAAGTCGACTCCAGCGGTTTTTTTACTTGCCAGTCTGTTTTTTTTCGCCATCCCGGCACAAGGGGCAGAGGTGATCCTGGCTTTTGGCGATAGCCTGACGGCGGGTTTCGGTGTGAGCCAGGAAGAGGCTTACCCGGCACGACTTCAGGTCATTCTTAAAAAAGAGGGTTATCCGCACAAGGTGGTCAACGCCGGAGTCAGTGGCGATACCACGGCAGGCGGTCGCAGGAGGATCGACTGGTTACTCAAACACAAACCGTCGATTGTGGTGCTGGAGCTCGGGGCGAATGATGGCTTGCGTGGATTGTCGCTTGAAGAAATGGAAAACAATCTGGAATCGATCATCCTGACCTGTCAGCAAAATGGTGCCAGGGTATTGCTGGCCGGAATGAAAGTTCCGCCAAATTACGGTGAAGATTACACCAGTGGGTTCGAAATTATTTTTTCCAGGTTGGCAGATAAACACCAGACTGCATTCATCCCGTTTTTTCTGGAAAATGTTGCCGCCATCAGGGGGCTGACTCAACCCGACGGCCTCCATCCTCTGGCAGACGGTTATGCAGTGGTCGTGGAAACCGTCTGGCAACATCTGCAACCCATGTTGAAGAAACAGGAAGTATCGCGCTAAAGGGCTTCTCTGAAAATTGATTCTGGCCGCGAGCCCCCCTGATCTTAAAGGGAGGGCGAGTTGCCGGAACAGGAAATATCGAATTATTAGTGGTCCTGCTAAATATTATTTTTTAAATCTTCCAGGTAGTGCATGAGCGATTCGTAAACCCTTCCCGTTTGTAACAAAGCTCGCGCTTCGCTCAGCCCCTGGGAAGGTTCTTTTATCCGGCCCAACAGCCAGAGTACCGTGGTCGCCTGACAGGCGATCAATTCCAGTGCCGGGTGCGTTTCACCTTTGAGCGCGCGCTCGCCCCCTTCCGCAATGGTCTCACGGCTGGCGGGCGTTTCTTTCAATGCTGTATACGCAGACAGTATGCGCGTGCCGGCTTCATCTCCAAAAAGGTCAGCGCAACCAAATACTTTTTCCTCTTGTTCGCCCTCCTTGTTTTTCAAAAACACTTTTGCTTTTTTGTGGACTCCGTAAAGCGTGCCACCCTCCATACCGTTGCCGATGATGACACGATCGAAGCTACTGGCTTGTGCGACTGCCAGCATGGAGACTTCGTAACCGGGATGGAAATAATTGGTCGCCAGAAAATTTTGTTTTGCTGTCAGGGGCATCAGCATTTTTTCAAGAGTCGCCAGCATCGGGCGTTTGACGATCTCCCGGCGCAGGTCGCGCAAGGCTTCAAGTTTGGGATGACAGGCCTCCGTTCCCAAGTAGCCAAAGCGGTGTTTGATGAGTGCCGTGACGCGGCTGTCATAATTTGTATTTTGAATACCGTAATGGTTTTGCAAAATATCTTCAAAAGTGAAACCAAATTTTGGCGGATGCGGCAGGGCCGAATGTCCGTAGGTGGGCAATCCCATTCGGGCTAATAGTGGGATCACATAAAATCCGAAGTAGGGCACACGCTCGAAGCCGTCGAAGGCATCGGCGACCTGGCATAACGATTCCAGTGGTACCGTGCGTTTCATGGTTGTTTTGTCGAGTGCCTGCCAGAAGCCGAGGTTTTCCTCCTCGGTTTCAAGTTTTATGCGCGTGGTGATGAGAAACAGGGCGGAGCGTATGGGGGAGACGGCCCCATCCAACACCAGCGTCAGCCCGTCTTCCGCCTCTTCGCGGGTCAGGTCCTTGCTCATGCGCGGACCGGTGGCGACTTTGCCGAGGTAGCCTTCCATTCTTTTTTCAGGATTTTCGTCTTCCGCCATGGCCCGTCCTATGGTTCCCGATCAGGATTTGCAGTAAAATGATTTTTTCTAATCTTACACAAAACACATGCAGAACGAAGAGAGTATAACAGCCCAGGCAGAGGAAACAGCAACGGTACGACCCGTCAGCGTGCTGTTGGTTTATCCGAGCACATCGGATGTGGCGATAGCCAATCTGGGATTCCAGAGGGTGCATGGTTTGCTCAACCGCATTGCTGGTGTCACTTGCGACCGATTCAGTTTGCCAAAAGGCTGGACACCGGAGGCTCCTCCCTTAACACCGGCTGAAATGCGTTCGCAGGATTTGAATTTGCCGGTCCACGATTTTGACATGATCGCGTTTTCCATTTCGTTTGAGCCGGATTATTTAAACGCGGTCACGCTACTGCATTATTTTAATCTGCCTCTGGCACGGACCGCCAGAGGAAAAGACTATCCGCTGGTGGTCGCGGGCGGTTCGGCTCTGTTCATCAACCCAGAGCCGATGGCGGATATTGTCGATCTTTGTTTCATTGGCGAAGCCGAAGGCATGATCGAACAATTCTTCAAAAAAGTCACAGAAACCGAGTGGGACGATCCGCGTGAATTGTACGATTCCGTGTCGTCGATTGCCGGTGTCTATGTGCCGGAGTTTTATCAGCCGGTATATGAAAATGACCGGCAGGTGGGTTTGCAGGCACGAGACGGAATTCCGGAAAGGGTCGTGCGGCACTGGGTGGAAGAAGGGGCGCCCGACTTGTGCACACATTCTGAGATTCATGGGGAAGAATCGACGTTCAAGAATATGGCGTTGATGGAAGTGACGCGCGGTTGCATCTGGGCTTGCCGGTTTTGCACCGCCGGGTTCATCTACCGTCCACCGCGAGAGCCGGACATTGAGGTAACTTACAACTCGCTGGCAAAAGTTCTAAAAGCACAAGGTAAGGAAGCGTCAACCATTGGGTTGGTCGGCCCTTCGGTCACCGATCACCCGGATCTGGTCCGGCTGGTGAAACGGCTGGTGGAAGAAGGCAGGACGCTGTCGTTTTCTTCGCTGAGAATGGAGACGCTCACCGATGAACTGGTGGATCTTATTTTAAAAAGCGGACAAAAAACATTGACTGTCGCCGTCGATGCTCCCTCCGAGCGCATGCGCAACGCCATCAACAAGGCGGCGAGCGATGACTACATCGTCGACAAGTGTCGCTTCTTAACGGAAAAAGGTGTGCTCCATCTAAAAATTTACTCCATCATCGGCCTGCCGTGGGAAGAGGATGAAGACATCAACCGGTTCATCGAACTGGTCAAGAGGGTGCAGGCGGTTTATGTTTCTGCCAGCAAACCGCACGGTCGCATCGGTCAATTGACCATCGCGGTCAGTCCGCTGATTCCAAAACCCGGAACCCCATTTCAGTATCACCCGATGGAATCGGCCTCCATCCTCAAAAAGAAATTTTTAAAACTACGCCAAACGCTGGGTCGATTGCCCAATGTGCATCTCAGTTTTGGCTCGCCGCGCGAAGGCTATCTGCAAACCTATTTGACCCGGGCAGACCGCCGCGCCCTTTCATTTTTTGAGACGTATCTTGCCAACGGCCTTGATGCTCAGCGTGCTTTGAAGGATGTCAGGCCTTCTGCGGATGAAGTTGTGTATCGGCAATACGGCCCGGACGATTTTCTTCCGTGGGATTTAGTCGACCACGGTTATCGTGATAATTTTTTGTGGTGGGATTACCAGCGTGGTCTGAAGGAAAAGCACACGCCCGTTTGCGATACTGCGACCTGTAAAATTTGCGGAGTGTGTTAACTTGATCGCGACAGAAAAAACTTTGTCCTGAATGTTTGAAGTTCTCTCTTCCATCCTCCTGATATTTTTTTAAGGTCTCATGTACAAACTGCCGAGCACCAGCCGCTTTATTGACTTAAGCGATTACTCCAGGCCACTGGCCACTCGGTTGGTCCAGTTTCTTCTTCCCTATACTTTCATCACTTCGATTACGGTGACATTGAGTTTTACCGTGGTGGGGTTTATTTCTGCGGCTTTGATCTGGAGCGGCACGTTCCTGGCTTTGGCGGCGTTTCTACTTCCTGTCAAAAGTTTGCTGGATGCGGTCGATGGTTCTCTGGCACGAGCCCGCAACCGGCCTTCGCAGGTGGGACGTTTTCTTGATTCCTTCTGCGATTTTTTTGTCAATCTCGCCCTGTTTCTGGCGATCGCCCACCACACCGGACAGTCTGCCGGCTACGCCTTGCTGGCACTGGTTCTCGCGACTTTTCAGGGGTCCGTCTACAATTATTATTATGTGATCAAACGCCACGACTCCGGTGGCGATCTGACCAGTGCCATCGATCAGCGCCATGCACCGGAACCTTATCCCTGGGACAATCCAACGATGCTCAAATTTTTGCACAGGTCTTATCTGGTGTTTTACTGGTGGCAGGACAGGTTGGCCCACCGGCTTGATCCTGCCGCAGTTCACCACGGGGAAAAATTGACCGGCGGATTTCTCACGGCACTCAGCGTATTGGGTCTCGGGTTTCAGTTGCTGGTTATTTGTCTGTTGATATGGAGTCAGAAAATGGAAGCGGTATTTTTCTACTTTACCTTAATCGGTACGGCCTTTGCGCTTTTGCTGGTGGGGGTTCGGAGATTCTTTTTAAAGTAGTAGGCTATTGTTTAGGTTTCGGAAGCACGAGGGTGAACGTCGAACCTTCTCCCTCTCTACTTTTCAGAAAAATATTTCCACCCATCAATTTTGCGAGTTGACGGGTGATAGTCAAGCCTATACCGGTGCTTTCTCGAGCTGATTCAACTTCATCATTCAAACGGACAAAGGGTTCAAAAACATTGGACTGTTGATCTTCAGGAATTCCAATGCCTGTGTCGGACACCTTCACCATAACCTGACCCTCTTGTGAAGCTGATATTTTTATTGAAACGCGTCCTGCATCTTTATTATATTTAATCGCGTTTGATAGCAGGTTCGTCAAAATTTGATTGAGTCTTAAGGGGTCAGCCCAGACTTCTATCGATGGTGATGTGGGTTCCATCTCCAGACAAATTTCTCGGCGAGACGCTATCGGGTTTAGCATGGAAAACAATTTTGTGAGCATCGGTTGGAGGCTCACGGATTCAGGTTTGATTCTTATTGCTCCAGCTTCGATTTCAGAAAGATTGAGCACTTCATTGATTAATTCCAGCAGATGTTCTCCTGCCTGAAGAATATATCCTAATTGTATATTTTTATTTTTGTTGGTATCAATGTCCTCATCCATTTTAAGTAGTTGTGCGAACCCGAGGATAGCGTTGAGGGGGGTTCGTAATTCATGACTCATTACGGATAAGAATTCTGATTTGGCCTGGTTGGCCTGTTCGGCCTCCTCCCGGGCGATCTCCAGTGACTGAGTGCGTTCTTTGACGAGCTGTTCCAGGTGCTTATGATGCGCCGCTAATTCGTCCTGATTTTTTTTGTGCTCAATCGCCAGGGCGGCCCATTGCCCCGCCTGGTGCAGGAGGGTCAATTCGTTGTTTTCAGGTTTGCGAGGTGTGGAACAATAAATTGCAAATGTTCCAAAAATGTCTCCTTCTGCGCTCAATATTGGCGTGGACCAGGAGGCGCGAAAATGACATTCAAGTGCTTTTTCCTGAAACCTCCCACCCCAAAGCGGGCTTTCCTCAATGCTATCGACGATGACAGTTTCTTTTCGGTAGGCGGCGGTTCCACAAGAACCATTTCGGGGAGAAATCTTCAAACCTTCGATCAGTTTCATGAAATCCTGCGGGACATTGGGTGCTGACCCATGGGTGAGGTGTGTGCGAGCAGGATTCGCCAGTAAAATTGAGCAACATATTCCAGGAATTTGTTGCTCAATGGAGTCTGTCAAGGTATCGAGGATAGATTTGAGGGGGAGTTCCTGGTTCACCATTTCAAGAACCAGGTTTTGTCCGCGCAGTCGGATGTGTTCTTCTTTTTCTGGTTCTGGGGAAATGTTTTTTTTGATTTCCAGGTTATCTGTAGTGTTGGCAGGATTTCTGCCCGCCAACCACCTTGTGCCGAGCCAACCGACACATACACCAAAGCCTAAAAGGGCTATATTTTGAATGCTTCTATTGTCAAACGACCAGCCTAATAGAGAGAATAATAAAATGCCTGCTAAAGGAAACCACATTTCCTTTTTACAGAAAAATTTGTCTGGTGGAACGAGCATGGATTACTTTTTATGCCGAGTTTGAAGTTCTATTGGTATTCACTTTTGATCAATTGGATGCTTAAGTAAAGAATAAGTCGGTTAAAGGGGATTTCAACTAAAAAGGTTAAAAAGATGCTTGATGATTTTTTAAAAACTAAGCGTAAACGCGGTAATCGATATCCGGGAACAGGTTGTCTGCGGATTCCATTTTATCGAGCGCGTTTTCTTCCAGGTCGTTGTTGATCAGACCGTGATAGAGCGTGAGGAAACGGTCAAGATGGACGTTCGTCCGTTTGACGGCATAATCGACCATGGTGTCGGCCTTGATGATAAAGGCCCAGTCGCTGGACTGTGCCAGCAGTAGTTCGCGTGCGGCCTGATTCAACGCTCGCAAGGTAATGCCCTCTGCATGGGGGAATTTTTGCGCAAGCTGATGCATCATGTCGGCGGTTGCCAACAGGTGCGGGTAGACCCAATGCGTTTTTTCGTTTAACCAGTATTCGTTGAATCCCTTGTATCCCCAGCTGGAAGCCGATGGGGTGACCTGTTGGCATTCGGGAAAACGTTCCAGGTATTCTAACGGAGTGGTCAACTGGAAAACATTTTGGTCGTAGGCGGATTTTCGAATGACAAAGTCCAGCCATTGCGGACCTTCATCCCACCAGTGACCGAAAAGCTCTGCATCGTACATGGATACCACCAACGGCTCGCGGCCGATGGTGCCGCGTAGATGTTCGATTTGTTTTTCACGGTTGAACATGAAATTTGCGGCGTGCTCAGTGGCTCTTTCTCTCGCCCATTCGGGCTTGTAGGGTTCCTTGTGGTCGCTATCGCCGGTGATGCGGAAATATTTGAAGCCGGTCATTTTGCGTTCACCGGTGGAAGTGATGTAGGGGCGTACGTAGTCGTAATCCAGATCAAATCCGATGTCGCGGTAAAAATCACGATAGTTGACATCACCGGGATAACCCTCGTTGGCACTCCATACCTGTTTCGAAGTTTCCGGATCGCGTGCGAACACAGCCACGTTGTTGGAGCAAACTACAGGCGCGTAGTGACCGTATTTTGGTCGCGGCGTGGCGTTCAGGATGCCGTGCGAATCGAGGAAGAAAAATTCGATACCGGCATCTTTCAGAAAATGTTCAATGCCCGGTGTGTAACCGCATTCGGGTAGCCAGATGCCGCGCGGGCGACGGCCCAATAATCGTTCATGGGTACGTGCCGCAATTTCAATCTGGGCACGGACGGCGCTGGGTTGCGTTTCCATCAGCGGTAGAAACCCGTGGGTGGCACCGCAGGTAACAATCTCCAGATGACCGGATTGCATCACCTGGCGAAAGGCCTCGATCAGATTGAGCTGATAGCGGTCACAAAAAGTGCTGTGCGCGTTCTGGAAACGATTCTGGTAATGCAGGGCCAGCGGATGAAATTGTTCGTCTCCCCGGGTGCGGTTGACTTCTTTTTCTGCAAGTTCCAGTGAGCGTTCGAGGTGCCGGATGTACCGGCTTTGCAGAAGCGGGTCCTCCATCATCGACAACAGGGTCGGAGTGAGCGACATGGTGAGGCGGAAGGGTACCTGGTCGCGCAGTAACCCTTCAAACATGTGAATGAGAGGAATATAGGTTTCAGTGAGGGCCTGGTAAAACCAGTCTTCTTCCAGAAATTCCTCGTGTTCCGGGTGGCGTACATAAGGCAGGTGCGCGTGCAGGACGAGGGCGAGGTATCCCTGAGGCATGGGCTACCTTTTCCCGAAAGGATTAGGACGGCTGGTCGGTCGGTCCGCCTGCCATTGTTCGATAAGTTCCGGGCTCATCATTTTAACCGACACCTGTTGAAGGGCTACCGGCAGGCCAGCGTAATGGGTCTCGTGATCGGCCTTTGTGATGGGCCATTGCTCATCTACAAATGGCGATGGACGGTCCGGCGGCAAGGTGACACGATTGGAGCAGGTCAAACCGGCAAACCGGTCACTGTCATCGCATAGTCCAATTTCACCTTGAAAGGAAGCACCAGGCGGTGACAGGTGCAGGTACCATCCGGATGCCGCCGGATCAATCGCCGTGTCCCAATGGCTGTCCTGCGAAGCGGTTTCTTTTCCCGGTGAATACATTCGCAGGACCCAGTGAACCTGATCCCATGAACATTGCAATCGGGCCAGTAATTCATGGGCATTTTCCGGTGGAATTTCCCAGAAAGCAAAAATCCAGTTTGGATCCCGAACTAAAAAAATCAGCCGGGCAAAACCATAGGCGGGGGGCAAGTCCACCGGACGTTCCTGAGCCGTTTCATGGGCAGTGGCTGATGAGGTGAGAACATATTTGGATTCTTCGGCCCAATCTCCGCTGTCGTCAAGGTGTTTCAGGGGGGCCTCGCTGACTACATTTTTTGTTTCAGGATTTTCAGGGGAGACGGGTTCAATACTTAGAGTGTCTGCGCTGTCGGAGGCCGTTAGAGGCAAAGGCGACGCAACCAAATCTTCAGATTCCGGGATTCGTTTTTCCGAATCTACGTCACTGTCAGGACTAATTTTATTTTTGGAACCGGGTTCTTTTTTTTGCATGATCTTTTTATTCAGTCAACTGGATTTGCAGACAACAGGACTCTTTTATTGAGGGTAACTCCTCATTTTATCCAATCTGCATGGCAAGTCCTAGGGAATAAAACAAGAAAGTCGGAAAAGATCCATTAATTAACCTGTAGTTTTTTTGAGGTGGGTTGGGCCGGGATTCTTCTTGGATGGTCAAATGAAGTGACCTTTTTTATACCAGGCATTGTTCTGTTGTAATCCATCTCGGCATTCACTGCGGCGAAAATATTTCCAGGAATATCTGCCGACAAAAACAGGGGCCGGGACCCCGAATAAATAAGTAAATTATTGAAAAACCTAAGGGTATATTGTAACGGGTCCTACTGTAGGGCATAAAATCCCTCCTCTGGACCTGATGGGTGATCTATGGTAAATTTATCTGTTTAAGTAGCTTTATCATGTTGTAATATTTGGATGAAGAGAAAAGAAGCGTCAACAGACCCAAAAGCCATGAAGACCAAGAGGACATTAGACCTCCATGTATAAGACAACCCCTATTTGCGAAGACGGAAAACCCCTGTCCCTGACCACCGATGGGCAACTTCGTGTCGTTTTCATTGGGGTGGGGTCGGCTTTTTGCAAGCGCAAACGTCAATCCAACATGTTACTCATTCAGGGGGACCATCATGTGTTGGTGGATTGCGGGACGCAAGGTCCGCTGGCACTGAATGATATTGGTTTGAGTGTGCTGGATGTCCGTTGCTATTTACCGACACACAGCCATGCGGACCACGTTGGCGGTTTTGAAGAGATCATGCTCATGAATCGCTACACACCGTCTATCGCTAATCGCGACTTGCCGCAATTGATTATTCTGCGAGACTATCAGGACTTGTTGTGGAGCAAAAGTTTATCCGGCGGTGCGGAATTTTGTGAAGCCAATCAGGGTCGCACCCTGCAGTTAACGGATTTCTTCGATGTGCTCCGCCCCAAGACTCAGCAGATCCACGGGCGCAAGGTGTGGGTGTATCAGCATGGCCCCATGGAAATAATGATCATGCGTACGCGGCATTTCCCGGACACCGCTATCAGTGTGGATGAATCGCAATGGTGCTCTGGTGTGTTCATCAACCGTCGCGTCTGGATTTCCGGGGACACCATGTTCGATCAGGAATACCCGCAACGATTTGCTGAAGATGCCGAGGTGATGTTCCACGATTGCCAGTTGTTTCAAGGCGGGGTGCATGCTTCCTATCAGGAACTGATGTTGCTTCCTCCAGATATCAGAAAAAAAATGTTCCTCTACCATTTCGGTGACAACTGGGATCAGATTCATACCTGGGTAAAACCGAACGATCCTTTTTCCGGTGATCCTCAGAAAGACGGTTTTCTCGGTTGGGCCCAACAGCAAATCGCCTACGATTTTAAATGATTTTCTGAAACGGCTGGCGGCAGGGTCCCTTCTTCAGGCTAAAGGGCCTGGTCCAGTTTAATAATCTGCCGCTGAACAAAGACCCCGGTTCCTTCCGCATGGATCGTACAAGTTTTTAATAATCATATTTGTGAGCCGGTTTATGCAACAGTCCACCCGCGTCATTCTGCTACTGGTCCTTCCTCTTTCCATTTACGCCATCTTTTTTCTGTTAAAGAATTGTTGCGAGCCGGAAGGTGACCCTTCGCTTCGCAAAGGAATCCAACTGGTGCGATACCTTTCGGCACCAAAACAGATCAAGCAGTCTTCATTTCTTGCGATTTATCCGCAAGGCAAACCCAGCGATTTTGTCAACTGGATGTTTTCCATTTTTGGCACCGCCGAGTGGTCGCCACCCAACTTTTCATTGGAAATGGAAGAGATGGAAGGCACGCAAACCCTGTCCAGGGGAATGCCCCTTTTGCCCAGGGATGTGAGGCTGTTTCCTTTCAAGCTCAACGCGGAATTTGGCAAGCAGGTGGTGGTCAAAGCCGATGATGCGGCGGGCCTGATTCTGGTTGAAGGGTACCTCGACCCCAAGACCCCACCGAATCAAAGCGAACAATGGCCGCTGACATTGCCGGGAAACCATTGAGGCTTGGAAAAGGCTGTCAGACAGCCAAAAAAATTTTTACTTGATTTTTTGGCTTATTTCGCCAAAATCAGGCTTTGAAACCAATATGTTAGGTGCTTGAGGAGGCATGAATGAGTTATCGTATCGGGCTGAACCGTTTTGAGGGGGATGATCTCGAATCTGCGGCAGATCAGTTAGCAAAAGTATTTCGCATAACCAAGGCAGAAGCCTCCCGCATTGTAATCGGGCTTTCTGATGGCAACGCCTGGCAGTTTCAGCAGATCACTTCCACTGAACAATCCCAGATGGCAGAAAATTTTTTATCCAGCAAGGGCTTTGAAGTGGAACTCCACCCGGTGGCTGAGGACATGGCTCAAGACGATGCCGAACCCGCTGAAGAGGAGCCAGCCAATACAGGCAATAAAGGTATAATGGGAAAAATCTGGCTGGAGCTTAACAAAAAACGCTGACCACCTCGCGGTGGGGCAGTGTTCTGACCCTTTAATAACAGAAATAGTTTTTGAGCACATCGCTGAGATGTTTCCCGTTGGCTGTGCGCCGAGCACCCACTGGCGTGGGGGCTACCGGGCTGACCTTTTAAGAACAGAAATAGTTTTTGAGCGCATCGCTGAGATGTTTCCCGTTGGCTGTGCGCCGAGCACCAGGGAAGGTTCCCATCAGCGTTTATCTTCTTCTTCATTCTTGGAACGGAGCAAATGTCTCTGTCACCGGTGAGCGACTGGCCCAAGTATTTCGGTTGACTCCGGAGGAGGCCCGGCGAGTCGTGAACCTGGTCGCAAGTGGTGAGCCGTGGAAGTTTGAACAGCCGGTTTCAAAACAACAAGCGGAAACCGCCATTCCCTACCTCGTATCACTTGGCTTTCAGGTTCGCCGTGTCTCTGGATATTCTTCCATAAAACTGGCATCCCCCCGAAACATTCCTTCTTCACCAGGCGAAGTGACCGAAGAGGATCTCGAGGCAGAAGAAGAAAAACCGTCCCGCTGGCGCGATTCCCTGGAGTTTTCTTTCAAGGGGGATGCGCTCGATCTGACCGCACTTTATCTGAAGCTATGGGTGTTCTCTTTGCTCAGCCTCGGTGTGTATTCTTTCTGGGGACGCACCGAACTGCGTCAATACATTTGGAGTCAATCCAGTTTAGGTGGTGAATCTTTCCGCTATCGGGGAACGGCGCAGGGGCTTGCCACCACTGGCGTGAAGACTCTGCTTGCAACTGTCTTCGCATTTTTCTTTTTGCTCTGGTTGCACCGGGTGGATCCCCTGCTATCGCCATTTTTTGAAACGCTGTTTTTTGTAGCAGGATTGTTCGGGTTGTTTTATCTGGCCTGGAGCGAAACCCGCTATCGTCTGTCGAAAACCCAGTGGCACAATCTGACGTTTTCTTTTAGAGGCAGGTTCCGTAGCTGGTTTGGGTTGCACCTTAAAGGTTGGCTGTTGCTGGTATTGTCTTTGGGATTATACGGTCCGGTTTACTGGAGCCAGGCCTGGAAGTTTCGTATAGAACACACCGCGTTTGGTGGGCAAGCGTTTCGCTATTCGGGAAGCTGGCGAGATATTGCGCGGCCCTTTTACATTGGATGGGGAGTGACGTTGGTGACTTTTGGGTGGGGTGCCCCGCTGTGGTTCTGGTCCTTTATTGTGATCAAGCAGGCTCTTTGGAGGCGTACTCATTTTGACCAGGGCACGTTTGAGTTTAATCTGGACTTGAAAGCGTGGGCCCGTCTGCAAATTGAAAATGTTCTTATTCTGATTTTTTCATTGGGGCTCGGTTACCCTTGCATGAAAAAACGAGGTCTTGATTTTAACCTGCGTCATCTGGCTCTGGTCGATATCCCCCGGTGGCAGGAATTGCTGGTTCTGCTTAAGAAAAATGAAGGAAGAAAAAATCAGCCGACTTTTAAAAATTCCAAGAATGTTTGATCTTCAAGAGATTAAAAAAATTAACCGGAAGTTTTTGAAATAGAGGTAGTGAACAATATGATCGTTGTGACAGGAGGTGCCGGCTTCATCGGCAGTGCTATTGCCGCCGCTCTCAATAGTCGCGGGTACCGTGACTTGTGGATCGTTGACGTTGACGATTCTCCCGAAAAAAAGCGTAACCTTTCTGCGCTGACTTATGACCGGTATCTGGACCGGGAATCTTTTCTGGAAAAAATTGAACAGGGCGATTTGCCCCAGCCCTCAGCGATATTCCATCTGGGTGCCTGTTCATCAACCACCGAGACGGATGTTGATTTTCTGAATCGCAATAACGTGAACTACACACGGACGCTTGCAGAGTATTGTCTGCGCCGGGATGTTCGTTTTATCTACGCCTCAAGTGCCGCTACCTACGGCAATGGCGATAGCGGCTATTCCGATGACGCTGTCCTTCTGCCGACATTGAAACCGCTCAATCTTTATGGACAGAGCAAGCAGGATTTCGACATCATCGCACGTGACGCGGGTTGGCTGGATCGAATCGTGGGATTAAAATATTTCAACGTGTATGGGCCGAATGAATACCATAAGGGAGACATGCGCAGTATGGTGTTGAAGGGTTATGAGCAGATCAAGCAAACGGGACGCTTGCGCTTGTTCAAGTCCAACCGCGCGGAATATACAGACGGGGGGCAGGTCCGGGATTTTCTTTATGTGAAGGATGCTGTCGCGATGACTTTATTTTTTCTGGATAACCTGGAGCCGGGGGGGATTTTCAACATCGGTTCCGGCAATGCCCGCTCATGGAATGATCTCGCGTCAGCTTTGTTTGCGGCGATGGAGCGCGAAAGTCATATCGAATATTTTGATATGCCGGATCACATCAAAAACCAGTATCAGTATCATACCGAAGCTGTGATGAACAAACTGCATTCTGCCGGATACCATGCGCCGGGCCTGTCTCTGGAGCAAGGCGTAGAAGATTACGTTCGCAATTTCCTGATGAAAAATGACAGGCGATTAGGGGAAGCTTGATAGGTCTGGGCCGCAATTTTTTGGATTTTGTTTTTTTGGTTACGCTTGGCTCCCCCTTCCACGAAGGGGGCTGGGGGGATTAAAAGATTTATTAGACAGGCTCAGGGCAGGCTCTGCGGTGAGCCCAAACAAAAAGGGGAAGGCGCATGACGGCACCTCCCCCCGGTTCGGGATGATCCCTAAATGAAAATATTGCAGAAGTGTTACTGCGTTTGGAACAACCCTCCAGCAACCCAGTCATTGGAGCCGATGGCAGATCGGTTAAAGCCACCGCTGGCACTGGCGGAATTGCCGGAAGCAATGTTGTTTTGTCCGCCACTGACACTGGAGATTAATCCAGAAGCAGTGTTGTTGTTTCCGCCCTGTGCACTGGCGAAAGTGTTGGATGCGGTATTATTAAATCCACCACTGACACTGGCAGAAGCCCCGGTCGCGTCGCCCCCTTGACCGCCACTGATACTGCTATTACCCCCCAAAGCAATGTTGAGTCTGCCACCACTGACGCTGGCGGAATTACCAGAAGCGGTATTATCCCAGCCCCCGCTGACGCTGGCGGAATTACCGGAGGCCGTGTTGTCCTTACCACCGCTGACGCTGGAATTGGTAAATGAAGCCGTGTTGTTATTGCCACCGCTGACACTGGACTGAAATCCAGATGCGGTACCTTCAAATCCTCCTGTGACGCTCGACCTGATCCCGGAAGCAATATTTGAATCGCCACCACTGACGCTGGAATATAGAGCGGAAGCTGTATTAAATATGCCACCACTGACGCTGGTGTAGGCACTCAATCCAGCGCGGTTATGTTGTCCACCGCTGACGCTGGAATCTAATCCAGAAGCATCGTTGGTTTGCCCGCCACTGACGCTGGAACCATCTCCGGAAGCGGTGTTTCCAGATCCCCCACTGACGCTGGAATAGGGGCCTGAAGCGGTGTTAACTCTCCCACCACTGACGCTGGCAAACGGGGCTTTCGCCTGGTTGCGGTCTCCACCGGTCACCGAGGCGTAAGACGCATCCGAAACGTTGTTCAAACCGGCGACCAGCCCACCGTAGCTGGAGTAGTTTATCCCCTTGCCAACGATTAGATTGTGCGAGCCGGTTTTGTCGCTTACCGGGGTAGTACCTCCAGGTAAAAACGGAAAGATGTCTTCATTATATCCAATGATAACGTTGCCCTTGCCATTGACCACTCCATCGGTTGTGCCAGAGCCGGACACCACTTGCAGGTTCATGCTGTCAAACAGGAGAACATCACCGGTACGGGAAACACCTGTGAAGCGTGTTTGTAATTCAGCAACATCTGTAATCAAACCCGCAACATCAGGCACGACGATAGCCGTGATCTGGTTTTGCAGGTCCACATCTGTTGCCATTAAAGCCGTGTCTTTGGTTTGTAACGCCGTGATCGCCGTGTCCTGCGTCCCTTGACTGGTTTGCAAGGCACCGACACCTGTGGTTAGCGTCGCGTTACTTGCTTGTAACGCTGTGATGTTGGTATTTTGCGTGCCATCAGATGTTTGCAGGGCAGTGATGGCGGTGGCATTGGTCGCGATTCCGGTTACATCCGGAATAACAATACTGCCAATTGCCGTGGTATTCGTGGTAATCGCCGTGTCTTGCGTACCTTGACTGGTCTGCAAAGCCGAGATACTGGTGTCATGCGCCAACTGCCCCGTCAGCAAGGTCGTGATGTCAGTATCCTGAACGCCTTGACTTGTTTGCAAAGCCGAGATACTGGTGCCGTGTGCCAACTGTCCCGTCTGCAATGTCGCGATGTTGGTGTCTTGAGTTGCCTGACCGGTCTGCAGGGCACCGACATCTGTAGTCAGCGTCGTGTTGCTGGCTTGCAACGCGGTGATGTTAGTATTTTGCGTGCCGTCAGAAATTTGCAATCCAGAAATAGCCGTGTCCTGCGTCCCCTGGCTGGTCTGCAGAGCAGTGATGGCGGTAGCATTGGTCGCGATTCCGGTCACATCCGGAATAACAATGTTGCCAATTGCCGTGGTATTGGTGGCAATTGCCGTGTCCTGTGTTCCCTGACTGGTCTGCAAAGTGCTGACATCTGTCGTTAACGTGGATTGGCCTGTCTGCAGAGCGGTCACATCAGTTTGTAATCCTGTGACAGAAGCTTGCAAGAGAGCAACGTCCAACGCCTGAGTAGACAGAGCATTGAGAATGGCAACGATGTCTGGCTGTAAGGCCGAAAACAAAGTAAAGAGCTGAGTCGATAGCAACTCGACATTCGCCATCTGACCTTCCAGTGTGGTCAATCGCTCTTCCACTGTTTGCGCTTGTGCGGGCATGGAAATAAAGAGCGCGATAAATAATACGATACCCCCACGTAGAAACTTTTTCATGATGGACTCCTCCCAAAATTAATCTGGTGTCGCCGCTAAGGTAAAAAGCTTTCGGCACACTAAATCAATCTTCCCCAAAAGATTCTGTGGGTAATTTTCCGGAAAAAGGAAGAGGTGTCAAGGTTCAATTCGATCAGGCAAAGGGAGGTTTGCAGACGGCAGGGTTTAGCGAGGCTAAATACAAAGGTTTCGGGCGATGGGCGAGTTTGTATTGATGACCCCTCCCGCACCCTCCCCTTGAAAGGGGAGGGAATATAAAGTCCGCCGACCGCGAGATCCACAAAAAAACGGGGAAGGCGCATGACGCGCCTCCCCCGGTTGGGATGGTTTGGTGTTGTCAGGTTTCGATTGGAGTTACTGAGTCTGGAACAACGCTCCAGCACGCCAATCATAGGTGCCGGTAGAGGACCTGCTCAGTCCACCACTGACGCTGGCCTGGGATCCAGAAGCTGTATTGCTACGACCACCACTGGTATTTGCCCCGGTGCCCGATGCCAGATTGAGCACACCGCCGCTGACAGTGGAAGATGTTCCAGAGGCCGTGTTGGTCCCCCCGCCAAGAACACTGGCATAGTTAGCGGACGTGGTGTTATTAAAACCGCCACTGATACTGGAAGAATCAGCAGATGTATTGCCACCCTGTCCGCCACTGATGCTATTGTTAATCCCGGAAGCGGTATTGTTATTACCGCCGCTGACACTGGCGGAATCACCCGAAGCGGTATTATTCCAGCCGCCACTGACACTGGAATGGATGGCGGTCGCGTCGTTGCCCCGTCCACCGCTGACACTCGTGTAAGTAAAGGTAGCAAAATTCTGAAATCCGCCGGTGACACTTGAGTGTACGCCGGAGGCGGTATTGTTGGACCCACCAGAGACACTGGAATAAAGTCCGGTTGCATCGTTATTCCGACCACCGCTGATACTGGACAAATTCCCTGCGGTCGCGTTGAAATTACCTCCACTTACACTGCTGGAAAAACCGGACGTAAAGTTGTCTTCGCCACCGCTGATACTGGAAAAAAATCCGGTGGTTCGATTACTTCTACCACCACTGATGCTCGAATTGGCACCGGAGGTGGTGTTAAAAGTGCCACCACTGACAACGGAAAAATTCCCGGCGGCTCTATTGAAGGTACCTCCGGTCACCGAAGCATATTGGGCATCTGAAATATTGTCAGAGCCTGCCACTAATGCGCCATAACTTGAGTAGTTCAACCCTTTGCCGACGATAAGGTTGTGTGATCCTGTTTTGACACTGGGTATTCCTCCGGGTTGAGGCCAAAAAATATCTTCGTTGTAACCGATGATGAGATTGCCCTTCCCGTTGATCGCACCATCGGTTGCTCCCGTGCCATTGACCACCTGCAGGTTCATGTCGGTAAACCGCAGAGTTGTGCCGATTCGGGTCACTCCGTTAAAACGGGTTTTGAGTTCATTGACATCTGTTGTCAAAGCCGTGATATCCGGCACCACGATTGCGGTGATCTGATTTTGCAGGTCAACGTCTGTTGCCATTAAAGCCGTGTCTTTGGTCTGCAGAGCCGTGATGGCGGTGGTATTGGTTGCGATTCCGGTCACATCCGGAATAACAATGTTGCCAATTGCCGTGGTATTCGTGGCAATCACCGTATCCTGCGTCCCCTGACTGGTTTGCAGGGCAGTGATGTTAGTGTTTTGAGTGCCATCAGAAGTTTGCAACGCGGTGACGTTGGCCTGCAAAATGGCGACATCCAATGCTTGAGTGGACAATGCATTGAGGATGGCAACGATATCTGGCTGTAAGGCGGAAAATAATGTGAAGAGCTGAGTCGATAGCAACTCAACATTCGCCATCTGACCTTCAAGTGTTGTCACTCGCTCTTCCACTGTTTGTGCCTGGGCGGGCAAAGAAACGGCAAGCGCGATAAATAATACGATACCCCCACGTAGAAAATTTTTCATGATGGACTCCTCCCAAAATTAATCTGGTGTCGCCAGAAAGCAAAGTGCCCCCAGCCGGCAGACTTATTCTTCTCCAATAAGCCTGCGAGCAATTGTCCGGATAGGGGAAGTTGTGTCAAGAGTCAATTTGGTAAGGCTGGTTGTGAGGGAGGTGAGCAGAGGGGTTACGCGAATAAAATAAAAAGGTCTTTTGGGCAAATAAAAACCGGGGAAGGTTTAACTTCAAGTTGTTTCGGTCAGCCGACTGTAAGACCCCACCTTCCGTAAACTCTAAATCAAAAGCAAAGGCGCGATTTTTCACCTGCGGCTCAGGATGACAGGGGATGGTCTTCTTTTTTTGTTGGCCCTCCGCAAGGAGTGCGCAAGCACCACCTTGCGGTGGGGCCAACAGGCAGAAAATTAACGAGCGGGCAAAGCTTGGAGAGTGGATCGTAAAATGTTTCCCGTTGCCGTGCGGCGAGCACAAAAAAACCCCCGGCCCATTAGGACCGGGGGTTTTGGAAAAGCTAAACAGGTTGGGCCGATTTACATCATGCCGCCCATGCCACCCATACCGCCCATACCACCCATGCCACCACCACCAGGAGGCATACCGCCACCTGCGCCGCCTTCATTTTCATCTGGCAGATCGGTGATGAGTGCTTCGGTGGTCAGGAGCAGTCCGGAAATACTGGACGCATTCTGCAATGCGGAACGCGATACTTTGGCAGGATCAATGATTCCAGATTTGATCATGTCGCCGTAGGTATCATTCTTGGCATCGTAACCCTGGTTGCCTTTGAGGCCTTTTACTTTTTCCACGACCACGGTGCCTTCCTGCCCTGCATTGTTTGCGATCTGGCGGCACGGCTCTTCCAATGCACGCCGGATCAATTTGATGCCGAGCAGGTAATCGTGATCGCCCTTGAGCTTGTCCAGGGAAGACATGGCGCGGAGATACGCAACGCCGCCGCCAGGAACAATACCTTCTTCAACCGCCGCACGGGTTGCGTGAAGCGCGTCTTCAACGCGGGCTTTCTTTTCTTTCATTTCAGTTTCAGTGGCGGCACCAACTTTAATGATAGCCACACCACCGACCAGCTTGGCGAGACGCTCCTGCAATTTCTCCCGATCGTAATCGGAGGAGGTCTCTTCAATCTGAGTGCGGATCTGCTTGACCCGTGACTGGATTTCGGAAGGCTTGCCTTTACCATCGACGATGACGGTGTTTTCTTTGTCAACCGTCAGGCGCTTGGCGCGTCCGAGATCAGCGATTGTGATATTTTCAAGGTTCACTCCGATGTCTTCGGTGATCACCTTGCCGCCGGTGAGTACGGCGATGTCGTTGAGCATGTCCTTGCGTCGGTCGCCAAAGCCAGGAGCTTTGACAGCACACACGTTGAGGGTGCCGCGCAGTTTGTTGACCACCAGAGTCGCCAACGCTTCGCCTTCAATATCTTCAGCGATGATCATCAGCGGCTTGCCAGCTTTTGCTACTTTTTCCAGAACTGGCAGGAGGTCTTTCATGCTGGTGAGTTTCTTTTCGTTGAGCAGGATGTAAGCGTCTTCGCAAACAGCTTCCATACGCTCAGCATCGGTGACGAAATACGGCGAGAGGTAACCGCGGTCGAACTGCATACCTTCCACGATTTCGAGAGCCGTTTCCATTCCCTTGGCTTCTTCCACCGTGATGACGCCGTCTTTACCGACCTTGTCCATAGCTTCCGCAATGATGTCGCCGATAGCCGTGTCGTGGTTGGCGGAGATGGTACCCACCTGCGCGATTTCTTTCTTGTCCTTGGTTGGCTTGGATTGCTTGTGAATTTCCTGAACAACGCTTTCAACAGCGTCTTCGATACCGCGTTTGATATCCATCGGGTTGGCACCGGCGGTCACATTCTTCAGGCCTTCGCGAAAAATAGCCTGAGCCAGAACGGTTGCCGTGGTGGTGCCGTCACCGGCATTGTCACTGGTTTTGGAAGCAACTTCGTTCAACATCTGTGCGCCCATGTTCTCAAACGGATTTTCCAGTTCGATTTCCTTGGCAACCGTCACGCCATCCTTGGTGATGGTGGGGGAGCCAAATTTCTTATCGATAACCACGTTCCGGCCTTTCGGTCCGAGGGTCAGTTTTACTGTGTCTGCCAGTTTGTTGACTCCAGCCAGCACTTTATGTCGGGCTTCTTCGCTATATACAATCTGCTTTGCCATGTGATGAACTCCTTAGCTCATGAGATAAAGTTTAAGTTTATTTTGTAGGATGAAACGGGGCGGGGGTCTACTCGACTACCGCCAGGATGTCGTCTTCACGCATCATCAGGAGATCATCTCCATCCAGTCTGATTTCTGTTCCACCATATTTGCTGTACAGCACCTTGTCGCCAACTTTGACATCTGGCTTGTGGCGCTTGCCGTCATCCGCGAGCTTGCCCTGGCCTACAGCCTTGACGCGACCTTCGATCGGTTTTTCCTTGGCCGAGTCGGGGATGATGATGCCACCCTTGCGTACTTCTTTTTCAAGGATCGGCTGGACCAGAATGCGGTCTTGCAACGGACGAATTTTCATAACCTTCCACTCCTTTTATAAAATGATGTTACACTTTTTTGAGGATCTCTAGGCATTGGCGACTTTCCTGGGAAACTTCTTTCCCGGCAATCCATCCCTTCTCGATAAAACCTGAGGGATGTGCTGGCCTGGAAGTCATTGCTAGAGGTGATCTTGATAAAAAACAAACCCACCTGTCCGGGCGGTTGAAAATAGCTGTCTTGATTTGGTTGAAATTTTTTCCAGTCAATTCGGTATTCAGGCCCCAAAAAGGGCAATTAGCACTTGATGTATGAGAGTGCTTACCATAAATAAGACGTTATTTTTTGATGGCAAGGCCGGGGGGCAACTTTTTTTCACTTTTTTGGTTTATTTCATTATATTAAGGGCCGCAAAACATCTTATACAAACCTGCTTACTGGGAAGATATCGTTAAATGCCTAAAAAACAATCACCTAAGAAGCTGGAGACGTTTCCGAACCCGCATCCGAACCGGGATTACGAAATCCACATGGAATGCCCGGAATTCACCTGCCTGTGCCCGATGACGGGCCAGCCGGATTTTGCCACTATCGACCTCGACTACACTCCGGACAAGCTTTGTATCGAACTGAAATCACTGAAGCTATACTTGTGGTCCTATCGCGATGAGGGGGCTTTCCATGAGGCGGTTACCAACAAGATTCTGGACGATATTGTCAAAGCCATCAAACCCCGCAGGCTGAGGGTGGTGGGCGATTTTTTCGTGCGTGGCGGCATCCACACCATGGTGACGGTGGACTATCCCGGAACCGGGCCGAAAAAGCGAAAAAAACGCTGAAACAGGTGGGCAGAACTATGTGGATTCGGGAGGGCGAGTGCCATCGATGCGGGGAATGCTGTCAGACGGTCAACATCACGGCGGTGCGCGATGTCACCCTCAGCCAACATGGCAGTCTTGAGGAATTGCGCCTTTATATGAAATATCGGGGCATCCGCGTGGTCGGGGAAGATGTCAAACAGAACATGTTGTTCTATGAAATCGAACTCCCCTGCGATCAGTTGACCAGAGATCCTGCCGGAAACTATGGGTGCAAGGTGCATGACTCTCCGGAAAAACCACTGCTCTGCCTGAAATATCCGCAGGCACCGGACGACATCACGCAATGTGGTTATCAATTTAAAAGGGAAACTTCCCACTAATGACAGAACGATTTCAGGATCAGGGCGATGGCACCGTCCGCGATGAGACGACCGGTTTGATGTGGCAGGAAAGCTATGCCTACGGCGAAACGGGTAACTACATGACCTGGTACGAGGCGGAGAAATATGTCGCCGGGCTCAACCGCAATCGGTTGGGAGGTTTTGCCGATTGGCGTTTGCCGAATCGGTTGGAGATGCAGAGCCTTTATCTTTTGGGGCATACGTTTGAATCGCGCGGCAGAACATTTAAAATCCACATCGATCCGATGTTTGAATTCGGTTACGGAAGTTGTTTCTGGACCTGGCGCGAATGGTTGTCGGGGGCTCTCAGTTTCAGTTTTGATCAGGCGACTCTGCGCTGGTATCCGAAGGGTAGTCCCTCGGCGACGGTGCGTGCGGTGCGAGAGAACTTCAACCCAGCTCTTTTGCTGAAAACTTTTTCAGGATCAAATTAGTGGCGCGTAAAAAAACAGGGAAGGGTGCACCAGGGCCGAGCCCTGAAGCCATCAAGCGGGAAAAGGAAAAGGCGCGGGAGATGCGCAAAACCACCTGGTGGCAGAATCTTGTCAATGACGGCATATGTCATTATTGCGGCGGCAAATTCGATGCGGAAACGATCACCATGGACCATGTGGTGCCGCTGTCACGCGGCGGAAAATCCACGAAAGGCAATATTGTCCCGGCCTGCAAGGACTGCAACACGAAAAAGAAACACGCCACGCCGGTCGAGATGATTTTATCCGGTGCGATCAAGCCCGATCTTAAACTTTGAATATTTTGTAGTACAGTGTTTGAAAAAACAGCCCTCTTTTTTAGGAGAGTTTCTTATGAAAGTTATCGCGATTACTTTTTCGCTGATTGTTACCTTGTTAGCCAGTACGGCGCAGGCGCAGACTTTTAAAAATGTGATTTTAAAAATCACCAACACGAGCAACGCCATTTATTTTGCGCCCATCGTTTTAGCATCACATAGTTTTCCGAACTTGATGTTCGACACGGGTATCCCGGCGACTCCCGCCATTGAAGCGATGGCAGAGTTTGGTGATATCGCTCCATTGAGCGCGGATCTGGTTGCAAGCGGTGGCTTTATAGCTGTCGCTGAAGATACAACCGATGGCGCGTTGGGTCCGGGCGAAAGCATTTTTGTCGGGCTGGTGGTGGGGCCGGGTCTTGAGTACATTTCGCTTGCCGGCATGCTGGTCCCGACCAACGACGGATTCGTTGGATTGAATTCTTATCAGGTGCCGATAGACAGTACGGGGCAAGTTGTTTTGCAACTCAACGGTTATGATGCGGGCACGGAGCCGAACAATGAATTGCGCAGTTGCCCCGGCACACCGCCGTTCGTCGGTGATCCGCTGGACGACCCGAATGTACCGGGAAACCCCGGATTGAATGGCGGAGTGTGTGGGACCGGTGCGCAAGGTTCTGCGGAGAATCCATTGATCCATGTTCACCGTGGTAATTTGGGCGATCTGGACCTGACGGGTGGCGTTAGCGATCTCGACAGCCGGGTGCATAGTTGGCTGAATCCGATTGCAGAGGTACTGGTTTTTTATTGATCGAAAAAATATAGAAGATTGCAAAAACACCAGCCCGTTATTATCAGGTGGGTGCTATTTTTGGTGTTTCTTGCCAGGTCTTTCTCATATCAGTTCTTTTGTTTTGGGGGAGGGAGTGTAATGGGTAGTGATAAAATGCTCGTCGCCATGTGCTGGATGCTTGGCCTCAGCGTCGTTTTCGGCGTGATCCTGTTTGTTTTCAAAACATGATTTTAGATCAACCTGCACGCAGGTTATTAACTCGGAATCTGCATGTCCTTGCCGGGTTGCCGCGTTTCAGTTCGATCCCGATCCAGCATTTCAGTCAGTCTTGGATCCATCTCCGGTTTTTCCTCCGCAACATCCCGCGAGTTCACCTGGGTTTCACACACCAGCAACAAGTGATAGCCAAGTTTCGTTTTGAAGGGTTTTGAGACGGACATTTTTTCGGTTTTCAAAATCTCATCAACTAATTCTGGAGTGAGGGTCTCCGGTATTGACATGCCGTGGTAAACCCAGTCGAGGTCGCCACCCACCACTTTGGACAGGCACAGGCTGTATTTTTTTGCGAGGCGTTTAAAAAACTTTTCTGTCTTGTCGTAGTCCTCAAACACTTTATCCGGATCGTCGGAAGTTTCCTTCGCCAGGTCCTCCTGGTATTCAATAACAATATTGCGCAACATATCGGCGGCTTCCACACTCGTCACTAAAATCTGCCGGGTGCGGTGTTCCATCGGTTTATCTGTTTTAGCTTTTACCTTTTTAGCCTTAAAAATTTTTCGTGGTTTGATCCTGGGTTTCGGCGCAGGTTTTTCTGCTTCCCCCTCAGCCGCTTGAACGCGCGGCTCCTTCGCCGTCTTGTCCCGCTGGAAAACGGTGTCTTTCGATTCTTCCGGAAATTCCCCGGCATCCTTTTTATCTTCAGTCATGACGTGTTGCCTCAAAAGGTTTCTTTAACTGTTAGATGCGCCAATCGGCACCGAAGATTTATCTGTTGTATTCCGGCACCTTTCAAGGGCAAGAGAGTGGCTATAATTCAAGTGATTCCAGATATTGCAGAACGCCTTGCTCCGCATTGGACGGGATGATCTCGTCTGCGGCATTTTTGACTTTTGCCAAAGCGTTTTCAACTGCCAGTGCCCGTCCGGCGATATGAAACATTTCAAGATCGTTCAAGTAATCGCCGAACACCACCACCTGCTCCAGCGCAAACCCCTGCTTTTTGGCAAGTCGCTTGACCATACTTCCTTTGTTGGCTTCCGCATGAAACGCCTGCAACCAATAGTAACCGGGGTCGGAAATGTCTTCCGCGAAGTAGAGATTCAGATCGTCGGGAAAAGTTTTTTGCAGGTGGTCGTGCACCGGGTCCAGTTTTTCTTTTTTGTCGATGACCAGGAACCCGGCAATGCGTTCCCCGTTGATAAACTCATACTGTTCGACCTTGCAAAGGCGCCTGTCCGTTTCCAGACTGTCCAGGTATTTCTGTGCCCCCTGGTTTTCTGCCTGCCCGTGGATGACCCGCGACTCTTCGCCGTAAGTATAAACGAAGGGGTCCATCTTGCGCGGACGCAGTAGTTCCATGGCTTCGTGCACCACATCGTGTCGAATAAAATCCGTTTCAATCAGATTGTGCCCTGTGTGAAATTCCGTCATGAACACCCCGTTGAACAAAATCGCTGGGTGATTCAACCGCACGTTTTTAAGCAGAGGGTGGGCGGAATCGTAGGTGCGTGCAGTGGCGATTGTGAAATTGAGGCCACGGTCGATGAGCCGGTTGAGTCGCTCAACGGAGCTGTCAGGGAAAATACTGCCCGGTTCCAGCAGGGTGCCATCGAGATCAGAAATGTATAAACAGTTTTTTGCGTGGGTTTTCATAGAAAAAAATATCCTTGATCGGGACGCAGAATCATTCGACCCGGCCTCCGGTCAGTTTAAATGCTTGTGGGTAGTGCGTGACGCATCATGCAGGAAGTATAGATTAAATGAAATGACCGGGGGGAATTAAAATTTCTTAATTTGAAAGTGCTATTCTTTTTTGTAAGGATAGAAGGAAACGCGAGACCTAGCCTGTAAGAGAAAAATTTAAGGATTATTCCAAAGGACTTGATATGAAAAATGTGACTCGTTATTCCGGATTTTCCTTGTTACTGATGCTGTTGTGGGTGAGCCCTGCGCTGGCCTTCGATTTTGCAGGATGGGATGTTTTGCTTAAAAAACACGTCCGCCCCGTCACCCTGGAAGGGGTCCGGCTCAATGGGGTTGATTATAACGCTTTGAAAAAAGACCCAGACTATAGCAAGTTGATTGCCGGTCTGAAAAATTTTTCACCGAAGACATTAAAATCCCGTCAGGAAAAACTGACTTTCTGGATCAACACCTATAACGTCATGGCCGTCAAAATGGTGTTGGATCATACTTCCGTCAAGAGCATCAAGGATGCGGGTAGCCTGTTTTCCTCCGTCTGGAAAAAGAAGGTGGGCAAGGTGGGCGGACGAGATGTCACCTTGCATGAAATCGAGCACGAGATTTTGCGGCCCATGGGTGATCCGCGGATTCATGTGGCGATTGTGTGTGCTTCCGTGAGTTGTCCGGATCTGCGCCCCGAGGCTTATCAGGTTGATCAACTCAGCAAACAACTCGACGACCAGATGCGCCTGTTCCTCGCCAATCCCACCAAGGGCCTGCGTGTGAGTGGCAAGGATGTTGCCGTCTCAAAAATTTTCGATTGGTTTGAAGACGATTTTGCCAGTAAGGGCGGTGTCACAAGGTTTCTTTATCCTTACGCTCCAAAATCAGCACGCCCTGTCTTGAAAAACGCCAGCCTCGATTATCTCGACTACAACTGGAATTTGAATAAACTTTAGCAGGTTGCTGAAAAACTATTTTCGAAGGCAAAAATGGGTTACATGAATCTATTAAGGTCCGCTGACAGCCTTTATTACCAAGAGCACACTTCGACAGGCTCAGTGTGACAATCAGGGGAATACTCGAAAAAAAGACTTTTTTAGCAACCTGTTAGTTGTTCAAAAAAAGAAACCGCCCAACCCGGCAAGTGCCAGGGTTGAGCGGCTTTTTTTTATATGACTTGTTACAGCCTGTAGATCAACTCATGGTTCAGTCTGCATGCTTTCTAAGAAATGTCGGGATGTCAAAGTTTGCCGCATTGGCAAGGTTTCCCGTTGTTTCCTTTTTGATGCTTTGTGCAAGCTTCTTGAGATTACCGCGTTTGAAGGTGGAAAGAGTTTCGCCTTCATCAGCCACAGCATTGACCATTTCAGGTTCGCCCCCCACCACTTTTCTGAGCGGCATGGGGGATTCCTCCGCCGGGCTTGCAACCAGCTCCAGGCCTTGCAATGCGCTTTCCTGGAATCCGGTGGCAATCACAGTGACCCGCATTTCATCCTGCAAGGTTTTATCAATCACCGAGCCGAAAATGATATGCGCATCCGGATGCGCCGCCTTCTGTACCAGCATGGCCGCTTCGTTCACATCGTGCAGGGTGAGGTCTTCGCCGCCAGTGATGTTGATCAGCACGCCCTGCGCACCGTCGACCGCGGCATCATCGAGTAACGGACTCGAAATCGCATTCTGCGCCGCATCCACCGCCCGGTTTTCACCGGACGCGGTTCCTGATCCCATCAAAGCTTTGCCCATGCCAGACATGATGGTTTTCACATCGGCAAAGTCCAGGTTGATGAGGCCGGGGATGACGATCAGGTCGGAGATACTGCACACCGCCTGACGCAACACGTCGTCGATTTCCTTGAACGCGTGCATGAGCGACGTTTGCTTGCCGATGAAGCTGAGGAGTTTCTGGTTGGGGATCACGATGAGCGTGTCCACCGCCTTCTTTAACTCCTCAAGTCCCTCATTGGCTTGCTTCTGCCGCCGGTTGCCTTCAAATTCGAACGGACGTGTGACCACACCTACGGTGAGGGCACCCACTTCCCGCGCAATTTCTGCAACGATGGGTGTACCGCCGGTGCCGGTACCACCGCCCATACCGGCGGTGATGAACACCATGTCCGCACCTTCCAGCATGCCGCGAATCTGGTTCTTGCTTTCCTCCGCCGCAGATCGTCCGACCTCCGGATTGGAGCCGGCGCCGAGTCCTTTGGTGGATTCAGAACCCAATTGCAACTTGTGCGTGCACGGTGATGCTTCCAGCGATTGCACATCCGTATTGGCGACGATAAACTCCACGCCTTGAATATGAGACCGGACCATGGAGTTGACTGCGTTGGTACCACCGCCGCCCACTCCCACGACCTTGATGCAGGCCGAGTATTCACTTTCTTGATCAAATTCTATCAGACCCATGGTGACCTCCTTGTTGGCTAAAAAAATTCTTCAGCCCAGCCTTTCATTCGGCTGAAGATTTTATCGAAAAGATTGCGACCCTGTAAATCCTGAACATTGCCTTGCCGGTGACTGCGCACCCCGTAGTGGATCAATCCCGTACTGGTGGCGTAAACCGGGCTACTCACCACATCGACCAAACCCGCAAGACCCGTAGGCGTGCCGACCCGGACTGGCATTTGAAAAATTTCTTCCGCAAGTACCGCCATGCCGCGCAAACATGAAGTGCCGCCGGTCAGCACGATGCCCGATGAGATCAGGTCGCGAAAGCCAGAGGTTTCAATTTCATGGTTGAGCATCTCAAACATCTCAAGCGTCCGCGCCTCGATGATCTGGCTCAGGATATGTCTCGAGATATTCATGTCGTTGCGTCCGCCCACACCTTGAACTTCAATGTGATCGTCTTCATCGACCAGAGCCGAATAGGCGCATCCGTGGACATGCTTGATTTTTTCCGCTTCCGCGTTGGGCGTTCTAAGACCGATGGCGATGTCGTTGGTCATCTGGGCACCTGCGATCGCCAGCACCGATGTGTGTTTGATGGCACCTTGATAAAAGATGGCGAGGTCCGAGGTGCCGCCACCGATGTCGATGATGGCCACACCCAGTTCCTTCTCATCGCCAGAGAGTACGGATTCGCTCGAGGCCAACTGTTCCAGCACGATGTCGGTGACACCCAACCCGGCGCGGTTGACGCACTTGACGATGTTTTGCGCCGAGGTGACAGCGGCGGTGACGATGTGGACTTTCGCTTCCAGCCGCACACCGGCCATGCCCAGCGGCGTTTTGATACCATCCTGATGATCGACGATGTATTCCTGTGGCAGAACGTGAATGACTTCCCGGTCGAGCGGGATGGCAATTGCCTTGGCCGCTTCAATCACACGTTCCATATCCTGCGTGTTGATCTCCCGGTTTTTCACCGCGATGATGCCATGGCTATTAAGACTTTTGATGTGGCCCCCGGCAATGCCAACGAACACAGACTCCACTTCGGTCCCCGCCATCAACTCGGCTTCTTCCACCGCGTGCTTGATCGATTCGACCGTACTTTCAATGTTGACCACAACTCCCTTGCGTAAGCCCCGCGAGGGTGCCTGACCGAGCCCGATGATTTCGATGTCACCGTGTGAACTGACTTCGGCAATGATGCAGCAGATTTTGGTGGTGCCGATGTCGAGACCAACCACCAGTTTGTGATGTTTAGACATTTGTGCGACCCCTCCTATGGGTTCATGCTTTGCGGCGATTGCTGAAACCCTTGGTGCCGGGTTTTGGCTGGATCACCACTTTGTTACGAAACGATAAATCGATGATCTCGACTCCCGCCCGTGTCGGGTTCAGAGCGTCGAGGATGATTCTGAAATTATGAAATCCGGCATCTACATCGTCAGCCGCCATTCGGATTTTAAGCCTCTGGTCTTCGGTGGAAAAGGTCAACAGCTTCGAGCTGGAAATTTCGACCGAGGTTACAGGGTCGGCCACAAAAAACGGTAGACGGTTCAGGTTATGCATGGCCTTCAATCCATTGAGTATTTCGTCCGACACCACTTGTTGACCTAATTGTGGTGTTTCATTGGAGGTGCCCGTGATCAGCGGAAGATGCGAAAATTCATCCTGCGTGCGGGTCACCAGTATTCCGAAATTGTCCATGACGTAAATGTTATTGAGTTGGATACGCGCATACGGTGTGCGCTCCGCCACCTGAATAGTCACCGCGTTCGGCCACTTGCGCTGAATGGACGCTGAACTCACCCAGGGATGGGCTGTCAGCCAGTCGGTCACTCCTTCAAGGTCGAGCAGGAACAGGTTCTGCCCCTCCACTGGTGGCATGGTTTCCAACAGCGATACCGGGTTCAGTCGGTTCAATCCTTCTATGGAAATTTGCGAGACCGCAAAGCGGCTGGAAGATGTCAGAAATAAATAAGCATGGAAGGCTCCGTAACAAAACGCGAGCACCAGCACTCCGCGTGCAAAGGTGTCAGCCGCTGTTTTGAAGAGCGCAGAAAAGTCCAGATCAAAGGAACGTATGGCCGGCTTGGTTTTCTTTCGGGATTTGCCATTGCGTTTCTTGGGCGCGTCCTGCAACCAGCGTTTCCTGCCTGGATGGGTCAATTTGCGTTCGGCGATTGCGTAACTCATGCCGCAGTCTCCTCAGGATAATCCAACTGTGCAGTCATCGCGATTTCCAGAACCAGCGCATCAAAATCGAGCCCGCCTTCCTTGGCCGCCATGGGTAACAGGCTGAGCGGCGTCATTCCCGGAATGGTGTTCATCTCCAGGACATAGGGCACGCCTTGCGGCGACAGGATGACATCGACCCGCGGGAAACCGCGCCCGCGTAAAACACGAAAAGTGTCGCGTGCGGCCCGGTGACACGCCGCTTCTTCTTCTTTGGATAGCGAGGCCGGGCATTCGTATTCGGTTTTTCCTTCGGTGTATTTGGATTCATAATCGTAGAAGTCGGATTTGGGTTTGATGTGCACTACAGGCAGGGGCTCGCGCTCGCGCATGCCAATGGCAAGCAGTTTGCCATCAATGAATTCCTCTACCAGCACTTCTTCTGAAAGTTCAAAGGCCAGGTTCATAGCGGGTTCCCATTCGGATTCTTTTCTCACAATACTGACTCCGATACTCGATCCCTGATCTGAAGGTTTGACCACAACGGGCAATCCGAGGCTTCGCGCACTGGACTTTCTGCTTTCCCGATAGTGAACTTCATAGCGCGGGGTCGGAATTCCTGCCTGATCGAACAGCCGTTTGGTGGCGACCTTGTTGAAGGCGAGGGCACTGCCGAGTACACCCGAACCGGTATAAGGAATGCGCAGACATTCGAGCAGGCCCTGGATCGCACCGTCTTCGCCGAAGGTCCCATGCAGGGCGATGAAGGCGAGGTCGGGCCGGGTCTCAGCCAGTTGGCTTGCGACATTGCGGTCGACATCCACTTTCACCGCCTGACATCCCTGACGCGTGAGCGATTCCAGAATTTCAGTGCCCGTGGTCAACGACACCTCCCGTTCAAAAGAGAGGCCGCCCATGAGTACAGCGATATTTTTGCCTTTAAGCGAATTCACAACGCCTGTTGCCTTTCTGAAAATGCGGTCCGCCCCGGCCTCGGGTCAGGAGGCCGGGACCAAAGGAAGGAGGGTGACCTTTGATTCGCGGACCATGAAATTTTAACTTTCAATTCCTTGCGTGTTCTTGTCTGTCTTCCGGGTTCCTCGTTCAATCCCGGAAGGTTGACTGTTTACCAGTCACCAGCAATGATGACTTCGGTTTTTAATTCAACATCAAACTGTTCTTTGACTGTTTTCTGCACATGCTCGATGACCGCACGCACGTCACTCGCACTGGCTACTCCCTTGTTCACAATAAAGTTTGCGTGCTTGATCGAGACCGAAGCTTCCCCTACCGTGTAGCCTTTGAGCCCGGCCTGCTCAATCAATTGCCCGGCTTTCATGCCTTCCGGATTTTTAAACACCGATCCGGAATTGGGCAGAGACAAGGGCTGAGTCTGACTGCGCCGCTTGAGATAACGGTCAATGCGTCCCTGGATTTCTGCGCTGTCTCCTGATTTCAATTCGATCTCGGCGTGGGCGATGACGCAGGGTTTTTCCGGAAACGTGGTATTGCGGTATTCAAATACCAACTGGTTGTGGTCATAGGTCACCAGGTCGCCGTCTTCTTTCAGGACCGTGACGTTCTTGATGACATCGCCGACCTCGGTTCCTTCCGCACCAGCGTTCATGATGATGGCACCGCCGAGGGAACCTGGAACTCCCGCCAGATTTTCAATTCCGGTCAGTCCATACTTGGCGGCAAATTTTGCAAGGTACGACATCTTCACTCCGGCCCCGACTTTGAGCGTGGCGCATTCTTTCCCTTGCTTGTTGGTGAAAAATTCTGGCAGGGCGATATTTTTGAAGCCGCGTTTCAGGGACACCACAATGCCGCGCACGCCCTGGTCGCTGATCAGCAGGTTGGAACCTTCTCCGAGAAAAAACAGAGGCGTGTCTGCGTGATTGCGCAGGATCAGTTTCAGATCGTCAAGGTCCTGCGGCAGAATATAAAGGTCCGCCGGACCACCGACCCGAAGGGACGTGTGTTGAGACATCAATTCGCTGGACCTAACCTCTCCCTTAATCTGGTTGAGCCAATGGCTGGACTGGGTCATGGTTTTTCTCTTGTAAAGGGTCCGGCCCAAAATGGTGCGGGACGATTGCGAAGCGGTGACGTGTTGAGTCGGTTGCCCGTATGCCTGCAGATGGGCAAAGCGGAAGAGACGGGTTTTCCAGGTATCCTGTAGCATCAATGGTTGTCCTTCTCAGGGGTCCCTTGGCGGAGTGCCTCGGGGAGGTTGGCAAGCAGTTCACGTTCCAGTTCCCACACATTACCGGCACCCAAAGTCAGAAGCACGTCGCCGTGTTGAAGGTTCTGGAGCAGGTGGTCCAGTGTGTTCTGAACCGTGGGGAGATGGTGCACATCCTTGTGTCCGTATTCCATAACGCCGTTAGCGATTCGACCCCCGTCGATTCCAGGGATCGCGTTCTCTCCAGCGGGATAAATATCGAGAACAAGCAAATGATCGGCATCGTTGAACGCCGAGCAAAACTGGTCGAGCAGGTGTTGTGTCCGCGAATAGCGATGCGGCTGGAAAACTACCACCAGTCGGCGGTCCGGCCAGACATCTTTGGCCGTGCGGAGCGTCACCTGAATTTCTACCGGATGATGTCCGTAATCATCCACGACAATAAGCTCAGGCGAATCGTGAACAATTTCGAAACGCCGTTTGACACCTTTGAACTCTTTCAAGGCAGAAGCGATCGCGTCAAAAGATAAATTCAATTCCATGCCGACAGCCACCGCCGCCAGCGTGTTGAGTACATTGTGCCGACCCGGTGCCACCGAATGGATGCGTCCCAGTTCTTCACCGTGATGATGAACATGGAACCAGGTGTCGAGTCCCTTGATCTCAATCGCCCGCGCCGTGTAGTCGGCCTGACTGGTCAGACCGTAAGTGATGTGTCTTTTTTCAAGTTTGGGGATGAGCGATTGGATGTTGGGGTCGTCCAGGCACAGCACGGAGGTCCCGTAAAATGGCAGACGGTTGAGAAAATCGAGAAACGCATTTTTTAAATTGTCGAGGGTGCCATAAAAGTCCATGTGCTCTTCGTCAAGGGTGGTCACTACCGCGATCGTTGGAAACAGTTTCAGAAACGAGCCGTCGCTCTCGTCCGCTTCCGCCACCAGGATATCGCTTTGTCCCATCTTGGCGTGACTGTCCACGCTTTTGAGTCGACCGCCGATAACGACCGTCGGGTCGAGATGGCTTTCGGCTAACACGGTGGCGACCAATGAGGTCGTCGTGGTTTTACCGTGGGTACCAGCGATGGCGATGCCGTACTTCATGCGCATGAGTTCCGCCAGCATTTCGGCACGCGGGATCACCGGGATCATTCGCCGACGTGCTTCCAGCACTTCCGGATTGTCGGCCTTCACCGCGCTGGAAGCCACCACCACCTGGCTGTCGGCGACATGCCCGGCTTCGTGCCCAAATAAAACTTTCGCGCCCAATCGCTCGAGCCTGTCGGTGAGCGCAGTTCGGGACAGATCCGAACCGGTCACGTCGTAATCGAGATTGATAAGAACTTCAGCGATACCGCTCATGCCGGAGCCTCCGATCCCGATAAAGTGAATGCGTTTTGTGTTGCCGAAAAACATGCTTCATGGTTCCATACCTCCTGAAAATTTTCAGGCGGCTTTGAGGTTGATCAATTGCAAACATTGTTCTGCTACTTGTTTTGTCGCATCGCGCTGTCCCAGTTGGTAACTTGCTTGGGCACGATCATTCCAGGCTTCCGGTCGCTTCAATGCATCCTGAATCAAATCAGCAAGTTTTGATCCATCGACTTCGCGGTCGAGGATCACGACACCGGCACCGGCTGTTTCCAGAACGCGCGCGTTTTTTTCCTGATGGTTGTGTGTCGCAAATGGAAACGGAATCAGGATTGCCGGTTTACCTAAAGCTGTGATTTCCGCCAGCGTGGTGGCCCCGGCACGCGAGATGACAAGGTCCGCGCTCCGGTACTGCACTTCCATGTCGTAGAGAAACGGTGCCACTTCAGTCTTCCAGTTTTGTTTCTGGTATTCATCTTTCACGTTGTCTGCATCCGCTTCGCCGGTTTGATGCACCAGATTTATTTGATCCTTGAATGTCTGCAGGTGAGGCAGAGCCTCGGTCACAGCCTTGTTAATCGACCGCGCTCCCTGACTGCCGCCCAGAATGAGAACGTTTAATTTTTTGTCCGGAGCACGCGGCGCAGGCTCACTTGCTTCGGAAAATGTTTTGCGAATCATGTTGCCAGTCAGCATCACTTTCTTATTTGGGAAAAAATTTCGAGCCTCTTCAAAACTGATGCAGACGCGATCTGCCAGTTTTCCGAGCACGCGGTTGGTCACTCCCGGATACGCGTTTTGTTCGTGCACCAGTGTCGGGATACCGAGCAGGCTTGCTGAAAAAACTGCCGGGCCGGAAACATAACCGCCGACACCAACAACCAGAGCCGGACGGTTGAATATCAGATAGGCCATCGCTTGCAGGATGCCGACCGGTAACTTGAGCAAAGAGATCAATCGGCTGATGCCGCGTTTGCCCACCAGCCCCGCCGAGGCGATGGTCTTGAGCGCAAACCCTTCTTTAGGTAGAACTCTCGATTCAATACCGCGTTCGGTTCCTATGAAAGTGATTTCCATTTCTGCATCGTGCTCCATCAGTTTTCTTGCCAGGGCGATACCGGGATAAAGATGCCCTCCCGTGCCACCGCCCGCTATCACTACCCGGATTGGCATCGCCTGCTCACGCCCGGGTGGCGTGTTCTGAAATATTCAACAGCACCCCCATCGACAACATGCTCACCACCAGAGACGACCCGCCGAGACTGATGAAGGGCAAGGTCAGTCCTTTGGTAGGCAGGATGCCGGTGGCAACGCCCATGTTGGTCAACGCTTGTACGCCGATGACCAGCGTGATGCCGAAGGCGAGATGCGTTCCGAACAGATCGCGTGCTCGAAGGGCGGTGCTGAACCCGCGCCAGAGGAGTACGCCAAACAACACCAGAACCCCCAGGGCTCCGATGATTCCCAATTCTTCGCCGATGACGGAGTAGATAAAATCCGTGTGCGCTTCCGGCAGATAAAAAAGTTTTTGTCGACTGTCGCCAAGGCCCAATCCCCAGATGCCGCCTTGCCCGAACGCGAGAAACGATTGCACCGCCTGAAAGCCGGAGTCAGCACGGTCCTGCCAGGGATCGAGAAACGCAAGAATGCGCCTGGTCCGGTATTGGTGACTCAGTATTGCTGTGATGAGAAACGGCAGGACAGCGAGTACGGAGTAAAACAAAAATTTTGGACGGACCCCGGCGACAAACAACATGGTGAAGGCGACCAGGGAAATAATCATGGCGGTGCCGAAATCGGGTTGCAGTAAAATCAAGGTAAAGAAAATGCCGAGCACGATCAGGTTGGGCAGATAGCCGTAAGCAAAATCGCGAAGTTTGTCGGCGCGCTTTACCATCGAACGCGCAATGAACAGAATGACCGTGAACTTGGCGAGCTCCGACGGCTGAAAGGTCAACGGGCCAAGGCTCAGCCAGCGTCGCGCCCCTCCGGCTTCCATACCGAGACCGGGCAACATCACCATCAAGAGAAGCAGAAGCGTCAACGCCATCGCTGGATAAGTGAGAGCGTGCAGTTTGTGGTAATCCACTTTGAGGGCGGCGACAAGAATGCCCGATCCCAACAGCACCCACACCAGATGACGCTTCAGGAAATACAGCGAGTCCTGATACTCCTCCTGCGCGTAAACGGCGCTGGCGGAATAGACCATGACGATGCCGGTGATCACCAGCGCACCCAGAGTCAGCGCGAGAAGCGTGTCGAAGTGCTGTTGTTTGTTGTTCGATGAACTCATAGTTAAAGCCAGTTGAAAATTATTACTTCAATCGGTTGACGCTTTCCTTGAACTGTCTGCCACGGTCTTCGTAATCCCGGAACATGTCGAAGCTGGCGCATCCGGGGGAGAGCAATACCAGGTCGCCCGACTCCGCATGAGCTTGCGCGACCTTTACCGCTTCTTCCATCGATCCGGCATCTTCGTAAGTGAAACTTCCATTGAGTGTTGCTCTTATTTTTTTACGGGCTTCACCGATCAGCACCATGTGCTTGACCCGTTTTTTGAACAGCGGTTTGAGCGTCAGGAAATCGCCGCCCTTGTCCTGCCCGCCCATGATGAGCACTACCGGTCGGTCGAAACCACGCAGTGATTTTTCAAGGGCTCCGAGGTTAGTGCCCTTGGAATCGTTGACGTAGTCGACGCCGCCCACAGCGCGCACCCATTCGATGCGGTGCTCGAGCCCTTTAAAATTTTGAATCACACGTTTCATGATTTCGACCGGCACACTAGCCTGATCGGCAACGGTCAGGGCCGCCAGAATATTTTCCAGCTGGTTTTTAGCTGAAAGCGGCAGAGCGTCTAATGAAATGACTTCACGTGGTACTCCGTTTTTATTGAGAACGATGGTGCCATTAGAAACACAAGCACCTTGCTCGACGTTTTGTGTCAGGCTGAAGCGCGCTTGCCGAGCGCGGGAATTATTTCCCATCGCAACAACGCGCTCATCATCCGTGTTCAGCACCAGTACATCGCCTGCCTGCTGGTTTTCGGTCAGGCGTTTTTTGAGAGACGCATAATGCTCCAGCGTCTGGTGTCGGTCCAGATGATCCGGCGTGAGGTTCAGGATGGCAGAGATGGCCGGTTTGAAATCCCGGATCGTTTCCAACTGGAAACTGCTTACTTCGATCACCGCAAAATCTTTTGGTGGACTTGCTAACAGGTCTGAGAAGGGAGTCCCGATGTTGCCTCCCACGGCGATGTCGAGCCCGGCCTCCTTTAAAAGATCCCCGATCAGCACGGTGGTGGTTGATTTCCCATTGGTGCCGCTGATGGCGATGACCGGGCTGTTAAAAAACCGGAACGCCATTTCCAATTCGCCGATAATCTCCACGCCATTTTGTTTGGCTTCATCAAGGTCAGGCGAGGCGATGTCGATGCCAGGACTGAGTATGATCAGGTCGGAATCTTTATGCGGCACGGACGAGCCGTAGCAAACGGTGACGTTCTCTGGCACGAGAGTGGCACGCTCTTTTAACTGCTCCAGGGTTTTGTTGTCAAAGAGAGTGACGCGCGCGCCCTGACGGCTCAAAAAATCTGCCGCTGACAATCCTGAACGGGCCATGCCCAGTACGCTGATTTTTTTTCCTTTAACGTCCATACTCATCTCAGTTTCAACGTGCTCAGACTAACCATCGCCAGCACGACGGCGACGATCCAGAAACGCACGATGACTTTAGGTTCTTCCCAACCCGATTTTCCAAAGTGGTGATGCAGTGGAGCCATTTTGAAAAACCGTTTGCCTTTGGTGTATTTGAAGTAAGCCACTTGAATGATGACCGACAGGGCTTCGATGACAAAAATTCCGCCGACCAGAATCAGCAACAGTTCCTGTTTGGCGATGACCGCAAGCGTTCCGAGGATGGCACCGAGCGACAGTGAACCGACATCGCCCATAAACATCTGCGCCGGGTAGGCGTTGAACCAGAGGAACCCGAGTCCCGCGCCGATGACGGATGACGAGAGGACGGCGACTTCCCCCGCATCCTTGATGAACTGAATGTTGAGGTAATCGGAGAATTTGAAATGTCCGCAGAGATAGACGATGACGGTGTAGGTCACCATGGCGATGATGATGGGGCCGATGGCGAGACCATCGAGACCGTCTGTCAAGTTGACTGCGTTGGAGGTGCCGACGATCACCAGCACGATCAGTATCAGATACGCCAACTCGCCGATGTCCGGTGTGAAATCCTTGAAGAACGGCACATAGAGAACGGTGGAGAAGGCGGCGCGGTTCGGGTCCAGGTACGTGAGAAACAAGGCGACCGCAAACGCGAGCAGGATCTGGAATATCATTTTGGTGCGCGCCTTCAATCCCTCGCCCCGCTTCAACTTGGCCCAGTCGTCGTAAAACCCAATCAACCCGTAACCGGCGGCAACAAACACCAGCAACCAGATGTAAGTGTTCGCCAGGTTGGACCACAGTAAGGTGGACAACAGGAAGGCGAACAGGATGAGCATCCCGCCCATGGTTGGGGTTCCGGATTTCACCTGATGTTGTTCCGGTCCGTCTTCGCGGATGCGTTCTTTGATCGACAGTTTTTGCAGGAGGCGGATCATCACCGGGCCCACCAACAGGCAGAAGACCAGTGCCGTGATGCCGGCGTAGGCCGAACGGAAAGTGATGTAGCGGAACACATTGAAAATCGAGTAGTCCGCGCTCAATGGATAAAACAGGTGATAAAACATGCGTTCAGTTGTCTCCGCAAAAAACATTCAGGACGCGTTCCATTTGCGCGCCCCGTGAACCTTTAAACAAAATGACATCTCCACTGCGCGTGTGGCTTCGCAAAAATTCGGCGGCTTCTTCGTGTGTCTTGAAAAGCGCGCATTGATCGGCAGGCAATCCCGATGCCATCGCCGACTCTACCGTCAGGCCGATCAGGTCACCCACGCCCAGCAAAAAATCGACCGAGCTGTCCGCCACTTGCTGACCGAGGAGCCGGTGCGCAGATGATTCGTTTTGCCCCAGTTCAAGCATGTCGCCAACGACCAGAAACCGTTTGCCGGTCGTGCTCATGCCAGATAAAGTTTTGACCGCTTCCAGCATGGAGCGGGGGTTGGCGTTGTAGGTGTCGTCGAGCAAAATCATTCCGTTGACAGTCCGGACCTGTACCCGTTGACCGAGCAGTTCGGAAGTTTCCAGACCTTTCACGATTTGTTCAGGCGCAAGCCCTAAAGCCACGCCGGTAGCCGCCGCCGCGAGGGCGTTGAGGACGTTGTAGCGTCCGGGGAACGGCAGTTCGACCGGGTGCGTCCCGCTTGATGTGGCGAGTGAGAAACGGGTGCCGAACCCGGAGCCAGGGCGAATATCCAGCCCGCGTACGTCGGCAGGGTTGTCGACACCAAAGGTGATTTTTTTTGATCGTAAGGTTCGCGCCAATTCCAGCACCAGAGGATCGTCTGCATTCACCACCGCACAACCGGTATCGGTGAGTGCTTCAAACAGTTCGCCTTTGGCTGACTGAACATCGCGTACTGTTGGCAGATGCACCATGTGCGCTTCTGAAATGTTGGTGATCAATCCGATATCAGGCTCGGCGATTTCTGCCAACCGCGCGATTTCTCCTTTGGCACTCATGCCCATTTCAAGAATAGCGACTTCGTGGTGATCGTTGAGCTTCAGCAGGTTGAGCGGCAGTCCGATGTGATTGTTCAGGTTGCCGTGGCTCTTGAGAGTATTGAAGCGGGTTCCAGAGATGGAGGCGATCATTTCCTTGGTGGTCGACTTGCCGTTTGTACCGGTGATGCCAACCACTTTGAGAGAAAAATGTTTGCGAAAATGATGCGCCAGATCCTGCAGGCCGAGTAGTGTGTCTTCCACCCGGACAACAAATGGCCCGTCACCTTCCGGCAACTCCGGCAGTTGATCCAGCGAGGAGACAATCAATCCGACCGCGCCCTTACGGATGGCTTCTGAAATAAAGTCGTGACCGTTGAAGCGTTCACCGGTCAGGCAGAGAAACAGCTCTCCTGTTTTCAGCGTGCGAGAATCAATGGACAATCCGGAAAATTCGCGAGCTTCTCCGCGGCGAACCAATTGGCCTCCGGTGGCGATCAAAACGGTTTTTAAATTCTTTTCCATAAGAGGGTCAGTCATCCAAAAGAGCCCGTACAATTTCCCGGTCATCAAAGTGAATTTTTTTAGTTCCGATGATTTGATAATCTTCCGCACCTTTTCCAGCGATGAGGACGGTGTCTCCCGGTTTGGCCAGTTGCAGAGCTTTTTCGATGGCCTGCCTGCGATCCGGGATGATCAGATAGTCTTTGCCTTCTTCGGCTTTTTCCGGGAGCCCGAGACTGATGTCTTCGATGATCGTCCGTGGATTTTCCGTGCGCGGGTTGTCGGAGGTGATGACGGCAAGTTCACTGTTGTCTACGCCCACCTTTCCCATTGGGCCGCGTTTGGTACGATCACGGTCGCCGCCGCAACCGAACACCACCAGCACGCGTCCGCGGGTGAATTCCTGAACGGCGATCAAAGCGTTGTAGAGAGCGTCATCGGTGTGCGCAAAATCAACAGCGACGGTGAAGCCCCGGTTGTTTTCAATTTTTTCAAGACGACCGGGAACCACAGCAAGAGATTCCAGTCCGGCGCAAACGGTATCCAGCGATAGCCCCTGGAACAGGCCAACGGCGGCTGAGGACAACAAATTAAGTATGTTGTGTTTCCCTAAAAGCGGCGATGCGATGTCGCGGCAACCATAAGGACTTTTCAGACTGAAGCGAACGCCCTGATCCGACAATTGAATGGATTCGGCGCGGATATCGGCGCGGGATTCTATGCCCGTGGTCAACGTCGGGCGCGAAGATTCAGCCAGAATTTTAGCTCCCATCGGGTCGTCCAGATTGATCACCTGTTTGTTGACCCGCTCATCGCGGAACAGGCTCATCTTGGTCTGGCGGTAGGTGTGCAGGTCGGAATGAAAATCAAGATGATCGCGTGTCAAGTTGGTGAACGCAGCCACATCAAAATGTAATCCATGGACGCGCTTTTGCGCCAGGGAATGAGAGGAGACTTCAAGAAAACAATCGTGCACTCCGCAGTCGACCATCTCAGCCAGCATCCGGTTGAGGTCGAGCGATTCCGGCGTGGTGACATTCGCCGGGTAGAGCGTGTCGCGAAAACGGTAATTGATTGAGCCGATGACGCCGCAATCCCTTCCGGCATGGGCAAACAGGGACTCCAGTAGAAAAGTAAGCGTGGTCTTGCCGTTGGTCCCGGTGATGCCGACCAGATTGAGTGAGCGCGAGGGTTGACGGTAATAGCGGCGGGAAATCCAGGCTAGGGCGTGACGAGCATCTTCCACATGGATTTGCGTGATCCCATTCAGGCCGATGCCCATTTCAAGCAGTTCCTGCGGCGAAGACTGGGTGATAAACGCTGAGGCCTTGCGCCGGATGGCTTCCGGAATGTACCGCGCTCCGTTTTCTTTGGTACCCGCGATGGCAACGAACAAGCCGCCGACTTCGACCTTGCGCGAATCGTAGGCGATGGAAGTGATCTCGCGGTCGAGCGTTCCCAGCAGATTGACCAGGGGGTACCCGTTCATCATGTCCGACAATTGACTGGTCATCGCTTCACCTGCTTCCTCACTAAAAATGTCCGGAAGAATTTTGATCATGCGCGATCCAAAACAAAAACCCGTTCGCCTCGTGACGGTACGTGCAGATGCCTGAGGGATTCGCGGGCGATTTCACGGAAAGCCGGGGCCGCCACTTCGCCGCCCCAGTATTTATCTTTCGGCTCATCAATCATCACCAGGATGACCAGCTTTGGAGAATCTGCTGGAACAAAACCAATGAAAGACGCAACGAAATTGTCTGCCGAATATTTGCGTGTTTCAGGATCGATCTTCTGTGCCGTCCCGGTTTTTCCGGCGACCTCGTAACCCTTCACTGCGGCTTTTTTACCGGTGCCCTGGCGCACCACTTCTTTTAAAATGCTGACCATCTTGCGGCTGGTTTTGCCCGAAATCACTCGCCGTAATTCGACCGGCGGAAAGTGATCGACCCGCTCTCCATCTTTCCATACGCCGGACGCGATGCGTGGCTTCACCAGTGTGCCGCCGTTGGCGATTGCCGCCATCGCGGTCACCATTTGCAGAGGGGTTACCGAAATTTCATGTCCAAAGGAAATGGATGCCAGCGACAGGCCCGACCATTTTTTCAAAGGACGCAACATGCCCGGAGATTCCCCCGGCAAGTCGATACCGGAGCGCGTGCCGAATCCAAAACGGCGGATGTAATCGAAAAAATGCTGGCCGCCCAGAGTCTGGGCAATCTTGATAGCGCCGATATTGCTCGAATGAATGAGGATGCGACTCAGCGACAACCAGCCGAAACTGTGGTTGGACGCTTCGCCGATTTTTGATTTGCCGATTTTCATCTGACCGTTTTCGCAGAAGAAAATATCTGTTGGCTCGGCGGTGCCTTCTTCAATTGCCGCCGCGGCCACGATCGGCTTGAAAATGGAGCCGGGTTCGTAAGCGTAAGACACAACTTTGTTGCGCCATGCGTCTGAGTTGGAAACCCCGTAACGGTTCGGATTGAACGGCGGGTAGGTCGCCAGTGCCAGGACATCGCCGCTTTTCGGTTCCATCACCACCGCCACGCCCCCCCGCGCCTGATAACGCTCGACCTGTCTTGCCAGAGCCGATTCGGTGTGAAACTGAATGACCTCATCAAGAGTCAGGACCAGATCATGGCTCGGTGAGGGAGTCAAAAGACCCGCTTCGGAATCGAGCAGAGGGCGACCGCGCGCATCGCGCTCCACATAAGTTTTTCGCGTAGTCCCTTTGAGCAGGTCGTCGTAATAATGCTCGATTCCCTCCAGCCCCTGATTGTCCAGCCCGACAAACCCCAGGGTACTTGCCGCCAGGGCACGCTTGGGATAAAACCGTCGGCTTTCGCGGATGAAACCGACACCGGCGATGGATTGGTTTTTCAGACGAGCGGCATCCGGCAGAGCCATCTTGCGTTTCAACCAGACGAAGTGCCGGCGCGAGCTCAGTTTTTGCCGGATCAATTCCGGTGACAGGTCGAGTGCGCTGGTGAGGACGCGCAGGGCTTGCTCAGGATCCACGACTTCTCTTGGGTTGAGGTAGACCGACTCAACATCGATGTTGGTGGCCAGCGGATTATGATTGCGGTCGAAAATTTTTCCGCGCCCGGTGTTGATCTCCACTTTTTCTACATACTGTTTTTCAGCTTCCGCCAACAAAGCTTCGTGCTGGAAAACCTGCAGGTAGACGAGCCGCGCCGTCAGCCCGGCACCATAGAGTGCCAGAAAAAATATCACCAGGCCGAGCCGGTTTTGGAATCCGGCCAGCGGGGTTTTCAGGTTGTTGGCTTTGGGTCGGCTCATGGTTTCACTTTCAAAAGAACATTGACCAGGCGGTCGGTTTCAGGTTGGCGACTTGCAGGTAGCTACAATGAATGCACCCTCAACCTGCAAGGGCGACCAGCGGTTTTTATCCGCTTTTCGGAGGACTCTTCAGAAAAACGGTGACGACCTGACCCGGCCTGGGAGTGCGCATGCCGAGTTCCTTTTTTGCAAGAGGCGCGATGCGGTCGAGGGCCGTCAGGCTTTCTCTTTCCAGCTTTAAAATTTCGTTCTCACTCAACAGTGTGCGATGAACTTTTTGCTGTGTTTGAAATTCGTATGCGAGCAAAACCATCTGGACGTTAGGCCAGACATAGGTCAGGGCTGAAAATCCGAACAAAATGGTGACCAGCGCAACGACTCGAAATTCGCGCGGGGTGAGGCGCACCATGTGGCGCATTTTTTTCAGGAAATCAGGCAACGTTTACCCTTTCAGCCGCTCGCAGACAGGCACTTGAGGAACGGGAATTGTCCCGGATTTCCTCCTCAGCCGGGCGCACGACCCGCCGCGTGAGAATATTCAACTGTTTGACCTGCCCGCAAACACACAGCGGAAGCCGGGGCGGACAGATGCATTCGCTTTCCTGTGCGCGAAAAAAATTCTTGACCATGCGGTCTTCCAGAGAATGAAACGAGATGAGAACAAGACGACCGCCGGGGTTGAGGTATTCGAGGGATTCCTGGAGGCAAGCCTCCAGGTGTTCCAGTTCAAGATTTACCGCAATGCGCAGAGCTTGGAAGGATCGTGTCGCGGGATGAAGTGAGGATTTACGCGACGCATGCGCCGCGCTGGAGAGGAGTTGTTCTAGGTGGTGGGTGGTTGTGATGGGGCTTTTGCTCTGCGCATTGCGGATTTTTCGTACAATTCGTTTGCTGTTGCGTTCTTCGCCATAGTCTTTAAATACCTTTTCAAGTTCACGATCGGACAGCGTGACCAGTAGGTCTGCCGCAGTGGAGGTTTCTTGCCGGTTCATTCGCATATCCAAAGGCCCTTCATGTTGAAAACTGAAACCCCGCTCCGGGGAATCGACTTGAAAGGACGACATGCCGAGGTCCAGCAACAGACCGTCGATTTTTTGAATCCCGTTTTCCTTGAGAATCCGGCCCAGCTCACTGTAATTACCGTGCGCCAGAATCACTCTGTCGCCGAAAGGTGACAGTCGTTTACGGGCCCGTTCCAGAATTTCCGCGTCCCGGTCAATTCCCAGAACCCGGCAATCCCGACCGGAATGCTTCAAGATCAACTCTGCATGTCCACCGTCTCCTAACGTTCCGTCGACTATCAGGTGCTTGCCTTCGGGTGCCAGGTACCGCAACACTTCGGAAGGCATGACGGAGACGTGTAATTTTTTCATCGTCGCTGACCGCTACCGGCGGCCTAGCGTGAGCCGGCCGCTTTCCATTTATCAGCCGCCCATATTTCAAATGTCCGGGACATCCCCACCAGCACCAGTTCTTTGGTCAACCCGACAGCTTCCCTCTGGAAGGCGGGTACCAGAATTTTGCCGGACTTCACTTCGCAATCACTGGCATTGGAGAGATAGGTCCTGACCTCATCCCGTTCGAGGGGATTGAGCGGCGCCATTTCTTCCATCCGGTTTTCATTTTTCTCCCACTCTATGTTGGGAAAGACAATGAGATAGTCCTCCATCGCTACGGTCACCAGTTGGCCACCGTACTTGTTCTCGAGGATATTCTTGAATTTGGACGGCACGTTCAGACGACCTTTTTCATCGAGATTGACCGTGTATGTCCCTAAAAATCCGCTCATTGCCTTCTGTCCGCTCTTATAAGGAAAATTAAGTCCAACTAAACACTATTAGACACAATTTGACACTATCGTATCACAACAAGACATACTGTCAAATAAAAAAGAGGGGAAAATTGGGGCGGGTTGATTGTTGGCAGTTGGCTTCTAACTCTATTGATTTTATGAGGTTAGCTGATTGGTTTTGGAAGGCGGGGTGCGGTTTTTGGCTGAAATGGAGAAAACCGGCATTAGACACTTTTTCCGGGCCAAAAACAGTGGTTTCTGGTCGTTTCTCAATGGAACGTCTTAATAGATCAAGACCTTATTTTGTCCAAATCGGGTCAGCTTTTTCGGGGAGGAGGGAACTAATTCAGCAAGGTTTCTATTATTTATAGGGCGAAGGCTTGGAATATCTTTGACACAGGGAAAAAGCAAATGATAATATTTTTATATAGACCTTTTGGGTCGGGTATAATCTGTTTTCCTTTAATGAACTGTGGTCAGGGACATAATTCATGCAACATAAAAAAATAAAGTTTACGCTGGGTAGCCTTCTTATCATTGGGGCGATTGGATTTCTGATCACATCCAGTATCAGTAGCACCTCCAAATTCTATTTCACAGTTGATGAATTAGCGGCTTCCAATGAGGTGTCCCCCGGTACCGGGCTCAAGGTCAAGGGCAATGTTGTTCAGGGTTCCATTCTGCGCAATCCGGACGATTACCTGGATGTGGCATTTTCCATTGAATTTAAAAACGCCACGCTTCCCGTTAAATTCAGCGGGGTGACGCCGGATATGTTCAAAGACGGGAATGAAGTGGTGGTGGAAGGGACGCTTGATCGCCAGGGCACTTTTCACGCCAGCACCCTCATGACCAGTTGTCCCTCTAAGTATGAAGCGGAAAAGGAAGCTGGCAAGACGCATCCGGGAGACATCCCGATGACCGGCAAACAAATTCCTGACCGACCCGCACCAGATTTTTCCTCGAAAACGACTATTTAAAGACTTCTTGTTTTTACAGGAGGTTCTTATTCGGTAACGCGCTTCCCCTTGTCCGGGTTGATTGCGTCCTGAACTAAACACGGAACGGTGGCTTGCTTGGCTCCCATTAGGGGTTTGGCGTGTCGCCTGTTGATACGGAAAAGTAATGAACGAAATAGGTGAATTTGCACTGCTGATGGCGTTGGTCACCGCGTTGTATGGAATTGTCGGCTACGTCATGGCGATCCGCCAGAACCGGGTGGACCTGTATTTCAGTGCCGACCGCACCCCGCTCATCGTGTGGGGTTGTGTGATGGTTTCCTCGATTGCTCTATGGAAAGCTTTTTTTACAGACGACTTCAGTGTGCAATATGTTTGGGCGTACTCCAATCGCGACCTCGACATCTTCTACAAGATGTCCAGTTTCTGGGGCGGTCAAAAAGGGTCGCTGTTGTTCTGGACTCTACTGCTGACGACCTACATGATGGTGGTCCACGTCCAGAATCGGAAACGCGACTTGCGTGTGGTGCCGGTCGCCATGGTGGTGATGCTGGTCATCACGGTTTTTTTCCTTTGCCTGCTCAACTTTTCTACCCAGCCGTTTGAAATCCTGCCCGTGCCGCCGGAAGATGGGCGTGGACTGAATCCCCTATTGCAAAATTACTGGATGGTAATCCATCCGCCGACGCTGTATCTGGGATACGTTGGCTTCACCGTACCGTTCGCGTTTGCGGTGGCCGCACTGATCACCCGTAACCTGGATGACGGTTGGATTCGCATGACCCGCAAGTGGTCCCTGATCTCCTGGTTTTTCCTGTGCATGGGTAATTTGTTCGGAGCCCAATGGGCTTACGTAGAACTCGGATGGGGCGGCTACTGGGCCTGGGACCCGGTTGAGAACGCCGCGTTCATGCCACTGATGATTGCTACCGCCTACCTGCACTCGGTGATGATCCAGGAAAGAAAAGACATGATGAAGGTGTGGAATATGGTGTTGATCCTGCTCACCTACGTCATGACTATCTTTGGCACGTTCATCACTCGCAGTGGATTGATCCAGTCAGTCCATACTTTTGATGAAGCGACTCTTGGCTATTACTTCCTCGCATTTCTTGGAGTGATCGTGTTGTTCTGCGTTGGCTTGATCCTCCGTCGATTACCACTCCTTAAAAGTAAAAATGAGTTGGACTCGTTTCTATCTCGCGAGAGCAGTTTTCTGTTCAATAATTTATTGTTACTGGGGATCGCGTTTGCCACTTTTTGGGGAACGATTTTTCCAATCATCTCAGAAGCGGTACGCGGCGTGAAGATCACGGTTGGGCCACCCTTTTACAATCAGGTTAACGTGCCGATCGGTCTTGTTCTTTTGGCACTGATCGGCATTGGCCCGGTCATCGCCTGGAGACGCGCAACCTGGTCCAACCTTAAAAAGAATTTTGCAAAACCGGTATTAGCGGGGGTTGTCTGTGGTGCGGTGCTGTTCCCGATTGTTCCTCTGACGGACAAGGCCCAGGTCATGACCTACATCGCATTTATATTGTGTGCCTTCGTCATGACCAGCATCCTGCTGGAGTTCTGGAAAGGCGCGTCCGCGAGAAAATCCATGCATCACGAATCCATGCCGATATCTTTTTCCAACCTGGTGTGGAAAAACAAACGGCGTTACGGCGGATACATTGTTCACATCGGCGTGGTGTTTATTTTTGCCGGCATCGCCGGTTCTCAAGCCTACAGTGTCGATGTTGAAAAGCATCTCAAGATGGGTGAGACCATTCACCTTGGCGGTTACGACCTGACCCTGGAAAAGGTGATCTGGATCAAGTCGAATGAAACCAAGGAGCGATTGATCGCGCAGTTGGGCGTGGTCAAGGATGGCGTCCGCATCTGGACCGGCAAGCCAGAGAAAGAATTTTACAAGGGGCAGAACCAGCCCGTTTCAGAAGTCGATCTGCGTTCTACTCTGGTGGAAGATTTGTACCTGATCCTCGCAGATTATCGAGGTGAGCAGTTCAAACAGATCACTTCCAAAATGGCACACATCACAGATGGAGAAGCGACCATCAAGGCGCATGTTATGCCGATGGTCGCCTGGATCTGGCTGGGAGGCTGGACCATTGCTTTCGGCACCGTGATTGCCGCCTGGCCGGACCGCGCAGAAGCGCGTCGTCGCCTCGAACGGATGAAGCGCATGGAAGGTGTGTTCGCTCCGGCTCCGGCCCAACAGGAATAAGTTAACGATGGCCTTAAACGATTTGGAAGTTTTCCTGAAGGCAGGTCGCTCCACTTATCAAGCGAGTGGAAGCTCCCGGCCAACTGCGGTTTTTAGAGGTTCTCTGATGAAAAATTTCATCCAGATTTGTTTGATGGCTTTGCTACTTGCTGTGGTCGCCCCTCCGGCGATGGCGGCAACGCAAATGGCCAATCTTGAAAATGAGTTGATGTGCGATTGCAAAGACAATTGCGGCAAGGTGCTCATCAACTGCACCTGCGACCATTCCAAAAAAATGCGCAAGGAACTCAAGGCCCAGCTAGACTCCGGCCTTACTGTCAAGCAGGTTGTTCAGGTTTATGTTAACCAATACGGCGAGACGATTTTGTCAGCTCCCACCAAATCCGGATTTAATCTGTCCGCTTGGGTGACGCCTTTTTTAGCCTTGGTAATCGGTGGGGTCGGGGTACGTTCTGTGATGCGCAAGTGGATCAAGCCCGATGCCATCTCCACTGGCGATAGTGCGGAATCGTCTTCTTCGGAATCCACCGAGAACAACAAACCCTCCTCAGATTTTTCAAGCCGTGTGAAACGCGAGCTCGACAATTTAGAAGACTGACTGCATGGCCGGTATTAAAATTCTTGAATTCATTTTGATTGCAGGGGTCCTGATCCTGATAGGGATTCCTCTCTTTTCGAAATTCCCCCCGCGCCGGTTATTCGCGCCGCTGGATACGGAAACGGAAGAGTACAAGCACCTCCTGGTACGCAAGGAAGAAGTTTTGCTGGCCATCAAGGAGGCGGAGCTGGATTTTAAAATCGATAAAATATCTCCCGAGGACCATGACATCATTCGCCATAAACTGGAGGACGAGGTCTTGCAATTGATGGCGCGGATCGATGAGCTCGAAAAAGTTTTGAAAAATAAAAAACCTGCCTCCCGCTCCGTCGATATTGCCTGATTCATCCCGCATCCTCTAATTGGACCTGCCATGGCTCAAGCTGACTCACCACCCGCAACTGAATTCGCCATCGAAACCAAAGGCCTGGTCAAACAGTTTGGTCTGATCGAAGCACTCCGGGGAATCGACTTTGAAATGCGCACCGGTGAATTTCTGACCATCTTCGGGCCTAATGGTGCTGGCAAGACAACCCTGCTCAGCATCCTTGCCTCGCTCGCCCAACCGACAGCAGGTTCCGCCCGTGTGGCGGGTTACGATGTGACCGACAGCGACCCGCGTATGCGGCGGCAGATCGGTGTTATTTCCCACGCCTCATTTTTGTATGCAGATTTAACAGCGCAGGAAAACCTTGTTTTTTATGCACGCCTGTATGGGCTCGATCAGCCCGAAGAACTGGCCCTAAGGGCTCTTGAAGGTGTGGAGTTGTCCCTGCGTCGGCATGACAAAGTGGGCACCTTTTCGCGCGGCATGATTCAGCGTGTCTCCATCGCCCGTGCCATGATTCACAACCCTTCGATTTTATTTCTCGACGAGCCCTATACCGGGCTGGACCAACACGCGTCGCTGTTACTCGAAAGCCAACTTAAAAAATTAAAAACTGAAAAACGCACCGTACTGATGACCACTCACGATTTCGGTCGGGGTCTCGAAATGTGTGATCGCGTAGCCGTGCAGGTCAAAGGAAGATTCGCACTCCATCTAACGCGGGAAAAAATTGATCCGGCCACGTTCGAGCAACTCTACATCGACACGGTGGAGCAGGTAAAATGAACAGCTACCTCGGGCAGATCAAAGCCATCCTGTGGAAAGATTTTCTGACAGAATACAAAACGCGCGAGTTGTTCAGCTCGATGTTTGTCTTTGCGGTGCTGGTCATTCTGATTTTTATTTTCTCGGTGGACCTCAGCCTGGTCAACAGCAATGAAGTCGGGCCCGGCGTATTATGGGTGGCGGTGATTTTCGCCGGCACGCTTGGCCTCAACCGTTCGTTCACCCTGGAAAAAGAAGACAGCGGTCTGCAGGGTCTGCTGTTGGCACCCATCGACCGCTCAGCCATTTACTTCGGCAAGATGCTGAGCAACCTGGTTTTTTTCCTCATCATGGAAGCGTTCATTCTCCCGGTGTTCATGGTATTCTTCAATATCGACTTGCTCGCCAATCTGGGACCATTACTGTTCGTCCTGCTGATCGGAACGTTGGGTTTCAGCATTCTGGGGACGTTATTGTCCTCGCTGTCGTCAAACTTGAAGACGCGCGAGATCATGTTGCCGCTACTGTTGTATCCCCTGATGGTGCCGATTGCCATCGGTGCGGTGCGGTTGACATCGCATGTGCTGGGCGGCGGGGAGCTTGGCGACATGATGAACTGGGTCGGCATGATCCTGTGTTTTGATGTGATTTTTCTGGCGGTGTCGATCATGACCATCGACCATATCCTGGAGGAGTAGATGAAAAATTTAGGTTTCCTGTTCGCGGCCAACCTCGCGATTTGGGGAGGCATCGTGTTCTATGTGTTCACGCTGATGAAACGCCACCGCGATCTCCGGCGGGACCTCGATCTTCTTAAAGAAACCCTGAACAAGGAATCTTCTAAATGAGTTCTGCGGAAGAAACTGACGAACAGGAAATTGCCGAAAAAAGTGATGAAGGTCCGGGCTTGCTCCTCTGGCTGACGGCGGCGGGTGGCATCGGCATGCTGGCGGCAGTTTTTATTTTTGTTCCTACCGAACGCACCGAAGGTATCGTGCAACGCATCATGTATTTTCATGTGCCCTGTGCGTGGGTGGCGTTTTTCGCGTTTTTCATCGTGTTCATTTGTAGCATCCTGTTTCTCTGGCGGCGGGAAAGGGAATGGGATATCTACGCCCACGCTTCGGCAGAAGTTGGCATGCTGTTCTGTTCGCTGGTTCTCATCACCGGGCCAATCTGGGCCAAACCCATCTGGGGCATCTGGTGGACGTGGGACCCGCGCCTCACGCTGACGCTGGTGCTGTGGCTGATCTATGCGGCTTACCTCATGTTGCGTTTGCAAACAGGCGAAGGCTCGACCCGCGCCAAATACTCCGCCATCATTGGCATCGTCGGTGCGCTCGACATACCGCTCATCCATTTTTCCGTACTGTGGTGGGGATCTCAGCACCCGTCGCCAAAAATCATCACATCCGAAGGCATCGGCACCGGCATCGACAATTCCATGGGCATCACACTGCTGGTTTCGCTGGGTGCGTTTACGCTGATTTATTTTCTGCTGGTCAGCCTGCGGGTCAACATTGAAAAGATGAAAGATGAAATCGATCGCCTTAAAAAACAGCGACTCTACTCTCATTAAAAAATACGCGGCGATATTCGCCCTGTCTTTTGTGATCGCCATCCTGCTGTTCACCGAGCACTTCTTTGAAGATGCGGTGACGCGCGAGGGCATCGCCAAAAATACGCACAAAGGCGAAGTGAAAGCCGAAGAAGGCTACATCGCGCCTGATTTTTCTCTGCGCGATCTTGCAGGCAAACCGGTGCGCCTGTCCGATTTTCGCGGGAAGGTGGTGGTCATCAATCTGTGGGCCACCTGGTGCACCCCGTGTCGGGTGGAGATGCCGAGCATCGAAAATTTATACCGCAGGTTTCGCTCGGAAGGGCTCACGGTGCTCGCCGTCAGTTTCGATAAAGGGCAGGATGAAGCTGTGCGCGCTTTTGTCAAAGAGAAAAATTTATCGTTCCCGGTGTTGATCGACCACGATCAGGATGTTGAAAGTAAATACCAGACACGGACGATACCCTCGACGTTTGTTATCGACAAGCGCGGGGTGATCGCGGCACGTGTGGACGGTGCCAAAAACTGGGAAAGCGAAGAGACATTTAAAGCGATAGAACTTTTATTGACAATGGGGTCCTCGCCGGACGGGCGACAGCAAACTGAAAAATAAAATAGGGCTATATCATTCTGACTCCTTGCCGGAGGGGCGACGAAAACCACCGCATGTCATTCTGAACGAAGTGAAGAATCTCGCCTTTGCTTTTGGTTTTGAGGTTATGCACAGCTCTACTTTAAAAAGGATTAGTATGATGAAACCCGGTAAAACCTGTGTGAGGTACGGATGAACGTGAAGGTCGATGTGTTTCAGGCGAATCAGAGTTTTTACGATGCGTTCAATAAGCAGAACCTCGATGCCATGCACCAGCTTTGGCTGGATGGCGACGAGGCGATCTGTATTCATCCCGGTTGGCCGGTCATCAAAGGACACGACAGGATCATTGACAGTTGGGGCGGGATTTTCGAGAACACCGACCACATGGAAATCAAGTTGTCAGATACCCAGGTTATGGTTTCGGGCGAGATGGGCTGGGTCAATTGTCAGGAAAATCTATTTTCGATACACGAGCAGGGTGTTTTGCAGTCGGCAGTGCAAGCCACCAATGTTTTCCGCAAGGAAAACGGAAGCTGGAAAATAATCCTGCACCACGCCGCCGGCCTCCCCCCTAAAGAATCCGAGTGATGCGATGATTTTATACAGTTGGAATGTCAATGGTATTCGTGCCGCAACTAAAAAAGGTTTCGCCGACTGGTTGCAGAAGGTGTCGCCGGATGTGGTGTGTCTGCAGGAGGTGAAGGCCGAAGAACATCAGGTGCCGCAAGAAGTTCTTGATGTTGCGGGCTATCATCTGGAATGGAACTCGGCGACGCGCAAGGGTTACAGCGGCGTGGCGACCTTCAGCAAAAAGAAACCGAAAGCGGTGCATCGGGGGATGGGCATCGAACGCTTCGACACGGAAGGTCGAATCCTTCACCACGAGTTTGCAAAATTTGATTTATTCAATGTGTACTTTCCGAACGGCACCAGTGGCCCGGAGCGGCTTCAATATAAAATGGAATTTTACGATGCGTTTTTGCAACACTGCGAGGACTTGCGCAGTGAAGGTAAAAAACTGATCATCTGCGGCGATGTCAATACGGCGCATCAGGCCATCGATCTTAAAAATCCTAAACAAAACGCGAAGAACTCTGGCTTCCTGCCGGAGGAGCGCGCCTGGGTCGATAAATTTGTTGAGCATGGCTACGTCGATACGTTTCGCAAGCTTCACCCGGAGGAACCGGATCACTATTCCTGGTGGACTTACCGGGCTGACGCGCGGGCGCGTAACATCGGTTGGCGCATTGATTATTTTTTCGTGACTGAAGACCTGGTCAGCAAAGTGCAGGATGCGTTCATCACGCCCGAGGTCATGGGCTCGGATCATTGCCCGATTGGCCTTAAATTGAAATAGCCGGATAAGTCTGTACCGCCTTTCCTTCATACAGGGCCTGAAATCATGACAATATTGGCTCCCCAATCCTGCCTATGGTATCCTTGATCCTCTTGAAAAGTGCTTCTCTGAAAAAAATAAAATCCTAATAAACGAGACTCCAAGTGAAACTGGAATTAAACGATAGCTTGCACGGATTTCGCCTGATCCTGCGTGAGCGTGTAAAAGAAACTCAGGCGGAGACATTGATGTTCGAGCATGAAAAAACCGGAGCGCAGTTGATGTTCATGGACTGCGAGGACGACAACAAGGTGTTCAGCATCACCCTGCGCACTCCGCCCGCCAACGACCGCGGGGTCGCCCACATTCTGGAACACAGCGTCCTTTGCGGTAGCAAGGAATTCCCGGTGAAGGAACCGTTTGTCGAATTGATGAAAGGTAGTTTGCAGACTTTTCTCAACGCGATGACGTTTCCCGACAAGACCATGTACCCGGTTGCCAGCCGCAACGAAAAAGATTTTTTCAACCTGATGCATGTGTATCTTGATGCGGTGTTTTTTCCGAGGATCACGGAGGAAACATTTATGCAGGAAGGCTGGCACTATGAATTGACCGATAAAGATGCGGCCCTCGAATACAAGGGAGTGGTGTTCAACGAGATGAAGGGTGTTTTTTCCAGCCCGGAAAATATTCTCGACCGTTATCTGGCGCACTCGCTGTTTCCAAAAACAACTTACGGGTATGAATCCGGTGGCGACCCGAAAGTCATACCGGACCTGACCTATCAGGAGTTCAAGGATTTTCACACGCGCTATTATCATCCGTCGAACAGTCGCTTGTTCATTTATGGCGACTGCGTCATCGATCAATGCTTAAAGTTTATCGATGCTCAATACTTCAGTAAATTTTCCAAGCAGAAGGTCAACTCCTCCATTTTGTTTCAGCGCAAATTCAGCAAACCCAAACGTCGCGAAGTGCAATACGCGGTTTCAAAAGACGAATCGTTGGAAAAGAAGACGTTTGTTGTGGTGGGGATGAAGCTTGGCAAATCGACCAATCAGGAACATTGCATGGGGATGGAAATTCTCAGCCATATTTTATTGGGCACAGCGGCATCGCCCTTGCGCAAGGCCCTCATGGATTCTGAACTGGGCACGGAAGTGATCGGTGGCGGGTTCGATGACAATCGCGCCGAGACCATGATGGCGGTGGGTCTGAAAGGGACAGAAAAAGAACACGAAACAAAAATCATTGAATTGATCTTTAGCACGTTGAAGGATCTTTCCGAGAAGGGGATCGATCCGGACGTGGTGCAATCTTCGATCAACACGATTGACTTTAAATTGCGGGAAGCCAACTTTGGCGGTTTCCCAAAAGGCATCGTGTACAATATTCACGCGCTCGGGTCGTGGTTGTACGATGCGGATCCGCTGATGCATCTCAAGTATGATCGCCTGATGAAAAAAATAAAGAAGCGCATGTCGGAGGGGTATTTTGAATCGCTGATTCAGAAACACCTGCTGGGCAACACCCATCAAAGCATCGTGGTGCTCACGCCTAAACCCGGCCTGGAAGAAAAGGAGGCGGCAAAGCTCCGCAAACAATTGCGCGAAGTGAAAAAAACATTGGGCGAGGAAGAACTCGATCAACTGGTCGAAAAAACCCGGACCTTGCAGGAATTGCAACTCGCGCCGGATTCTCCGGAGGCACTGGATTCTCTGCCATCTCTTTCATTGGGCGATTGCAATCGCGAGTCGCAGGAATTTCCTCTTGAAGTTAAAAGAAAAGACGGGCCACAGGTGTTGTTTCACGATCTGTTCACCAATAAAATTGCCTACACCCAGATGTGCTTCGACACGCGTTCCGTGCCGCAGAGCCACATTCAATATCTGCCCTTGATGGGCCGCCTTCTTCTTGGCATGGGCACTCGCAAGCGCGACTATGTTGAGTTGTCCAAACAGGTTGGCATCAACACCGGTGGCATGTCGGGATCGCATTATACCTTTTCGACTCTGACCGACAGGCAGGGCGTTTCGTCATATCTGAATGTGTCCGGCACCGCGCTTATGGAAAAGTCGGGCGAGTTGTTTGATCTGTTCCAGGAAGTTTTGATGGAGCGCAGTTTTTACGACCACAAGCGTCTGCTTGAAATTTTAAGGAGCACGCGGGCCAACCTTGAGGCATCCATCATTCCTCACGGCAATCAGTATGTGCTGTCGCGACTTCAGGCTTACGGGTCCAACTTGGGGCGGTTTGATGAAACCACCGATGGCTTGACCTATTACTATTTCATAAAAAATCTCCTGGAGCGGGCGGAAAAAAATCCCGAAGAGGTGGCAGATGAGTTTGAAGGCGTTGCCGGGAAAATATTCACTCGCGATAACCTGTTGGTCAATCTGACCGCCAAGGGCAAAGACTTGGGCAAGCTCCTCAAACATTCCGACCAACTCGCGGATGCTATGCCTGCGGGAACGTCTTCTAATCAGTTATGGAATGTCGACGCACCGCCGGAAGACGAAGCCTTCCTGACCACCAGCACGATTCAGTATGTTGGCAAAGGAATCAATCTATACGATCTTGGTTTTGAATACACCGGAAAATTTGAGGCGGTCAAAGCCATCTTGCGTACCGGATATTTGTGGGACCGGGTGCGGGTTCAAGGCGGGGCCTACGGTTGCTCCCTCAGTTTCGATTCGTTCACTGGTGATCTTGGGCTCGTGTCCTACCGCGATCCCAATCTTGGCGAGACCCTTGACGTGTTTGACGGCATCGGCCATTTTCTTGAGCACCTGGAATTGTCCAGCAAGGAATTGGAGAAAATCGTCATCGGGGCCGTCGGAAACCTTGATCCACCTTTGACTCCAGACCGCAAAGGGGCGATTTCAAAGACCGAACACCTTACCGGGTTGTCGAGAGAGATCAGGCAGAAGCGACGCGATGAATTATTTTCCGTCACCTTGAACGATGTGAGAGGTTTCGCTGACTGGTTCAATCAACTTCGTGACCAGGGCCGCATTTGCGTTCTCGGCAACGAATCAAAAATTAAAAAAGAGAAGAAACGATTTCAACACCTGGTTCAGGTGTTTAACTGATTCTTTGAAGAGCCGGGTGTGAAGGTTTAAAGGAGAATTTGAACCAGGACAAAAAGATATTTCAGGAAAAAAAATAATTGGTCCCACCGCAAGGTGGTGAAATCTTTATGAAATTAAACGAAATAAAAGCAAAGCTGATCAAGCTGGCAGGGTTTACGGTGATTGGGGCCGCATTTCTGTGGGGGCTGTGGAGGTTCGGCCTGTCAGACTCCATGACCCAGGGAATGAGTGCCACCGCCGCGCATACGCTGGAAGTGTTTGTCGCCGTGGGGATCACCGTGCTCGCCCTTATTGGGCCAGCCTTCCTGCTCAAGAAGATGATGGAGGAGGGACCTGTGCAGGAAGGCCAGACCGAGGAGCCGACCTCCCGCTATCAGAGGATTGTTGAAAAATCTAATAATATTATTTTAGAAATAGACGAAGAAGGAAAAATTATTTTTGCCAACCCTGCCGTTATATTACTGGGGTATGAGCCGGATAGCTTGCTGGGAAAACCAATCAAGGACCTTTTTCAGGAAGGCGATCAGGAAAAAGCATTGCCCCGGGTCACCACCCGCCGTATAGGTCCGCGAGCGACCATCAACTTCCCTGTGACTCTGCTGACTAACGATGACTCGGTGCTTTCTTATGAGGAACCGTCGATGGAATTTTTGGTTGATGCGGCGGGACTTTGGAAGGAACCGGATGAGGTTGTCCGGATCAAAGGCTCCGAAAAAACCTTTCTCGGCACCCTGATTATCGCGCGCACCCGATCCGGCGGGTGAATCGTTTCAGATGTGGCGCATGTAGCATGCATTAAAACTCGACGACGGTGACACCATCTCCCCCCTCGTCACGCGAAGCCGGTTCAAATTTTTTGCCAATACCAGTTGACCCCAGATAATCCCGAACCATTTGTTTGATCTTGCCCATACCATGACCGTGGATCAGCAACACGCGCGGACATTTGTTGACGAGAGCCTGGCTCAAGAAAATTTCCAGTGTTTGCAAAGCCTCCTCTACGCTTTTTCCTCTCAGGTCGCAGGTTGTTTTGGGTGCCTGATGGGTTTCCGTTTGGATGCTGACTTGAGGAATGTTCTGCTCTCTTGGGCGAACCCGGTGTCCCTGCGCGTGGCCAAACAGGCGTGTGACTGCCACCGTTGTGGAAAAATTCCCGAGCCGCACCTGTACCTTGTTTTTTGCTGACGGGTCTTCTTCGAGAATGCCGATAGCATCGTAGCCGTCGACCATCACTTCATCGCCCAGGCGCAGTTTGCTGGCCGGAATGGTATAGAGTGCGCGGCGTTCCGAGGGGATGCTGGCGGCGGCTCTGCCCATGGACTGTAATCGTTTTTCTGCGCCGCGTAACTGGGTCACGTTTTTTGTCCCGCGCGCTTCTTCAATCAACTTGCGGATTTCCTTTTTGGAGTCGCGCAACTGCACTTGCAGTTTCTTGTTTTTTGATCGCTTGAAGTCGATCTCCTGCTGGCGCATGCGTGTCCTGATCTGATTTTGTTCTTGCAGGGCCTGCCTTGTTTGTTCCTTTTGATTTTCAAGATTCTTTAAACTGTTTTCCAAATCCTGTTTTTGCCGGGTGAGTTCATCCAGTAGCCCTTCGGCCCGGTGGTCCTCCCGGTCATACAGTTCGCGCGACTGCCGGATAATTTCCGGAGCAAGGCCGAGCCGCTCGGCAGTTTCGAGGGCGGCACTCTGGCCCGGTGCGCCGAACACCAACCGGAAAGTCGGTGTCAGCAAATCCAAATCGAATTCCATACAAGCGTTGGTGAATCCCTCTGCGGTTTGCGCATAAATTTTTAGCGAGAGGTAATGGGTGGAGACCAGAGTCATCAGGCGGCGCTCTTTCATTTGCATGAGAATCGCCTGAGCCAGTGCCGCGCCCTGCATCGGGTCGGTGGCGATACCCAGTTCATCGAGCAGGATCAAAGCACCGCTTTGGGCTTCGTCCAGTATGTGAATTATTTTTTTTAAGTGTCCGGAGAACGTCGACAAATCCTGACTCATGTCCTGCTCATCGCCGATGTCGGCATACACTTGCGGAAAAAATGGAATGCGGGAACCGTCTTCCACAGGAAGAAGCAACCCGGCGCGTGCCATCAAGGACATAAGCCCAAGCGTTTTCAGCGTCACTGTTTTACCACCGGTGTTGGGTCCGGAGATGATGACCACGCGAATTTCAGGATCCCACTTAAGGGAATTGGGCACAACGTGCTTTCCCGAAAGGACCAGTTCCGGATTGCGTGCTTGCCGGAGTTCAACTTCCCCCGATTGAGATAATTCAAACGGTCGTGCTTTCATGGCGCGGGCGAGGTTGGCGCGGGCATGAATGAGGTCAAGGTCCGCCAGGTTTTCGAGGTTTCTTAAAAGCGGACCTCTCTCTTCGAGAATACGTTCTGCCAGTTGCGAAAGGACGCGCACCCGTTCGCGCTCGACATTCATCCGTGATATTTTCAACTGGTTGTTGAGTTGCACCACCTGCGTTGGTTCGATGAACAAGGTCTGACCGCTACCGGAACTGTCGTGCACGATGCCATCAACGCGGCCTTTGGAATCGGAACGAACAGGCAGGACGGCGCGCCCCTCGCGTTCGGTGATGTAGCCATCCTGTAGGGAGTCTTTCCAACCCACCGAGCCCATGATTTTGCGGACCCTGGTTTCGAGCTGTTGCTTCGCCAGCGCGGTTTCTTTTACCGCCGCTTTCAATTCCGGTGACGCGTTGTCGCGCACACCCTCTTCCGGGTCGAGGCATCGGTTCAGTTCCGAGAGCAGGCCGGGTATGGGATTCAGCCGGGAGCCCATTGTTTTCAGAATGTCCGGAGTGGTTTCATTCTTTAAACGCTTGCGAATACTATCTGTCAACTTTAACAAATCGAGCACCGCCAGACCGCCTTCCGGAGCGATCATCCGTTGTTGTTCAGCCTCTTCAAGTGTGGGTTCGATATCAGCGAAGGTGCGCAAGGGAAGCCCTTCTGCCGTGTCGAGCAGAACTTGCATGGCTTCGGTTTCCTGCAGGAGTTTGATGGCGGAATCGAATTGGGTTTCGGGAACGAGAGCGGCCAGGTGGGAGCGGGTAACATCGGACAGCGCATGCCTGGACAGCGCATGACGCACGAGGTCCCAGCCCAGAAGGGCCATGGAACTTTCCAGAGTGAACGGCAGGGGAGGAATGATATCTTCCGGGGTGGTCATGGAATGGCGGCTATCTGAACCTTTTCTTCAACCGAAATGGAGACCACCGCCTCGTGCAGAAGGTCGGGGTCGCGTCGGTTTTTGTAACTCTGGAGTAAGGTGTTGATGTCGGGTTTCACCAGGCCTTCAAACGAAACACCTTTGGGTACGGTGATCAGTTTTTTGCCTTCCTCCTGGATTTCAATGAAGGTGACTTTGACCGGTTTGGAAAAGTCGACCAAGTCCGAATTCAACAGTAATTCATGCTCCAGTAAATTCTTGCCCTGAATCTCGAACTGGTTGTCGCCGGTTTTGAGACCAATGAGGGTGGCAATTTTACCGTCGTGAACATTGAGCGGTTCTTTCTCAGGGCCGGGCAATTGCAGGGCGGCCATTTTGAGTCCTTTGGAAATCCGCGCCCATTGTACCGGCCCCATGTGGTTACTTTCCCGGACCAGCCGCACCACAATCGGATTGGCTTTCCGTTTTTGTTTTTTCATCCAGGAAACCAATGCCGGAACCTCTGCATCAGGAAGGAAGTGACCCCCATGAGCCGAAGTTTTCTGGGAGTGTTCGCGGAACACCGCCGGGTATTTCATGGTCGACAGGATTTTTTTGATGCGCCTTGAAAATTTTATGGGGAAGATGGGGTCGTGTTCGCCCTGAATCGAATACAGAGGAGTGTTGATCAGGTTGACCAGAAAGTGCATGTAGCGTTCACTGACCGCCCCGGCAATGGGGACGATGCCGGCAAAGTAGTCCGGGTAAAACATGCCAATCATGTACGCGCCGACTGCGCCATTGGACAGGCCGGCAAGCAGAACCCGGTTGCCATCAATCGGGTATTGCATTCGCAATTGCTTCACCAGATTCAACACCATCGCTTCCGCCCGGAATGACCACCAGGCCCCCATCGGATAACTCGGGCAAGCCACAATGAAATCTCCGCCGAGTCGTTTCACCCAGCGCGACAGAGTCGTTTTGCCATTTCCGCCAGCACCGTGCAGGATCACCACCAGTGGATAGGTTTTTCCCGGCACCATGGGCGGAACAAACAGGGAGAAGGGATACTTTTTTCCTTCCGAGGCGACGGGAAGATTGAAAAAGGTACCCGCCTGCCCGGTTTTATTGAGCGGACGTTTGCGAATCAACTCGCGCAATTTGGTCGTGGTCACTCCATTGCCTGTCAGGTCCGCGACGACCTCCGCTTCCACACCCGAGTTGGTGGTGGATAAATAGCGGTCAATTTTTTCCTGAAGAACAGAGTCATCCTGAGCGATATCCGGAGGCGGAGAAGTCGTGGTAGTACACGCCGTCAGAAAGACCAAACCTATTAGTAACAGCCATTTTGTTTGCATGAGCTAACTTTACCGAAATCCTCCCGTAATGTAAAGGTCCTCTAATCTTCGCGCAGAGGACCCGCAAGGAGTGGGAAAAATTCGTTGAAACTAATGCTTTAAAAGAGGTAAACTTCGGGTGTTGTCAGTCACCCCGATTCTCCACCCCGCACCCCGAGAGAGTATGAAATCCACACCCGAAAGTGTTGCTCTTCCCACGAGGAACCTTGGAACCGTTGCCCTCGGCATTGGTGTAGAGGACTTTGAAAAAGATGTCTTCAAACTGCTGTTCACCTGCAGAAAAGGCGGATTCGATTTCCTGGGTCAGCTCCGTCTGGATTATCGCCAGAGCCGGGTTGATGTGGAGATGTTCAACGAGGGTTATTTCGGCTATTTCGAAGAAGACCAGGAAACAATCATGGTGGGTCTCGCCGCCCGGTCACTCGCAGGTTTGGGTCGTCACAACATTGTTCCGGAAAAATTCCGCGAGCTGGGAAAAGACCATCTGATCAATTTGAAGCAGACCACCCGGACCCTCAACCGGAAGGAACCGGAAGCGGTGGAAGAGCCTGGTTTGCAGGGGATGTTTGATCGGTTGAACGCGGAGTATTTTGCAGGCAAGCTGGATGCGCGGATCGAATGGGGGCGCGAGGTGAAGACGCCCAATCGGCGTTCATTCCGTTTCGGGTCCTACGATGCCGCCAAAAATCTCATCAGGATTCATCCCCGGCTGGACCAGGAATTTGTTCCGCAGGTTGTGCTGGAGTCCACCATCTACCACGAGATGTGCCATCAGGCGTGTCCACCGGTGAAGCGCAATGGAAAGTGGCAGACTCATCACCAGGATTTTAAAAAGAAAGAGCGGGAGTACCGGCAGTTCCGTGAGGCGGTCAAATGGGAAAAAACTCATTGGGCTAAGTTGCTGACTCCGGCACCTGTTGGCTGACCTCCGACTGACAGGGAAACGAAATTATAAAACGGGCACCTTGCCCGACATTGGATTCCATCGAGATTTCCCCACCGTATTTTTTAACGATCCTGTGGACCAGGTTTAATCCCAATCCAGTGCCTTCCCCTTGTGCTTTGGTGGTGAAGAAGGGATCGAATATTTTCAATGCAAATTCTTTCGGAATTCCGGGTCCGTTGTCCTGGATTTGGACAACGACCTGTTGTTCTTCCAACGTGGATGACACGGTGATTTCCCCCTTGCCTTGCATGGCCTGCACCGAATTGCGAATAATATTGTGAAACACCTGCTGGATCTCCTCCGGCTTGGCCATGATCGGCGAAAGTTTTCCAAGCGATTGCTCTAATTTAATGTCTGAGGAATAGGAGGCCAGCAAAGCCATTTCTGTTGCCGCCTTTAACTGTTCGTTGACATCGACGGGTTGAGGCGCGTCACTTCCGTTGGACCGGGAATAGCCGGTGAGGTTCAGGATAATGGCGGCCATTTGTCGTGATCGGCTCAGAACTTTGTCCGCGTATTTTTGAATCGTTGCGGGATCGGTTTCATCCTTGATGGCTTCGGTGAAACCCATGATGGTGTAGAGCGGATTGTTCATCTCGTGGGCGATGCCTGCCGCCAAGGTGCCCAGACCAGAAAGTTTGTCGGCCAGAGTTAATTGGTCCAGCAGTTTTTTCTCTTCGGTGATGTCTTTCATGATGAGACCGATACGTTTTCCTTTCCTGCTTTCGATGGCCACATCAAAAAATGCGTAGACAAAAGTGTTGTCTCTGATTTGGATATTTAGCGGGTGTTCCTCGTCCGATTGTTTTCCCGGTGCCAGCGGATCTTTGGCGCGGTAGGTACCGGATGAGGAAGACAATCCGCTGTTTGTTTCACCCTGTTTCCCCTTGGAAAACTGCGCAAGTTCTTTCTGCACCTGTTGCCATTTCTCGGAAGCCTCTGCGGGAAGCGTCTCCAGTGTCTTTCCGGTGAACTGTTTCACCGTTTGACCACACAAGGTTTCAAACGCTGAATTGCCGTATTCGATTTTGAGTTGTTCATCAAAAATAACGATAGTTTCCGGGACACTCATCAGGATGCAGTCGGTGTACTCGCGAAGATAATCGACTTCCTGTGACTTTTCTTCGACCTGTTGTTCGAGTCCGGAGAAGGTTTTTTGCAACAGCCCGTTCATGGTGTTGATTTCCTGAGCCAGCGTTTCGATTTCATCGCCGGTGTCGATTTTTAAGGGCTCAACTTGTTCTCCACGACCGATGGCTCCCGCGGCTTGTTGCAGAAGTTGAATCGGCTTGACCATGCGCCGGGCGGCCACCGTTCCCAGTGCGCCGATCATAAATATAGAGACAAGGCCGGCAGAGGCAATCCAGAGGAACAGTGTTTCTGTTGGAGCAAATAATTCTTCAGACGATTGCCAGGCGAACGTATACAGAGGTTTGCCGTTGGAGAGCTCGGTTCGCGCGTTGACTTTGGAAAGTGGGGCCGAGCCGATGATGGAAAATTCCGGATTGCCATGTCCATTGCCCTGGGTTTCGACCCATGCCGGTGCCGGGCCAGTCACCGCCTGAACCAGGGCAAGATCGCCGAGCCGGTGTCCCGTCGGCAGGATCGGACAGGTGATAACAACTCCCTCCGAGTTGATGAGCATCACATGACCTGTATCACCGAATCGGATTTCTTTAATTGATGGAGAGTACAGAGCCTTGGCATCGAATACATGGTGCAAGGCCCCTTGTATGGTGCCTGCGCGGTCGAGCAGGGGAAGAGCAATTTCAATGATATGCAGATCAAGTTTAGGATCGAATTCCAGATCGCCTGATATCACCGACGCGGAACGGTTTTTGACAATGCTGATCCAGGATTTTCGGGACCGGTTGGAATAGGGTGGGTGGGTATTGGAACTGGCGACCAACTGCCCCTGCTGATCCGTGATGAAAACGCTTTTAATCGATGGTGAAGACTGATGGGTTCGTTTTAAAAAGGCGTTCAGCATGCGGCTACCCGCGTTGCTCAATATTTCTTTTTGAACAGGTCCGCCCTCATCCCATTCTTTGGCTAATCTTTCTTCAAGGTCAGTGCTGGGTTTTTGTGCCTGATGGGAGAGGTTGCGCTCGCGAACGGCGAGGTTCAGGGTCGGGTGCTGGGCGAGTTGGGTGATACGATTGACTGCTTCATCCAGGTGGCGGTCCACCTGGATCGCACTGCTGAAAGCAAGGGCTTTGAAGCTCGAACCGATTACCCCGCGCAGGGATTCATTACCTTGAAGATAAGCCAGCACCATGGCCAGGATCAAGGGAATCGTTCCGACGGCAATGATGATTTTGAGGATTTTGGCGACGAGCCCACTTTTTTGAAACTGCCCTGCAGTTTCGTCACCTGGAATCGCATTCATTGGGCATAGCCTCCCCCCTGATTTACTAATCTATGAACTTCATGGTCTGTTGTCAACAGTTAAGAAGAAAATAGCCATCTCGATTTTCAAAAGAAGTTGACTGTGGAAAAGAAAAACTGGCAGAAAAGAATCCGACGGTACCATATTATTGCTGGACCTCATGCGGCTGGGTTGAAACTTTTCAATCCACTCGTACACGGGGCAGCCTAAAACTCAAAACGGTTCTGATGCTGGAACCTGAAGGAGGCCCAAAATGGCTAAAGGAAAAATTCTGGTAATTGATGATGAAGAGGATGTAAGAGAAGTGGTCCGGCTTCACCTTGAAAAGGGAGGATTTAATGTCATCGAAGCCACCGATGGTATGGAAGGGATTTCTCTAATGAAGAGCGGTGACAACCTGGTCAACCTGGGTGCTATTCTGTGCGACATCAGAATGCCCAAGATCAATGGGGTGGAAGCGATTGAGGTATTCCAAAAAGAAGCACCGGGCATTCCCGTCATCGTGGTCACTGGTTACCCGGATGCGGAACTGGCGGTGTCTTTACTCAAGAAAGGAATCAGGGATTATTTGGTCAAGCCGGTGGATCGGGAAAAGTTGTTGGAGGTGGTGGAAGGTGCTGTGATGGCTGGCAAGAATTTTGATTTCTAGAAAGGAATACCGACTGCTCTTTGGTTTTTCCTGGCTGAAGAGGTACTCGTGGGCTTTGCAGGCATTGCTTGCAAAGCCCATTTTTTTCGACTAGAGTAAAGGACTCTATGAAGATGATACGTTGCTATATTCGATCTGAAAAGTTGCAAGCAGTGCGGGAGAAACTGTTCGCTCTCGGTGCACCAGGGTTGTCCGTCTCTGAAGTTAAAGGGATTGGTAAACCCATGAGCCAGATGCGTTCTGATTCGGATCCGAAGGCGTCCCAGTTGCCACAGTTTCTTCCACGGGTAGAAATCACGGTTGTCCTGGGAGACGATGGTGTGGACGAAGTGGTCGATGCTTTGGTGGACACCTTGCGCACAGATAACCTGGGCGATGGCAAAATTTTCATCCTGCCGGTGGAAGAGACCATTCGAGTCAGGACGGGAGAAAAAGGCGAACAAGCACTATATTGAGGTCGCCTGATAGATTGATTCCACTTGCTGAAACAATTCCTTGTTTTTAGAAAATCTAAAATCCATTCACGAGCGCATGGCTTCTGCGGCACAACGTGCCGGGCGGGTGGTGTCTGATATCCATTTGCTGGCGGTCAGCAAAACCTTTCCGACGGATAGCATTAGTTCAGCCCTTGAATGCGGACAAAAGGCCTTCGGTGAGAACAAGGTTCAGGAGGCGATCAGTAAAATCGATGAACTGGAAGGCGCGGGCATCGATTGGCATTTCATCGGGCATCTGCAGAAAAACAAGGTAAAATACATTCCCGGCAGATTTGCTCTGGTGCATTCGGTCGATTCTCTGGAGTTGGCAGAAAAACTGGATCAGGAAAGTCGGCGGCAGGGATGTGTGACGAATATTCTCATTCAGGTCAATGTTTCGGGTGAAGCGTCCAAATCGGGTGTTGCCCCGCAGGCGTTAGGTTCTCTGCTGGACAAGGCCAGAGGGTTCTCCGGAATTTCGATTGAAGGGTTGATGGCAATGCCTCCCTTCGATCCCGATCCGGAAAAGGCGCGGCCCTGGTTTCGCAAACTGCGTGAGTTGCAGGGTGAGGTTGCTAAGGATATGGATTTTGGTTTGCGGCACTTGTCGATGGGAATGTCACACGATTTTGAAGTGGCGATTGAAGAAGGGGCCACCTGGATTCGAGTGGGGACCTCCCTGTTTGGTGATCGTGAATGATCTGTAATTGGCTATGAAAAAAATGGAGACGGGTTGTGCTTAACAAAAGAAAAATCGGATTCATCGGTGCCGGTAATATGGCTGAAGCTGTTATCAAAGGCTTGCTCAGTGCTGAATTCCTCGAGCCCAAATCCGTGTGGGCAACCGATGTGCGGCCCGAACGCCTTGATGCAATCCATTCTGAATATAAAATAAAAGTGACGGCGGACAACCGTGAGGTAGCCAAAAAATGTGACATTCTTCTGCTGGCAGTGAAACCGCAGAATATGAAAGAAGTCTGTCACGGAATTCACGATCTGGTGACCGATAAGAAACTGATTATTTCCGTTGCCGCCGGTGTGGCGATCAGTTCCATAGAAAACTTTTTTCAACTGGGAAAGAAAAAGAAAATCAAAGTGATCCGGACCATGCCGAATACTCCGGCGGTGGTGCAGGAAGGGGTCACCGCCTTGTCCGCCGGCAAGCATGTCAAGAAATCCGAGATGCAGGTAGCGCATCGCATATTTGAGGCGATTGGTAAAACCGTTGATGTGGATGAAACTCACCTGAATGCGGTGACCGGGCTCAGCGGCAGTGGCCCCGCCTACATTTTCACCATCATCGAGGCATTGTCCGACGCAGGAGTGAAAGTAGGTTTGTCACGCGAGGTGTCCGATGTATTGGCGTTGCAGACGGTAGTGGGCTCGGCCCGAATGGTTCAGGAAACCGGGATGCATCCGGGTGAATTAAAATCCATGGTGACATCGCCCGGTGGCACCACTATCTACGGTGTCCACGCGCTGGAAAAGGGCGGCATCCGTTCCATCCTGATGAACGCTGTGGAGCAGGCCACCCAACGTTCGCAGGAACTAGGGCAAACCGCCGAGAACAATGATGCCAAAAAAGAAAAGTGATGACAGACTTCCCATGCAAAACTGTTGATATTTCAGGAGATGTCTGAACTTTCCAAGCAGGGCTCGCGCCCAGTCTTGACATCTGGCAGGAAAGCTCCATATTTCTATTTGGAACCGGTTCCACAAACCCCCCCCGGTGTCGACCTTGGGCATCCTTCCATCGGGGTGACAATGAGGGGTTGCTTCTCAGGATCCCCAAGATTCTGGGAGGCAACCCCGGGTTGGTCCATTCGGGCAGTTTTTTTATTTTAAAATCCCCCCTCTATAGCCTGTTCAAGAAACGCTATTCGCGTTCTTGAATGCGGAGGGCCAGCAAAAACCACAGCATGTCATTCTGAACCGCAGGCGAAGAATCTCGCCTTTGTTTTTGGTTTTAGGGTGATGCAATACTTTCCGATCCAAATACAGACCTTGAATATTGTTGTTGGTAAATATTGAGTGGCAGATTAGACTGAATATTATCCAAACCCCCCGGTGCCTGTTTTTTTTACTAAAAATTTGTATAAACGAAATCCCCAGGACGGCTTATGCAAATCGCAATGGAATTTTCAACCAGCTCCTATTGGTTAATGGCGGGGGCTGTATTGATCGGCCTTGAGATCATGGTACTGCCCGGTATCGGCGCGTTATTCTCCGGGCTCGGTGCGCTCACCGTGGGGGCCGCGTTGATTGCCGGAGTAATCGAGACCCAGATCGCGCAGTTCACGGTGTTTTTTCTGGCCACCGGATTGTGGACGGTCATACTGTGGAAGCCTCTCAAGGCGTTTATCAAAGGCAAGGGGACGGGGTTCGACGACATGGTGGGTAGCACTGCTGTCGTCTATGGTAACCCGCTTGAAAAAGGCAAAAAGGGGCAGGTGCGCTGGTCGGGCACCATCATGAATTGTCAGTTGGATAGTGAGGAAACTGAAACGCTGGATGTTGGATCGGATGTCACCATCGCTAAAGTATCGCAGGGACTTTTGATTGTTCGATCCAGTAAGGAACAGGATTTGTCTGAACAGGTGTGAACGATTTTTTTTCACCGGTTCGTGTTCTCTAAGTAAATATTTCGTGTTTGTTGAAGTCGGTAATTATTATTTTTTGCCCTTTATTTAATCATCGGAACCAGAGCAACATTCAAGGGAGATGAAGATTATGGAAGTCGAGATTGTGCAGGAGTTTGATCTTTTTTATCTGGCAGTCGCTTTTGTTGGATTCATTGTGGTCTCCGCCGGGGTCAAGCTGGTTCCGCAACAAAATGCTTTTATTGTCGAGCGATTGGGCAAGTACAATGGAACCCTCAACGCCGGACTTCATTTCATCATCCCGTTTGTTGATAAAGTATCTTACAAACATTCCCTCAAAGAAAATGCCATCGACATCCCCAGTCAGTCGGCCATCACCAAGGACAATGTCACTCTCGTTATTGACGGGGTGCTTTATCTGAAAGTGACGGACCCGAAACAGGCTTCTTATGGAGTGGGCGATGCCCGTTACGCGGTGACCCAATTGGCGCAAACCACCATGCGCTCGGAGTTGGGAAAAATGACCCTCGACAAAACCTTTGAAGAGAGGGAGATGCTGAATTCAAACATAGTGCTAAGCATCAATGAGGCTTCGGAGGTCTGGGGCATTCAATGCCTGCGTTACGAAATCAAGGACATCAATCCGCCCGCGACCGTATTAAAAGCGATGGAATTGCAGATGGCGGCGGAGCGACAAAAGCGAGCAGAAGTTCTGGGTTCCGAGGCGACACGGCAAGCGCAAATCAATATTGCGGAAGGGATCAAGCAGGAGGTTGTTTTAAAATCGGAAGCGGCCATGACCGATCAGATCAACCGCGCCAAGGGTGAAGCGCAAGCCATTCTGGAAGTGGCACGCGCCACGGCGGAAGGGATTGAAACAATCGCCGTGGCTATCGAAAAAACCGGTGGCGAAAAAGCGGTGGCCTTGAAACTGGCCGAACAATACATCGGAGCTTTTGGAGAACTGGCCAAGACCACCAACACTGTTTTATTGCCGGAAAAAACCGGCGACATGGGATCCATGGTGGCGCAGGCGCTGGCTGTTTTCAACACCATCCAAAACCAGGTGGAACAACAAAACCCTGATTCCAGTGCCTGATGCGTTGTTAAATAAAAGATATTATTGAAGGTAAGTTTATAGATATGGAAGTCCCTGAAGAAATCGAAATCCCCGAAGAAGAACCACCGCCGACTCCTCCTTGTTCGCCACTGATCAACCTTTTTTTTAAAGTATTTATTGGAGTGGCGTTGGCCGGGGTGTTTATTTACGCAAGTAGGTTGTTAAACAGTGCCATTCCTGTCTTGCTCTATATAGTTTTGCTGGGGGTATACAGTTGGTGGGATGGCTCAAAGAATGATACGAAGAACACTAAAGAAACTGATGAAACCAAGTCGAAATATGTGGTTGGTTCTTCATTGTCACCACGAGGTCAATTGATTCTAAATGTTTTATTGGGGTGGGGTTGGCACTGCCGTTTATTTACGTTAGTAACTTGTCAGACAGTACCCTCCCTATCCTCCTCTTTGTTGTTTTTTTGGCATTTTACAGTAGCCTGGTTTCTTCAAAATATGATACGAAGAAAACACAAGAAACTGATGGGACTAAACTACAGCCAGCATCAGCTTCTTCCCTTTTGCCACAGGGTCCGCTCCTTCTGAGAATATTTATTTGGATCGTTTCCTTAGGGTTTTTGTTCTTTGGATTGAATGCATTGAGAGCCAATGGTCCTGATTGGATAAGCTTTGCCATCTGCATTTTTTTTGCTGTGGGCTTATTCAGGATGCTGGAGTGGTTCCGCATTTTGGTTGTAGTATTTCTTTGGTTGTCTGTTTTCTTTTATCCAATGGACTGGTACGACAGTATCATGTTTACCAGATATCAAAATAAGCCTGAGGGGATAAGTTTTGAGGAGATGTTATTGGTTGAATTGGTAATTTTAATGGCGTTGAGGGTATTGTGCTCTTCCCAAAAATACTTTCGTCGCAGAGTATTCTGAAAAAATAGTATCTCGCCCGTTTTCAGGTCGCAGTTCTGATAAATTTTTCTGTCAGACATACAAAAAACATACTAATGGTAGCACAAAAATTATTTCGAGCGGAATTTCTGGAACTCGCCGAACACAGCAACGCACAGTCCCAGAATCATCAGCCAGACCGGGTGCGTTGATTTTTCCGGGTCCTGAAAAATAAGAATACCCGACATCACCACGCCGCACATCGCGATGAGTATGCCCCAATGGACTTTCTCCTGCCCCCTGACGAACAGGTCCGGGTCTTTCAGCTTCTTGCGCATTTCTGGGCGGAGCTTGAATTCAAACATAGGTGCCTCTAAAAATTTATTTTTGCTAAAAATCTCCTGATCGTCCTTAGGGAAGGAGACCTTTGCATAATCCAAAAAACAAAAACAAAAGCAAAGGCGAGATTCTTCTCTCCACGGAGTTTATCCTGAGCCTGTCGAAGGGTTTCGCTCAGAATGACAGGCGATATTTTTTTCAGCCGACCGCAAGGTCCGTCGCCCGTCCGGTTAGGACCCGGACGGTTGTTTAAGTCAGTATGGCGTTTAATTTTCCCGAACGAAATCCTTCTTCGTCGAGTTCCACATTTTCAAATCCAATTTGCATGAAGCGATGTTTCGTTTCATGCCAGTGCGGTCCGTCTCTCAGGTGTTTAATTTCGTGGACGGGCAATTCAATACGCGCTGTGTTACCGAAATGACGCACCCTGAGTTCGCTGTAACCGAGCGACAATAAAAAATCCTCCGCCTGTTCCACCATCAATAGTTTCTCTCGCGTCACTGCCTGTCCATAGGGGATGCGCGAGGCCAGACAAGGCGATGCCGGTTTTTCCCAAAGCGGCAGTCCCAGTTTTTTCGACAGGGTCCGCACGTCTTTTTTGTTCATGTCAGCCTCGACCAGCGGACTTTTCACGCTGAAGTTTTCTGCCGCTATGAGTCCCGGACGGTGATCGCCGAGGTCGTCGTTGTTGGTTCCGTTCAGGATAGTAGCGAAACCTTCAGCGCGCGCGAAACGGATCAAGTGAGTGTACAACTCGGTCTTGCAGAAAAAACATCGGTTGACCGGGTTGCTGGCATAATCTGGCAGGTCAACTTCACCCGTCTCGATGGTTTGATGGCGTGCGCCGATTTGGTCTGCAAACGTTTTGGCCAAGACGCGTTCCCTTTTTGGAACGCTGGCTGAATGAGCGGTGATTGCGAGCGCGTGTTCACCCAGTTCCTGATACGCAATCGTCAGGACCAGCGCACTGTCAACGCCGCCGGAGTAAGCGACGATTACACTTTCGCAGTTGCGGATAAAGTCCCTCAGTATTTTTTCTTTTTGCTCGAGTTTCATGGCAAGTGATTTTACAGGCGGCAGGTGTTTTTTGAATGGATTGAATTTAGGGCATCTCTAAAAATTGCTTTTGGTCGCGAGGTGGTGCTGGCGGACCTTGCGGTCGGCGGCTGACGACCAACGGAAATAAAAAGCAAAGGCGAGATTCTCCTTCGCCTGAAGGCTCATCAGAATGACAAGCTGAGGTTTTCTTTTGTATGTTACCCCCATCGCAAGGTGGTGCCCTGCGCTTGGGAAATTTTACTGGCTCTTGCAAAGGGGACCTTTGCATAACTCAAAAATCAAAGGCAAAGGCGAGATTCTTCACTTCGTTCAGAATGACAGTCCGTTGATTTTATTTGTCACACTGAGCCTGTCGAAGTGCGACCTCCTCTATTCAGTCCCTTAAAAAGCGCTTATGCAAAGCTCTCCTTACAGAGGGGGAAAAGGGATTATTTTAAAGCTCCAGTGTAATTGCCTGTCAAGTTGCCATCCAGCCCCCACGCAAGTGGGTGCGAGAGGAAGATGTTTTGAAATTCCAGTGTTATTGCTAGCAAAGTTGCCCGTCAGCCCTCCGCCAGGAGCGCAAGTGGGTTAGCCGCCGATGGCGTGCATCGCCCTTTCGGGTCGCTTGAAATCGTCGAGATTGATTTTGTGCCCTGGTTCCTTGATGACCAGTGCTGACCGGATCAATTGTTCGAGGTCGGCATCGCTGGCCCCGCCGCGAATCAATTCTTTTAAGTTGTGCTCGTTGTTGGAGAACAGGCAGGTGCGCAGTTTGCCATCGGCGGTCATGCGGATGCGGTTGCAGTAGTCACAAAATGGATTGCTCACCGCGGTGATGATGCCGATTTTTCCTTTACCATCTTTAAAACGATATTCACTCGCCGGGCCGATTTCGAGTGAGTCCTGAATCGGTTCCATCGGGAATTTTTTCTGAATGATATCGATGATTTCATGACCGAACAAAACTTTATCCCGTTCCCAGGTTTTGTCGGCATCGAGAGGCATGAATTCGATGAAGCGCACTTCAAAGCCTTCGGACCGCCCGTAATCAACCAACTGAACGATTTCCGACTCCGAGAAATCGCGCATGGCGACTGCGTTTATTTTGATCGACTTGAATCCAACGTCGCGCGCGGTGGCGATGCCATCGAGCACCTGCTGAACACAGTCGCGCCGGTTGACGTGGGCAAATTTTTCTTTGTCGAGAGCATCGAGGCTGATATTGAGGCGACTCAATCCCGCATCTGCCAACGATTGCGCGTGTTCTTTCAGGAAAAACGCGTTGGTTGTCATGGCGACATCTTCAATACCTTCGACCCCCTTCAGCATTTTGACCAGAGTGGGCAGGTCTTTTCTGAGGAGCGGTTCGCCGCCGGTGAGGCGCAGCCGGTAGATGCCCATTTTGGCAACCACCTGCACCACCCGCGTGAGTTCCTCAAAAGACAACAGTTTTTCCCGATCCATGAACTCGACGTTGTCCGCTGGCATGCAATAGGTACAGCGGAAATTGCACCGGTCGGTGACGGAAATCCGCAGGTTGACTATGGTCCTGCCCATTCCGTCTTTCAGGATCGGGCGCTGGGGTTTGGTTTCAACGCTCATACAAGGCCTCAAACAATCCCGAAAGTGCCGGGATGACTGTATTTTTCGGGAGATGCCTCTACTTGAGAGGGTCCATCCCGAAGTGTCCTTTTGCTTGCCTGAAATTATACCCCTTTTGCCCTGCAAATACCCGGAATTGTACTGTTTTTTGCCAACCGACCTCCTGATAGCAGGATTTTCTGAAAATCAGCCTGAATATTATAAAAATTGGGAATTTGAAGCTGGAGTTATTTATAAATAAAGGGTTTTAACGCAAAAACACAGGAACTTTCCCTAATAGCTTGCATCTTAACTACGATGGCGATGGCCTGTGGAGTTATCAGGGTTCTGCCAGCTTTTTAAGTAATTTGCGATTTTTTCCCGTAGATTCTAATAGGATTTAGGCTCCTGCGGTTCGTTAATGTATAATTGCTTGATTAAACAGGACCAAAATCACAAGGAATCTCAAGGGAACTCCAGTCTGACCGCGAAGGTCTCAAGGGGCCTCCCTTTTACGATCTCTCCTGAAGTTTGGGAAGATAGACTCAATACCCCCAATCCGGTTGTACCCAATGTCTGTTACGGAAGAAAAATTTTCTCAGAAATTTGATGATGCGGCGGGTCAGCCGAAGCATCGCGGTGCCTTCTATAAAGAAGAGGCCACCGAAAAAGGGCTGGCACTGGTCGAGGCCAAGTTCAAAGACATGAAATTGTACTGGATGGTCGATGCCGAAGAGGACCGCGTTTACAGTGCCAAGTTTTTTGCCTATGGCGGCAAAGTCTCTCTTGGCATCTGCGAAACGTTGAGTGCGATGGTGAAGGGGCTGACGGTTGACGAGGCCTGCACCCTCACTGGCGACGATGTGGAACGGCATTTGCGCGACGAGGCGGATATTCCGTCGATCCCCGAATCCAAAAGCAAGTCACTCGCCTCCATTACTGAGTTGATGAAAATCATCAAGGAAAATTACCCCAACGCAAAAGCTCTGGCGGCGGTCAGTGCGAACGTCAAGGAAAAAGGAAAACCTGCATCCACTTTCAAGGAGCTCACGCTGGCGGAGCAGGCCTGGCTGGGGTTGACCGAAGAAGAACAGATCCAGCAGGTCGACATGGTGTTGACCGAAAAAGTGCGCCCGGCTCTCATGGCGGACGGCGGCAATATCCAGGTCCTCGAAATTGTGGATGGAGAAAAAGTCATGGTGCAATATCAGGGAGCCTGCGGCAGTTGCGGCTCGTCCCTGGGTGCGACCCTTTCGTTCATCGAGTCGGCTCTCCGGCAGAATGTCTATCCTGAGTTGCAGGTTGTGCCAAATTTGTAGTGCTTACAATTAAACAAACTCGTTAGGAGTTTTAAAATATGACAGACCCGGTCAAGTCCCCAAGCGTCGAAGAGGTTCTGGAGGACAAAGGTCAATATAAGTACGGTTTCACCACCGACATCGAATCGGATACTCTGGCGAAGGGACTGAACGAAGACGTTATTCGTTTCATTTCGAAGAAAAAAAACGAGCCGGAGTTCATGCTCGACTTTCGTCTCAAGGCCTATAGAAAATGGCTGACAATGGAAGAGCCGAAATGGCCGAACGTGCACTACCCGCCAATCGATTTCCAGGACATTTCCTATTACTCCGCGCCCAAGCCAAAGAAGGTGCTGGAGAGCATAGACGAGGTCGATCCTGAATTACTGCGCACATTTGAGAAGCTGGGTATTCCGCTGGATGAGCAGAAGAAGCTGGCGAATGTAGCCGTCGATGCGGTGTTCGACAGTGTCAGTGTGGCCACCACGCACAAGAAAAAACTGATGGAAGTGGGCATCATCTTTTGCCCCATCTCGGAAGCGTTAGTGGAGTACCCGGAGTTGATCGAAGAGTACCTCGGCACCGTGGTGCCGGTGGGTGATAACTATTACTCTGCGCTCAACAGCGCGGTGTTCACCGACGGTTCGTTCGTTTACATTCCGCCGGACACGATTTCTCCGATGGAGCTGTCCACCTACTTCCGCATCAACACGGAAGAAACCGGGCAGTTTGAGCGCACGCTCATCATCTGCGCCGAAAACAGTTATGTCTCATACCTCGAAGGCTGTACCGCGCCACAGTTCGACACCAACCAACTGCATGCGGCGGTTGTCGAACTGGTCACGATGGAAAACGCTGAGATAAAATACAGCACCGTGCAAAACTGGTATTCGGGCGATCCTGAAACGGGCAAGGGCGGTATCTACAACTTCGTCACCAAGCGTGGCAAATGCCTGGGCGACAATTCAAAAATTTCATGGACGCAGGTGGAGACTGGTTCCGCCATCACCTGGAAATACCCGAGTTGCATTTTGCTTGGCGACAACACTCAGGGCGAATTTTATTCGGTGGCACTCACCAACGGCCTCATGCAAGCCGATACCGGAACGAAGATGATCCACATCGGCAAGAACACCCGGTCGAGCATCATTTCGAAAGGTATTTCTGCAGACAGGTCGAGCAACAGCTACCGGGGGCAGGTCAAGATTGGGCCGAATGCCAGCAACGCGAGAAATTACACGCAGTGCGACAGCATGCTGGTCGGCGACAAATGTTCCGCCCACACGTTCCCCTACATTGAGACGGCTAACAGTTCCGTTCAACTGGAGCACGAGGCATCGACATCAAAAATTTCAGAGGACCAGTTGTTCTATTTTGAATCGCGCGGGATCTCGCGTGAGAATGCGATTCAGGCGGTGATCAACGGATTCTGCAAGGAAGTGTTTAAGCAGTTACCCATGGAGTTTGCGGTAGAAGCGCAAAAACTTCTGGCACTCAAACTGGAAGACAGCGTCGGCTGATTTCAGTCAAGATCAAGATAGCCATCGGCCGGGCCCTTAGACTTTTGTCACGGGGTCTGGCTCTCGTTTTTTAGGAGATAACCTTTTCCTGCAAGGCGAGTCGTAGACGATTTTTTTTAAAAGATTTTAATCATTGAGGGAAACAATAAATGTCGTTGCTTGAAATAAAAGATTTGCATGCCGGGTTTGAAGGCACTGAAATTGTCAAAGGTGTTTCGCTCACCATCAACGCTGGCGAAGTGCACGCCGTCATGGGTCCCAACGGATCGGGAAAAAGCACGTTGTCAAAAGTGTTGGCTGGGCACCCATCGTATGAAGTGACTCAGGGTTCGATCATCTATAAAGGGAAGGACCTACTGGAGCTGGACCCGGAGCAGCGTGCCCTTGCCGGAATTTTTATGGGATTCCAGTACCCGGTGGAAATTCCCGGTGTCAACAATGCCGAGTTTCTGCGTTTGGCTTATAACGCCCAGTTGGTGAGCAAGGGTGAAGAAGAACTGGATCCACTTGATTTCGATGAATTGCTGGACGAGAAAATGAAACTGGTCGGGATGGATCCGAAATACAAGGACCGATTTTTGAACGACGGTTTCTCCGGCGGTGAAAAGAAAAAAAATGAAATCCTGCAAATGGCCGTGCTCAATCCGAGCCTTGCCGTTCTCGATGAAACCGATTCGGGTCTCGATATCGATGCCTTGAAGGTGGTGTCAGAAGGCGTGAACAAATGGATCAACAAGGACAACGCGTTGATCCTGATCACGCATTACCAGCGTCTGCTAAATTACATCCAACCCGATTTCGTGCATGTGTTCGGGCAAGGCAAGATTTTAAAATCCGGCGACAAGAACCTCGCGCTGGAACTGGAAAAACAGGGGTACGACTGGGTCGTTACCGAGACAGCCAATTAAAGGAGACCCATGTCGGATGCCATTGCAGAATTAAAAGGGGAGGCGGGTGTTCTGGAACTGCATCGCAAGTTCCTGGAGACCGGTGCTGTCCCGGCCTTTCGATCCATCAACGAAAAGGCCATCGCCCGTTTTGAAGAGCTGGGATTTCCTCATCCCAAGCACGAAATGTTCAGTTACGTCAATACGCACGAAATCACCAGTACCCCATTTCAACTGGGCACGGGGACGGTTGAGCCTGCCTTCGTTGATGCCAACACTTACGCGTCTTGTGAAAAATCACGCATCGTATTTGTAGACGGTGCTTACGAAGCCGGGTTATCCAACACAACCGGATTGCCCCAGGGCGTGAAACTTGTTCCGCTTGAAGAGGCTCTGACTCAGGCAGATATCAAAACGCATCTGGAAAAAACCATCGAAGAGGAAAACGATTTCTTTGCTTGTCTCAACGCGGCGTTTCTTAAGGGCGGACTTCTCATCGATGTTTCTGCTGGGACGATTATGGAATCTCCTCTGCAAGTGCTGGTCACCGGTACAGCCTCTAAAACGCCAACGGCGCATCACCCGCGCCTGTTCGTGCGTGCTGGCAGGACAGCCGAAGTCAAACTGATCACCAAATACGTTGGCACGGGAGGCGGTTATCTGGTCAATTCGATGCAGGACTTTTTACTGGATGACGGCGCGAGTGTTGTTCTTGCACGGGTGCAGGCGGACCATGCCCAATCCTGGCACGCGGAAAAATCGCGCGTGTATCAGGGGCGCGACAGCCGATTCACCGCGCTTTGCGGCTCCGGTGGCAATAAGCTTGCGCGGGTACACAATGAAATCCGTTTGCAGGGTGAGGGTGCCGAAGCGAGCCTTTCCAATGCTTCCGTTTTGATTGACGACGATCAATCGCATCATTTTATTCGTATTCACCACGAAGCCGCGCACACCATCAGCCATCAACTGTTCAAAAATGTGATCAACGACAAAGGCCGTTCCAGTGTCGACGGAACTGTCATCGTCAATGAAGGCGCGCAATTGACGGCGTCTCATCAGTTGATCAATAATTTAATGTTGTCGGACACAGCGCATGCGGATACCAAACCGAATCTGATGATTTTTGCCGACGATGTAAAATGCACTCACGGGGCCACCGTCGGTCAGATCGATCAGGACCAGTTGTTTTATCTGAAAACCCGTGGGCTGTCCGAAGAGTTGGCGACCGAACTGCTCACCACGAGCTTTGTGGAAAGCCTGATCAGTCAGATTCAATTCCCAGAAGTCGTCGTGGACCTGAAAAATTTATTGCTCAAAAAACTGGAGGTTAAGAGTGACTGATTCCGTTGTCGAGACACCTCCGTTCGATATCGAAAAAATCCGCGCAGATTTCCCCGTGCTCAAGCAAACCGTGCATGGCAAACCGCTGATGTATCTGGATAACGCGGCGACCACCCAAAAACCCTGGGCGGTGATCGATCGGGTGCATAAATTTGATTCCGAAGAATATGGCACGGTCCGGCGCGGGGCCTATTTTTTAAGTGAAGGAGCTACCCGGCATTTCGATGATGCCCGAAAAAAGGTCGCGGTTCTTCTGGGCACTCCTGACCCGAACGAAATTGTTTTCACCAGTGGCACCACGCAGGCAATCAATCTGGTGGCCCACAGTTTTGGCAAAGCCTTCATCGGCGAGGGCGATGAAATCATCATCTCGAATATTGAACATCACGCCAACACCGTGCCGTGGCAAGTGGTTTGTCAGGAGCGGGGGGCTGTCCTTAAAGTCATTCCAGTCAATGACCTGGGCGAATTGATTCTCGAAGAATATGAAAAACTACTGAGCTCGCGCACCAAAATGGTGGCTGTGAATCACGTCTCCAACGCTCTCGGCACGGTCAATCCGATCAAAGAGATCATCGCCATGGCGCACAAAGTGGGAGCCCGTGTGCTAATTGATGGTGCGCAAAGCACGCCTCACATGAAGCTTGATATGAAAGTTCTCGATTGCGATTTCTACACGTTCTCTGGTCATAAAATGTACGGCCCGAGCGGTGTGGGCGGACTCTATGGTCGCATGGAACTGCTCAAGGACATGCCGCCGTATGTTACCGGTGGGGATATGATCCAGCATGTCACCATTGAAAAAACAACGTACAACCAGCCGCCGAGTCGTTTTGAAGCGGGAACGCCGCCGATCACGCAGGTGATTGGGCTTGGAGCGGCAGTGGATTACCTGCAAGCGGTCGGGCTCGAAAAAATAGCAGAGTACGAAAATAATCTACTGGAATACGGGACCAAACTACTCAATGATATTGACAGCATCACCATTATTGGTACGGCAGAACACAAGGCGAGCATCCTGTCTTTTGTCAGCGATGCGATTCATCCGCACGATGTGGTGACCCTGCTCGATCAGGATGGCATCGCCTGTCGTGGCGGTCATCATTGTGCCCAGCCAACGATGCAGAGGTTTCAGGTTCCGGCAACCACCCGGGCTTCGGTGTCTTTCTACAATAAGTATGAAGAGCTCGATGCGCTGGCTGAAAGTTTGAAGAAAGCGATCAAACTGTTTTCTTGATTTCCGCAAGTGGGACCACGGTTTTATTCGGGCTGAAAAATATTTTTATATTATGGAAGGTGTTACATGTCTTACAGCAAAGAACTTTATCAGCAGGTCATACTCGATCACAATAAAAAACCGCGCAACTTCCGCGAGATGGAAGACTCGACCCACGCCTGCCACGGATTCAATCCGCTTTGCGGCGATGACTACACGATCTATCTCAAGGTGACTCCGGAAAATATTATTGAAGACGCGAGTTTTATGGGATCAGGATGTGCCATTTCAAAATCCAGTTCCTCTATGATGACGGCTTATCTCAAGGGTAAAACCATCGACGAAGCCAAAGTGGCTTTCGATGAGTTTCACCGAATGGTGACCGGTGATATGGACCCCGAAAAAGAAGAACACCATCTAGGGAAACTGAAAATGTTTGTCGGCGTGCGTGAATTTTCCTCACGCGTAAAATGCGCCTCTCTCTCCTGGCACTCGATGGTCGGCGCCCTCGATAAAAACGAATCCATCACGACTGAATGATCGTCTTCTTTTTTGAAGAGGCGAGTGTATGTCCCTCGTTCTGATAAAAACTCCGTTAGATAAAAGCACCCGACCGGGTGAGCTGGTGCAGGAACTCGGAGAAGGCAAACTGTTGTGTATTGCCTGCGGGCACCGTTGTGAACTCAAGTCAGGACAACGTGGGGTGTGCAAGGTTCGCTTCAACGAAGAGGGGATATTGAAAGTGCCCGCGCACTACGCCGCCGGTGTGCACAACGATCCTATCGAAAAAAAACCGTTCTTTCATGCCTTGCCAGGCAGTCGGGCTTTGAGCTTTGGCATGCTGGGGTGTGATTTCAAATGCGCCTACTGCCAGAACTGGTTCACCTCACAAACTCTGCGCGACGATGCCTCCACGCAAAATTTCGAGAGCATCACAGCGGGTGAGTTGTGCGACCTTGCTAAACGCGAGGGTGCGCAAACCATCGTGTCGACCTATAACGAGCCACTCATCACCAGTGAATGGGCGGTCGAAGTATTCCAGCAAGCGAAACGTGAAGGCCTGCACACCGCCTACGTTTCCAATGGTCATGGCACGCCCGAGGTGATCGAATACATTCAGCCTCATGTGGATTTTTACAAGGTCGACCTCAAATGTTTCGATGAAAAAAATTACCGAAGACTGGGTGGCGATTTTCATGCGGTGCTGGACACCCTGCGCCGGGTGCACAAATCAGGCATGTGGCTCGAGGTGGTGACGCTGGTGATTCCGGATTACAACGATTCTGAAAACGAGCTTTCATCCATCGCAGAATTTCTGGCGGATTTGTCGTGTGATATCCCTTGGCATGTGACCGCCTTCCATCCGGATTATAAAATGACCGACCGGGGTCGCACACCGCCTGCAACCCTGCTGAAGGCCTACGAATGCGGCAAACGCGCCGGATTGAATTTTGTCTATTGTGGTAATCTTCCTGGGAAAATGAAGGGTCTTGAAAACACGATTTGTCCCGGATGCGATTGCGTGCTGATTGAACGTGTTGGGTTTCGCGTGCTGTCCAGCCGGATGGAGCAAGGCCATTGCCCGGATTGTGGCAAAGAAGTTCCCGGACGGTGGTAGGCCGCGTTCTCAAATTTTTAATTGCGCAAAAATTCAATCGGTCTTGTTGTGAAAAATTCGACGATCCGTCTATAATCGTTTATTGAATCAAATTCCAATTGGAGGGTGCATTGAAAAATAAAAAGCAGGTGGGAAAAGCATTGGGTCGCGTTCCGAGTGGTTTATTTATCCTGACGACAAAATTTGAAGACAAAGAGGATGCGGTGTTGGCAAGCTGGGTCAACCAGTGCGGGTTTGATCCGCCTGCGCTCACCGTATCGCTTGGGGTGGCGCGCCCGGCGCGGCTGTTGGTTGAAGCCTCCGGAGTGTTCATTATCAATGTGCTGGGTAAAGAAAATAATGAACTGATGAAGCACTTCTTTAAAAGCCCGGAACCAGGTCAATCGGTTTTTGAAGGGCTCAAAACCACCGCAGGAATCGGCGGAGCGAGAATCTTGAAAGATGCCGTCAGTTATCTCGAATGCGAGGTGGTGGATCAGGCCAATACAGGCGACCATATTCTTTACATCGGAGAAATCACCGGCGGCAAAACGCTCAAAGGCGGCGACCCGGCGGTTCACATTCGCGACAACGGATTCAATTACTGATGGGTTTAGAGGTCCGTCGAATATGATTGAATTAAAACTAAAGAAATACGGCTCACTCAAAAATGTTCAATCTATTGCCCTCCGCGAGGAGCGCAAGGTGGTGCTACGCGCACGGCGAGCGGGAAACATTTTGTGATGCGCTCTAAAGCTGTTGCCCACGCAATAACGGTCAGCCATTTGGCCCCACCGCAAGGTGGTCAATCCATACCGATCATGCGTCCGAGGTCTGTCTTGGTGATGAGGTAGTACAGGATGGTGACGAGGAAGGACAGCCCGCCTAAAACACCGAGCAGTATATAAAACAGGCGGCGCGGATTTTCCTTGTAGTATTCTTTGACATCGATGGCGAGGCTTTCGACGACACCTTCATCCGGGCGTTTGCGGTAGGTTTTGTCGATGGCATCCTTGCCATAGATAATGCCAAAGATCACCAGGACTATCAGGATTTCAATTGCGCCGATCATGTAAGAAAAAACTTCCTGCTAAAGGTCTCTTGAAAATTTACGACCGATGAGTTGACTGGGAATTCATCGGGATGTGTTCAGCATCGCCAGTCGTCCCGGAGCCCGCTCGCCATCGGCACTTTTGGCGCACCGGGCACCGTAGTCATCCAACCCGCTCCCTGGAAAACTGTTGTTGCGGAAAGAAGCGTACAGGACCGTCCGGAGGTCCCGCCAGGAACCTCCCTTGAGTACTTTGAACTCCCCGCTGAGTGGGCTCACCGGATTCACTTTGTGGCTTTCCTGCTTATAATACTCGCGATCAAACCAGTCGTCCACCCATTCTTTGACGTTGCCGAGCATGTGATAAAGGCCAAACGGGCTCTTCCCTTTTGCCATGGATCGGGCAGGCATCAGGGTACGGAAGCTCTGCTCCTTCGTCCAGGTTTGGAAATACCGCGCCCGGTCGTGGGTCGGTGGATCATTGCCCCAGGGGAAGACCCGGCCTTCGGGCCCACGCGCGGCCTTTTCCCATTCCGCCTCTGTGGGCAGGCGTTTTTCTTTCCATTCGCAAAACGCTTCGGCACCAAACCAGGTGATGGAGTTGGCTGGATATTCTCCGGCACCCATTAGCGGACGAACCTGCCTGCCATTGGAAATGATCGTCGAGAATTTTTGCGTTTTGTAAAAACGTGCACGATCTTTCGGATTGGCAACGGTGTTTAAAAATTCTGCGAAGTCCCGGTTGTTGATTTCAGTCTCGTCCATGAAAAACGCGTCCACAAAAACCTTATGCTCCGGTTGTTCATCCTCGCCGTGAAGGTTGGACCCCATGATAAAAAAACCTTCCGGTATGAGGATCATTTTTTCAGGGACCGTATTTTTTTCTGCCGGGCCGGCTTTTTCCGCTTCCTTTAAATAGGTTCGCGCTCGTTTTGCAAGAGGGCCGGCGAATTGCTTGTCCAGAAAGTGTTTCAGGTGTGGCAGGGCTTTGCCGGGTTTGCCGGATTCAATAAAAATCCAACCAATAAAGAAAGAAGTTTCGACTCTGGCGGGAAAACGATTCCGGGCTGAGATCAAATCCTCCGTCATCGCCTGGATCAGAACTTTATCATGTTGTGCCAAAACTTTTTGATACCAACGCTCAGCCTCTTTGGTGTTTCCTTTCATCACATGATAGAGCCCGAGATTTATTTGCCCGAGGGATAGCATGCGCGGGTCTTTCCCGGCAGATAGTCCTTGCCGGGTACGGTCGATGGCTTCATCTAGTTTTTCCTGGAGATAAAGAATCCAGCCCAGCTGAATATGCGCCTGTTGAGTGCCGGGAGATTTCTCGATGATATGTTCAAGCTGAGTCACTGCCGCCTTGTATTGTTTCAGGCGGTAGTGCGCCTCGGCGATGAGTTCGTTTATGTCGAGCGACAGCGGAAACACCCGTTGTGTTTCCTGAAGAAATTTCAGAGCAACATCTGTCTGGCTCATTCGGAGATAGACGTGCGCCACTCTTAGCCGGTGGGCGGGGTTTTGTGGCTCAAGTTCAATTAACGCAGTCAGGTGAATCAGGGCACTGGACCATTTTTCCTGTTCCATATAAAGACGGCTGAGGGCACTTCGTGATGGGGCATGATTCGGGTTGATCTGCGCTGATTGGCGAAAAGCATCGATGGCTTCCTTGTCGCGCTTTGCCTCGGACAAGGCGATGCCAAGGTTGAAATAGGTCTGCCAGTTATTGGCATCGTGCTTGAGTGCCTGTCGATACATTTCGATGGCGCGATTAAAATCTTTTTGCTCAGAATAAATATTAGCAAGATTGTTGCGCACATCGACTGCCTGCGAGTTCAATGCAATGGACTGCTCCAGATAAAAAAGAGCGTCTGCGGTGCGATTGCTTTTGTACATCACCATGCCCACATTATTCAGATAAGCACCGAGCGTTTGCTTTTTGCTCAGGTTCTTCATGAAGAATGGGTTGTCGGCGGAAGCTCCCAAAAACCGATTTCGATAAAACGTATCGTCGAAGGTCTGCCCTCCTTGCGTGGTTTCAATATTGGCGCGAAAGTTACCATCGTCATAGCGCACAAAAAAATGATTGGGCAGTGCAACGCCGTGCAGGGGCAGGTGGAGTCGGTCCGCAACGATCAGGTAGAGCAGAGACAGATTCATGCAGTAGCCTCGCTTTGAAGTCAGCAACCCGTGCAGGAAAAGTTCCGCCGGGTTGATGGGAATTCCCTGCGGATCGACCTGTTCGGTAAAACGGTAGCCACTTCCCTGATGAATCACTTCGTGCAAGACCTGCACAGTTGCCTGCGGCGATGAGGTTCCGCTCAGCTTTGCTTTTACATCAGCGGTCAATTGATCGAGAGTATTATGAAATTGTTTTTTGTCGATCGCCTCATCCCAGTCCACGGAAATGGACCACAAGGCTTGCGTCAAATTGAGGTCTTCGTTAGGCAATGACAGAGTGTGGATCAAATTTTTGTGATGCGGATTGTCCCCCTTGGAGTGGGCCTGCGCCGTCCACGTCAGAAAAAAAAGTGAGATAAAAAATGAAATCCTGAAAGTTTGCTGTAGTGATGGCATTTGAAATATAGGGTTAAGGTGAATACCGGATTCATTCCAGTATACCAAATGAAAAGTGATCGGTTTATGCAAGAACCGCAATTCGCGTTCTCAAAGGCGGTCAGTTAATGTGGAAAATTTTTTGAATAAACAACGCCTGATTTCTTTACACTTTCAAAATCCCCCCAACCCCCTTTAAAAGGAGACCTTTGCATAACCCAAAAATCAAAAGCAAAGGCGAGATTCTTCACTTCGTTCAGAATGACCAAATAGCATTTTATGTCATCCTGAGCCTGTCGAAGGGAAGGGGAATATCTAAGCGCACGAAAAGGGAGTTCGTTGGCTGACCGCGAGGTCTATTCTTTGCGGACCATCCAGCCTTCGGCGCAAAGGGCGAGCGCGACCATCAGCAGGAGTGGGGTGACCAACGGGAAACCCGCATCCAGGCTAGCGGATTCGATCAAGTCCGGTTGGTGAGTGATGTCGACCGATACGCCACGAAGAATGTCGCGCACTTTGGACTCGCCAATTTTTTCTGTGGTCGATTCCCGTGTGTCTATGTTGACGGTGAATCCGCCCGCCGGTATTGCAGACAAAGGCCGTTTGTCATACAAAGTCCGTTCTTCGTCGACAGTCTCTTGTGAATCAGTCTTTTCATTTGCTGGAGCGGAATAAAGAGAGTACACGCCGGGCGTTTGAGTTTCTTCAAAGCGCGGCAACCGGTTGTTTATAGTACGCAGGCGGTAGGTTTTCCCGGTCGGAGATTCTACCCACCAGTCATCTTTGTTGTCGCCAAGCTCAATGGACTCCATCACGTGCAGATCTTTGCGCGTGATGGCATCCAATGATTGTGCCGTGTATTTAATCCAGCGTTGAACCCAAGGCAGGAACATGGGTTGAATCGGAAAATTATTCCAGTCGCGGTCGATGCTGGTGGTGTACAAAAGAACCTTGCCTTTCCCGAAATCAGATTCTACCAGCAGGGGTTCGCCATGGGTCATCTGCATGGGGACAACAAACGTCCGTCCGGGTTTAGGTTCAAGACTGAAAAAAGTTTGGATGCGAACATGTTCCAACTCCTCCAGCATCTTGCCCGAAAACACCTTCAAAGCCGGATGCCTGCTGGCCTGGGCACGCACACGAAATGGGTCTTCGTTTCGGTTCACCTGATTGATCGTCTTGAGCGATACAGGCAACAGGCCGCCCAGTTTTTCGTTGTAAGCGCGTGGGTCGACCTGATCGCCCAGGGTAATCATCAAGGCCCCCCCCTGGGAGACGAATCGCTCAAGCTCCTGTTCATAGCCGAAGGGAATTTGTCGGACATTGCAAAGAACGATGGCGGAGAAGCGCAGAAGGTCCTGACTCGTCAGCTCCGCCAATGTAGAAATATGCGGTTCGATATCTGAAACCGCACGGGAAAACGGATTCATGGCGCGTTCGATATAAAAAATCTCATTCTGATGCGACACCCCGCGCGGATCGCCGTCGACCAGCAACACCTTTAAGCGTTGGTCCGGCTGATAAGAAAAGAGACGCTTGTTATCCGTGAGCAGGCCGTCATCGCTCAATTTGATGAAACCGGACAGCCGGTCCTTGCCTAGATGAGGGAAGGTGAATTCCTTTGTCAGCAATTCGCCGGGTTTGAGCGAGAGTGTTTCTTCCGACTGTTTGTTGCCGTTGACCCAGAGGGAGGCGTTTGCGGAATTCAGAGGCCGGGTCGGCGAAAGATTTTTGACCGTGTAGCGAATACGTACCATGCGACTGTGGGTTAAAAATTCCTGCGAGACCACAACCGATTCAATAGCGGCCTGATTGCGCACGGATTGTCTTTCAGAAAAATCCAGCACCCGGACCAGAACTCGCTGGTTTTCCATGGAAGGAAAAGCTTCTTCGCGCCATCCGTTTTCATCAAGATCCGTCAGTAGAAAAATACGCTTGTTACCCTCAGGCCCATTGCCGAGGAGGTCCATCGCCAGTTCAAAGGCACCGCCCACATTGGTGGTTTGAAAACCTGGGCGCGAGGAGCGAAGTTGCTTTCTTAAATCCGAAGTATCACCCGTCCAGCCGGCAAGCACTCGTGGCGGATCCGATGCCATCACCAGACTGACTTTGTGGGTGCCCGGCATTTTCTCAAGGAAGGAATCGAGGATGTTCAGCGCATTTTTATAGAGAGAGTCGTCTTTGCTTTTCGCCCCCATGCTGTAGGAATCGTCGAGAATGAAAACGGTTGCTGTCGGTTGATCTGGCAGAAGATCGCTTTGATCCGCCATGGAGAAGAGGGGGTGCGCCAAAGCCAGACAAAGAAACGCCAGCGCCAGGCACCGGAGGAGCAGGAGTAGCAGACGGTTGGGCCGGGAACGTCGGATGGATTTTTTCTGCGCCTGCGACAACAGATAAACCGCGGAAAAACGCAGACGGGTTTGTTGTCTTCGCGTCAACAGATGGATTGCTACCGGTAGCGATAACCCGAGTAATCCCAACAGGTAAATCGGATTTAAAAAATTCAGACTCATGCCTTGAACAGGCTCCTTCTTTTGAGGAGATAATAGCGAAGCACCTGATCGAGCGGCGTGTCGGTTTGTGTGAACTGGTAGTCGATGCCAAGTGAAGGACAGTGGTGGCGGTAATGCTGGATCATGTCTTGTATCAACTCCTGGTACTTCTGCCGGATTTCAACCGGGTCGAGCCCGACAGGAGGATCGTCTTCCAGAGATTCGAACACGATGTCGCCGTCAAAAGGAAGCAGGACTTCATCCGGGTGAAGGATGTGAAACAGGATGACCTCCAGCCCTTTACTGGAAATTAACTTCAGTGTGCTCAGCACATCGTCATCGCGCGATAAAAGATCGGACACCACAATCAACATTCCCCGGCGCGGCAGACCTTCGATCAACTCTTCCACCGTATGTTTGAGCCGTGTTTCGCCAGAAAATTGAGTCTGGGCGAGGCTGTAGAGGATCGGCTGGAAATGCGACGGCTTGGAGCGCGGCGGAATGTGATCGGTCACGCGATCGCTGAACGAGATCAGTCCGACCGCATCGTATTGCTTGAGCAAAAGGAAAGACAGCGCGGCGATCAGAGTTCTGGCGTAGTCCGCCTTGTCCATGGCGATGGAATTTTTAAATGGAGATTGATACGCCATGGAGCCGCTGGCATCCAGCAGAATATTGCATTTGAGATTGGTCGATTGCTCGAATTGCTTGACGTGATATTTGTCGGTCTTGCCCACCACTTTCCAGTCGATGTGCCGGATATCATCGCCAGGCGAATAGTCCTTGTACTCGGCAAATTCAACGCTGGACCCTTTATGCGGACTTTTATGCTGACCGGAAAGCAGTCCTTCCACCAGCCGGGTGGCGTGGATTTTAAGGGCGGCGATGCGGGTCAAGATTTCCGGGTCGGATTGAAAGGTGCTGATTTCTGCCATCTTGAAATGCCTGACTCCACAGGGTTTGGTTGACTTTAAAGGGGCGGTCGCTACAATGATCTTTCAATTCATTTTACACTTCCCGAACCTAAAGTTACAGAGGCCAGTGAGCGGCACTAAAATCTGCAAATTTCATTATCATGAAGGCCAATCCGAACACTGGGGCCTCCTCGACCGCAAGGCGTTTGCCGGTACCGACGCACAGCCTCATTATGCGCCCGACACACCAGTGCGCCCGGTGCATCTCAAACTCGATCTTAATTTTGACTGGAAGCAGGAACGCGTGTGGGGCACCACCACGCACGAAGTTGAAATCCAAACCTCAGAAGTTCACGAGTTGCAACTCGATGCCATGCAATTGGAAGTCGAGCGGGTGCGGGTCCGTAACCGGAAAGTTGAATACGAAAACACCGATAAAAAACTCATCATTCCGCTTCCGACTACTCTCAAAAAGGGAGACCGAATCAACATAGAAATCCGGCATTCTGTGACCCGGCCCGTTGCCGGCATTTATTTTACGAAGCCGGACATGCACTACCCGGAGCGGTTCAAAACCGTCTGGACTCAGGGCCAGGATGAAGATTCGAAATATTATTTTCCCTGTCTCGACCAGCCCAACTTCAAACAGACCACCGAAGTGATCCTGCATCTGCCGCCGGGAATGTTTGGCCTTTCCAATGGTCGCCTGCTAAAGAAAAAACGCACAGCGAGTGAATCACTGTTTCACTACAAAATGGAAAAGCCGTATTCGACTTATCTGCTGTCGATTGTGGCCGGTGAGTTTTCCGAGCGCAAAAAGAAACAAAATGGCGTAGACATTATCTGGTACGTGCAACCCGGTCGGGAGAAAGAAGGGCGCAACGCCTTCAAGGATACCGGGCGGATGGTGAAATTTTTTTCCGAGTACACCGGCTACAGCTACCCCTATCCGCATTACACGCAGATCGCTGTGCCGGAATTTATTTTTGGCGGCATGGAAAATTTTACCGTCACCACTCAAACCGATCTCACCCTGCACGATGACCGCGCGGCTCTCGACATAGACTCCGACGGGTTGGTGGCGCACGAAGCGGCGCACACCTGGTTCGGCAATGTGCTGACCGCCAAAAGCTGGTCGCACGCCTGGTTGCACGAATCGTTCGCTACCTATTTCGACGCGCTCTACACGCGTGAGTCCAAAGGCGAGGATGAATTTCGTTTTCAGATGCTGGAAGATGCGGAAACTTATTTTGCGGAAGATTCCCGCTATCGTCGGCCCATCGTCACCAACGTATATAAGGAACCGATTGATCTGTTCGATGCCCATCTTTATCCTGGTGGCGCGGTGCGCTTGCATGATTTGAAATCACGAGTCACTGAGCCAGAGTTTCGCCGGGCACTCGCTCTTTACCTCAAGCGGCATGAGTTCGGCCTGGTCGAAACGGTGGATCTGTTCCGTTGCCTGGAGGAGATCACTCACCGTAATTTCGACGACTGGCGTGCCCAATGGATTCATCGAGGAGGCTACCCTTCGTTGGAAATAAAATTTTCCTGGGACTCAGCAACGATGCTAGCCACGGTGGATGTGAAGCAGACCCAAAGGAGCGATAAGAAAAACGAGACGCTTCTTTTCAACCTGGAATTGGAGGTTGGCTTCTACACCCGGCGGGGAGAAGAATTGTTTCCCCTCAGCATTTCTAAAAAGGAAGAAAAGTTTTTTTTCAAACTGAAACGCAAGCCGCTCTATATGAGGTTGGACTCTGGCTACACCGTCCCATGTAAAAAAGTGAAGCTGGAAGCACCGCGCCCGATGGTGCGTGAACAACTCAAGCATTCTGCTGACCCCATTGGTAGAATCGAAGCGGCTGAGACCTTGACGCGCAACCCGTCCAATGAAGACGTGCGCCTGTTATCGGACTGCCTGCGCCGTGAAGCGTTTTGGGGAGTAGGTTGCCGGATCGCCAGTGCTCTGGCCAAGATCGGCGGAGATTCAGCACGCGATGGCTTACTGCGCGGATTGAAATCGGGCTCGCCAAAAACAAGGCACGGCATCGTGCGGGCCCTCGGCAGTTTCCGCGACGATCCCAAAGTAGTGAAAGCCCTCAAGCTGTCAACCGAAGATTCGTCTTATCGTGTTGAGGCGGAGGCTTACCGGTCCCTCGGGAAAATGAAGGACCCTGAGTTGCGATCGTTCTTAGAGGAAGGGTTGGCCCGACCCTCGCACAACGACATGGCGCAGTCTTCAGCGTTGTCGGCGTTGGGAGCTCTGGAAGATCCAGATTGCTGGCCCACGCTGGTGGCGCACGCGGATTATGGAGCGGCGAAGATGAGTCGCGGTTCCGCCATGATGGCCATGGCCAGACTGGCGAAACATCGGCCTGAACTCAAGCCAGAAGCGTTGGATTGTTTTCGTCGTTTTGCCAGGGAAAAGCGAGGCACACCTGCATCTGTGTTTCGTGGCAAGCTGTGGGCGATTCAGGCTTTGCAAGCGATGGATGATTTATCTGCCCTCGGTATTTTGCGCGATGTAGCGGCAAGCGAGGCGGATGGCCGGTTGTGTCGGCGGGCAGGGGATGCGGTACAAGCCCTGTTGGCTTCCGCAAAAAAACCGGAGGAATTAAAAGAACTGCGTGATGAGCTCGATGGTGTTCTCAAGGAAAATAAATCCTTCCGCGACCGCCTTGAGATTCTTGAAAAGAAACAACCCAAACGAAAAAGGTAACCATGAACCAGCCGTTTAATGACCAGCCCATCGAAGAGCTGGTAAAGCAAAGCCTGAGTCAGGATGGAACTGTTCTGGATCTTCATATCAAATACATTGGTGATGAGGGTCTGCGTTTTTTAGCTGAGCAAGATGATCTGAAAAATGTTCGCGAAATCAATCTGGAGCGCAACGAAATCACCGATAAAGGTCTGCGCGCGTTGGCCGAATCGCGAGTGCTGACTTCGCTGGAGGTTCTGCATCTGCACCGCAATGGAATTGGAGATGAAGGTGCCAGGGTGCTGGCAGGCTCCGCTAATTTTTCGCATCTTAAAAGTCTCAATTTATGGAAAAATAAAGTGGGGGCCGAGGGAGCGCGGGCGTTGTCCGAATCCTTGTTTTTGTCGGAGTTGAAACGGCTTGATCTTGCCCAGAATCAGATTGGGGCTGAAGGTGCTCAGGCCCTCAGCGAGTCGATGACCCTCACCGGGCTTGAATATCTGGATATTTTCGGCAATGGCCTGAACGAAGAGACGCAGGAAAGTATAAAAAAAACAGAAGCATTTTCAAAAATTCAGGATATCATAATGTAGTGCATTCACGATGCTGGTGGAACCGGGATGGCTCGACCTTTTTCCGGTAGCTATAAAGAGGACGGAAATTTTATATAGGTTTCCTCGTTCACACACTGGAGGACATTTGAACCGACTGGCCAAAATTTCAGTGATGATGGTTTTGATGACTGGATTTCTGTGGTCCTCTCCGTTTGAACATCGTTTTGCCTACGGTGAAGTGGTGGCTCAGGTTGCCCAGGCGGATGAGCAGAATAAAGATGAACATACAACCGAGGCTTCAAAAAAAGCGGCAGGCAAGTTAAAAAAATCTCAAGACTTTGCCACCGAAACCTGGAACCGCATTTCCGACTGGGTCATGGGCTACGTCAACACGCTCAAGTCTGAAGTCGATAAGGTATTCGCTTTCGATGAGGGAGCGGCCTCGGGTGTGTTTTTTGGGTGGGTGTTGTACGCTGGTGTCGCTCTGGTGTTATTGTTCGTTATTTTGTTTATCAAAAATATTATTAGCGACATGCTCAGCGGCGTAAAGGCCAAAAAGCGATACAAAAAACGCCGGTAGTGATTGATTAGCAACCTGTCAGTCCACCTTCTCAACGGTCCATCCCGAATCCGACAACCCCACCCACGCTCCCGCCTGTTTTTCTTTAAACGCCTTGACGGTTTTTAATCCTTCCTCGAAATTTTTCGATTGAAACGCCAAAGCACCGGGTCCTTTGTATCGCTGTGAAAAAATGGACAGCCGCCGGGCCGTGCGCTTTTCAAATTCCGCTTGCACCTGTTTTATATTGTTTTGATCCAGTCCCTCTATCGCGGGAAAATCCCTGATCCTTCCCAGTAGAAAGTTGAGGAAGGTTTCATCCGTTTCCCTGGCAAATGGAGGCAGGAGATTGACCGTTGAATGTTCTAGTAGCGGACGGTCGTCGGTGATCAGACTCACTGGCGCAAGCAAGGTATTCAGGCTGCTGGCATCGGTGAGATGAAAGTCGAGAAAATCCAGAAACGAATGCACGCCGATTTCATTTCCTGCGCGGGCGATTGCCGGGTTCTGCATCCGGCGCAAAAAATTCTGTGGGTTCAGCGTCAGTGGCTGGTCGGAACCAACCAATAGCACGATGCGCGTGAGGTAACTGTTCCAGAGAGACGTGTGTGGGAACGACTGTTTGAAGGTTTTCAGCACTGCCAGAGAATCCTCGCGGCTCAGCAAGTGAAGCGGTAACCATTGCATCATGATGCCACCTGTTCGCAAACGGGCCCGCGCCTGTTCATAAAATTCACGGGAATACAAATGGGCGACACCAGCGTGCGCCGGGTGCATCGGTTCCAGAGTGATAACATCGTATTTTTTTTCGCTCCAGCGGATGAACTGCCGTCCGTCCTGAATATGAAAGTCAACGTTGCTCCGATTGCGGACATCGCCGTTCCATTCTGAAAACCAGTGCGCCATGGACAACACGTTGCGGTCGATCTCCACCCCATCGACCCGCACATCGGGAAATGCTGACACGGTCCCGAGTGTGTTGCCGGTTCCAAAGCACATTACCAGTGCGTCTTTTGGGTCAGGATGCAGAATCATCGGTATAAATCCCATGGCCTGCATATAGGAGGTGCCGCCGAATTGCTCGGACACGGTGGCGGTGCTGAATCCGTTGACGAACAGTGTGCGGGTGGCGCGGCGCGTGTCTTCCAACACGCTCAGGGTCGCGAAATCTCCTTCGAGGTAATCCACAATTTTGAGTTGGTCGGGTGATGTTCCAAAATCGATGCGCGTCAGGTTGCCTTGCCCGAGCTGACCGGTGGCAGAGCCGGGTTGGAGTATCCAATAGCCGAGGCCCAGCAAAACGATGGCGAAAGCAGGCAGAGCGCGTGCCCGTTTTTTTATTTCAGGAAATAAAAGCGCGGTGCAACAGGTGAGCAGTAACAGGCTGGCGAACAGAACGAATAAAGATCGTTCAATGCCCCATAGTGGGATAAACACAAAAGGTGTCAGCACGGTGCCGAGAATGGACCCGACCGTGTTGACGGTGTAACTGCCGCCCAACGTGGTCGGGATGTTCTGGAACAGGGACAGATGAATCTGATTGGCGATGGGAAAGATAAGGCCGAACCCGAAGGCCGGTGGAAACATCAGAAAAAACGCAACGGAAGAACGCAGGGCCAGTGTCTGCATGGCGGTGTTTTCCGAATCGTAAAAATGAGCGTCCAGCCATGAGGTGAGTGGCGTGATCTGATCCAGTAAGGGAATCATCAAGAGGCCCATGAGTCCCAGGCTTGCTTCAAGGAGGAGAAACAATTTGATGCGCGAGTGATTTTTAAAAAAGCGGTCGGCAGAAAGGCTTCCAGCGGCAATGCCGAACAGGAAAGCGGACAGGATCAGCGCGAAGGAATATAACGAAGATCCCAGCGGGATGACCAGAATTCGCGTCCACAGAATTTCCGTCGATAAAGCCACTAGTCCGGAGAAAGCGAACAGGCCGAGCAGAGACCAACTGGCCGTTCTGGAAATGGGAACCTCATCTTTTGAAGGGACCGGTGGCTTGTCGGCTGTGGCAAATTCAGCCGGAGGGTTGAACATGCGACACAGCAAAAAGATGAACCCGTTCAGGCCGACGGCCAGCAGGTTGGCCCCGGCGATGCCGAGCCATCTTATGGTGATAAACTGGGTCACCAGGCAACCGGCGACGGCTCCTGCTGTGTTCATTCCGTACAGCCAGGAGACATTGGAAAGGATGGAATCTGATCGTTGGCCCACCAGCCAGGTGCCAAGCACTGGCAGGGTCGCGCCCATCAAAAAAGTTGAGGGCAACATCAACAGGGTGCCCCACAAAAATTCCAGAAAATAGAGGCCGGGACCTTCACCCGCAACCGAAACCATGAGCGGATAAAGTGGAGCAGTAGCTTCCAGTAACCAGGGGAAGGCGAGACCGTAGGCCCCGATAAGAACTTCCAGCGTGCCGTACAAAAGGAACAGGTTGCGCGGTTGTCGGCGTTTCAGCCACAGGGAAAAAAGCCAGGCCCCCAGCGCGAGTCCACCCATGAAAGCGCATAGCACCATTGAGATGGCATGGAGGGTTCCGCCGAACACCAGTGACAACTGGCGAATCCAGATTAGCTCATAGGTGAGGCTGGCGGCACCTGAACCAAACAGGCAGAGGCCGGGTAAAAATCGGGACAACCGGAGGCTGGTGGATTCAAACAAAAGGGTTTTCGGCATGGGCGTCGAATTGTCCCATACCGATCTTTGCCAGTCAATCAGGTCCTGCGCAGACGGCGGACAGGAAACATTCTGCTAGCCTCAGTGCAAGGTGGAGGATTGCAACGGGTCGGTGAAGATGGTAGCCTTTTAACGATGCCACTGATCGAATATTTTGGTTCCGGCAGTACCAAAGTGGACCTGCGCCGAGCTCCCGCTATGCCTCGCCCCCCTTTAATGGTAAAATACCTGATCGTTTTCATATTGCTGATCATGGCCTCCACGGTGTATGCGGACCCGGTGATGGGGCAGAAATTGTTCAACGATAAAAAATGTCGGCTGTGTCATCGTATTGAAAATCCGGGGACCGTGTTCAAACCCATTTGCCCCGGACTCAAGGCCGTGAAGAAACGTCACAGTCGGCAATGGCTGGCCCGTTGGTTGAAAGACCCGCAGGCGGTGTGGACCGAAAACGGTGCGGATGTTCAGGACATCAACCGCCGCTATTTTGAATACCGTGGTAAACGGCCCGGCACCCGCGACAGTTTTATGGCGACGGTGATCGGAAAACAGATCGTGTTGACGGATGAAGAAATCAGCCACTTGATAGATTATCTCGAATCCCTATAACCTTAAATCTCGGAATAGCAAACTATGAAATCTAAAGCGTACACCCCAATCACCCTTATTCTCTCCTTCTGGCTTGTAGCGGGAGCGGTCCTTGTGCCGACTTCCCCGGCGCAGGCTGATAGAACGTACACGGTATCGGGGCCGGCCAAGCGGCTTAGTCTTCCGAATGTTGTGGCCAAGGTCAACGGTGTTGATGTCCCGTCTCACCATGTGAACTTCGAATTCAATCGCGTTGTTCGGAACAGTCCGGCACCCTTGAATAGTAAGCAGGAGAAGATGCTGGTCGCAAAAATCATCGACAGCGAAGTCACTCGTGAGCTGGTTTTTCAGAATGCCAAGGAAGCAGGGACTTCTTTTGAAAGCAAGGAAATTGATGACTCCTTTCAGGTTTTGCGCAAGCAGTACCCGACCGAAAAAGCCTGGAAGAGAGTGCTGGAGTCGCGGGGAATCAATGAAAAAATCCTGAAGCATTCCATCGAAATGGACCTCATGGCGCGTAAATTCCTGGAGGCAAAAGTTCAGGGGAAAGTGAAGATCACGGACGCGCAGGTGAAAAGCTTTTTCGACCAAAATCAGAGCCGGTTCAAGCGACCGGAATCTTTCCGCTCCCAGCACATTTTTGTCGCGTATGTGCCAGCAGAACAGCGCATGAAAATGAAACTGGAGGAACTGAAGGCCAATGCCGAAAGCCTGCGCGATGCGGCCCGGGTCAGAATGGAGAAGATCATCAAAGAAGTGAAGGGCGGCGGGGATTTCTCTGAGCTGGCCAAAAAATATTCTGAAGATGCAGGGAGTGCGGAAAAGGGCGGTGACCTGGGGTTTGTTTACCGAGGTATGCTGGACAAACCTTATGATGCCGCTGTTTCTAAAATGAAGCCGGGTGAAATCAGCGATGTGGTCGCAAGCCCCTACGGTTTTCATGTGATCAAGCTGAACGAAATCAAACCGTCTGAGATGGCGAAATTTGAAGATGTCAAAGGCTCCGTGCAAAACCACCTGTTCACAGAAGAAGCGAAAAAAATTGTGTCGAGTCATATCAATGTGATGCGCAAAAAGGCCAAGGTCGAGTTGTTGTACAAACCTTAGACGGTTTTCAAGGCCCGACAATGGTGGCAGACGCAATTGGGTTTGTCGCTTAAACCCACGCCAGGAAAGATTATGGCGCGGGTGTTCATTCAATCAAGAGAGGCCTTTTTAAGGTTCCTCTTAATTCCCTATACGATGAGAAGGAGTTGTTAAATGGCAACTTATGAAAAAGAGAAAGATGTCGCCGCAACCGTAGAGGACGACCCCAAGGCCCGCGCGGCCATGCAGGAAGTTTTCGGCAACACGGCACGGTGGGGCACGGGCTTCAACGGCTTCACCGCAGATATTGCGGTCAATCTGAACGGTCAGGGTTTTAATGGCACGGTGACGGTAAAAGGGCCGAAGGAAATTGAAACTTCCATCGAAGATGAAAACGCGAAATCATTTTTAACCGAAAACCTCGCGTCGATTGCCATGCACCGTGGGCCGCGTTCTTTCGAGGAGTCGGACGGGAAATACAACATCGTGTTTGGCGATGATGGCACCCACCCCATGGGTCGTAAAATCGTTATGGGTGGTGACGGCATGAGCTCCTATTACCGGATCAAGGACGGGCGCATTCATCAGATCAACCGTGCCACCCCGCGCATGGCGTTCTCCATCAACATCGAAGAAAGCCTGAAAAATGACGATGGTAAATTCCTCACCAAAAAATATGCCGTGTATTATTTCAATCCGGAGACCAAAGCGTTGAAGGATGTGGAATGTTATACCGATCAGTACACGCGCGTGGGTGCGTTTGATCTTCCCGAAACGCGACGGATCATCCACAGCGAAAACGACTGGGTCGAAGTCGATAGCATGGCATTGTCCAATCACAAATTGATGTGATCGATTGAAGTATAAAAAAGCCCACAGGCTTCGGCTTGCGGGCTTTTTTTTCGTTTCAGGGTAGAAAAATTTATTTTCTATTTGTCTGGAGTCACAGCCTACGGGGAAAAACTTCCTTGTCGTAACTCGAAAATCAAAAGCAACGGCGAGATTCTTCGCTGACGCTCAGAATGACAATTCGTTGATTTTATGTGTCACCCTGAGTCGATAGCCTGTCCTGAGCTTGTCGAAGGAAAGGGGGCCTCCACTTTCTAGTCTTTTAAAAAGCACTTATGCAAAGCTCTCTTCGGAGAAGGGGGAGCTACACTGCGCGAGGTCACCTGTTTTTTTAATGAGATCCCAATATAGATTGATGCTATTGTTGGTAGTAGCGATGCGAGAAGGGGGTGGTCGTGGCCAGTATTACTATTAGAGGTTTACCGGAAAGCACGAAGAGGAACCTGCGGCTACAGGCGGCGCAAGCAGGTGTTTCTCTGGAGGCGTATGTCCGCAACATTCTGCAAGCAGTATCGTCTTCGGCTGGAGCCGGGTCTTTCGACATTCTAAGTCTTGCTGAAAAATATTTTGGTTCTAAACATGGGATAGAGCTCGAACCGCCCAAGCGGTACTCCAGCCGTTCTCTTTAACAAGTTTTGTGTTGTAAATAACCAAGGAATTATTTCTGGCCCCCTCGGCAAGTTTAGGCAAGCTCTCGGCTCCGGGTGACACAAAAAACCACCGCACTGTCATTCTGAAAGAAGCGGAGCGGAGTGAAGAATCTCGATTTGGATTTTAATGTTCATGAGGATCACTTCAAATGAATAATAAAACAAATCTCACCACTAATTTTGAAGAAGAGTGTCAGAAGACCCTAGGGAAAATATGTTTAATTACTATTCAAGACTCAGTTTGGAAAAGTTTTGGATATAAAAAAATGCCTGATAGAGGGGCATGGTTTGATATTTTTATTTCTCGAAGAAAATTAGAGCTAGAAAGAATATTGAGGCAAGAACTTTGGTTGGTTTCGTTTTCTACTGTATTTAATTGGTACTTGAATAAAAAGAATTCAGGCTTTCGTAAAAATTTTACTGCAATGGCATTAGAGATGTTTTTGGGGTGTTCGGGGGGCAAGATGTATGATGTGCATCTTTCTTTAAATTTTAAAACCCGCAAAAACCTTTTCGGATATATCATAGATGGTAGCTCTCAATATTCGAAAAATGATTTTTCCGAATTTGGGCATGTATTTATTAGCAGATGTGGAGAACAACTCACCCAAGATATCCCGGCAGTCTGGCTTTTCGGAATGGATTCCCTTTTTTCAAATACGGGAATATTTAATTGGATTATTCCTCCATTAATGGAGCTTGATGCCAAATCAAATAAGGGCGAGGTGTTAAATATCCGGGAAAAGTGGTTTTTAAGGGTTTTGAATGAGATGTCAAACGAAACCACAACAAAAACAGTATAGTGAAGTAGATGAGAAAAATATTTTCAGGAAAATTAAAAATAAAGTAAAGAGGGCGAGTCTTTGCTCAACTAAAAGCTGGTTGCTAGTTTTCCCGGAAGGAGCGACCGATTTTTTTATTTGCTCTAAACTAATACAGATTCTTTTGAAATCACCGCACCTTCCGGCACCACAGCTCCGTTGGCGATGATGCTGTCTTCGATGCGGGCGTTTTGTCCGATGCGTACCTGCTCCCAGCAGATGGTGTTTTTTATCACCGCGCCGGATTCCACAACACAACCTTCTCCTAAAACAGCATAAGGTCCAAGCGTCGCGCCTTCGGCGATGTTGCAACCTTCCCCGATCCAGACGGGCGGTATGATGTTGGCCTCTACCGGTAGCGCGGTCGGTGCCGAGGCGGGCAAGCGGGTTTTTCCGTCCAGCACTTCGCGATGCACTTGCAGGTACTGCTCGCGCGTACCCATGTCCTGCCAATAGCCGGGATGTCGGTAGCCGTAAACCGGCAGTCCGTCTTCGATCATCTCTGGATAAATTTCTTTTGTGGTGCCGCAAAACTGGCCCACTGGAATGCGGTCGAAAATTTCCGGTTCCAGTATCTGGATGCCGGTGAAGGTGACCGGGCGCGTGGTCTCTGGAATATTTTTGGAGGACGCGCCGGGCATGTGAACCACGCGGTCGGCTTCATCCAATTCAATAGGATCGTGAATGCCGGTGACTTCGCCATCGGTCAACACCATGGTGAGTGCGGACCCGCGTGCCTGATGGAAGGCCAGCACTTTTTCAAGATCGATGTCGGTGACGATGTCGGAGTTGATGACGATGAACGGTCCGCCATCGAGATACTCCCGTGCTTTTAAGATTCCACCGGCGGTGCCGAGGATCGCGTCCTCACGCGAGTAATGCAGGTTGATGCCAAGCGTTGCCCCGGTACCAAAATAATGTTCAACTCGTTCCGGCAGGTGGTGCAGGTTGATGGTGACATCGCGGATTCCGAATCGCGCAAGGTGAACCAGCATGTGTTCCAGCACGGGTTTGCCGAGGATAGGGAACATCGGTTTTGGCAGGAGCCCGGTCAACGGTCTTAAGCGTGTTCCGAATCCTGCCGCCAGCACCATGGCTTTCATCAGGATTGGGCAAGCCGTTTCAGGGATTCTGTGAAGGGTGCTTTAGCCACGCCTTTTTCGGTGATGATGGCACTGACCAGATCGTTGGGCGTGACATCGAAAGCCGGGTGCTCGGCGCGAACGCCCTCCGGGGCGATGCGAATTTTACCGAGCGTTATCACTTCTTCGGCACTGCGCTGTTCAATCGGTATCTGTTCGCCACTGGAAAGCGACAGGTCGAGTGTCGAGATCGGCGCGGCCACGTAAAACGGAATGTTGTGTTTCTGCGCCAGCACGGCGACCATGTAAGTGCCAATCTTGTTGGCGACATCGCCATTGCCAGCGATCCGGTCTGCACCCACCACCACCGCGTCGATCCTTTTTTCCTTCATAAAATGCCCGCACATGTTATCGGTGATGAGCGTCACCGGAATATTGTCCTCTTGCAGTTCCCACGCGGTCAAGCGCGCACCTTGCAGGAAGGGCCGGGTCTCGTTGGCGAACACGGAGATGTCCTTGCCGTTGTCCACCGCCGCCCGGATGACTCCTAATGCCGTGCCGTATCCGGCAGTTGCAAGAGCACCGGCGTTGCAATGGGTTAGCACATTCTGCCCGTTTTGCAGGAGCGTCTGTCCATTGTTTCCCATCGCCTTGTTGATAGCGACATCTTCTGCCAGGATGCGGCAGGCCTCTTCGCGCAAGTGAACCTTGAGGTTGGAGATCGACAATGTTTTGTTTTCTTGCGCGACCCGCTTCATGCGTTCGAGTGCCCACGCAAGGTTGACCGCTGTGGGACGGGTTTTAGCAAGAGCCGTGCAGTCGGTTGCCAACTGCTCAAAAAATGAGTCAAAATCGTCCGCTTCGATGCGGTCGGCAGACAGGCTCGCCCCCAGAGCGGCGGCGACGCCGATGGCCGGGGCTCCGCGGATCACCATCGTTTTAATGGCGGAACCCACTTCCTCCGGCGTGGTGCAGTCGATAAATTCGGTTTCGTTGGGCAGACGGGTCTGGTCGATCATGCGTACCACACCGTTGAGATATTCAATTGTAGGGATCATGTTTTATTTAGAGTTGGAGTTGGAAGACAGGATTGGAATCAGCAGAGAATCGAATGTCTCCGTGTCCAACCCTTCGATGTGTATAGTTTTTTTTCGACCCGACTGACCGTTGACCAGTGTGACACGATTTTGGGAAACGCCGAAGGATTTAGCCAGGAGTTTCAGACAAGATTTGTTGGCGGCTCCGTCTACCGGGGGCGAGGTCAACCGGACTTTTAAACGGTCTCCCTGGATGCCGGAAATTTCATTGCGGGAGGCGCGGGGTTGGACGAGGATGCCGAACTGGATTCCTCCGTCACGAGGGACTGTTGGCAGGTTCATGTTTGCGGGCCGGGCTGGAGTCATTGAGCTCCTGCATTTGGCGTAGTACACGCTGACCTCCCTTGACCACGCTCAGCAATTCCTTTTTCTCACGCCGCAGGTCTTGTACCTCTTGCTTGATCCGGGTCAATTCGCGATCCACCTCGCTGAGGTGTTGGTCGGCTTCCTGCCGGGCCAGTTGGATCACGCGTTTGGCTTTATCGCGGAGCACGTCCGGGTTGAGGCCGTTGGCTGTGCTCTTGCCGTTTCCGTTGGAAGACTCCAGCTTGCCGATTTTTTTCTCCTGCCGTGCGACTTTACTGCGCAACTGCTCCAGCTCGTCGTGCAAATCCTTGAAGTCCTCCGACACGAGATGCAAAAAAGTATCGACTTCTTTTTTATCGTAGCCCTTCCACTTATCGTGAAAGCATTGCTCGAGAATATCCAGGTAGGTGAGTTTCATAGGCCTTTAAGGTCCATTGCAATGCCCATCAAGCTTTGAACCAGAAAAATTTTCAGGAACATGATCGCAAGAAGCAAAATCAGCGGAGAAAAATCCAGCCCCACTCCAGACATCGGTAGCTTCTCTCGAATCTTATACAATACTGGATCGGTCACTCGGCTCAAAAACTGAACTATTGGATTATAAGGATCGGGATTGACCCAGGAAAGCAGAACCCGGACAAAGACCACCCAACCGTATAAAGTCAAAGCCAACCCAAGTACGGTGGCCGTTGCCTGTAAAAAATTTCCTATTATGGACATCAATTGCTGGGTTAAAGGGGCTGAAAATGCCGCCCGGCGGTCACCCCTTCATTCAGGTTTGACGGGCGCGTAAACTAGTTTAAGATAACGAAAAAACGACCCGTTGTCAATGCCGACAAAACCGCAAAAACCCTTATAAATACAGGGTTTTAACGGTTGCAGGTGAGGCGGTTTCCGGTCAGGAGCGCGGTTCCGCCACATCATGTAAAGGACTGATTATTAACATTTTGTGATACGCTCCCCAATCAGGCCCAGGGCAAAAAAGAAAGCCGGATTTGCGGCTGGCAGTCGTCCGCGAAAAATAATGTCGAATTTAATGAGGTCCACACTAAATGTCTGAACTACGGCGCACGCCGATAAAACAACTATTGTCCGAAGGGCGGGCACATCCCAGCGTTACCGTGCAAGGATGGGTTCGCACCCGTCGCGATTCCAAAGGCGGCTTTTCCTTCATCGAACTGAACGATGGCTCCTGCCTGAAAAATCTGCAGATCATTGCCGATCACACGCTGGCGTCCTGGCAGGAACTGCAAGCGAAGATTCACACCGGGGCCTGCCTTGAAATTTCCGGCGAGCTAATAGAATCGGAAGGAAAAAAACAGTCGGTCGAGATGCGGGCCGGAGAGCTTAAAGTATTTGGCGAGGCCGACCCGGAGCACTACCCCTTGCAGAAAAAATTTCATTCGCTGGAATACCTGCGCGAGATAGCGCACCTGCGTCCGCGCACCAATACGATTGGCGCGGTGATGCGTGTGCGCAGTCGACTGGCTTATGCGGTCCATCAGTTTTTTGTTGATCGCGGATTCATCTACCTGCACACGCCCATCATCACGTCCAGCGACTGCGAAGGTGCCGGTGAGATGTTTCAAGTGACGACGCTTGATCTGGACAAGCCGCCGCGCGTCGACGGGGCGGTTGATTTCAAGGAAGATTTTTTCGGCGAGAAAACCGGGCTCACCGTGAGCGGTCAACTGGAAGGCGAGATTTACGCGATGGCTCTGTCTCTGGTTTACACGTTTGGGCCGACGTTCCGCGCCGAAAATTCCCACACCAGCCGTCACCTGTCCGAGTTCTGGATGATCGAGCCGGAAATGGCGTTTTATGATCTGGAAAACGACATGGACCTCGCCGAGGAATTCATCAAGTATCTTTTAGGTGAGGTGCTGGAGCATTGCCACGATGACCTCGAATTTTTTAACCAGCGCGTGGACAAAAACCTACTGACCACACTGGCGCATGTCAAGGACACTCCATTCGAGCATATCGATTACACCAAAGCCGTTGAGCTTCTGCGAAAATCGAATCAGAAGTTTGAGTACGCGGTGGAGTGGGGCGGGCATTTGCAATCGGAGCACGAACGCTATCTTGCCGAAACCGTTTTCAAAAAACCGGTGATCATTTACGACTATCCGGAAAAGATCAAACCGTTTTATATGAAGATGAACCAAGACGGAAAAACGGTGCGGGCGATGGATGTTCTATTGCCGAGATTAGGCGAGATCATCGGCGGCTCGCAGAGAGAAGACGATTACGAAGTATTGAAGTCACGCTTTGATGCGAAGGGCATCGATCCAAAAGAATACTGGTGGTATCTGGACTTGCGCCGGTTTGGCTCCGCGCCGCATTCCGGCTTTGGGCTGGGTTTTGAGCGCATGGTGCAGTTTGCTACCGGCGTAGAAAACATCCGCGACGTGATCCCGTTCCCACGCTTCCCCAAACACGCCAAGTTTTAACGACGAGACGCTATGCCGTTCTCTCCAGTAGCACCGCTGTTTCTATGTGCGGGGTTTGGGGGAACATGTCGATGACGCGGATGTCTTTAATGGTGTAGTCGGGCAGTAGCGCAAGGTCGCGCGCCAGTGTCGCCGGGTTACACGACACATAAATCAGGCGCGGCGGATTCAGTTTCGGAATCGTTTCCACGACATGCGTCGAAAGCCCTTTACGCGGTGGATCGACGATGAGTGTGCCGATTTCTTTTTCGACCAAATCCCCGAGGTGACTTTCCAGCGTTCCCGCTTCAAACTGAACGTCCAGTTTGTTCCAACCGGCACTGACGCGTGCATCGTCGATGGCGGGTACGAATTCATCGATGCCAAGCACCTTTCTACCTGCGCGTGCCAGCCACAAGGCAATACCACCGTTACCGCAATAGGCATCGACCACGAGGCCCTTTTCCAGATGCGTCCACTCCTGAATCAACTTGTAGAGTTTGACCGCTTCATTCGGGTTGACCTGAAAAAATGAACCGAGGGAAATTTTGAACTTCAAGCCGTCGAGGTCGTCCTCTATAAAATCGCGGCCCCACAGCGGCTTGCTCTTGGGTCCAAGGATGAAGTTGGTTTTTTGCGCGTTGAAATTTTGTAGAATCCCAACGATGCCCAATCGTTTCAAATCTGATTCTTTGGTCAAATCGGGCAATAAGCGTTTCTTGAAGATGCCGCGTGTCGTGACAATACCGACAAGTGATTGTCCGGTGGCTGTCGAATGCCGCACCACCAGATTCCTTAAAAATCCCTGGTGCTTTGTTTCATCGTATATCGAAACATTGTGATGCGCGATCAGGCCGCGCAACCATTCCTTGATGGCGTTGACCGGTTCCAGCAAAGTGTCGCAGGTGGCGGAGTCGACAACCTCATGCGTTCCCGATTTAAAAAATCCAATACCGAGCTTTTTGCCTCCCCCTGTCAGCGCAAAACTGCCTTTGTTACGGTAACCGTAAACCGGAATGGCAGGGATGGCTTTGATCGGGGCCGTCCATTCGATTTTGCCAATGTGTTTTAAATTGTCCTGAACGACTCCGGCTTTGAAGGCTAACTGCTGTTCGTAGTTGAGGTCCTGCAAGCGACAGCCGCCGCATTCGGGAAACACCGGGCAGGGCGGCTGGATGCGGTTTGGTCCTGATGCCAGCCTCTCGATCACGCGGGAGACAGCGAAGCGGTTGGCGGTCTTCACGATCTCGATTTTACAGCGGTCGCCGGGCAAGCCTTGCGGGACGAACACGGTGAAGCCGTCAACGCGGGCGATCCCATCGCCGGATGAATTGAGCGTCTCGACCTCAACTTCAAGCTGATCGCCGGTTTTTACCGGAATAATGGATGTGGGTTTGGACATGGTCTTTCCGTTTGAATAAGGAGACCGACACTACCACAACTCTATGGCAGGTAAAAATTAATTCCACAAAGCGAGGCCTCTAGGGTCGCGCCGAATGAATTTCTGTACCGGCGTTTTCACTGCCAGGTAAAAATTAATTCCACCTTGTGGAACATCCCGCTACAATCATCACATGAAAGCATTTATCTGCATTTTCACTGCCGGGAAAAAACAATCGCCTCTGAACGAAGCGATTCAGGGAAGCGCGACATGAAAGCGTTTATTTTAATTTTAGGCGCGGTGTCGGACGAGATCGCTGGCATCAAACAGCGCATGAAAATCGAGCGCAAGCACGTCTGGGGTTCGATCACCGCATTGGAAGGCGAGTGGCAGGGCTACGGCATTTTGCTGGTGCGCACCGGCGTTGGCGCGGGGCGGGCACTCGATGCTCTCAAAAAATCGCTGGCGCAATTTCCGGTGGTGCTGGTGTTAACGGTGGGATACGCCGGCGGCACCGATCCTGAATTGAAACTCGGCGATATGGTTTTGGCCGACCGGGTTCTGCGTTTGAATCCGCCGGACCTTGGAAGCGATGCGTTGGCTGAACCGTTCCGTGTGATGGCGCTCGATCCGGCGCTGGTGTCTCAGGCGATGGTGCTGTCCTGTCCGCCGGAAACGGCTCTGCATTGCGGTGCCCTGATGACCGTCGATCAGGTGGTCAGCCGCCCGGAAGACAAGCAGGCACTGGCACGCGATTATCAGGCCTTGGCAGTGGATATGGAAACGTTCGATCTGGTCGAGCACGCCCGGCGCGAGGCGATGTCGATTTTATCCATCCGCGCCATCAGCGACACGGCTGAGCAGGAACTGATCGACCTCACGCATCTGGTGAAGGAAACTGGCGAGCCTGATTTTCTCAAGGCCGGATGGCATGTGCTGACTCATCCCGGCGATTTAAAACACGCGCTGTCGCTACGCAATCAATCCCGCCTGGCGACAAAGAACCTGACCGCATTTCTCTCCGAATTTTTAAAAAACCTGAAGTAGCTTAAGTTCAATTAAACAAACGATTTTTTGTTGATTTTAGAATATTTTTGGAATATTTTATTAAATATTATGTTGTGTAATTTGCCGCCTTATGCTAGTTTTTTTTATGACAGCATTAGTGCTAACAACGGAGAGGATTTAGCCAAATGAAAATGTTGAGCAAGGAAGAGGTGGAAAAAGAGTTGGGGTCGATTTTCCCAATTTTGTGCAATTGCATTTTGAAAGGTTTGGAAGACTATGTGACGGACTTGGGCCATCTTGGGTGGAAATTTGAAACTCATACCAAGGCTTCAATTATTAGGGATCAAATAGTGGCTCGAGTGAAAGCGGATCTGATTGGATTTTCAAATGTCTCAATTTTTGACCAAAACGGGCTGTTTTTCTTAAATGTAAACGAGAAATTCCTTATCCGATTTAAAAAATTTAAACCCAATTTTCTCACCTCAAATTTCCCAACCCATCAACAAAGGCTAATTGATTGGCAATTTGAAGATCTTAGATTCAAATAGTAAGTGCAACTTCTATCGATTGGGAAAGTGGATAAGCTGCGGTAACATCGTGGTTTTTCCCACCGACCAAAGCGAGAGGTGCACCGATGAGAGGTTACACGCAACTTACCCACGAACAACGATA
>JAJDBF010000001.1 GCA_029261535.1 Nitrospinaceae bacterium | reverse complement strand
TCGTTGTTCGTGGGTAAGTTGCGTGTAACCTCTCATCGGTGCACCTCTCGCTTTGGTCGGTGGGAAAAACCACGATGTTACCGCAGCTTATCCACTTTCCCAATCGATAGAAGTTGCACTTACTATTTGAATCTAAGATATATAAAAGCTGTGAATCAACTCAGAAATCAAATAGTGCATAACGGTGGCTACCTCTCTGATGATCCAAAAAATAAACTAAATGAATTTGTTACCCAAAACTCAACATTATCAGGCAATCCCGGTTCTTGTGTCTCACTTAGTCCAGAATTTATAGGCGAGTTTATTGAAGTATTAATGAGGTTCTTTACAAAATTGGATCAGGAAGTTCAGTTATTTATTCAATCCCCAAATAGACATAAGTAAGCAACCCACAGTTAAAACCGTTGAAGCCGCAGGGAGTCTAAGGCTGGCAGTGAAAACTATTTCGCCTTCAGACTCTCGGTAAAGCGGGTGGTGTGTTCGATGATCTGCATGAAGTCGTTATACCGTTCGTGCGATATTTCCAGACTCTGGTGACCCGACGGGCGTTTGATGTCCATCAGGTCTTCCAGTTTTTCCTGATCAAATCCTATCGTTTTTGCTGACCGCGCGACCAGTTCTTTGCGCGAGGGCACCTCGCCCTCGGCCAGTTGCTGAACGCGCCTTAAGGCTTCCATGAATCCGTTCAGGTTTTCGCGCACCATGGCGGTGAGGCCGTGCCCCTGCCGGGACAGGTAATGCCGACGCAGGCGCATCAACAGGTTCTGCATTTCCTGTTGACAACGCAGGCGGAGGTTCGCCGGGTCAACTTCCAGCGACTTGATCGCATCCTTCCCCCACAGCACTTGATACGATTCCTTGAGGGAAAGAAACTTGATCGGGAACACATGCGTGAACGATTGCAAGTCGGCGGGTGTCATCAACAGGGGCGAGATGTTGTAACGTCGCGCCGTCAGCGTTGCGTCCAGCATGGCGTTGAGTGCTTCGGTGTCGACCGCATCCAGTACCACCAGCAGGTTGACATCACTTTTGCCCAGGCGGAAATGCCCGCGTGCGCCACTGCCGTAAAGGATGATGCCGGTCAGTCGGGTGTCAAGTTGTTCTTGATAACTTGCGATGAGGGTCTCGACTGCGTCGCGCACGTCGGTGGGAAAAATTATGCTGTGCCAGTTGATGGTCTCTGTCTTCATGATGATATGTCCTGAAGTTGAACGGGTGAATGGTGCGTGGCCTCGTCCTTAAGAATTAAATAAAATGCCAGCACTAAGGAGGTCCCCCTTCGACAGGCTCAGGGTGACACAATTTAGTGCCTGGTGGACCCTCAAAAACTTTTATGATGTCTCCCTCTTCTTCTAGATCATTGTAGCAACCGGGGTCGCGCACAAACGGGTCGCCGTGCACAGCAAAGGACATGCACTTGAGTCCGCCTTTGCACATGCCGCTGTAGAAACAACCTTCGCAACCTTCGCTGACCTGCTCCGGGTCGCGCAGTTTTTTGAGAAGGTGATTCTCGTAATAAATGGTCTCAAGAGTTTGTTCGGTGAGGTTGCCGACGTGCACCGGCATGCGCCGACACGGGTAGACATCGCCGTTGGGCATGAGGGTGATGAGGCTGTCGCCGGCTTTGCAGAAATAGGGCCGCCCGTCACCTTCCAGAAATTGCAGGGCGCGGTCCATGGCAACTTCTGTACGCTTGCCGAACCAGCGCCGTTTGGTTTTATTGCGGATGTCCGCCATCGACTGAAAATATTCCTGCGTCTCTTCGGGCGTGAGTGCTTCGCCCGCCATGTGGTCCATGCCTGCGCCGTTGGGCAGGAATCGATCCGACCAAACTTTTTTAACACCGAGTTTTTGCGCGATGGCGACCACGTCGCCGAACTCTTTATAATTTTCCCGATGCGCGGTGAACGACACCAGGGTCGGGATGTTGCGTGACACCAGGTGCCGGATGGCATTTTGTGTTTTCTCGAAATTGCCGTCACCGCGCAGGCGGTCGTGCGTTTCCTGTTTGCCTTCCATGCTGACTTGCACGAAGGCCGGGCGAAGAGGCTCGAGTTTTCGTGCAACCGTGTCGTCGATCAGCGAGCCGTTGCTGAGGATGGCGAAACTGTACCACGCGCGGTCTTCTGAAAAATGTTGCAGGAGTTTCATGAAGTCAGCATGGACAAACGGTTCGCCGCCGGTGACGGTGATGTGCCCGCGAAATTTTGGCTGTCCGGTTTGCAAACGCCAGCGCGTGAGCAGGGACTTGAATTGTTCGATGACGTTCATCCATTGACCCCATTGCAGTTCGGCTCCGCTGTATTCTTCCTGATAGCAATGTAGGCAACGCAGGTTACAGCGTTCGGTGATGTGCCATTGCAGGAGCAGGCTGTGCGGAATATACGGACCGGTGCCGCATTCGGTTTCGATGTTACTTTGTCGTGTCATGTATTGGATCAACCGCCGCATCCGCCGCACCCTCCACATCCGCCGCCACCATCAGAACCGCCGCCATCGGAACCACCACAGCCGCCGCATCCGGTGGAGCTGTTCGACGACGATCGATTGAATCTTTCCTGAAACGCCTTGAAGGCGGGAACACTTGAGAACATGCCGATCCCAAAAATGGCGAGGGGCAGGGCCGGGTCCACGCCGTTGGGGACTCTACCTACTTCCATGGAACCCTTGATCCAATTGAAATGTTTTTTTAATCCCTTCAGATAACGATTACCCAGACGCGTTGTCGTTCTCCAGGGCTTGAGCATTACGAACATGAGAATCAGCGCAACGATCATTTCAAGGATGAGGAAACCGACCGGTTTACTGCGCGACACGCCGTAGACCAGTTTGAGAATTCCGGCAGATAAAAGAACAAGCGCGACCATCCACGCTATTTTGACTTTCCGACTTTTTGTGTCCTTGTCCAATCGCAGATGAGAATGGATCAGCTTTTTCTCGATCGGTGCAATTTCTTTTTCGATATCCCGTTTGAGGTTGGGGTCGGTGAACAGGACGAGAGGATTGTGTGGTTGTTCAAGGAATTTCAGCAGTCGAATTTCGATAGGCGTTTCGCCCTGCTCTGGCCCGGCAGTTGCCACCACTTGCGGGCTGTCATCGTCCCCTTCAAAGCGGACCATATTGCGTGACCACAACCTGAACAGAATCGTGCGGATGACATGCGGCAGACCGATCAACGTCGCAATGGTGAGGGCATCGTATTTGGAGGGGGAAGGTTCCTTGAAGCTCAAGGAATTGTCCAGGCTCCACATCCATGCCAGGACAAGGAGAAGCAAGGCACCCCCGGCATAAACCTGCAGGTAGACGGGGCCCGAAATGTGAATCAGAAATTCGAACATTGGGTCAGCCAAAACCTCTCTTGAGGATTTCCATACCTCTGTGGGAAAAACAGGATAAGAAGGCCGGGCAAGCTATGTCAAATTTTTTTCTGATGAAGCGGGAAATCAATGGTGATCCGAGTGCCTTTGCCGGGTTGGCTCTCTGCGGTAATGGTCCCGCTGTGGCGTTCCACAATTTTACGGCACAGGGCGAGCCCCATGCCACTGCCTTCGAAAATCCGGTTGGAGTTCAGGCGTTCCAGCGGTTTGAAAATACGATCGCGGGAATTATTGTCAAAACCGATGCCATTATCTACAAGGCTGATCTCGACATGATGTTCGCTTATCATACTGGCGGTAATATTTATTTGCGGGGGCACTCCTTCGCGAATGAATTTGAGGGCATTGCCGATCAGGTTGGCGAACACCTGCTGAAGTTGCACGCTGTCGGCTTCAATTGTTGGGAGCGTGCCCACCTGTAGTGTTGCCCCGGTTTCTTCAATGCGAAACTCGAAATCCACCAAAACATTTGTGAGCACCTTGTTCAGGTCGGTGGGTTGAAAAGCATCGATCCTCGCACCGGCCCTGGAATATTTCAAAAGGTCGGTGATGAATTGTTGCATGCGCAGAGTTCCCCTCAGCATCCGCTCGAGATAATCCTTGCCGCGATCATCCAGTTGTTCGCCGCAGTGTTTCTTCAGCCGTTCGCCAAAAGCCGCCACCTTGCGCAAGGGCTCCTGCAGATCATGCGAGGCGATGGTGGCAAAATCATCCAGGTCCTGGTTGCTCCTGGCCAATTCACGCGAATAGTTTTTGAGATCATCTTCATTGTGTTTACGGGTGATGGCGATTCCCGCGAGAAAGGCAGAGGAGTGGAGATTCTTAAGTTCTTCAACGGAAGGGCTTCGTGAATGGTGGCAAAAGACACCGATCACACCGATGGATTTGCCGACCGGATTGGGAATGGGAATCGACCAGCAAGCTTTGAATCCGTTGGCAAGAGGTTCTTCAGGAAGCCAGTTTCCCTGCGGGTCATTGTCGATATCCTCGACAATCACAATATGGTTGTTGCAGGCGGAAAGACCCAGGGGGTTGCCTTGCGGTGCCACCCGCCAAGTGTTTATCACCGGCTTCAAGGATTCATCCAGACGGGGCGCGGATTTCAGGAACAGGTCCGTACCGTCTTCATTCATTAGATAAATGGTGCTGATAGTGTCCGGAAGGATTTCCCATTCAAGGTTTAAATTGACCAGGTCCAGCACTTCCTCCAGTGAATTTCCCATCGCCAGATATTCAAGAATCCGGTTGTGGGTTTTGAGGATGTCTTCGCTCTGCTTGCGGATCAGTATTTCAAGTTTCAAGCGTTCTTCCATTTGCAGAAGCTTCATGTCCTCTTCTTTCATTTGAGGACTGGACGAAGGTTCAGAATCCATCGTGGTATTTTCTCTCAGCTTTGTCCTCGTTCTTTTTTCAGGGTGTTCTGCGGAGGATGGGCTGGCAAGGGATGGCGTATTGTGAGAGAGGGCATTGACCAGCAAGCGCGTCAGAAAGGAATACAAAGCCTGATAGCCCCAACCGTAAACCGCAAGCGCGATCAGGATCAGAAAAAAAGGAACCTGCCAGTGGTAGGGTGTGTCTGCAAAAGATAAACTGAGAAACAGGGTCGCGGGGGAGTTTGCCTCATCCTGCTTAAGCGAATAAACTATTTTAATTTTGGAACCTTCGAGGCGAATCCCGGGCGTACCCGGCTCGACAGGCACCGGGCCCTGATTTTCTTCGGACAAATATTGCGTGAGGAGAGTGCCGTCGCCGGTATATAAAGCGGCAGAGCGAACCCGAGGTACATCGACAAGTGACTTCAGCAGTCTTTCGGCTGATTGACCGTTGTCTTCTGTTATAGAATGGCGAAGAGAAACCAAAAGGGATTGAAGCAACGTGTTGGCCCCGGATATCTGCTGTTGGCGGGTCTGGTATTGATCGATCCCCCAAAATCCGGCAGTCAGGATTAGCAGGGCACCGATCAGGAAGCCTGCCGTTTTTTGCTTTAATCTTTGATCGATCAACCCTTGTCTGAATAAAACCATAGCTTAAATCCGAACGGAGGGGCTATCACTTCAACCTCCCATATTAATAGGGATGAGGAACAATGCGATGACCTCACCCAAAGGGGACCCCTAATGGAGTTAAGGTAACGGCTAATCAAAAAAATATCCACGAGTTATTCCAATGCGGAAACAAACTCCCTCTAAGTTCCCATTTATGAATAAATTTCAATATGGCCCTTCACCCATTCAGCAAGAAGCGGGGCTCTTAAAATTGAATGAATCCGATCTATAAAAGTTTACTGATCGATGGCGACCGGCTGACCAGTTATTTTTCGGCGCAGGGGGAGGGGGAGGTGCGGACGCGGACCGTGCACAATGTACACGCCATCGAAGAGAAATCCATCATGGAGTTGAGCCAGAAAGTCAGCGAATGGACAGAGCGTTTTCAAACTCCATCGCCCGAGATCGCCTTATCGGACACTGCACATTTTCGCCGCCGATTGTTTGGTGATTACCAGGCCTACAGTAAAATCGCCATTGGCGATTCACGTTTGTACCAGGCCCTGATTCAATACCTGAGACGCAATTATTCCTGCTTGCGCTATCCAGGGCTGGAAGCTATCGATGTCCTCGGAGTCTGGGCGACCTCGCCCTTCCCCATGAACGAGCCACGGTTGATGATCAGTTCCAATCCAAACCTTGCAATGATTCCGGGCGACTGGTGGAATCCAAAACTTCCGGCAACCCACCCGGTTACCAGCAGTCGCTATCTCGCTGACCTTGAGTTTTTTCGTCAGGCGTTGTGCGGCAGGTCGGCAGATAATTTTGAAGGGTGTCCGGGAATCGATTCAGAAAAAGCGCAGGCTTTGCTGGCACCTTTCCGGGAAGCGGTCAACGATTACCGGGAGCATTATGAGGACTGGAAAACGAGGATATGGAATATGGTCGTCGATGCCTACCTGAAGGCAGGAAAAACCAAAGAGGATGCCCTGCTGTGCGCACGCTTGGCTCGCGTCTGCCGCTACACCGATTATGACTGGTATAAAAAAACTCCCCTCCTCTGGGTCCTCCGCGGACGGCTAACGTAAAACATTTTGCGATGCGCTTCTATATTCCCTCTTTTAAAGGAGACCTTTGCATAACTCAAAATCCAAGGCGAGATTCTTCTCTCCACGGAGTTTATCCTGAGCCTGTCGAAGGGTTTCGCTCAGAATGACATGCGATGGTTTTTATTGTTTTGGCTAGCCGTGCGCAAAGCACCTGTTAGCCCCACCGCAAGGTGGCTAGGTGGCGAAGGGGTCGGGCGGTTCGATGGAGGTTTGGCTCGGGTTCTCTTTGGGGGGGTCATCGTGTTCGATGCGGATATCGTACTCGGTTTCACTCTTCCAGGTCATCTTGATGTAACTTGGGAAGCGCGTGGTTTTATCGATAATGGCGGATCGTACCTGGTCGATGGTGAGGTTTTCCGAGAGAGTGAGGTCGGCACCTTTGAGGATAACTCCGGTGAAATTAGTGCCAGGGAACTTGGCGGTACGCAGGTTGGCGTTGGTCAGGTTGGCAGAGGTCAAGTCAGCGTCACGGAAGTCCGAGCCGTGTCCAATGTCGGCTTTTTCGAGATTCGCACGGTGGAGGATGGCTTCGCTCCAATCCGTTTTGGCGAGGTTGGCTTCCAGGAAATGGGCTTCCGTCATGTCGGCATTATAAAGGTTGGCACCGCCGAGGTTGGTCTTGTGAAAATTAGTGCGAACAAGATCCGCCTGGGTAAGGTTGGCCCCGATCATGAGAGCCTGGCTGAGATTCGATTCGGTAAAATCAACGTAGGTCAGATCCAGCGCGCACAGGTCGGCTTTCGACAGGGAGATGCCACTCAGATTCGGCAGTTTACTGCGCCATTTGACCAAGCCGCGAATCGTTTCCGCCTTGAGGTGGATCAATTCCTCTTCGGTACTTTTGAGTATGGAATTCAACTGGGCCAGCAGTTCATCGGCACTCATTAAAGGATCGGGGTCCTTGTCGTAACTCATATTTCATTTCCTTACGTTATTTGCAGGCATAGAATTTCATCCACTCGCCTGAAAAATTTTTACCGGGTTCCGTCAATGGTTTAACCGCAATGCGTCATTCCGCGTTTTTCAAGATAACGCTGGTGGTAATCTTCCGCAGGATAAAACACAGCAGAGGGTTTTATTTCGGTAGCGATCGGTTGCGAGAGGCGACCGGATTGGTTCAGCGCATCGCGCGATTGAATCGCTTCCTGTTTTTGCTCCTCGGTGTGGAAATAGATTCCGGAGCGATACTGTGTACCAATATCCGGGCCCTGCCGGTTCACCTGCGTCGGATCGTGTTTATTCCAGAACACATCTAACAGTTCATTATAGGAAATGACCGCCGGATCGAACTCAACTAAAACCGCTTCAGTGTGACCGGTCTGACCGGTGCAAACCTGCTCGTAGGTCGGGTTTTCTGTTTGCCCATGCGTGTAGCCAACCTTTGTATCCGATACACCTTTAAGTTTCTGGAAAGCAAGTTCAACTCCCCAGAAACAACCTGCCGCAAATGTTGCCTGTTCCATTTAATAGTCTCCTTGGAAATTTAAAATCATTCTATGAAATCTTATTTGATTTTTTACCAAAGTAAAACAATAACCCGGACAGAAAAATACAAAAAAGACTTAAGGTCAGATAAATATCAAAGGCACTTTGTGCTTTTGCGATATCGTAATCTGGAGTGGCACTCAGCCAAGCATGCATAACCATTCCCGATATACAAAACAAGCTGGCAATAACTGATAGTCCTCCAGATATGTAAAACAATATTTTTCGTTTTTGCATTTATTTCTTCACCAGAAAGTGGTGGATTCAAGTTTGAAGTGCAACGGTTAGTGGTGGTTTCTTTTTGCAGAATAGTTCATGTGGTGTCTTATACCCAAGCGTTTTTCTTGGTCTGTGATTGAGTCGGTCCATGAT